>NZ_CP032487.1:2032688-2710250 GCF_004124235.1 Yersinia hibernica
CGTCCATACGCCCTGCGGCTTCAGTTGCTGCCACTAATTTAGCCGCCAGCGGTAACAGGTAAAATACATCCGCAGCCGCGTAATCACACTGTTTTTCACTGAGTGGCCGGGCAATCCAGTCCGTGCGAGATTCGCTTTTATCTAATTCGATACCTTCAAACTCATTCACCAGCATGGCAAAACCACAAGATAATGTACGGCCAGTAAATGCAGCCAATACTTGTGTATCAATCATAGGGGTGGGCATTTGCTCAAAGGCATTCAAGAATACTTCCAGATCTTCGCTACCGGCATGGAGATATTTCACCACATTCAGGTCTTGTAGCAACTCACGGAAAGGTTGCCACTGGGTGATGGGCAACGGGTCAATCAGTGAAAGTTGCTCACCGTCATACAGTTGAATCAGGCCCAACTGAGGATAGTAAGTGCGGGTTCTAACAAACTCGGTATCCAGTGCAACGTGGGCATGGGTTCGAGCTTGTTCGCAAACCTGCTGCAAGGCACTGTCGGTCGTGATCAACTGATAATTCAAAACGTGATTCTCTATATAGTCGTTAGTTCTATGGCAAACACAACAACGCCGGTGATAACCGGCGTTGTTGATGATGATTGAGTGATTCCCTCGTTAAGCTAAGCGGCGTTTTGCTCACTCGACTTAGTCTTAATCTGCTCGTCACGCAGTTCCCTGCGCAAAATTTTGCCAACATTCGATTTCGGCAATTCGTCACGGAACTCTACTATTTTCGGTACTTTATACCCTGTTAGGTAGCGGCGGCAATGGGTTAGCAGCTCTTCCTGCGTCAATGAGGCATCTTTTTTCACGACAAACAATTTTACTGTCTCACCGGAGACCTCATTAGGCACGCCAACAGCCGCAGACTCCAGCACTTTCGCATGCAACGCCACCACATCTTCAATCTCATTAGGGTAGACGTTAAAACCCGAGACCAAAATCATATCCTTTTTACGGTCAACAATGCGCAAGAAACCTTGTTCGTCTAGCGTCGCGATATCACCCGTTGCCAGCCAACCCTCTTTCAGCACTTCATCGGTCGCATCTGGCCGCTGCCAATAGCCTACCATAACTTGTGGCCCACGCACCCATAGTTCGCCCGGCTGCCCCAACGCAACATCGTGCCCCTCATCATCAACTAGCCGAACATCCGTTGAAGGGACGGGTAGGCCAATACTGCCACTGTAATGTTTCAAATCATAAGGATTGCCGGTCACTAAAGGCGAACATTCGGTCAAACCATAGCCTTCCAGCAAATGCTTGCCGGTCAGCTTTTCCCACTTCTCCGCTACCGCCTTTTGTACTGGCATACCACCGCCGACTGAGAGCCGCAATGATGAGAAGTCTAACTTGGTGAATTCCTCATTATTTAACAGCGCATTAAATAACGTATTGACCCCCGTCATCGCCGTGAACGGATAGCGGCTGAGTTCTTTCACCATCCCTGGAATATCACGCGGGTTAGTGATTAATAAGCTGCGCCCGCCTAGCTCGATAAACAGCAGGCAGTTCATGGTCAACGCAAAAATATGATAGAGCGGCAGCGCCGTCACGACCAATTCATGGCCCGGCTGTAACAATGGCGCATAAGCCGCCTTAGCTTGTTCCAGATTCGACTGCATATTGCGGTGAGTGAGCATTGCGCCTTTCGCCACGCCGGTGGTGCCGCCAGTATATTGCAAGAATGCCATATCGGTATTGATGACATCCGGCTTCACATACTGCATGCGCCGGCCTTTCTGTAATGCGGTGCGAAATGAAATGGCATCAGGTAAATAGTATTTCGGCACCAAGCGCTTAATATATTTCACCACGAAATTGACCAGTGTACCTTTGGCAGTCGACAATTGGTCACCCATGCGGGTCAAAATAACGTGCTTAACTTGGGTTTTAAAAACGACTTTTTCCAGTGTGTGGGCAAAGTTAGAAACAATAACAATAGCCGCAGCCCCACTATCATTGAGCTGATGCTCCAACTCTCGCGGCGTATACAGTGGGTTAACATTCACCACAACCATACCTGCACGCAAAATACCAAACAAGGCGATAGGATATTGCAGCAGGTTGGGCATCATTAATGCCACGCGGTCGCCTTTTTGTAACCCCAGACCTTGCTGGAGATAGGCGGCGAAAGCACGGCTACGCTCCTCCAGCTTACGGAAGGTCATCACCTCCCCCATATTGATAAACGCAGGTTGGTCCGCATAGCGCAATGCTGCGTTTTCAAACATTTCCACCAAAGAAGAATAGCGATCCGGGTCAATTTCTGCGGGCACATCTGCCGGATATCGTTTTAGCCATACTTTTTCCAAGGTAGCGCTCCTGAATTATTATTGGTCGCCAATATATAAAAGCCAACGAACTTACATCAGAACTTTAACAATATTTTAACTCAGCGTACCAGTTTGCTTTTAAACAATTTTGAGGTTGAGATATAGGTCACTATTTTCTGCTGCTGAGACACCACAATCAGGCCATCTGGCAAATATTCACAAGTCGCGGTTAATAAAATCAATTTATCATCGTTTTTTATGATGTTATTTAAGATAACCATTTGATTGTAATAAAAAGGGCGCTGAATTCAGCGCCCTTATCTTCGTCACGGGTAAGTTTATGCTGCCAACCCACTATTCCGTCACAATAGTTTGTATCTGTGCCGGCCCCGGACTGTACCATCCCCCCCATTCCGGGCCCCACATGCCCGGATAGTGGTAACCCCAAGGGCCCATCACCGGTGGCATGATAACTTGCTGTTCAAGATGCCAGCGCTTATAACCTGTCGCATTCATCACCACAAAGTCATAAGGAGTCCTGCCAATCTTCCCGGCTTCAACTCCGGTAATCGGCCCGACAACCGTGACAAGATGCCCTCGGAAATCGACGGGATCCAGGAAACCATTCACATAAGCAATGACTCGCCCCTGTGAAGGCTCACCCAAAATGGGTCTAGCACCTGAATCTAGCGGCACACTGGCGATTTCCAGCCGGGTACGATGAGCCTCATTAGTAACATTAATGACTGAGCCACCAAAACGCGCTTCCTGACCAATAAATACCTTAGGATCAGTGCGCACCAAATTTAGATTTTGCTGCGGTGTAGCGGTTGTCCCCTGAATCGCGGGAGGGATGGTGACACAACCGGAAAGCAGCAAAACACCCAACCCCAGCCCGGCAGACAGCCATTTACGGCTTCTGTTTTTTATAGATTGAGTTGCTGACGTATTTGTCGTCATAGCATGCTGCTCCTTATCATATCTAAAGCTATGTTAATATTTTAGACGCTAAACAGGATGATAAGTTGCGCTACCTTAAATAATTCGCGTGGTGGGAAGGCGGGTATGCCCTTAATTTTTCAAGTCACCCCGCCATCAACCCATTCTAGCGGCCCGGCAGTTTTTTCCAGGTCACTTCATTGCGCAGATACACCGGCTCAGCATTTTCCACACTGACCACCTGCCCGGCTATCCAGGAAGATAATGCCAGTGGCAACATATCTTCGGCATGTGGCAAGGTTATTTGGCCGTCAGTCAGCACAATGTGGCTGTCGCTAATCAAATCAGGGTAGGTCTGCCAGCCAGTGCCCACTGTGGCCCAAGTGCCGCTCAACACCTGAGCGCGCACCAATGCTTGCGCTGGGGTCATCACAGCTTCAGTGGCTTCTCCCAGCCAATGCCCGGCATCATCGCGAGCAAACTCCCCCCAATAGACTTCGCCCATACGAGCATCTATCGCCGCTAATACCCGGGAAGCACCCATTAGGCGAAATGCCCCCTGAGCCATGGTTTGCAAGGTGGAAACACCAATCATCGGCAAGTCAGCACCCAATGCCAGCCCCTGACCAATCCCGATACCAATGCGCACCCCGGTAAAACTGCCAGGGCCGCGGCCAAAAGCAAGGGCATCGAGTTGTTGTAGTGACAGGCCCGACTCCGCTAGCACTTGCTGCACCATCGGTAAAATTCGTTGAGTGTGTTCTCGTGGGCAAAGTTCAAATAGCGCCTGAACTTCGCCGTTGTTCCAGAGTGCGACAGAGCAAGCTTCTGTTGCGGTATCTATCGCTAAAATTCGCGTGGACATGCCAACCTCGGCAGGAAAAGAGTATGAATTCAACACAGGGCGCGCATGATAGCACACCCTTCCTGGCTTTTCCCTCAATCACGCTGCTTGAGAAAAGCGATGGCTTTCGCCAGATCGCGGGTTCGTGGTGCAGGTGGCAAACTATTGAGGAACATCGCGCCATACGGGCGCATGACGAGCCGATTATCACAGATGACCAGCACGCCGCGGTCGTCAATGTCACGAATCAAGCGCCCCACCCCTTGTTTCAGAGTAATCACGGCATCCGGCAATTGCACATCATTGAACGGATCACCGCCGCGCAGACGGCAATCTTCAATACGCGCTTTCAACAACGGGTCATCTGGCGATGTAAATGGCAGTTTATCAATAATGACACAAGAGAGAGCATCGCCGCGCACATCAACTCCTTCCCAAAAACTGCTCGTCGCCACCAGCAGTGCATTACCGGCCGCCACAAACTGTGCCAAGAGCTGGCCTTTGCTGGTTTCCCCTTGCACTAACACCGGCAAGGTCATGCTGGCACGGAACTCTTCCGCCAGCCCGCGCATCATCTGGTGAGAAGTACATAAGAAGAAACAGCGCCCTTGGTTGGCATCAATTAACGGTTTTAGCATCACCGCCAGTTTACGTGCGGCCCCCGGCTCATTGGCGGTGGGCAAATTACGCGGCACACACAGCAATGCTTGATTGGCATAGTCAAATGGGCTGGGCAGTAACAGCGTTTGGGCATTGGTCAGCCCCAGCCGTGAGGTGAAATGTGACAACTGGTCATTCACCGATAAAGTCGCGGAGGTGAAGATCCAGCTGCCGGGCTTTTCTTCAATTAATTCGCGAAAACGGTCAGAAACCGAAAGTGGCGTGAGGGCCAAGACAAAATGGCGTGAATTGCATTCATACCAATAACTGTAACCCGGGGTGCTGACATCTTTTAATCGCTTAAGACGATTACGATATACCGTGGCTCTTTCAAAGGCTGCATCCAGCATGGCACTGCGCCCAAGTGACAGTTTCATCACGTCGTAACACAACTCCAGGGCATCATCGAGCAATAACAATGCCCGCTGAATCGCGGGCTGCTCCATCACATCACGCAAATTACCGCGATAGCCCGGATCCCCCAGAACTAAACGAAAATCTTGCGCACTTTGTGTCAGCCGGTCGGCACTTTTTTGTAACTGAGCCGAGTCCCGCACTTCAGTGCGATAAGCAATAATGATGTCTTTCGCCAGATCCATTAACTGCCTGCTGGTCAGTTGTTGGCCAAAATATTGGCTGGCAATATCAGGTATTTGATGGGCTTCATCGAAAATCATCACATCGGCGCTGGGGATTAGCTCAGCAAATCCGCTCTCTTTCACCACCATATCCGCCAGGAATAAATGGTGGTTAACCACCACCACGTCAGCGTCCATCGCCCGGCGGCGGGCTTTCACCACGAAACAATCTTTATACAGCGGGCAATCACTGCCCAGACAGTTATCATTGGTGCTGGTCACTAACGGCCAGACAAAACTGTCTTCCGCCACCTCACCGCAGGTACTGATATCCCCATCAACGGTTTCAGCTGACCAACCACGTAGGCGGACTAAATCCACTAATGTTTCACTGGCTAACTCCCCACCGGCCAGAGATTGCTGCTCCAGTCGCTCCAGACAGAGATAATTCGAGCGCCCTTTGAGCAACGCCAGTTTTCCTTTATATTTTAAGGCGGTAGCAACAGTGGGCAAATCACGGGAATAGAGCTGGTCCTGTAATGCCTTGGAACCGGTCGAGATAATCACTTTGCAATCAGCCCGTAAAGCCGGGGCCAAATAAGCAAATGTTTTGCCCGTCCCGGTACCGGCCTCGACGACCAGTTGCTGTTTGGTAGCAATAGATTCACTGATGGCCGCCGCCATTTGGCGCTGCGACTCTCGGGGGTTAAAACCTGTAATGGCCTGCGCTAATGCGCCGTCTGTTGCAAAATCGTCTGTCACGCGTTCTCTTCCGGGCGAAATCAGCGGTGATTATGCCAAGCCTCAGGCCGCGCGACCACACATTCTCGCGGCAAGCTATGTTACTCTAACGACGAAGCTAACATTGGCATTCACATAAGGGAGTGAAAATGAGTATTGAGCGAATTAATCCAGAAAAGCGTTGGTCCGACGCAGTGGTATTCAACAACACAATTTATTATACCAGCGTACCGGAAAATCTGGAGGCAGATGCCACGGCCCAGACCGCCAATACATTGGCGGCCATTGATATGATGCTGAATCAGCTCGGCTCAGATAAAAGCCGCATTTTGGATGCCACTATTTTTCTGGCAGATAAAGCGGATTTCGCGGCGATGAATGCAGCTTGGGATGCCTGGGTAGTTGATGGTAGCGCGCCGGTGCGCTGTACCGTCGAGGCTAAGTTGATGAATCCAAATTATAAAGTTGAAATCAAAATCATTGCGGCGCTGTAGTTATCAGAAAAAAGTTATCTACCGCCTAAAATAATAAGGGTAGCCATTGGGCCACCCTTAGTCGAATGTACTGAATACTGTTTCGCCCAGGACGAGGGGGTCAAGACAACTTGATCATCACCATGCCGGCCAACAGTAAAATCAGGCCAATCCAGCCTTTGTAGTTCAGGCGCTGGTTGAACAAAATCCACCCTGCGGCCACGGTTGCGGCAATACCAAACCCGCCCCACAAAGCGTAAGCCACTGATAATTCAATACCTTTTACGGCTTGCGCCAAAGCACTGAATGCCCCTAATACTGAAAACAGTGATAATATCCCCAACCACACTCGGCGAAAACCATCTGACATTTTCAGCAAAATATTGGCGATGATTTCCAAGATGACGGCCAAAACCAGGAAAGCAATATGGTAAAACTCAAGCTGTTGCATGATGCTCACCTGAATGGCGACTTGGGCTGTTTGGTTTCTTCGGTTTACGTGTTCCTGATTTCACTAGCATTATGCCGCCGACCAATGTCACTAAACCGGCAATTTTGAGGGGTGATAAACTCTCATCAAACCACAGCACACTAAAAACAGTAATAATCAGGATACCGATCCCTTCCCACAGAGCATAAGCCACACCTAATGCGACTTTCTTGACCGCCAGGGCCAGCAATATATAGGAGCCGGTTATCATTATATACATCACGATGTGGCCGGCCATCTCGCCACTGACACTGGCGTATTTCATGGACAATGTACCGATAATTTCAGCAACAATCGCCAGACCTAAAAATATCCAATAAATCATCATTCTTCTCCTAACACGCATAAACGCACGCTAAGGTCTATTTGTTACGGTTACCAATTCGCTCGACACATCCCACAGGATTTTGTATTGCAGGTTGGCCGTAAGAAATAGAAACTCACTTGGCGTATAAACTTTTATACCTTAAATCATTCGCGTTGCAGGAAGGCGGCAAGGGTGATAATCCCGTGGAACTTACTGGGTAAGTGATGCGGGTTATTGCACGCAGCCAGCGCAGATGCAGCTTGAAATATGACAGGTATGCTTAAAACGGAAGAAGAAAGACGCTATAGCTCGCTGCACCAGTGATGCTCACTGGCCAGAATGGCTGACAGGAAGAGTTGGCAGGTAGAGTGTTTGAAAGTAATTCCATTAATTTTCATCATAATATATCTCTTTTTTTTAGCCACACGCGCTTTAGCCACATTCTTGTATGCCAAACCCAGTGTGATACGCCTAAAACCCTCATCAAATTGGAATAATTAACTGCTCTATTTTTACCATAGCCAATTTTATAAAGCAAACTATCAATTATATAAATAGTTTATAAAAAGAGATTAAAAAATAATGAGTTAGTATTGCTAAAAAAACAAAACCCCTGCATAGCAAGGGTTTTATGTTGAGTGAAAAACACCCGGTTCTCCCATCAGTTCAGGGAGTTACACCAACTTATGCTGTAGCACCCGCCACCGCTTGTTTGGCGAGTTCAGTAATGCGCGCGTAATCACCTTTTTCCAGCGCATCAGCAGGAACCAACCATGAACCGCCGATACACAACACGCTTTTCAGCGTCAGATAATCGCGATAGTTGTTCGGCGTGATTCCGCCCGTTGGGCAGAAACGCACTTGAGAGAATGGGCCGCCAATGGCTTGCAAGGCTTTCACACCGCCATTTGCCTCAGCGGGGAAGAATTTAAACTCACGCAGGCCATAACTCATGCCCAGCATCAGTTCTGAAACAGTGCTTATCCCCGGGATCAACGGAATTGAGCCCGCGGTCGCGGCTTTGAGCAGTTCATCTGTCAGCCCCGGGCTAATCGCAAATTGAGCACCCGCATCAACGACATCCGCCAGTTGCTGAGGATTAAGGACCGTCCCCGCCCCTACAATCGCCTCAGGAACTTCTTTCGCAATGGCACGGATAGCCTCAACAGCACAAGGGGTGCGCAACGTCACTTCCAGCACCCGAACACCACCAGCCACCAGGGCTTTTGCCAGCGGCACCGCTTGCTCGAGCTTGTTAATCACGATCACCGGGACAACAGGGCCTGCGGTCATGATCTGTTCTGCGCTCGTTTTCCAGCTTTTCATCAGTTGTTATCTCCACTTATGCCGATTGGCATGTACTCACCCGAAGGTGCCAGTTGAAATATGGCAGGCAGAATATTCCCGCCGGCCATAAAGAATCACCCTGCGAGCCAGCTAACGGCTCTTTATTATTGCGCCTAAGTGAGGCGCTGTTATCAAACAATAAATAATTTATATCCTGAATAATTCGAGTTGCATGAAGGCGGCAACTAAGCAAACCCCTAGCAGCTTACACAAGTAAGCGACTGGGGTGAGCGAAGGCAGCCAACACGCATGCCGCTTGAAGTATGGCGGCTATTTATTCGAATTCATTCCATGAACGGCCGTCGCGCGTAATCATGGCAACAGACGCCACCGGCCCCCAAGTCCCAGACTGATAAGGCTTCGGTGCCTCATTATCAGCAGCCCATGCATCCATGATGGAGTCGACCCACTTCCAGGCTTCCTCAACCTCATCACGGCGCACAAACAGCGCCTGGATGCCGCGCATTGTCTCCAATAACAGCCGTTCGTAGGCATCCGCAATATGCTGTTCGTTAAAGGTTTTGGAGAAACTGAGGTCAAGCTTGGTAGTTTGTAAGCGGTGTTTATGCTCCAGACCCGGCACTTTATTCAGCACTTCAATTTCGATACCCTCATCCGGTTGCAGACGAATGGTCAGCTTGTTTTGTGGCAATTGTTGATAAGATTCACGGAACAAATTCAGTGCGGGATTTTTAAAGTACACCACCACTTCAGAGCATTTGCTTGGCAGACGTTTACCGGTTCTCAGATAGAACGGCACACCGGCCCAGCGCCAGTCATCGATATCCACTCGGATAGAAACGAATGTTTCGGTGTTGCTGCTTTTATTCGCCCCTTCCTCTTCCAGATAACCCGGAACTTTATTACCCTGCACAAAACCAGCCGTATACTGGCCGCGAACCGTGGTTTCTCGCACATTGGTGTGATCAATACGGCGCAGCGAGCGCAGCACTTTCACTTTTTCATCACGGATACGGTCGGTACTCAAATCTGCCGGCGGTGACATGGCAATCATGGTCAGGATTTGCAGTAAGTGGTTTTGAATCATATCGCGCATCTGACCGGCTTGATCAAAATAGCCCCAGCGCCCTTCAATCCCCACTTCTTCCGCAACGGTTATCTGTACATGATCAATCGTGCGGTTATCCCAGTTTGAGGCAAATAGTGAGTTGGCAAAACGCAGAGCCAGCAGGTTCAGCACCGTCTCTTTACCTAAATAATGGTCAATACGATAAACCTGACACTCATTGAAATACTCAGCGACCTGATCGTTAATCACTCGCGAAGAGGCTAAATCTTTCCCCAGCGGTTTTTCCATCACGACGCGGGCAGGCTCTTTATTCAGCCCCGCTTGACCCAAACCTTTGCAAATTGCGCCGAAAGTATTCGGCGGCATCGCAAAGTAGTTAATCGTAGTGCGATTTTTTTGATCCAGCATTTTGCCCAGTTTGGCAAAGTGCTTGCTGTCATTGACGTCTAAATTACAGAAGTCGAGACGAGAACTGAGCTTTTGCCACAATTCATCATCCAGCTTCTCTTTCATAAAGGTATCGAGGGCTTCCTTTACCACGGCTGTGTACGCGTCTTTATCCCAGTCGGCACGGCCTACACCGATAATCCGAGTATCAGGGTGGATGTGACCCGCTTTCTCTAATTGGTAAAGGGAAGGCAACAGTTTCCGGCGAGCCAAGTCTCCCTTAGCGCCGAAAATCACCAGATCACACGCCTGTGCTGCCTGGGCTGTATTAGTTACCGCCATGTTATTCTCCTCGTTGCAGGATATTTGTAATTTTCTTACATTACTAATGTACTCTCTTTGACTATAGCCAGTAAACCCAGATAAAAGCGGGCCAGAAAGGTTAAAAAATACGCGATAGAGTGGCAGGCCGCGTCAAATCAGGCCGCGTAACTTTAAAATGTAATTTTATGACGTTTTTGACAACTATTTACCATTATGAAAATTAGACACAGGTCATATTCTGGTGAAAAAGAGTCATTTCAGACCAGATGCCTCTGCCAACGGGTTCCAGCTCGTAGTATATTTTCATTAAACCGGCATAGATTTCTCCTTTAAATGAAATCGGTAAAACCCATGGGTGACTCTCGTTATATGAATACGCTGGAAAATATCCAAAATAATCTGGACCTTCTGAGCAAATCGGAAAGGAAAGTCGCCGAGGTTATCCTCGCCGCCCCACAAACTGCTATCCACTCCAGCATCGCCACCCTCGCCAAATTGGCGAACGTGAGCGAGCCCACGGTAAACCGCTTTTGCCGTCGATTAGACACTAAAGGTTTCCCTGATTTTAAACTGCATTTGGCACAAAGTCTGGCTAATGGCACACCTTATGTGAACCGCAATGTTGAAGAGGATGATAGTGTAGCCGCTTACACTGGCAAAATATTTGAATCAACCATGGCCAGTTTGGATATGGTGAAAAATAATTTAGATATTGCAGCCATTAATCGGGCCGTGGATTTATTGACACAAGCGAAGAAAATATCATTCTTTGGCCTTGGTGCATCAGCGGCAGTAGCGCATGATGCCATGAATAAATTCTTCCGCTTCAACATCCCGGTAATTTATTTCGATGATATTGTTATGCAACGCATGAGCTGCATGAATTCCAATGAGGGGGATGTCGTGGTATTGATATCTCACACTGGGCGGACAAAAAGCCTGGTTGAGCTGGCACAGCTCGCCCGTGAAAACGATGCCACAGTGATTGCCATTACCTCACGCGATACACCATTGGCCAATGAAGCCACATTGCCTCTGTTGTTAGATGTGCCGGAAGATACTGATATGTATATGCCGATGGTGTCGCGTATTGCTCAATTGACCTTAATTGATGTGTTGGCGACCGGCTTTACCCTGCGGCGCGGGGACAAATTCAGGGATAACCTAAAGCGGGTTAAAGATGCATTAAAAGAATCGCGCTTCGATAAAGGCTCGCCACGGGTCAACAGTGGCGAATAATGTCGGAAAGTGAATTGTGTCAAAAAGTAAATGGTCGCGAGAACAGAAGTCGCTTTGTTTTGTGTTAGCGCATCTTCTGCCATGAGAATTTGGCGTATTATTGAAAAATAATATCAGTCTGACACCCATAACACTGGGTGCAAGACGTGGTTAACAGCTCGCTTTGTCATGTAGTCATTGGTGTAAAGACGCAACCCACTTGGGCCATTTTATGCATCAATTGTTTTACAGTCGCAAGCGGATAACATAAATGACACTATGTTGTTGTAAAACATGGTTGTCACTACGATGTCACCGTAAAATTTGTAGCTTAATTACATTTTACTATCGGATTTATTATCCGCTGTTTTAACAACACCATGCTTCATCAGTCAACGGAGTAAGAGATGTCCAGACGGCTCAGAAGGACCAAGATTGTTACTACACTGGGGCCGGCTACTGACCGCGACAATAATCTGGAAAAGATTATTGCTGCGGGTGCTAACGTAGTCCGCCTGAATTTTTCCCATGGTAGTGCTGAAGATCATGAATTACGGGCCAACAAAGTCCGTGAAATTGCCGCCAGATTGGGGCGCCATGTAGCTATTCTTGGCGATTTGCAAGGTCCTAAGATCCGGGTATCTACTTTTAAGGAAGGCAAGGTTTTCCTTAACGTGCACGATAAATTCCTGCTAGATGCCAATATGGCAAAAGGCGAAGGCGATAAAGACAAAGTTGGTATCGATTATAAAGGCTTGCCAGCAGATGTCGTTCCCGGTGATATCCTGTTACTGGACGATGGCCGCGTGCAGCTAAAAGTTATTGAAGTTCAGGGCATGAAAGTGTTCACCGAAGTCACTGTCGGCGGCCCCCTGTCCAATAACAAAGGGATTAATAAGTTAGGGGGTGGCCTGTCGGCCGAAGCCCTGACTGAGAAAGATAAAGCCGACATTATCACTGCTGCCAAAATTGGTGTCGATTTCCTGGCCGTATCTTTCCCACGTACCGGTGAAGATTTGCATTACGCACGTCGTTTGGCCCGTGATGCTGGTTGCAATGCGCAGATTGTCGCAAAAGTTGAACGTGCCGAAGCGGTAGCAACAGACGAAGCCATGGACGATATCATTCTGGCTTCTGACGTGGTGATGGTGGCGCGTGGTGATCTCGGTGTTGAAATTGGCGACCCTGAGTTAGTCGGTATTCAGAAAAAGCTGATTCGCCGTGCCCGTCAGCTAAACCGTGCGGTTATCACGGCCACCCAGATGATGGAGTCAATGATAACGAACCCAATGCCAACGCGTGCTGAAGTCATGGACGTGGCTAACGCCGTACTCGATGGTACGGATGCGGTCATGTTGTCAGCCGAAACAGCAGCGGGTCAGTACCCGGCCGAAACAGTTGCGGCCATGGCGCGGGTGTGCTTGGGAGCGGAAAAAATCCCGAGCATCAATGTGTCCAAACACCGCCTTGATGTGCAGTTCGACAATGTCGAAGAAGCCATTGCGATGTCGACCATGTATGCGGCAAACCATCTGAAGGGCATCACTGCCATTCTTGCCATGACTGAATCAGGCCGTACGGCATTGATGATGTCCCGCATCAGTTCCGGTTTGCCGATTTTTGCTATGTCGCGCCATGACCATACCTTGAATCTGACGGCTATCTATCGCGGGGTAACACCAGTTTATTGTGATACTCATACCGATGGCATTCTTGCAGCAACTGAAGCAGTCAATAGATTGAAAGATAAAGGTTTCTTGGTGTCTGGTGACTTGGTTATTGTCACACAGGGTGATGTTATGGGGACGATTGGTACCACCAATACCAGCCGCATTATCCGTGTTGAGTAATATGATGTAGCCAAAAACCAAAAAGCCCGCGAATCAACCGCGGGCTTTTTTATTATTCTCGCTTATAGATCTTTGCGAACATACGGCTCCAGCTCGCCTTCTTTGCGCGTTTTGAGCAGTTTTAGAATCCAGGTATACTGTTCTGGATTCGGCTTAACCAACAATTCAACTTCTTCATTCATACGGCGCGCAATATAAGCGTCATCGGCATCTGCTAAATCATCCATTGGTGGACGAATATAGATATCAAGGCGATGCTCACGGTAATTGTAAACCGGGAACATCGGCACAATCGCCGCACGACAAACTTTCATCAACCGCCCAACCGCCGGTAATGTCGCCTTGTAAGTCGCGAAGAAATCAACAAATTCACTTTGCTCGGGGCCATAGTCCTCATCCGGCAAATAATACCCCCAGAACCCCTGACGCACAGAGCTGATAAAGGGTTTTATCCCACTTTCACGAGCATGGATTCGCCCACCAAACCGCAAGCGCGCACTGTTCCATAAATAATCCACTAATGGATTGCGTTGATGGTGGAACATGCCGGCGACCGGCTTGCCCTGCTCGGCTAACAACATGGCCGGAATATCAATCGACCAAGCATGGGGCACCAATAAAATAACATTGCGCTCTTGCTGTTGTAGCCCATCCAAGACCTCCAACCCATGCCAATGAACACGAGATAATACTTTTTTCGGATCACGGAAACACAGCTCAGCCATCATCATTAACGGCTGCGCGGCGGTCGCAAACATTTGATCGATAATATGTTCGCGCTCAGTTTCTGGCAGTTCGGGCATACAATAAAGAAGATTGATACGGGCACGGCGACGGGCACTTTTGGCAAATTTACCGGCCAGACGCCCCACTCCGGCTAATAATGGATCACGGAATTTCGCTGGGACGAAGGCCATCGCTGCCATTGCTCCAGCCCCTAACCACACGCCCCAAAAACAGGGATGTAGAAAAGATTTTTTAAATACCGGAATAAAACCAGCTGCGTCGTTTTTCTCTTTGTGCATCGGGAACTCTTGGAATGGGCGGTGAAAGAATAATATACCGCGGGGTATAAACGCGCCGGTAGCGTAAATTTAGGGCTACCGGCGAGCTATTAATCCAGTTGCAACTGCGGAATGACCTGCTTCGCAATAGCCAGATAGTCGCTGCGATCTTTACCACTTAACCCTTCTGAACGCGGTAATTTGGCGGTCAACGGGTTAACAGCTTGCTGGTTCATCCAAAACTCATAGTGCAGATGCGGCCCAGTAGAACGGCCGGTGTTGCCTGACAACGCAATGCGGTCACCACGTTTCACTTTTTGCCCTGGTTTCACCAATAACTTTTTCAAATGCATATAACGTGTGGTGTATTGGCGGCCATGGCGGATAGCAACATAGTTACCTGCGGCCCCACTGCGTTTCGCGATAACCACTTCGCCATCACCTACCGCAAGCACCGGCGTCCCGACTGGCATAGAGAAATCGACACCTTTGTGCGGTGCAATACGCCCAGTGACCGGGTTAAGACGCCGAGGATTGAAGTTAGACGAAACACGGAATTGTTTTATGGTGGGGAAACGCAAGAAACCGCGTGCCAGACCCGCACCTTGGCGGTCATAAAACTTACCGTCATCAGCACGAATGGCGTAATAATCTTTGCCGCCAGAGCGCATGCGCACCCCGACCAGTTGGCTTTGCTCACTGCGGCCATCCAGTATTTCGCGCGACATTAACACCGAGAACTGATCGCCTTTACGCAGTTTGGCAAAATCCAACTGCCATTGTAATGCTTTGGTCACCGCGCGAATCTCAGCGCCGGTCAAACCAGCTTTTTTCGCACTGGTCACAAAACTACCATCAAGCTGGCCGGTGAGGACCGTATTGCTCCACTCACCTTTCTGTAACTCTTTTGTTTCTTTGAAATTATTGCCAACACGGTCATAGGTGCGAGTTTCCCGACGAGAAACTTCCCAGGTCAGGCGCTGCAAATCACCCGCGTCATTCACTGTCCAGGAGATTTGTTGCCCAATCTTTAGATTGCGCAAATCGCGATTTTGTGTCGCCAACAGAGAAACATCAGAAATATCAATGCCATATTGCGTCAAGATGCTACTGAGGGTATCCCCGGTTGAGACAACATACTCATGAACGCCTGGCTCACTAACATCTTTGGCATCTAATTCGTCTTGTGGAATTTCATCATCTGGCGCGGGTTGGTCAATAGGTTCACTGGCTTCAGGCAATAAAATACGCGTTTGGCTGGTATCCAATACCACGCTCTTGGCGACAGGTTCATGCTCCGGATGATAAACAAAAGGCCGCCAAACAGCTGCGGCCAATGTCATGACAGTCAACGACCCCAGCATGATGCGGTGGGGTCGAGGGAGATTGTTATACGCCAAAGTGATAGTTCGGACTATCTGCTGCACTTATGAGTATCCTTTTAATCTTACTTCAAGCAGCTCACGTATTGGTTCGACAACTGAGACATAAAGTTCACATAGCTGTCCTTGCCTAATACTATGCCACTCCCCAAGGGATCCAATGTGCCTGAACGCACGTCTGTTCCTTTGGCGACAGCATTAATGACGGCCGGCCTGAATTGTGGCTCAGCAAAAACGCATACCGCTTTGTGCTCAACCAACTGTGTTCGAATTTGATGTAAACGCTGCGCACCAGGCTGAATTTCAGGATTGACTGTAAAATGCCCTAATGGGCTCAAGCCAAAGTGTTTTTCAAAGTAGCCATAAGCATCATGAAAAACGAAATATCCCTTACCTTGGGCAGGCTCTAGCATAGTAGCAATATTTTTTTCATTTTGCGCTAGTTGATCCTCGAATCGGCGCAGGTTTGCATCTAATTTGTCCTTATTTTGTGGCATAAGTTCCAATAATCTATCGTGAATAGCAATTGCAGATTGTTTGGCGATGACGGGGGACAACCAAATATGCATGTTATACTCGCCGTGATGGTGCTCATCACTGTGATTATCTTTAGCATGATCATGGTCATGCCCTTCATTCTCCCCATCATGTTCATCATGTTCGTCGCCTTTTATCAATAGAGGCATGACAGAGGGCAACTGAGCTAGGGCAATCTTTTTATTATCAGTGACTTGCGTCAATGGTTTCGATAAAAAGGCTTCCATTTCCGGCCCAACCCAAATAACCAGGTCAGCGCTGCGTAACCGCTGGACATCTGACGGGCGCAGGGCATAATCATGTGGCGATGCACCATCAGGTAACAAAACCTCGGTTGGCAGCACACCATCGGCGATGGCTGAGGCAATAAAACCCAGCGGGCGCACTGATGTCACCACCGCAGCAGAGGCAATACTCACGGGGTTGGCGATTAAAATTGCGCTGGCCAGCATAGCCCGCTGTAGCCATTTATTTTTATGTAACATAATGCGAATTCTCGACGTTTTGATGAGTTGAGCGTAATATTATAACATTCAATCGGTTCTGCAAACGTAATCATCATGTCCACATTGGTCACTCTCGATAAGATATCTGTCACTTTTGGTCAGCGGCGGATACTAAATGATATTTCCCTTTCTCTGCGTCCGGGAAGAATTCTCACCCTGCTTGGGCCAAATGGCGCAGGTAAATCAACACTGGTGCGCGTGGTATTGGGGCTCATTACCCCCACCAGCGGTACTCTGCTGCGTGAGCCGGGTTTGCGTATCGGCTATGTGCCACAAAAACTGCATCTGGATGCCACCTTGCCGCTGACAGTGAGCCGCTTTATGCGGCTGAAGCCAGGCGTCAAAAAAGCTGATATTTTGCCTGCACTTAAGCGGGTGCATGCTGCGCATCTAATAGACCAACCCATGCAGAAATTGTCCGGTGGCGAAAACCAACGCGTCCTTTTGGCCCGCGCCCTATTAAATCGACCACAGCTATTAGTATTAGATGAGCCAACGCAAGGTGTTGATGTTAATGGGCAACTGGCTCTGTATGACTTGATTGAACAGTTACGCAGAGAGCTAGGCTGTGCCGTCTTGATGGTTTCCCATGACCTGCATTTAGTGATGGCCAAAACTGACGAAGTCTTATGCCTTAACCAGCATATTTGCTGTTCTGGTGCGCCCGAGGTGGTGTCAACTCATCCGGAGTTTATCGCCATGTTTGGCAATCGTGGCGCTGAGCAATTAGCCGTTTATCGTCATCACCATAATCATCGTCACGATTTGCATGGAAAGATTATTTTGAAAAATAGTGGGAGTCGTGACGCATGATTGAATTACTGTTGCCTGGCTGGTTAGCCGGTGTGTTGCTGGCAACTGCGGCGGGGCCCCTGGGGTCATTTGTGGTCTGGCGCAGAATGTCCTATTTTGGCGACACACTCGCCCATGCATCATTATTGGGTGTGGCATTCGGTTTACTATTAGATGTGAACCCATTCTATGCCGTGATAGTGATGACTATGGTGTTAGCGCTTATTCTGGTGTGGTTGGAGCGCCGCCCGCAATTAGCCGTCGACACCCTGCTCGGGATCATGGCTCACAGTGCGCTGTCTTTAGGTTTAGTGGTCGTTAGCCTCATGCATAATGTCCGGGTCGATTTAATGGCCTACCTGTTTGGCGATCTACTTTCCGTCACACTGAGTGATATTGGGCTAATTGCAGTCGGCGTCACCGTCGTGTTGGGGATATTATGTTGGCAATGGCGAGCATTGTTATCTATGACTATCAGCCCAGAGTTGGCCCACGTGGATGGGGTTAATTTAGAGCGCGTTCGGATGTTACTGATGCTCGTCACGGCCCTTACAATAGGGTTGTCGATGAAGTTTGTCGGCGCGCTGATTATCACTTCCCTATTAATAATCCCAGCCGCCGCTGCACGTCGCTTTGCCCGGACGCCAGAACAAATGGCCGCTATTGCCATCGGTATTGGTATTATTGCGGTCACCGGGGGGTTAACCTTCTCCGCTTTCTATGATACCCCCGCAGGCCCTTCCGTCGTGCTCTGCGCCGCGGTGATGTTCATCCTGAGCCTGTCACAAAAAGCACGCGCATAATAACGTAAAAAATGGGGTTGATATTGTTGAACCCCATTGCAAATTCCCTCTATTTATTCTCCGATTTACGTCATTAATAATCATTAATTCTGTTTTTAATATTCCAATTAGTGTGATCAACCACAAATACAATAAATAGCCAGTGCAATACCCTGCATGATACATCAAGTAGCAAGCAATAATAACGGTATGCAGATTCTTTCTCGTCTCTGCATCGGCTTTATACACGCTAAATTTACGCAGCATCACTATTGCACAGAGGCGACCTATCATGGATAGATCAACCCCCACCAGTTTACTTCAGCAACCCAAACCGTTCTTTATGATCTTTTTTGTCGAGTTGTGGGAAAGGTTCGGCTATTACGGTGTTCAGGGGATTCTTGCTGTTTTCTTTGTCAAACAATTAGGGTTCTCGCAGGAACAAGCATTTGTGACTTTTGGCGCTTTTGCTGCCTTGGTTTACGGCTTGATTTCAATTGGTGGATACGTTGGCGACCATCTATTGGGCACCAAGCGCACCATGGTTTTAGGCGCAATAGTGCTGGCTATCGGCTATTTCGCCACCGGTCTCTCACTGTATCAACCCAACTTAATCTTCTTCGCACTCGGTACCATCGCCGTGGGTAACGGGTTGTTTAAAGCCAACCCAGCCAGCTTATTATCGAAATGTTATCCACCTAAAGACCCCCGTCTGGACGGGGCTTTTACACTGTTTTATATGTCGATCAACATCGGCTCTTTACTGTCATTATCATTGGCACCGGTTATTGCTGAGCACTTCGGCTACACCATTACCTATTACTTATGCGGTATTGGTTTAATTTTTGCCCTGCTGGTCTACTTCTGCTGCCGCCATATGGTGCGCAATATTGGCTCTGAACCTGATGCTAAGCCCTTAAATTGGCGCAATCTATTTTTGGTGCTGGCCGGCACGGCGGTGATGATATGTGTCTGCGCCTGGTTGATGAACCATATAATTATTGCCAATCTGGTGCTGATCGTCTTATCGCTAATTGTGGTGTTTATCTTTTTTAAAGAAGCAGTTAAGCAAGACCCACTGGGGCGTAATAAAATGTTTGTGGCTTTTATTCTGATGATTGAAGCCATCGTGTTTTATGTGCTGTATGCACAGATGCCCACCTCATTAAACTTCTTCGCTATCAATAATGTTCACCATGAAATTCTTGGGTTCAATATCAACCCAGTCAGCTTCCAAGCATTGAACCCATTCTGGGTGGTGGTCGCCAGCCCGATTTTAGCCTCAATTTATACTCGTTTGGGCAGCCAGAATCGTGACTTATCCATGCCCGCAAAATTTACTTTAGGCATGTTTTTATGTTCACTTGGTTTCCTGACCGCAGCTGCAGCCGGAATGTGGTTTGCTGATGCTCAGGGTCTGACATCCCCTTGGTTTATTGTTCTGGTGTATTTATTCCAGAGTTTAGGGGAGTTGATGATAAGCGCCCTCGGTTTAGCCATGGTGGCGGCATTAGTACCACAATATTTGATGGGGTTTATTCTAGGGATGTGGTTCCTGACACAAGCGGCATCATTCCTGATTGGAGGCTATGTCGCGACCTTTACTGCCACCCCTGAGGGGATAACTGACCCGCTAGCAACATTACCTATCTACACTGACGTATTTGGCAAAATAGGCATGGTTACACTGGCCATTGCTTTGGTGATGGCGTTATTGATCCCCTGGCTTAACCGAATGATCAATACCCCGAGCGCTGAAAAAA
Source organism: Yersinia hibernica (assembly GCF_004124235.1). Classification (NCBI taxonomy): domain Bacteria; kingdom Pseudomonadati; phylum Pseudomonadota; class Gammaproteobacteria; order Enterobacterales; family Yersiniaceae; genus Yersinia; species Yersinia hibernica. Next base: position 2,052,929 of record NZ_CP032487.1, read on the forward strand.
ACGTTGTTTGAAAATCACTTTTATCAGGGCTGGCCTGAGCGCCGCCCTGCATGAAAGAAAGCTTACTCTTCGCGAGTGATACCAAAGTGTTTATAAGCATGATGGGTGGCAATGCGCCCGCGGGGAGTCCGCTGGATAAATCCTTGTTGGATCAAATACGGTTCCAGCACATCTTCAATAGTTTCCCGCTCTTCACCAATCGCCGCTGCCAAGTTATCCAACCCCACTGGGCCACCCATAAACTTATCGATAACGGCCAGCAGCAGTTTGCGATCCATAAAATCGAAACCTTCGGCATCGACATTCAGCATATCCAGTGCTTGCATCGCCACATCACCGTTAATCGCACCATCCGCCCTGACCTCAGCGAAGTCGCGCACGCGGCGCAGCAAACGGTTGGTAATTCGTGGAGTTCCTCGCGAACGACGCGCTAACTGGTGCGCCCCTTCAGGGGTTAGCTCCAGACCCAGACATTGCGCGCTGCGCGCCACAATATGTTCTAAATCCGCAACTTGATAAAACTCAAGGCGTTGAACAATACCGAATCGGTCACGTAGTGGGGAGGTCAATGAGCCCGCCCGGGTGGTGGCACCAATCAGGGTAAAAGGTGGTAAATCAAGTTTGATTGAACGTGCCGCCGGGCCTTCACCAATCATGATATCCAGTTGGTAATCTTCCATCGCCGGGTAAAGAATCTCTTCCACCACGGGTGACAGACGGTGGATTTCATCAATAAACAGCACATCGTGGGGTTCGAGGTTGGTGAGCATCGCCGCTAAATCGCCGGCTTTTTCCAACACCGGGCCAGAGGTTGTCCGCAAATTCACGCCCATCTCATTGGCAACAATGTTTGCCAATGTGGTCTTCCCCAGCCCCGGAGGGCCAAATATCAGCACATGATCCAGCGCATCACCCCGCTGTTTCGCCGCCTGAATGAAGATTTCCATTTGCTCGCGGACATGGGGTTGCCCGACATATTCAGCCAATAGTTTCGGGCGGATAGCCCTATCAATACTCTCTTCATCACTGATAATACCCGCAGAGATCAGGCGGTCTGCTTCAATCATCTTCCGTCCCTATTCATTCTATAATGCAGCACGCAAAGCATCACGGATCAGGGTTTCACAATCCGCCCCCGGTTTAGCAATCTTACTCACTAATCGGCTGGCTTCTTGTGGTTTGTACCCTAAAGCCACGAGTGCGGATGCCGCTTCTGCTTCGATATCAGCATCTGATGTTTGTGGAGCACTGGCGGGTAGCTGGATATCACCGGTATTATTGAACAGATCGCCATTTAGACCTTTAAAGCGGTCTTTCATTTCAACAACTAACCGCTCAGCCGTTTTCTTGCCGACCCCCGGTAATTTCACCAACGTGGTGATATCTTCACGTTCTACCGCGGCTACAAATTGTTGTGCCGACATGCCAGAGAGAATAGCCAGTGCCAGCTTGGGCCCCACACCATTAACTTTGATCAACTCACGAAATAGCGCCCGCTCCTGCTTATCATTAAAGCCATAGAGCAATTGAGCATCTTCACGCACCACAAACTGGGTGAAAATAATGGCTTCCTGCCCCAATTCTGGCAGCTCATAAAAACAGGTCATCGGCAATTGGACTTCATAGCCGACGCCGTTTGTTTCCAGCAGCACCAATGGGGGCTGTTTTTCCAGAATGATACCTCTGAGGCGCCCTATCACGTTGACTCTCTCCTCGTTTGCCCACATTAGGCAATAAAACATTAATGGCTGTTTATAACATAAAAAAGGCTGGATGGATATCCAGCCTATCATAACAGTTAACCTGCTCGTATTAAAATGCAAATCACCGGATCCTACCGCGTGCCAACGTCATTTGATCATTGCCCAACCGCACAGTATTTTGACTAAGATGACAATGGGTTATTGCTATCGCCAGGGCATCTGCTGCATCAGCTTGGGGGTTCGCTGGGAGTTTCAGCAGTGAGCGCACCATATGTTGCACCTGACTTTTTTCAGCCGCGCCGGTTCCTACCACAGTCTGCTTAACCTGACGGGCGGCATATTCAGACACCGGTAAATTCAGATTGACCGCCGCGACAATAGCCGCGCCGCGCGCCTGCCCCAGCTTTAATGCCGAATCGGGGTTTTTGGCCATAAAGACTTGTTCTATAGCAAAAAAATCGGGTTGAAATTGTGTGATGATTTCAGTGACACCAGCATAAATCAATTTTAGGCGGGTAGGCATATCGTCAACAACAGTACGAATACAGCCGCTGCCCAGATAGGTGAGCTGACGACCTTGCTGGCGGATAACGCCATAACCGGTGACACGAGAACCGGGATCGATACCTAATACGATCGCCATACCAGTTTATTTACCTTGTTACTGCATTGTTTTAGAAACGAACGTTTTTTATCAGTCACATCGCGTTTATCAATGATGCCGGATAACAACAGCGCCATATCTGCAAAACATATATAGCACCTTAAAAACGCTGGCCACAAAAAGTGGCCAGTAGACACTTAAAGAGTAGATGAATCAAGGCGAAATTACAGTGTTGCCGCCACTTCATCAGAGATTTCACCATTATGGTAAACCTCTTGCACGTCATCAGAATCTTCTAGCATATCAATCAAGCGCAACAATTTTGGCGCTGTTTCAGCATCCAAATCGGCTTTAGTTGATGGGATAAGCGAGACTTCCGCGCCTTCAGCGACCAAACCGGCAGCATCCAATGCATCTTTCACGGCACCCAGAGATTCCCAGGCAGTAAATACATCAATAGCGCCATCATCATAGACGACGATATCATCAGCACCCGCTTCCAATGCCGCATCCATCACTGCATCTTCTTCCAAGCCCGGTGCATAGGAAATAACACCTTTTTTGGTGAATAGATAAGCAACAGACCCATCAGTCCCCAAATTACCACCGGTTTTGGTGAATGCATGGCGGACTTCAGATACAGTACGGTTACGATTATCACTTAAGCATTCGACCATCACCGCCGTGCCGCCTGGGCCATAGCCTTCGTAAATGATGGTTTCCATGTTGTTATCTTCATCACCACCCACACCACGGGCAATCGCGCGGTTCAGGGTGTCGCGCGTCATATTATTAGACAACGCTTTATCGATAGCCGCACGTAACCGGGGGTTCGCACCAGGATCACCACCGCCCAGACGTGCAGCAGTCACTAGCTCACGGATAATTTTAGTAAAAATCTTACCGCGTTTGGCATCCTGTGCCGCTTTGCGGTGTTTTGTGTTGGCCCATTTACTATGACCTGCCATAAATAAGAATCTCCAAAATAGTCTAACTAGACTGAATAAAGAACATACTCTTCAATCGCTTGCTGATTACTCCAGGACTTGGTCAATGCAGCGGCATCCACTGCATCTACCCACTGGTAAGCAAGATGCTCGGTAATCACCACATCCCGCTCCTCAGGCAACGCCAGACAGAACCAATGTTCTTTATTGCGCGTAACACCCGGCGCATAGCGACGGCGCAAATGCACAAAGAGTTCAAATTCTACACAGCGCTGGCAGTCGAACAGCGCTAGGTTTTCACCCAGTATATCTATGCCGACCTCTTCCTTTACTTCGCGCTGCGCAGTTTGCAACGGGGTTTCACCCTCTTCCAGACTGCCGGTGACCGACTGCCAAAAATCAGGATCATCACGCCGTTGCAACATCAGCACCCGACCACTTTTTCTGGCGTAGATAACCGCCAATATTGATTCGGGGCGTTTATAATTCATTACTGATTCTCGGCTTCCGTGCTATCTGTTGCCCCTTTTTTCGCCACCACGCTGATAGACAGCTCTTGCAGTGAAGCAGGATTAGCAAAACTTGGCGCGTCAGTCATCAGACAGGCCGCAGCAGTGGTTTTCGGGAAGGCAATAACATCGCGGATGTTATCTGTACCGGTCAACAACATAACCAGACGGTCCAGACCAAAAGCCAAACCAGCATGTGGCGGGGTGCCGTATTTCAATGCGTCGAGCAGGAAGCCAAATTTCTCGCGCTGTTCGTGTTCATTAATGCCCAGAATCCCAAACACTTGCTGCTGCATTTCCGTGCGGTGAATACGTACCGAACCGCCCCCCACTTCATAGCCGTTGATGACCATATCGTAAGCATTGGCAATAGCCGTGGCCGGTGCCGCCGCTAGCTGCTCCGGGCTCATGTCTTTCGGCGCGGTAAACGGATGATGCATGGCGGTCAGGCCGCCCTCGCTGTCATCTTCGAACATCGGGAAGTCAACAACCCATAGCGGTGCCCAGCGGTTCAATTGAGTCAATTGCAGGTCGCGGCCCACTTTCAAGCGCAGTGCGCCCATGGCGTCAGTGACAACTTTGTCGCTATCTGCGCCAAAGAACAGGATATCGCCGCTCTCAGCCTGAGTGCGCACCAGAATCGCTTCCAGCACTTCTGCACTGAGGAATTTCGCGATAGGGCTTTGCACCCCCTCAATACCGGCGGCGCGGTCATTGACTTTCAACCATGCCAGGCCTTTCGCGCCATAGATGCTGACAAACTGGCCGTACTCATCAATTTGTTTGCGAGTTACCTGCGCGCCACCCGGAACACGCAGTGCTGCAACGCGGCCTTTAGCATCATTAGCCGGGCCAGAAAACACTTTAAACTCAACAGTTTTAACCAGATCCGCGACATCCACCAATTCCAGCGGGTTACGCAGGTCTGGCTTATCGGAACCGTAACGGCGCATGGCTTCAGCAAAGGTCATCACCGGGAAATCGCCCAGTGAAACGCCTTTGGTTTCCTGCCACAACTCACGCACCAGTTTCTCCATCACTTCACGCACTTGGTCGGCGGTCATGAAAGAAGTTTCAACATCTATCTGGGTGAATTCCGGCTGGCGGTCAGCCCGCAAGTCTTCATCACGGAAGCATTTTACAATCTGATAGTAACGGTCAAAACCGGACATCATCAGCAGCTGTTTAAATAACTGCGGTGACTGCGGCAATGCATAAAACTTGCCTTTATGTACCCGGCTTGGCACCAGATAGTCACGCGCCCCTTCCGGGGTCGCTTTGGTCAGCATCGGGGTTTCAATATCCAGGAAACCATGGCTGTCCATAAAGCGGCGGACAAAACTGGTGATTTTCGCACGGGTTTTCAGGCGGTCGGCCATTTCAGGGCGGCGCAGGTCCAGATAACGATATTTCAGACGCTGCTCTTCGCTATTGGTCTGATTAGAGTCCAGCGGCAGCGGTTCAGAGCGGTTGATGATGTTCAGTGCATGGGCAAAGATTTCCACTTCACCGGTAGACATATCTTTATTGATTTGGCTGTCAGGACGCGCGCGCACAGTGCCGGTAATCTGGATACAGAACTCGTTACGCAGTTCAGAGGCTTGTTCGTAAGCGGCTTTATGGTCGGGGTCGAAGAATACCTGAACAATGCCTGCGCGGTCGCGCATATCAATAAAAATCAGGCCACCGAGGTCACGACGACGGTTAACCCAACCACAAAGTGTCACTTCTTGGCCTACATGGGACAGATTCAACTGCCCGCAATACTCAGTACGCATACAATATCCTTTTACTCAGCCGATGCCGCACGCGTTATGCACTGCCCGTGCGGCTGTTTTCTGATGAGCCCTGTTTTGAGCCTCAGCTACTACTGTCTGGTTTACTCTTATTATCTGGTGTGGTCTTACTGCCCGACTTGAAGTCTGCTGCGGGCCAACCGGTGCCTTTCAATTAAAAGCCGGCCGCAGAGTTCAGTTTCGCTAACGCGGGCTGATGATACGCAGGACACTGAACCCTTGGCGCATCGGAAAATTTCTGCACTCGCTCTCATTGAGAATTACAAGCGCTACACGCCCATTTCATCCAAAAAAATCATATAACGGCAAAGGTATTTTGGATTAAAGGGTGTTGAAAAAAGGGAGCCATTATAAAGGAAATTCGTGGCGTAGATAAGAGCGAACGCACAGCTCAGGCACGACAAAATCCCTTTCAGTGATGTTTTAACACATCATTTAACAAAATTATCCCCTCACAGGGACTGGCCGATAACATATCTTGGCATAAACTGGGCAGCATATTGAGTCTGTTATCTGGGCTTTCCCCACCGTTCTCGAGGTATAACGCCATGAAACTTGATGCAAAAACCACCGCATTGGTTCTGATTGACTTGCAACAGGGGATTTTGCCCTTTGCCAAAGGCCCATACAGTGCAGCGCAGGTCATCGCGACCAATGCCAACCTAGCGCAGCAGTTTCGCAAGCTCGCTGCTGCGGTGGTTTTCGTCCGCGTGGGTTGGTCAGATTCATTTGCTGAAGCGCTGAAACAACCGGTTGACCAGCCAAGCCCTAGTCCGGCGGGTGGTTTACCCGCCTCATGGTGGACATTTCCTGACGAACTTGCCGTCGCGGAAAGTGATATTAAAGTGATAAAACATCAGTGGGGGGCGTTTTACGGTACCGATTTGGATTTACAACTACGCCGGCGCGGGATCAAAACCATCGTGTTGGCGGGGATTGCCACCAATATTGGTGTCGAATCCACGGCGCGCGCAGCCTGGGAACACGGCTATGAGCTAGTGATTGCCGAAGATGGTTGCAGCACCGCAAGTGCCGAAATGCAGCAATTCGCGATGAAAAACATCTTCCCACGGATATCTCGGGTGCGCAGTAGCGCAGAGATTCTTGCCGCCCTTAGCGAGTCACGATAAATTCTGCCGCGAGAATTGAGGTCACAGCCAGACTGCAAATGAATGCATCCCGATGAGCTGATCTCAGTCAGTGATTCGGGGCGTGAATGCGGCCAATAGCGCTATCGCATCAAATAAGCAGGGTAAAAAATGTATATTGGACTGCCGCAATGGCAACACCCAACCTGGAACAAGTTGGGTATCAAGGACTTGGCTGATTACAGTCGCCACTTTAACTGTGTTGAAGGGAATACCACTTTCTATGCCCTACCCCGGCTAGAAATAGTACAGCGCTGGCGCGATATGACCCCCGAAACATTTCGCTTCTGTTTTAAATTCCCGGCCACTATCAGTCATCAAGCCGCCCTGCGCGACTGTGATAAAGACCTACAGGCTTTTTATCAATGCCTCGCCCCTCTGCATGACCGTATTGGCCAATTATGGCTACAGTTACCAGCCGCCTTTGGGCCAAATGAGCTGAACCACTTATGGCAATTTATTGATAAATTACCGGCAGGTTTTCATTATGGCGTGGAAGTCCGCCACCCGGCGTTTTTTGCCAAAGGTGAGGCTGAGCGCGCACTCAATCAGGGCTTACACCGGCGCGCCGTCAATCGTGTGATGCTCGATAGCCGCCCGATTCATGCAGCCAAGCCTCTCACCGCCGCGGTTCGTGATGCGCAAAGTAAGAAACCGCGCCTGCCAGTCCATGCCATCGTCACCGGCAGTCAGCCATTTGTGCGCTTTATCGGCGGCGACCAATTAGCGGATAATTTAGCGCTGTTTTCGCCCTGGTTACACAAGCTACCGCTGTGGGAGCAACAATATCAACCCTATGTTTTCATTCACACACCAGATAACAGTGACTCACCACAGCAGGCACAAAAAATTTGGCAACAATTAGCCGCCGTTATTCCTGCCTTACCCCCGCCGCCTGATTGGCCGGAGCAAGACGCGCTGTTTTAATCTTATTTGGGCATTTTTCACTCGAATACATTGTTGCCCGTCAGCAAGAGTTCCGACTTTTCGCAAGCTCATCTTTCCAAACACTAAACTGAGTGCGAAGAAATGTGATTCCCACCATTTTTCTAGCGACAGTAACCGATCCGGCGGTTATCATTATTGAGCCAGTCTATGGTTGGGCAATGGAGTTGAAAATGGTTAGCTCGCTTTATGTCGTGTTGGGCGCACTGTTATTGATCAAGCTTTCATTTGATGTGGTTAAATTGAGAAATCAGTACCGAGTCGCTTACGGCGACGGGGGTTTTTATGAATTACAAACCGCCATCCGCGTACATGGTAACGCCGTAGAATACATTCCTATTGCTGTCATTTTACTCATTATGATGGAAATGAACGGTGCTGAGACGTGGATGATCCACATTTGTGGCTTGATGCTGATAGTTGGCCGCCTACTGCATTACTATGGTCTTCGCCATCGCGAAATTCGCTGGCGCCGCTCGGGAATGAGCGCCACCTATGTTTCTTTGGTTTTGATGATTATTGCTAATATTTACTATTTGCCTTGGGATCAGATTTTCAGTCTGACCTGATAGGCCAGTTTGTGTTGTTTGACGATTTCTGTCAGCCAAACGGCCGGAACACTGTTTGTCCGGGCGGTTAACCACCGCCTTCATGCTTCGCTATCTGCCGTTCGCACGCGCTTTATCGCGCTTATCTATTCTGTTTTCTGTTATAATACGCAGCTTAAATTTCTTGTTCCTTTCATTTCTGACTGAATGCCAATGACCGTCATGCCAAATCGCGACTCTCAATCTCTAAATAATGCGCAGCCCGCCCAATCAAAGGCGGTAGCACCACAGCGTGATAGCCTGTTTGCTGCCCCTATTGCCCAATTAGGGGACTGGACTTTTGACGAAAAAGTCGCTGAAGTTTTTCCTGATATGATCCAGCGTTCGGTGCCCGGTTATTCCAACATCATCTCAATGATAGGAATGTTGGCGGAACGTTTTGTGCAACCCAATAGCCAGATTTACGATCTGGGCTGCTCGCTCGGTGCCGCAACACTGTCAATGCGCCGTAATATTAAAGCTGAAGGCTGCAAAATCATTGCCGTGGATAACTCGCCGGCCATGGTTGAACGCTGCCGCCGTCATATCGATGCTTTCCGTGCCGACACGCCGGTGGAGGTGGTGGAATCTGATATTTTAGATATCCAACTCGAAAATGCCTCCATGGTGGTGCTCAATTTCACCTTGCAATTTCTTGAACCCGCCGACCGCCAGCGCCTGCTTAATCAGGTATATCAGGGGTTGCGTCCGGGGGGGGCCTTAGTGTTATCGGAGAAATTCAACTTTGAAGATAATAACGTTGGCGAATTACTCTTCAATATGCACCACGATTTTAAGCGCGCAAATGGATACAGCGAGCTAGAAATTAGCCAGAAGCGCAGCATGCTGGAGAATGTCATGTTGACTGATTCGGTTGAAACGCATAAAAACCGCCTGCGTCAGGCCGGTTTTGAGCATGCCGAAGTCTGGTTTCAATGTTTTAATTTTGGTTCGCTAATTGCCCTGAAAGCGGGAGAGGCTCAATGATTGAATTTGGCGATTTTTACCGGCTCATTGCCAAAGGCCCGTTAAGCCCATGGTTAGATACCCTGCCCGCGCAACTCAGTGCCTGGCAGCGCGAATCCTTACACGGTAAGTTTAAAACCTGGTTCAATGCCGTTGAACATTTGCCGCAACTCACGCCAACATCACTAGAGTTACGCGATGGCGTACGGGCAGAAATGTCCCCACCGATCAGTGCCGGTCAGCGTGAGGGCATGGAAAATATGTTGCGCGCCCTAATGCCATGGCGCAAAGGCCCTTTTTCGTTATATGGCTTAGATATTGATACCGAGTGGCGCTCCGACTGGAAATGGCAGCGGGTATTGCCGCATATTAGCCCACTTGCGGGCCGCACGATTCTTGATGTCGGCTGCGGCAGCGGATATCACCTATGGCGCATGATTGGCGAGGGCGCTCATCTGGCAGTGGGCATCGACCCGATGCAGCTATTTTTATGCCAGTTTGAAGCTATTCGCAAGTTGCTAGGGGGTGACCAACGCGCCCATGTACTGCCGCTGGGTATCGAGCAACTGCCAGAACTGGCCGCCTTTGATACTGTATTTTCGATGGGCGTGCTGTATCACCGGCGCTCACCATTGGACCACCTCTATCAGCTCAAAAATCAGCTGGTCAATGAGGGGGAACTGGTACTTGAAACTTTAGTGGTCGAGGGTGATAGCCAGCAAGTATTGGTGCCCGGCGATCGTTATGCCCAGATGCGGAATGTCTATTTTATTCCGTCAGCCCCGGCGCTAAAAGCCTGGTTAGAAAAATGCGGTTTTGTTGATGTCAGCATTGCCGATATGGCCGTGACCACCACGGATGAACAGCGCCGTACCGACTGGATGACCAGCGAGTCATTGGCTGAATTTCTCGACCCCAATGACCCCAGTAGCACGGTTGAGGGTTATCCGGCCCCCCTCAGAGCCGTATTGATTGCCCGTAAACCATAAAAAAAATCCCGGTCTGAATGGCTGGGATTTTAATAATATCATTATGTTAACAATATATAGGCTACGCGGATTGAGAGAGCGGCGCGCCCATTACCAACAAACTTTTCATTGCTTCAACCACCTCACCATCCACACAATAATGAGCAAATTCATCCACATCACTGTCGGCACACATGGTCACGCCAGCTTTGCGGTATTTCATGGTTGAAAGCACCGTTCGGCCCGCAGAGCTATGAAGCTCACGGATCCCGGCATCAATAAATTTCTGCATATTGGTCAAACGCACCCCAGCCCCGGCCATAATAATCGGCCCTTGCCCCTGAGTTGCCGCCACTAAATCTTTCAATAATGCCAATCCCAGCTCAGCATTCTGCTGCTGACCCGAGGTTAAAATCCGCGCCACATTCAGGTCAGCCAATTGCTGTAAGGCAACCATCGGGTTCTGACACATATCAAATGCGCGATGGAAAGTGACAGCCAATGGGCCGCTGATAGCCATGATTTCGCGCATCCGCGGCATATCAATGTGACCATCGATATCCAACACCCCCACCACCACTCCCGCAAAACCCATATCACGGATGCGGGCAATATCATTTTTAATGATCGCGAAATCATTATGGCTGTAACAAAAATCGCCACCGCGTGGGCGGACAATGGGGTGAACCGGAATGGTCACTGTTTCTCTGGCTTGCATTAATGCACCGATACTCGGCGTAAGCCCGCCCTCGGACTGACCGCAGCATAATTCAATCCGGTCGGCTCCTGCCTTTTCTGCTATCTGCGCACAATCGACGCTATAGCAACAAATTTCCAATTTAGTCATTCTCTCCCCCCGTTTGACGGATGCCACTGCGGCAGTTATACCCTTGGCTCTTGATGTTGCAGCGACGTTAACAGCACGCACTTATCCAAACCACTGACCTAATTCAGTTCTCTAGGACGGGTGGACTGGCCAACGCGCGACCACATCAATAGCGTTGAATATATAGACCCAAATTATTTTTGAGCATATAAGTGAAAATTAAATAATTCTGCTGTTAATAAATAAAATGCCGAATAACGTTCTCGAGCTAAAAAAAATTGAATCGAACGCACCAAAGCATTCACTATGGCACTCATTTTGAATCTATGAGTAGATGTCAGTCACAGTGATAACGATAAGTGATAGTCGGTATTGAAATAAATAACCCAAATACGTTAGTCATCACGCTCGCTGGCCACAATTTGTCGCAAAGTGTAAGGGTGAAATTTAAGGGTTATTTCGCCATCACTGACCGCCAAGGTCGGATTAGCCAAGCGCTCATGTTGCCCATGTGGAGAGCTGAACTTAGTGGTCACCCCAGCTGGCAATGTTGCAGGCAATAAGGCACGGGCGCGCTGCATCAGGGTTTGCGGGTCTCCGGGCAGAACCAGTTCAATGTGCTCCCATCCTTCATGTGGATAATGTGTTTTTCCGGGATAAGGTAATTCGATGCAGTCTATCTCCCATGGCCCCACCACCAGTGCAGGTGTTAAATCGAACAGGCAAATTGGCCGGCCATTAATAAATGTTTCGGACAGCAAATGACCACATTGTTGTAGCCCACGACGCCAACGTTGCGCAGTTTCAGTTTGATGACAACGCAATGAAATATGATCGGCACTGAATTGGGTTAAATCCAAATTTAATTTAGCCGCGAAAATAACCAGCTTTTGTTCAAAGCGCGGCAAGTCTGTTAATAAGTCCAGTAATTCGGTGATATTTTTCAGGCGGCACATTTATCCTCCGAGCAAACGGTTATTTCGGGCATTAAAGCGACCATAATCTACAGTTATTAGTGTCAATCGGCCATAATTAATCTAACTGTTTTATGTTGCCATCACGACCATTGCTAATAAAATAATCCGTTGATTCATTTGCAACAGTAACCACGGGCCGAATGCTGACGGCGCGGGGCAAATATGATATAAATCCTGCCATCTTGTGACTCATGCTCAGCCAAAACAGCCTGGTGCTTATGCGCGGTAGTTTTTTGGCCCTGTTTGAATTAACTGGCACAGAGATGCTCGTGTGCGTCACTCATGTGTTTTTCGTGCGTAATTAAGGTAACCCGGTGAATATTCAGGCTCTTCTCTCAGATAAAGTCAGCCAGGCGCTGATTGCAGCAGGTGCTCCAGCAGGAAGCGAACCTCAGGTTCGCCAATCTGCCAAAGCTCAATTTGGCGATTATCAAGCTAACGGCGTCATGGCCATAGCCAAAAAACTTGGCATGCAACCCAGGCAACTGGCAGAAAAAGTCATTGAACAGCTTGAGCTTGACGGTATTGCTAGCAAAGTAGAAATTGCCGGCCCCGGTTTTATTAATATTTTCCTTGATAGCCAATGGGTTGCCAGTAAAGTTGAAGAAGCGCTGAAAGCCCCTAAATTGGGCGTGCAGCCGGTTGAGCCACAAACCATCGTCATTGACTACTCCGCACCTAACGTCGCAAAGCAAATGCACGTCGGCCACTTGCGTTCGACCATCATCGGTGATGCCGCGGCACGGACCTTAGAATTCTTAGGCCACCATGTTATTCGCGCCAACCACGTCGGCGACTGGGGCACCCAGTTTGGTATGCTGATCGCCTACCTGGAAAAAATGCAAAACGAAAATGCCAGCGACATGGGCTTATCGGATTTGGAGCTTTTCTATCAGCAAGCCAAGAAAACCTATGATGAAGATGAAGAATTTGCCCAACGCGCCCGCGCTTATGTCGTGAAATTACAAAGCGGTGATGAATATTGCCGTCAGATGTGGCGCAAATTGGTGGATATCACCATGGCGCAAAACCAGATTGCATACGACCGCCTGAATGTGACACTGACCAAAGACGACGTGATGGGTGAAAGCCTGTATAACGCCATGTTGCCAGGGATTGTGGCTGACCTGAAAGCCAAAGGGCTGGCCGTTGAAAGTGATGGCGCGACGGTGGTCTATCTCGACGAATACAAAAATAAAGATGGTGAACCCATGGGCGTCATCATCCAGAAAAAGGATGGCGGCTATCTCTACACCACCACTGACATCGCCTGTGCCAAATACCGCTATGAAACCTTGGGCGCAGACCGCGTGCTGTATTACATCGATAGCCGTCAACACCAGCATCTGATGCAGGCTTGGACTATCGTGCGCAAAGCTGGCTATGTCCCTGAATCGGTACCACTAGAGCACCATATGTTCGGCATGATGCTGGGCAAAGATGGCAAGCCCTTTAAGACCCGCTCGGGCGGCACGGTAAAACTGTCTGATTTGCTGGATGAAGCAATTGAACGCGCCGGTAAATTGATTGCCGAGAAGAACCCCGACATGCCCGCGGATGAGCTTAAACAAGTGGTTGAAGCCGTGGGTATTGGTGCGGTGAAATATGCAGATTTGTCGAAAAGCCGCACCACCGACTATATCTTCGACTGGGACAATATGCTGGCACTGGATGGCAATACGGCACCGTATATGCAATATGCTTATACCCGGGTGGTTTCCGTATTTAAGCGCGCAGGAATCGATGAAAATAGTCTGACACTGCCACTGGTCTTGACGCAAGAGCGCGAAGCGGCACTTGCAACCCGCCTGTTGCAGTTCGAAGAAGTCATCACCAGCGTGGCCCGCGAGGGGACACCGCACGTGATGTGCTCGTATCTGTATGACTTGGCCGGCCTGTTCTCCAGCTTCTATGAGCATTGCCCTATTCTCAATGCTGAGAGTGAGCAGAGCCGCCAGAGCCGCCTGAAATTGGCCATGCTGACTGCTAAAACCCTGAAACAAGGGCTGGATACCTTAGGTATTCAAACGGTTGAGCGCATGTAGTTTTTATTGGCAGCAAAAAGGCCCCGCGGGGCCTTTTTTATTGCTGAAAATCAGTTCGTGCGGCGGGCAAAATCACGTAATTTAAAGCCAAGTAAGCTGAGTGCCGCAAAATAGGCAATCACTCCAGCAACTACCACGCCAGCAAGCCGTAGCAGGCGATAAGCCATACCGCCAACATCCCAAGCGGGCATCACCCACAACATCCCCAGCAACACCACGGACATCACCACCACCCCAATGACTAATTTAGTGAGAAATATCGCCCACCCCGGCTGTGGTTGGAAAATGTCTTGCTTACGTAATTGCCAATATAACAAGCTAGCATTCAGGCAAGCCCCTAAACCAATCGACAGTGATAAACCGGCATGTTTAAGTGGCCCAATGAAGATCAAGTTCATTATCTGGGTGATTATCAGCGTAATAATGGCGATTTTAACCGGGGTTTTAATGTTTTGACGTGAGTAAAACCCAGGGGCCAGCACTTTCACCACGATGAGCCCCATTAAACCGACGGAATAGGCCACCAGCGCCCGTTGCGTCATCATGGCATCAAAGGCGCTAAATTTGCCGTATTGGAATAACGAAACCACCAAAGGTTTGGCTAAAATGCCCAAGGCCACAGCACTTGGCAACGCCAGTAAGAAACAGAGCCGCAGCCCCCAATCCATCAATTTCGAGTATTCATCATGGTTACCGCTGGAGAAACTCTTTGCCAATGACGGTAACAAGATAGTGCCTAAGGCCACCCCGAGAACACCGGATGGAAACTCCATCAAGCGGTCAGCATAATACATCCACGACACGGAACCGGAGACTAGGAATGATGCAAAAATAGTATTGATAATCAGCGATATTTGGCTAACGGATACCCCGAGGATCGCCGGCCCCATTTGGCGCATAACCCGCCAGACCCCAGCATCATGCAGGGATAAGCGCGGTAACACCAACATGCCTATCTTTTTCAGATGCGGAAGCTGATAGCCCAATTGCAGCACACCGCCGACGACGACAGCCCAAGCCAGCGCCATCACCGGGGGGTTAAAATAAGGGGCGGCGAATAGCGCAAAACCTATCATGCTGATGTTCAAAAAAGTCGGAGCAAAGGCCGGAATAGAGAAACGGTTCCAAGTATTAAGAACCGCACCCACCATCGATGCCAACGAAATCAGCAAGATATAAGGGAAAGTTACCCGCAGTAATGCGGAAGTGAGTGCAAACTTGTCGGGTGTGTCAGTGAAGCCGGGCGCAGTAATAAAAATCACCCAAGGGGCAGCCAACATCCCCAATAGCGTGACCACCGCCAGAATCAGAGTTAATAAGCCGGAAACATACGCCACAAATGTTCGGGTTGCTTCCTCACCTTGCTGGCTTTTATATTCGGCCAGAATCGGCACAAAAGCCTGTGAAAATGCCCCTTCAGCAAAGATACGCCGCAATAAATTTGGTAATTTGAATGCCACAAAAAAGGCATCCGTTGCCATACCTGCGCCAAAAACCCGCGCCACAATCGCATCACGCGCAAAACCCAACACGCGGGAAAACATCGTCATAGAACTGACAGCAGCCAGTGATTTCAGTAAATTCATAGGTTTTTCTAATGGACTTGGATGACAAAACTGGCGCTAGTCTACGTAATCAATGCCGAATAGCCACTGATAGATGTAACAAATTAATGGCCAGTTATTATTTACGCTTATATTGCTATGGTTGCAAAATGCGCTCAATCATCCGTTGGGCATAAATAGCATGCTCACCAGAGATTTGCGGCGCGGTTTGATTACTGATTGCGGTAATAAAGTGATGAACTGCGCCACTAAATCCCCGCTGTTCCAATGTGGTTTGCCAACCCGGTGCGGGGAGACTTATCACCTGCCCCTCTGACTCCTGCTGCCACTGGCGCATATCGGTAATCTGGTAGCAAGCTCCGGGGCTAACGGCTTGTATACTTTCGCGCTGAGTGCCGGCGTCGCGGTGCATACTGGTGGTTATCTGGCAATCACCCGCCTGGAAATGGTGTTCAGCATAGAGCATTTGCCCCTGCGCATTGGCTTGTATCGCACCGCTCATCAGCTGTGCTGCATCCCCTCCGAGCCACAGTGCGGTGTCCACCACATGCAGATAATCATCAAGCAGCGTAAAACGAACATCATATGGCCCAACCCCATTCTGGCGATGTTTTTCCATACGCAGGGAAGCCGGTTGAATCATTTTTTGCTTAAGCTGCTGATACAAAGGCGCAAAACGGCGATTAAAACCCACCATAAGAGCCAAGCGCTGTTTCGCAGCCAAGGCGATTAATTGCTCAGATTGCGCGATGGTCTCAGCGAGCGGTTTATCCACATAAACATGGACACCGGCTTGCAGTAACTCACTGACCACCTGAAAATGGCTGGCAGTGCTGCTGTGAACAAAAATGGCGTCACATTGCGCAGCTAAGCTATCCAGCCGTGAGAAATAACGCATGCGGTAGCTGTCGCACACCGGTTGTGCTTTTAGCTGATTAGGGGAAAACGCCCCCACCAGCTGCCAGTCCATCTCTTGAGTCAAGATGGGTAAATAAGCCTTTTGCGCAATGCCGCCCAGACCCACAATGCCGACGCGCAGTTTTTTATCACCCCCGAGCTTTTTCATAATGTCCTTAATTAGTCATCCAGCTGTAGCATCACTTCATCCAGGCGGCGAGTCAGGGTAATGACTTGCTGTTCAAGCTGAGCCACGCGAGCCTCAAGAGCACTGGTGCCGCCGTCGGCACTGTCTTCAACTGACAACGTGGGCGCAATCTCGCCACTGAATAGATGCATAAAGCGGCTTTCACGTTTCCCCGGTTCGCGAGCTAAGCGCACCACAAATGGCCCATCCTCGCGTAAGGATAACTGCGTCAGAACCTCTTCAGTTTCAGCTACATCAGCAAATTCATACAGGCGATTGGTGCGGGTGCGCAACTCGCCGGGCGTCTGCGCACCGCGCAGCAATAAAGTGGTGATCACCGCCAGTTCAGCCGGGGAAAACTTAAGATTACCAAACTCAGAATTACAAAAACGATGTTCGTACTTCATTACCCGGTTACCACTTTGAGTTCGGATAAGGTGCTTTTTCAGTAGGAAATCCAGTGTCTGTTGCACTTCTGATTCAGCCAACTCCATCACCGGTTCGCGGTTGGTTTTCTGATTGCAGGCGATTGTGACACCATTGAGTGACATCGGATATTGCTCCGGCGTCGTCACTTGTTTTTCCAGTAAACAGCCAATAACTCGGGCTTCTTGAGCATTTAAACTGTGTTTCATCCTGACCTCAGCGCGTTGGTGTCCATTCTTTGTTAGTCAAAGCCGTCAGCACGTGATCGCGCCATTGACCATCAATCAGTAAATAATCTTTCGCGTAGCCCTCGCGCTCAAACCCAAGGCGCTCAAGCAAATTGCCACTGCGATGATTATGCGGCATATAGTTAGCCATAATACGGTGCATCCGCTCTTGGCGCTGCATGTAGCGATTCAGTGATTGTAGCGCTTCAAACATCAGGCCCTGCCCCTGCCAGCGCTCACCTAATGAATAGCCCAGAAAACAGGCATGAAATGATCCTCGCAGCACATTGCTAAAATTCGCCACACCGCGCACTTCTTTTTCTTCGGGATCTAACAAAATAAAATAATAGGCGCTGCCCTGTTTTTGCAGCTCCATAATCATTCCGAGCCTAGCCTGCCACCCGGAGGGCATGCAATGACTTTGATCTCGCACCGGCTCCCATGGTTTAAGAAATGCTTGATTTTCAGCGTAATACTCCGCCATACGGTAAGCATCGCGCTCATTAACCAGCCGCAGTGACATACGGTCTGTTGTTAGGCGTACTTTAGGTGTTGCTGAATGATAGCCGAACATCTGTTCCCCTTGGGCTATGCGCTGCACATAACTTAGCGCCAATCTCTGTGTTCAATATACCTGTTGTCTGGCGGCCAGGTAAAACCGCAAGTGGTGCTCTGTGCACACATCAATACCGCAAAGTTACGCCACTAAAGAGCTAAAAAACTATTTTATTATGAAATTGTCGGCGAGGTAACGTATTGACGATAAAAATATTATCAATCTATCCTCTATCGTTTCTGATAATTTAGGTACAAACTATAAGGGAGTTATTTATTCCCTCCTTGTTAAATTTCTGACGGTGAAGCATGGCTTTGGTATCACAAGCTCGCAGCTTGGGTAAGTATTTCTTATTGCTTGATAACTTATTAGTTGTGTTGGGTTTTTTCGTCGTATTCCCACTCATTTCTATCCGGTTTGTCGATCAATTGGGTTGGGCTGCAGTGCTGGTCGGCCTTGCCTTAGGGCTTAGACAATTAGTGCAGCAAGGGCTTGGTATCTTCGGCGGCGCGATTGCCGACCGCTTTGGTGCCAAACCCATGATAGTGACCGGCATGTTGATGCGGGCTGCGGGCTTTGCCCTCATGGCAATGGCTGACGAACCCTGGATACTTTGGTTAGCCTGCGCACTGTCTGGGCTGGGGGGCACCCTATTCGACCCGCCACGAACCGCCTTGGTTATCAAATTAACCCGCCCTCATGAGCGCGGCCGGTTCTATTCTCTATTGATGATGCAAGACAGTGCCGGGGCGGTGATTGGTGCATTAATCGGCAGTTGGTTACTGCAATATGACTTCCATTTCGTCTGCTGGACCGGCGCGGTTATCTTTATATTGGCGGCGGGCTGGAATATTTGGCTACTGCCCGCTTATCGAATCTCGACTGTGCGCGCCCCCATGAAAGAGGGGCTGATGCGGGTGCTACGTGACCGCCGTTTTGTCACCTATGTACTGACGCTAACCGGCTACTACATGTTGTCGGTGCAGGTCATGCTAATGCTGCCGATCGTGGTCAATGAGATTGCCGGCTCTCCCGCCGCGGTTAAATGGATGTATGCCATTGAAGCCGCACTCTCTTTGACTTTGCTGTACCCCATTGCCCGTTGGAGTGAAAAACGTTTTCGTCTTGAACAGCGCTTAATGTTTGGCTTGCTGATAATGACATTGAGCCTGTTCCCTGTCGGCTTGATTACCCATCTGCAAACCTTGTTTATGTTTATTTGTTTCTTCTATATGGGCTCCATCATCGCCGAACCCGCCCGTGAAACACTGAGTGCATCACTGGCCGATTCACGGGCGCGCGGCAGCTACATGGGCTTTAGCCGCCTGGGGCTGGCGCTGGGTGGGGCATTGGGCTATACCGGCGGTGGCTGGATGTATGATACCGGCCGAACTTTGGCAATGCCGGAGTTACCGTGGTTCTTATTAGGTATCATTGGGTTAATCACACTTATGGGGCTGTACTGGCAATTTAACCAACGCCGTATTGAATCAGCAATGTTAAGCGGCAGCTAACTATCACCCGCCGGAGCGGCCTAACTGCGGCGGGCTTTCATTGTGCCACCCTGCGCTCGGATTCAGGGTTATCTGATGGGCAATCAGCCCGCACGCGCGCACTATTCCTCATTCCCAACCGCAGTTGAACACCTGCGCTAAATAATACAAAACAACAGATTAACCGGTTAGAATTGTGTAAATTCTTCGGTTTAATCTGATGGCGACGAGGCTTTAATGAATAAATTAATGTGGGGCGCAGCGGCGCTGGTGATGACGGCAACACTGGCCGGCTGTAACCAACTGACTCAGTACACACTGAGTGAACAAGAAGTGAATGACTATCTGCAAAAGCACAATAACTATGAAAAACAGATAGGTATTCCAGGATTGGTTGATGCTCATATTACGCTAACTCAGTTGCAGAGCCAGATTGGTCGCGCTGAGCCGGGCAAAGTGACATTAACAGGTAATGCCAAAGTGGATATCACTTCGATCCTCGGGCCACAAACCGCGGAGATGACATTAACCTTAAAAGCGCAGCCGACATTTGATCGCGAAAAAGGCGCTATCTTCCTAAAAGATATGGAATTAACTGACTATACGGTTAAACCAGAAAAAATGGACTCGGTGATGAAAGCGCTGACCCCTTATTTGAATCAGTCGCTGAAATCTTATTTTGATCAGCAACCCGCTTATGTGCTGGACGGCGAAAAGAGTAAAGCCGAAGGGATGGCGAAAAAATTGGCAAAAGGTTTAGAGGTGAAACCGGGCCAATTAGTCATCCCACTGACTGACTAATTCTGCGGCCGGCTAATTATCGGGGTTAACTCGGGAGGAGACTGACATCACTCCTCCGGGTTATCCGCCTCAGACAGCTCATCCCACATGGCTTGCAGCGCTTCGCGGCTCAATTGTGCCAAAGTGCGATAAAAACCACTGGTGGCATGCGCTTCGACTTTGCCCAGAAAGCGGCCACACCACGGCAGCAAATAGTCATTGAATAGGGCAAATTGTGCGGCCACTTCATCTGGCTCAGCATTATCCTCAAGCCAGGATGCGGCCAATAATAAACCGCCAAAATGGTCTGTAGGCCCCGTACCTAGCGGCATTCCGCGCTGTTGCATAAAGGCTCTCACTTCGGCTTCAGGGCGCGCATCTTCATAATCGGAACCGTATGGTGAGACACTGCGCTCGTCACCGACAAACAGCGCATTATAGTCCGCGGCCAACACTTCAGGCTGATACTCTTGTTGCAGGCGCGCCAGTAACTCACTTTGCTCTAACGGCCAATGCTGCTCCAATTTCCCCTGACTTATCAGTGTAAAAAGAGGTTCTAACAGCGGATCTTGTGGCTGGCGATAAAAGAGTGATCCAAGGATACGGCACATCAGGGAAAAATCGTTCATTTACATCATCCTGTTTCTTATACATTTTTTAAATCAAATTTGTGACAACGTCACAAAAATCACAACTCGGCCAGTTCAGGTATCGGCGAGCTGCCGCGTTGTTCAAGATAGTTGAGTAGGCGGCGCGGGCTCACATTTAAAATGCGCTGCTGCGGGAAATCCACTTCGGCAATAATGCGCTCACAATGTTCAAAAATCCCCAATGAGTAGGCAATATGAGAATCTGACCCCAAAGCTAGCCATCCGCCGGCATCACGCACCGCCGCGGCAATCGCCCGGCAATTCGCTTCGCTCCCTTTACGTGAATGTGTAAAAGATGAATTGTTCAATTCCAGCGCCACATTATAGTGGGCCGCGGCTTCAGCAATGGCTTTAATATCAACCGGATACTTAGGATTACCGGGGTGGCTGATAATATGCACATGCCCCTGCGCCATGGTGGCAATCATCGCCTGAGTATGGGCGGCTTTATCTTGGGGTGGGAACACCGGCTCATGGAAACCGGCAATCAGTAAATCGATGGCATCGAGCATCGGGCCAGTGCAATCGATATCACCGGCCAGGTTTTTAATATTCGCTTCAATACCGCGCAAAATCCCCACACCATCCACCAGCCGTGGCCAGACCCGCATGTTCATAAAGTGCCAATAATGCGGGGCATCCGCCATATCCGGGCCATGGTCGGTAATGGCGAACAGTTTGATATTTTTTAGCTTAGCTTCGGCAATATAATCGTGCAGGGTACTGTAAGCATGGGTACTGGCAATGGTATGCATATGTAAATCAACAGGATACATGACTACTCCACAAGGTCTTTTAAGGCGGCATAGCTTTTTTGCAGGCAAAACATAGTCCGCTAATGATAGCAGGAATTCCGCTCATCAGCAGCGCTAAAACCTCGCCGGCAACCGCTCCCCCCAACAAACGGTGGTAGATCAGTACCCCCTCACCACATCCACTCGCCCAACGGGTTCTCTTCCCGCTTCGATAGCCCGGATATTGGCGACCACCTGATCCATTGCCGCCTCAGGCAAGGTGACAGCCGCAATATGTGGGGTGATAGTAATGCGCGGGTGGCTCCAGAAAGGATGCATCGAGGGCAGCGGCTCTTCTGCAAACACATCTAAGGTCGCCGCGGCGACTTGACCAACACTCATTGCTGCCAGCAAATCTCGCTCCAGGAGATGCGCACCCCGGGCAATATTGATGATATAAGCATTGGCATTCAATTGTGAAAAAAACGCCAGATTAAGGATACCGGCGGTCTCAGGGGTGTTGGGCAAGAGATTAATCACTAATTGTGTCCCTTGAATGAACACTGGCAACTGCTCTTTACCGGCATAGCTGGTCACACCATCAATCTGTTTTGGTGTGCGGCTCCAGCAACGAACCGTAAAACCAAATTCAGCCAGTTTGTGGGCGACACTCTTGCCCAATACCCCCGCGCCGAGAATCCCTATGGTGAATTTATCGTGCTGATGTGGCTCCAGCGGTTGCCACAGTTTCTGTTGTTGTTGCAGTTGGTACTCATCCATGCGGCGAAAATAGCACAGTACCGTCGCCACCACATATTCCTGCATCTGCAAAGACATACCGGTATCTTCTAACCGCACCAACGGCACGCCGGCAGGTAATGTCCCCGGGTGGCGGCGCTCTTGATCCAAGATAGCATCCACTCCGGCTCCTAACGCAAAAATACCCTTTAATTCAACACGACTGGCTAGCATTTCCTGCGGTGGCTGCCAAACCAATGCATAATCTGCCGGTTGTGTATCGCCACGACGCCATTGCCTGATATTCGCGGTAGGCAAGCGCGACCGCACCCCTGACAACCACTGTTTTGCTTCAAAAAACGGGTGATAAAAAATAATATTCATTATTTGCCAGCTCCTTGCGAAAGTGCTTGCTAGATTTCCGCGATTATCGTGCAGATGCAAGCGCTACTGATAAGAAATGCCGATGAAATCAGCAAACTGCTGTAACTTTAGCTAAACAGCAATAAAGCGCACATAAGAGGGTTGACGCTGGGCACACTTTTGCCTACATTACGCCGGTCAGCCTGTTGAACACGGCTGATTGCAGTAACACGGTGAGGTGTCTGAGTGGCTGAAGGAGCACGCCTGGAAAGTGTGTATACGCGTAAGCGTATCGAGGGTTCGAACCCCTCCCTCACCGCCATATAAAATAGCTCGCAGGTTAAATACTTGGAGCCAGTCAGCGGCAATCAATAGCAAGTTTGGTGTTTCTGCCCAAAATTTGTTTTGATTGCCGTTTTTTTTTGTCTTTTTTACCGCCCCCGAAGTCCTGCAAACTATTTTTGCCGTTGACCTCCTCATATTTCCACTCGGTATAAATAACAAATATTCCCCACTGATTATAAAACTCCGTTGCTATTAATTGATTATGTCGCTCTCTGGTACCCCATGTTACAACGGGGAAATATTTTGATGCTGAGATATAAACCCTAAGGGAAAAAGCATATGAAACTCTCATTTACGTCTTTATTACTTCTTTTTTATCTGCAAACCCCATTGGCAGCCCCGATGATTGTTGCTCACCGGGCGGGCACTGCTGATCATCCTGAAAATACCCTGCATGCTATCAATATGGCATTACAAAATAGTGCTAATGTTATCTGGTTAAGTCTTCAATTCACGAAGGAAGGCATCCCGGTATTGTATCGGCCGAGTGACCTTAATACCCTGACAGATGGCCACGGCCCGGTTTCAGCACATCATTGGCAAGAAATACAACAATTAGATGCCGCATATCATTTTAATATTCAAGGGCAATACATTTATCGCGGTTTAGGGGTAAAAATACCCACCCTACGACAAGCGCTTATTGCCTACCCTAATGCAGAGTTTATTCTTGATATTAAATCCCCGGATGCAGACCCCGCCATAATGGCAGAGATACTCGATGAATTACTCACAGAGACAAATTCACTGGATAGAGTAAGATTCTATTCGACTGAGAAACGATATTTGACTGCACTGCCAGCCACGATGAATAAATTCAAACCCCGAAATCTTACCCGCAAGATTCTCGCCAATGCCATCATGGCAAATTACTGTGAACTCGCCACAACTCAGGACAAAAAATCCAACAGATATTCAGATGAATATCATGCATTCGAATTAAGGCGGGATGTGAGAGTCGTTGAGAAATTCACCCTTGGCAGAGGCACATCAAAAGCGCAATTAGTCTGGAGCCCAGCAGCTATGGCCTGTTTTAAACACAATCCTAATACTAAAGTTCTCCTAATAGGGATAAGTTCCTATCAAGATTACCAAATAGCTCAAAGTCTTGGTGCCGATTATGTGATGGTAGATTCCCCTGCCGCGGCTAAACACTGGCGTTAAATGAACAAAATTTACCCGCGATTCACCCTATATGCACGCGGAATAACCAGATGACAAACAACGAATAAATACTGCTTGACCATCAGGCTGCTGCTCACTATAGTACCGCCCCGTTGCAGTGCATAGCGCGGTAACGAACGGTGAGGTGTCTGAGTGGCTGAAGGAGCACGCCTGGAAAGTGTGTATACGCGAAAGTGTATCGAGGGTTCGAACCCCTCTCTCACCGCCATATTCGAGCAAAAGGCTCTGACGAAAGTCATGGCCTTTTTCTTTGGTGTGCAAAACTAATGTTCCCTAAATCGTAAGTTTAGATAATAGTTGCCGCTTCCAACCTAAATCTTCGCTGTGAGATAGCCTTTATGGCTGAGAACTTCATCATGTGGCGCTTTCTGTTGTCAGATAACCAGATATTACCTGAACACTGAGACCCAACAGGATGACACATATCACTCGGTTTCCAGTGACTGGAGTGAAAAAGAGGTGATATCAGGGATAATGTTCACTTTTTATTTAATCATAGATAAAAAATGCATGGCCACCATGAATCTGTTCATCTAAAACACTTTATAAAATACACAGTTATCTACATTCTCGTCAGAGCTTGATATACATCTAGTTCTCCTGATGAGAATTGACGTATCCTTACTGCTCGCTATCGGAGACGGCCCCATACTGGCCCGCCATTTATTTTGTCTTTTCTTTACTTGGTTTGCAACTTAGATGAAAACGCACGGAATTAACGGCATCAGGCCGTTCAGCGCGATTATTGACGCTTGTTGGCGAGAAAAATACACATTACAAAGACTTACAAAAGATGTAATTGCCGGTATTACTGTCGGCATTATTGCGATTCCACTGGCGATGGCGCTAGCCATTGCCAGTGGTGTTCCCCCCCAGTACGGCTTGTACACCTCGGCAATTGCCGGAATCGTGATTGCTGTTAGCGGGGGTTCCCGCTATAGCGTATCTGGCCCAACGGCCGCCTTTGTGGTTATTCTTTACCCCGTTTCGCAGCAATTTGGCTTGGCTGGCTTATTGCTGGCAACATTACTCTCTGGTGTATTTTTACTGTGTATGGGGCTGGGGAGGCTAGGCCGGTTAATCGAATACATTCCGCTATCCGTCACCCTGGGTTTCACCTCGGGGATCGGCATCACCATCGCCACTATGCAGGTAAAAGATTTCTTTGGCCTGCATCTCCCAGAAGTGCCAGAAACCTATGTAGGTAAAGTGGCCGCGCTGGCACAGGCAATGCCAACCATTAACTTCAGTGATACGTTAATTGCTACTGTGACTTTAATGGTATTGATTCTCTGGCCACGATTAAAGCTGAAGTTACCGGGTCACTTACCCGCACTGGTCGCTGGCACCGTCGTTATGGGCCTGCTATCACTCTTTGACCAGCAGGTTGCGACTATCGGATCACGTTTTGGTTATTTGTTGGCAGACGGCACTCAAGGCCAAGGTATTCCGCCTATTTTGCCGCAATTCCTGTTACCTTGGCATCTTCCTGCCGCGAATGGACAAGAGTTTGTCTTAAACTGGGCAACACTTTCGGCGCTACTGCCGGCGGCCTTTTCGATGGCTATGCTCGGCGCGATTGAGTCGTTATTATGCGCGGTGGTGCTTGATGGGATGACCGGGCAAAAACATCATTCAAATAGTGAGTTAGTCGGGCAAGGATTAGGCAATATGGTCGCGCCGTTCTTTGGCGGCATCACTGCGACCGCCGCGATTGCTCGCTCAGCGGCCAACGTTCGTGCTGGCGCGACCTCGCCGGTCTCTGCGATTGTCCACGCCCTGCTGGTGTTATTGGCTTTATTAGTTCTAGCGCCGATGTTGTCTTACCTGCCGTTGGCGGCGATGGCTTCGTTGTTATTAATTGTGGCCTGGAACATGAGTGAGGCCCACAAAGTTGTCGACTTACTGCGCCGCGGCCCTAAAGACGACATCATCGTGATGGTGCTGTGCATGAGTTTGACGGTGTTATTTGACATGGTCATTGCCATCACCGTGGGGATTGTACTGGCCTCACTGCTGTTTATGCGCCGTATTGCCCGGATGACACGCCTGAGTGAGATACCCGCCGAAATGAGCGAGCACCGCCTGGTCTTACGGGTTAACGGGCCACTGTTTTTCGCCGCCGCTGAGCGGATATTTAACGAGTTATTGAGTCGTAGTGAACATTACGAGACGATTATTCTGCAATGGGATGCCGTCCCGGTGCTGGATGCCGGAGGGCTGAATGCGTTCCTGCGCTTCACTGAGGCCTTAGGTAAGCATCAGCAACTCATCATCACCGATATTCCCTTCCAGCCCCTGAAGACGCTGGCAAGAGCACGAGTGAAGCCCATTGAGGGGAAACTGAGTTTTTATGGTTCCTTGCCAGAAGCCCTGGCAGCATTACAAGCGAACAATTAAGTCATTTCAGCGGCAAAAAAGGCAATGTAGGTTGCTACATTGCCTTTTCTTTATTCACTTTAGCGTCGAGAGCGAAAGATATTTATTTGCTAGTGTCGAGTTCTGGGAAGTTTTTCACCAAATCGTCGATAGCTTTCATCTGCACCAGGAACGGCTCCAACTTGTCTAATGGCAAGGCGGACGGGCCATCGCATTTAGCGCTGTTCGGCTCAGGATGTGCTTCGATAAACAGCCCTGCCAAGCCAACGGCCATTCCCGCGCGAGCCAGTTCCGCCACTTGAGCACGGCGACCGCCGGATGCCGAGCCAAACGGGTCACGGCATTGTAATGCATGGGTGACGTCGAAAATGACCGGGTGGCCGCCTGTCGCTTGTACCATGACATTGATGCCCAACATATCAACCACCAGATTGTCATAACCGAAGTTACTGCCACGATCACAAAGAATAACCTGGTCATTACCGGCTTCTTTGAATTTCTCCACGATATTGCCCATCTGGCCGGGGCTAACAAACTGAGGTTTCTTCACATTGATAACCGCGCCAGTACGCGCCATCGCCTCGACCAAATCAGTTTGGCGCGCCAAAAATGCCGGTAACTGAATGACATCAACCACCTCAGCCACCGGCTGACATTGGCTTATTTCGTGCACATCAGTAATGACTTTCACACCAAACTGCTGCTTCAGTTCCTGGAAAATTTTCATCCCCTCTTCCAGGCCGGGACCACGGTAAGAATGAATTGAAGAACGGTTGGCTTTGTCGAACGAGGCTTTAAAAACGTAAGGAATCCCTAATTTTTGGGTCACAGTCACGTAATGCTCGCAGATGCGCATCGCCAGATCACGCGACTCAAGCACGTTCATGCCACCAAACAGCACGAAAGGCAGGTCGTTCGCTACGTTGATATCGCCAATGCTAACCACTTTCTGTTTCATACTAATACCTTTATAAAGGGTAAATCGAGATTAATGACGGCGACTGAGACACCACAAATAGCACCTAGCTCCACGCCGAATTCATGCCGCCACACGCCGTCTAGAAAAGAATATCAGTGCAATGTCACTCGTTGCTGCTCAATGGAGTGGATCTGCATTTTTATCATTTCAGCAATGGGGTCTTCCGGGCACTGTTCGACAAAATAGCTTAAATCAGAGATAGCAATATGGTTGCAATCCAATTGGGCATAAATCAGGCCACGATCGCGGATTTCATAGGGGTCATCGGGATCAAAAGCCAAAACGGCTTCACTGGCGCGCAAGGCCAGTTCCATCTGCTTCTCTTCCATTAATGCGGCTTTCAGTGTGTCGAGCATTTTGCGCACAATCAGGGTGTTTTCCGCCTCTTCCAAATCCTCATCTTCCAGTTCGGCGCTCAAACCCAAGTTGCCTTTGATCCACACTTCGAGCATATGCTCACTTAAGGTTTCACCATTCAACGGGTTAATCAGCCACATCTCTTCATCTAGCCAATCGGCACGAAGGATTAATTGGGTTGGGAAAATAACGGGCATCAATGGCAAGTCGAGTTGATGCGCAATATGCAGGAAAATAACCCCCAGAGATACCGGGGTTCCCTGGCGCTTATCCAGCACTTTATCCAGCCAGATAGCATCTGACAGACGGTAAACTCCCCCGGCACCGCCAAATTTCCATTGGCGGTAAAACAGATCGATAAGCACTTCTAATTGCTGATCCTGATTGAGCCCTTCGGGTATCGCAGCCTTGGCATCATCAACCAGCTGTTGCAGTTGATTGCGCACATCAGCCAGCGGAAAATTCGGTCGAATCTCCTGGGTAACCAGTAGCACCCCATCACACAGGGACGCGTTGTTAAATTCGAAATCAGCAATGCTACTCATAGATATCCCATCAGCAGTGGTAACTTAGTTGTTGCCAGTTTTATAATCAAATACAGGCAACCCAATGCGAGTATAAAGGCAAGCCAGCGACAATTCTGGCTGCGAGTTCGCTTACCTAATGCAACATAGCCAAGCAGGATATAGATAATAACGCCAAACAGCTTTTCAGTCAGCCATGTTCCTTGCGGACTGAACGGGTAAAATCCGGTAATGAAAATCAACACAATGCCGCTGACAAACAGCAGCGTATCATTGATATGCGGTGTTATTTTTACCCAGCGTTTATCCATCATGGCTGAACCGCGACATTTCCAGAAGAAACGTAACACAAACAGCGTAATACTGATAACCACTGTAAGTAAATGCAAATACTTCATCGCGATGTAATCAATCCACATGACTTCCGCTTCCTTATTTTACCCTGTTCATTTGGCCATGCCGCGGTGTTGAGCTGCCACACCAATGACCTAGGTTCTGTTAATTATTCATCGCTCGATATTCAGTACATAAATTCGACTGTCACGGGAATTTTCTTGAGGCAACACCCCATTGCCCCAAAGTGACGCGATCATTATTACCATAATCTTTATACGTCATTACAGCACTAAATCCGGTATTGTTAAGGTGATTTTGTACTGCTTCAGCTTGCTGCCAACCGTGCTCCAGCATTAGCCAGCCCCCGGCTTCTAAATAGCCGGAGGATTGGTGAATAATTTCAATCAAATCCGCCATGCCCTCAGCCGGTGCTACCAGCGCACTGTGCGGTTCATAGCGCACATCACCCTCATTAAGGTGAGGGTCATTAGCATCAATATAGGGCGGGTTGCTGACAATAAGTGCAAAGCGCCCAGCCACTGAGTCAAACCAGCGACTTTGCAGGAAATGCACATTATCTATCGCCAGTTTTTCTGCGTTATGGCGAGCCAAAGCCACAGCATCAGCTTTAATATCAACCCCCACGACCGTGCAATCTGGGCGTTCACTGGCTAATGCCAACGCAATTGCGCCGGTGCCAGTCCCTAAATCCAGTATCCGACACGGGGTATTAGCGATATGGGCCAAAGCTTGCTCAACCAGACACTCAGTATCCGGGCGGGGAATCAATGTCGCGGAGGAAACACTCAACGGCAGCGACCAGAACTCGCGCTCCCCGACCAAATAGGCAATGGGTTCGCCGAGTTCACGGCGTGCCGCCAAAGGTGCTAAAGCCGCTAACTGCTCGGCGGTAAGCACAGTTTCACCGAAAGCCAGTAAATAGGTACGTGCGCGCCCGGTGACAAAACTCAGTAAAATCTCGGCATCGCGCTTCGGGCTGTCACTTTGGCTAAAACGGGCTGCCGTTAACGACAGCCACTGCTGATAATTCATTAGTCTTGCTCAGACAACGCAGAGAGCTGATCCGCTTGATATTCCTGCACAATTGGCTGGATAAGCATATCCAGTTTCCCTTCCATAACCTCATCCAGACGATACAGTGTCAGGTTGATACGATGGTCAGTCACGCGCCCTTGCGGGAAATTATAAGTACGATTACGGTCAGAGCGATCACCAGAGCCTAACAAGTTGCGGCGTTCTGAAGCTTCGGCTTGCTGACGTTTTTGCATTTCTGCGGCCCGAATACGTGCGCCCAACACCGACATTGCTTTCGCTTTGTTCTTATGTTGCGAACGCTCATCCTGACACTCCACCACAATTCCGGTTGGAATATGGGTTATACGAATGGCGGAATCCGTGGTGTTAACGTGCTGGCCACCCGCACCTGATGAGCGGAAGGTATCAATACGTAAGTCACCCGCATTGATTTCTGGCATTTCAGCTTCTGGGATAGCTGGCATGACGGCAACAGTACAAGCTGAAGTATGAATGCGGCCCTGTGATTCGGTTTCGGGGACACGTTGAACACGGTGACCGCCCGACTCAAATTTCAGTCGCCCAAAGACCCCCTCACCGGAGACCTTGGCAATCACCTCTTTATAACCGCCATGCTCACCCTCACTGGCGCTCATGATTTCCACTTTCCAGCGACGCGCTTCGGCATATCGGCTATACATACGGAACATATCACCGGCAAAAATAGCCGCCTCATCACCACCGGTTCCGGCACGGATTTCCAGGAAGCAATCGCGCTCATCATCCGGATCTTTTGGCAACAACAGAACTTGCAGTTGTTGCTCTAACTCTTCACTACGAGCTTTAGCGTCTTTCAGCTCTTCCTGTGCCATCTCACGCATTTCGAGATCGTCGAGCATCATTTCTGCGGCTTCGATATCATCTTGCACACTACGCCACTCTTTAAAACAGCGAGTGACATCCGTTAATTGCGCATATTCACGTGATAACGCGCGGAAACGGTCTTGGTCGGCAATAACATTGGCATCGCCAAGGTGCGCTAGCACTTCTTCGTGGCGCTCTTGTAACGCTTCCAGTTTGGCAACAATAGAAGACTTCATCCGTGGTTTTAAACCCTGTAATTAGAGGAAACTAGTGCTGATCCAGCCCAAGGCTGTCGCGTAATAATTGCAACCGCTCCATATCGCCATCACTGGCGGCTTGCTGGAGGGATTTGGTGGGGGCATGAATTAGGCGGTTAGTCAGTTTGTAGGCCAGTTCATTAACCACCTGTTCAACATTAGCACCCTGCTCAATAGCGGCCAATGCTTTTGCCGTCATCTCGCTGCGAACCTGTTCGGCTTGAGAACGGTAATCACGAATGGTTTCGACCGCCCCCTGAGCGCGTAGCCAGGTCATAAAATTGATGCTTTCTTGCTGTACTATCGACTCCGCCTGAACTGCGGCAGCCTGACGTTGCGCCATATTGTGCTGAATAATCGTCTGTAGATCATCAACACTGTATAAATAAGCATTAGACAGTTTACCCACTTCCGGCTCAATATCGCGCGGCACTGCGATATCAACAAACAGCATCGGCTGGTTGCGGCGGCTTTTCAGGGCGCGCTCTACCATCCCTTTACCAATAATCGGCAGTGGGCTGGCCGTTGAGCTGATAATGATGTCGGCATCGGCTAGGCGCGCATCAATTTCAGGTAAAGTAATCACTTCAGCCCCAACCTCCGTGGCCAAGGCTTGCGCTCGCTCACGGGTGCGGTTAGCGATAATCATATGTTTGACTTGATGCTCTCGCAGATGGCGCGCGACTAATTCTATCGTTTCACCCGCCCCGACCAACAACACATTCAGTTCAGAAAGTGATTCAAAAATTTGCCGCGCCAAGGTACAGGCCGCAAATGCCACCGAAACAGCACTGGCACCGATTTCAGTTTCTGTCCGAACCCGTTTGGCAACTGAGAAGGTTTTTTGGAACAACCGCTCCAATTCGCCGGAGAGCGATTGTTCGCGTTGAGATTCTGCAAAAGCTTTTTTCACCTGCCCCAGAATTTGGGGTTCACCCAAGACCAAGGAATCCAACCCACTGGCAACGCGCATCAAATGGCTGACGGCATCATTACCATGATGCCAATAGAGGCTCTTTTTCACTTCATCCGGGCTGAGCCGATGATAGTTACACAGCCAGGCGATAAGTTGTTCATGCAGATTTTCTTGCTGTTCTACACTGAGGTATAACTCAGTTCGGTTACACGTAGACAACACGACACCGCCCTGCACCAACGGTTGTTGGAGCAAGCTAGCCAGTGCCCTATCGATCGATTCCGGTGAAAATGTCACGCGTTCACGTAGCGATACAGGAGCGGTTTTGTGGTTAATGCCTAGTGCAAGCAGAGTCATGAGAACGGCTTCGAGTAATACTGATGTTAGTATGGATTCTCGTCTGAACCGCATTCTACTTGATGCGCGAGATCAATAAAAGTCACAGTGCAATATCCTAACTATTATCATAAATTATGCTCAAAAATTGGTTATCTGCTGTACAGAAATAGAACAATGTATTGACGCCCCGCCGTTAGGCCGTTAGCGTGGGCAAAAATGATGCCCATTATTCAAACGCATCGACAAAATTTGCTTTATCATAAAGCCGCTTTATAGAAACGTGCCGCCAGTGAAAAACGCGACCGATAGGATTCATACCCATATGCCTCAGCGCAAAATCAGTTTTTATCGCCTACTTCCGTTAGCGACTTTAGTGCTAGCCGCCTGTAGCACCACCCCGTCATCCGGCCCGGCGACCAGTCCCACCTCGCCTCAATGGCGTCAACATGAACAGCAATTACAGCAATTGAGCCAATTTCAAACGCGTGGTGCTTTTGCCTATATCTCAGAAAAACAAAAAGTTTATGCGCGTTTCTTCTGGCAACAAACCACCCCAGAGCGCTATCGCCTCTTGCTAACCAACCCGTTGGGCAGCACTGAGTTGGAGTTGCTGGTGCAGCCGGGGGTAACCCAGTTGACGGATAACCAGGGCAAGCGCTATGTCAGTGATGACCCACAAGAAATGATTCAAAAGTTAACCGGAATGTCGATTCCTTTGGCAAGTTTACGCCAATGGATTCTGGGATTACCGGGCGATACCACTGATTTTACTCTCGATGATAAATACCGCCTGAAACAGCTGACTTATCAACAAAATGGCGTGACGTGGGTCGTTGATTATCAGGAATACAATACTCAAGTCACCCCAGCACTGCCTAGCCGTATGGAACTGAGTCAAGGTGGGCAACGCATTAAACTAAAAATGGATAACTGGACGGTCAAATAGCATGGTTAGCACCAATCAACATGTCTGGCCAGCGCCCGCAAAATTGAATTTATTTCTCTATGTCACCGGGCAACGTGCTGATGGTTATCATCTATTACAGACTTTGTTCCAATTTCTCGATTATGGTGATGTGTTAACTATCGTGCCGCGTAATGATACACAGATTCGTTTGTTGACACCGATTGCCGGGGTAGCAAACGAGCAAAATCTGATAATCCGCGCGGCGCGATTACTGCAACAGCATCCTGGCGTGGCAAAAGTGCCGCGCGGCGCGGATATCAGTATCGATAAACGCTTACCCATGGGCGGCGGTCTCGGCGGTGGTTCGTCCAATGCCGCCACCGTGTTAGTGGCTCTCAATACTCTGTGGCAATGTGGTTTATCTGATGACGAACTGGCTACCCTTGGCCTCACATTAGGTGCCGATGTGCCCGTGTTTGTTCGAGGGCATGCCGCCTTTGCCGAGGGCGTTGGTGAGAAGTTGCAGCCAGCAGACCCGGCAGAAAAGTGGTATTTGGTGGCTCATCCGGGTGTAAACATCCCAACCCCGATTATTTTTTCTGATCCTGAATTAAAAAGAAATACGCCAACTCGCCCACTGGCGGCGCTTTTAAGCACTCCGTACGCAAATGATTGCGAACCGATCGCAAGAAAACGTTTTCGCGAGGTTGAACAGGCTCTTTCATGGCTGTTAGAATATGCTCCGTCACGCCTTACCGGAACCGGCGCTTGTGTCTTTGCTGAATTTGACACTGAGTCATCGGCCCGGCAGGTGTTAAGTATTGCCCCTGAGTGGTTGCACGGTTTTGTCGCCCGTGGAGTGAACATTTCTCCACTGCACCGCGTACGCTCTGGGAAAAGTGAAGCCGTGAGCACAGATACCGATTTACAGCGAAGGTCTAAGTAATGGCACCCCTGACCTTGGGTTCTGAAAATACCTGTCTCATTTGATTGAAAGCCGGTTCATAATGCTGTTTTAGGTTTGATGTGTTTTGGCTTTAAATACCCGTATGTATATTGCAATCAGTATGAATAATCGCCCGTGATTACTGATCCGACAATATCTTCTCTGGACGCATGCCTGAGGTTCTTCTCGTGCCTGATATGAAGCTTTTTGCTGGTAACGCCACCCCGGAACTAGCACAACGTATTGCCAACCGTTTGTACACCAGTCTTGGTGACGCCGCTGTAGGTCGTTTTAGCGACGGCGAAGTGAGCGTGCAAATCAACGAAAATGTACGCGGTGGTGATATTTTCATCATCCAGTCCACCTGCGCACCCACGAACGATAACCTGATGGAACTGGTTGTCATGGTTGATGCCCTGCGTCGCGCCTCCGCAGGACGTATTACTGCTGTTATTCCTTACTTCGGTTACGCCCGTCAGGATCGCCGCGTGCGTTCCGCTCGTGTACCTATCACTGCCAAAGTTGTGGCCGACTTCCTCTCAAGTGTTGGGGTTGACCGCGTATTGACAGTGGATCTTCATGCTGAACAGATCCAAGGCTTCTTTGATGTTCCGGTCGATAACGTATTTGGTAGCCCAATCCTGCTGGAAGATATGTTGCAGCAGAATCTGGAAAACCCAATTGTTGTCTCACCAGACATTGGCGGCGTTGTTCGCGCCAGAGCCATCGCAAAACTGCTGAACGACACTGATATGGCGATTATCGACAAACGCCGTCCACGCGCTAACGTTTCTCAGGTGATGCATATCATCGGTGATGTCGCTGGTCGTGACTGCGTATTAGTTGACGATATGATCGATACCGGTGGGACTTTGTGTAAAGCGGCAGAAGCTTTGAAAGAACGCGGTGCCAAGCGTGTATTCGCTTACGCAACTCACCCGATCTTCTCCGGCAACGCCGTTGAAAACATCAAACACTCTGTCATTGATGAAGTGATTGTTTGTGACACTATCCCGTTGTCAGCTGAAATCAAAGCATTGAAAAATGTTCGCACTCTGACACTGTCCGGCATGTTGGCTGAAGCCATCCGTCGCATCAGTAATGAAGAGTCGATTTCTGCAATGTTTGAGCATTAATCAATCTTCGGTTGTGAGTATCCCTGCGGTGCTATCTGGCCGCAGTAGTTAGCCTGATGAGCCACCTTGGGCATCATTACGGGATGTTTATGACTGACAGGCGATGAGCCAGCGAAAGCAGATAAAGAAAAACCCGTTGAAGCAACTGCAACAACGGGTTTTCTACTCTTGGTCTATAGGCTCTTGACCAATAGATTCTTGAGCCGCCATTTACGCCTCCGGGACATTAGCTCAATTCAACGCTGTGGAAACAGATTATCATTTGTTATCCACCTCATGTCATATGCAAAAGTTATGAATGGCGTTGGTTGCGGTTACACCGTTTATCGAAGTGTTTAACCCACCAATAGCGATCAGCAACTTGTTCACGGCCACCAATACGAGCGCCCACCAGCCAGAGCAGTGCGCCAACAAAAATACTCATAACCGCACCGTGGGCAAAGAATTGTGGTAAACCAATCTGTGTGACTTCAGCCAAAATTGAGTAACCGACCCCAACGACCATTGTCACCAGCCCCAGACCCATTAGCACATTACCGAGCATTGCTGCGCTTTTACGTTTCATAAGCCACCTCCACTTGGGTTGCCAATAAATAATCACTTCACAGAGCGTTCAAAAGTGCTTGCTTAATGCGATTATTCATGTCCATTTAATAACTCAGTATAGTCAGCCTGACGATAATGGTATTGCGCTTGCGATCACAACTGGCAAATATATTCCGACAAATCTTTACATTATCCAGCTATTTGGCACTAAACTTGAATTATTCCGCAAGTGAACTATTCACCCTTCTAATTATTCACTCCCAGCAAACTTGCACTGCACTCTGACGTTGATGGCCCTCATCGGAAAAAGGCCGGTTTCGCTTGGTTTTGTTATTACGCTTCATGACAGGTAAACTGTCACACTTTAATTCCTTTAGTAATAGCGAATGACGACGTGAGTAGCATTAAATTAATCGTTGGGCTGGCAAATCCGGGCGCTGAATATGCCCAAACCCGCCATAATGCGGGAGCCTGGTATGTGGACTTATTGGCGCAGCGTTATCAGCAAGAACTGAAAGAAGAGAGCAAATTCTTCGGCTATACCGCGCGGTTAAATCTGGCAGGCCAAGATGTGCGCTTGTTGGTGCCGTCTACTTTTATGAATTTAAGTGGCAAGGCGGTTGCGGCGATGGCGGGTTTTTACCGCATCTTACCGGAAGAAATTTTGGTTGCTCACGATGAGCTAGATATCCCACCCGGGGTAGCGAAATTAAAACTCGGGGGTGGCAATGGCGGCCACAATGGCCTGAAGGACATTCAGAGCAAACTTGGGAATAACCCAAACTTCTACCGCTTGCGCATTGGTATCGGTCACCCTGGTGATAAAAGTAAAGTTACCGGTTTTGTCCTGGGTAAACCCCCGGCTAGCGAACAAACCTTAATTGATGACGCAATTGATGAGTCGATTCGCTGTACTGAAGTGCTGCTAAAAGAAGATATCACCAAGGCGATGAATCGCCTGCACTCCTTTAAAGCCACGGCATCGTAATTGACTCCGTTCCCCGGATAGCCGATATGGGCCGGGGAATGGCCTTTCACATCATTCATTTTTATGACACAGCGCATTAATTCCCTGCTGGCCTTCACTGGTCAGAACAACCCCGGCAATAATCACCCTAACCTGCCCGAAAAAATTATGACTTTTAGCATCATATTCGCCCGCGATATCTTGTAGTGTGTCAGTACAAAAAAGCTTCTCCCACTCAGCGGCCTTTCTCTTATTATCTGCCAAATCGTGGCTACGCTCGAACGTGCCGTTTATGGCAGTAAACTTCAATTGGACGCTATCAAAATCCTCATAAAGTGTATTTTTCTTGAAGCCAACATATTTCACACTATTGTCGGAGTGATTTTCTATTTGCACGCCGTATTGATCCACTAGCTGCGCAAAAGTTGGCCCAGAAGGCTCGGTATCTGCCGTCAGCAACCGCATTCCCAAGATACCCAAGGTGCCCCCAAACAACATCACTATCAGCCATTTATAGATATTCATTTCCATGGGGGAATTCCACATTCAGTATGCAAACCCTAATGACTAGTTATCGGACATCAATCAGAAAACTTCAGGTAGCAGAAGCGTGATCTCGAGCACAGAGCGAGAAAAATCAATTACCTATCGACTATTACGATAAAAGCAATTCCGGCAACGAAACAGCATGATCGAGATAAATCGTCATTATGTGTATAATGGCGGCATAAATATTGATTGCATCGGTCCGTTAAATCTAACGTACTGATTTTTAAGTTATTTAAGGTGATATAAAACATGGGATTCAAATGCGGTATTGTGGGCTTGCCTAACGTGGGTAAATCCACCCTGTTCAACGCGTTGACACAAGCGGGCATCGAAGCAGCTAACTTCCCGTTCTGCACCATTGAGCCCAATACGGGTGTGGTGCCAATGCCGGATCCGCGTCTGGACCAACTGGCCGAGATAGTTAAACCTCAGCGCATCTTACCAACCACGATGGAATTCGTTGATATCGCGGGCTTGGTTAAAGGGGCATCCAAAGGTGAAGGCCTAGGTAACCAATTTCTGACCAATATTCGTGAAACTGAAGCGATTGGCCATGTGGTGCGTTGCTTTGAAAATGACAATATCATCCATGTTGCTGGCAAAGTTGATCCAGCGGATGACATTGACACCATCAATACTGAATTGGCCCTTTCCGACCTGGAAACTTGCGAACGTGCTATTCATCGGGTGCAGAAGAAAGCCAAAGGTGGCGATAAAGACGCTAAAGCCGAACTGGAAGCACTGGAAAAATGTCTGCCACATTTAGAGAATGCCGGCATGTTGCGCGCGCTGAATCTCACAGCAGAAGATAAAGCAGCCATCCGTTATCTGAGCTTCCTGACACTGAAACCCACGATGTACATTGCTAACGTCAATGAAGATGGTTTCGAAAATAACCCCTATCTGGATCAGGTGCGGGCTATCGCCGCAGCTGAAGGTTCTGTCGTCGTAGCCGTTTGTGCGGCAGTCGAATCTGATATTGCCGAACTGGAAGATGAAGACCGCGCTGAGTTTATGGCTGAATTGGGTATTGAAGAGCCCGGCCTGAACCGGGTGATC
Organism: Yersinia hibernica; assembly: GCF_004124235.1. Lineage (NCBI taxonomy): Bacteria > Pseudomonadati > Pseudomonadota > Gammaproteobacteria > Enterobacterales > Yersiniaceae > Yersinia > Yersinia hibernica. Next base: position 2,091,192 of record NZ_CP032487.1, read on the forward strand.
CGCGCCGGTTATGAATTACTGAATCTGCAAACCTATTTCACCGCCGGTGTTAAAGAAGTTCGCGCCTGGACTATTCCGGTTGGCGCAACCGCCCCACAAGCCGCAGGTAAAATTCACACTGACTTCGAAAAAGGCTTTATCCGCGCCCAAACTATTGCTTTTGATGACTTTATTACCTACAAAGGTGAGCAAGGCGCGAAAGAAGCTGGGAAAATGCGCTCCGAGGGTAAAGATTACATCGTCAAAGATGGCGATGTGATGAACTTCTTGTTCAACGTCTAAATGGTTCCTGTTGTCTCATTAGTTCTCACTGAATCTCATTAAGACTAACAAAACCCATAAAATCCACGCAATTGCGTGGATTTTTCATTTCATAATATCTCAACTCATCTCGTAACAACGCTGTCAAAAATGAGTACATGAATGAGTACAACATTCTTCCACCTTCATTTTAAGTGAGTACAATAACGGTATAATAAATATACAATAAATTGTTATGCTCACAGATACACAATGCCGCACTGCTAAGCCGAAAGAAAAGCTTTACCGGCTCAATGACTTCGATGGCCTGTACCTCGAAGTCAAACCCAACGGTCAAACTTGCCGAAGCTCGCGAGAAATGCGAGCAAGCACGTAAGCAAGTCGCAGATGGAGTTAGCCCGACACGGGCTCGTCATATCGCGAATGCTATATTTGTTCTTCACCCTCAGTTCAATGATTTTGTTGTGCAACTGCAGGTCAGCTTGGCTACCTTTGAATCTCCCCGCCGTTTTAGCCTGAGTGATGCCCTCTTCCTGTCGCCGGCGTCGGTCTTCATAATCTTTACGTGCAATGGCCGCCAACATATCCAGCATCATACCATTGATGGCATTTAACATGTTCTTGGTGAATTGGTCACTGGTATTGACAAAAAAACACCGTATGGCTGGTTGGCAAATCCAGGCTAACCACAATCAAGCTCTTCTCCAAGATTAACACCTTCAATTTCTACAAGCCTTCATCATCGAGTCGAGAAAGCCGGTCTACTTGTTCGATAAGAATAATGTCACGGGGGCAGCGTCATCGAGCAGTCTTAACGGGTTTGTTGCAAAAAATGGTCACGTATTCAATGTGTAGATAGGGTCATTGCAGGTAATGCTCACGCTCAATGAACGTGCCGATTATCTTGTCATGCATTTCTGCCGATTTTGAGTACCCAAGCGTTTTGCGATTCAGTCGTTTTAACCGGTTACGAAGATTCAGGTTTTTGCGTTCAATCCGCTGGGTGTAAAGCTTACCTGTGATGTCTTTTGTAGCCGGTAACATCTCATAAGCACTGAAGTTGTCTGTACACCAGAAGGCGACTCTGAAGCCCGACAGTAAACCCAGTAATTTGCACTGCGTCATTTTGCTCCTGCGCCCAAAAGCATGAGCAACAATACGTTTGAGACGAGGCTCCCATGCATACCACAGCCAACGCTGACGCTTTTTATTGCCAACAAACGACCACATTTCATCAACTTCACAGATAAGCTGAATTTGCAGGTTATCCAGAGGAAGCGTGGTTACAACTCTCGGCGAGAGTTTTTTAGTGTGCGCACAACGGCATTAATGCTGATATGTAAAGCTCGGGCAGTGTCTCGAATACCGGCATTGTTCATTGCAAGGTCGACAATTTGTGATTTCATGCCGGGTTGGCAGGCGCGATAAGCATAATCGAGCTGGAAAGTACGGCAGCACGACTGGCACCGATAGCGCTGAAGTTTGGCCTTACCCAGGCCATGCTTTTTAACAGATTCGATTTGCTCACAAAACGTGCATTTTACGTCAACTTTAGCCATCAGATGCACACTTCAAAAAGAGTGATTCTACCGCATGATCAACACATTGAATACTTGACCTATTTTTCCTGACGCTGCCCACTGAAGAGGTAATCCACACCACTGATTTCAAAATCAAAAATGTCAGCCAAAATAAAGATGCAATTCATATTGATTATGAACATAAGGATTTCGATGTCACGGTGGTGCTTAACATCCTCAAAGGGAAGTATGCCAGCATTGACTACACCATCCAGGCGAGAGGTGAACCACGGGAGGTCGCCAAAATCACGTTCTTCCCCACCAAAGGTCAGTCGCAAGCACCTTATGTTGATGGCGCTATTAATAGCTCCCCCATCATCGCCGACAGTTTTTTTATACTGCCGGAAAAACCCATCGTTAATACTTATGCATATGAAACAACAACCCACCTGAATGTTGAGCTTAAAACGCCGATTAAGACAGATGTGCCCGTGACCTTTACCACCTATTTCGGCACCTTTGAAGAAGCAAATCAGCTGCGCCGCAACTTCAATCAATTCATTAACACCATGCGGGCGCGGCCGTATCAACCCTATCTTCACTACAATAGCTGGATGGATATTGGTTTTTTCACAACCTATACCGAGCAAGAAGTGCTCGACCGAATGGACACTTATGCCCACGAACTCATCAAAAAACGCGGCGTGAAATTGGATGGTTTTCTGCTGGATGATGGCTGGGATGACCGCACCGGAAAATGGCTGTTTGGCCCGGCGTTCAGCAACGGATTTGGCGTCGTGAAACAGAAAGCTGACAGCCTGCATACCTCCGTTGGTTTATGGCTATCCCCGTGGGGCGGATATAATAAACCACGTGATATTCGTGTTTCACATGCAAAAGAGAGTGGCTTCGAAACCGTTGATGGGAAGTTCGCGCTCTCCGGCCCTAATTATTTCCGTAATTTTAATGAGCAGATTATTAAACTCATCCAAAATGAACATATCACCTCCTTCAAGCTGGACGGTATGGGCAACGCCAATACCTATATTAAGGGCAGCCAGTTTGCTTCTGACTTTGACGCCTCCATCGAACTGATTAAAAACATGCGCGCGGTCAATAACGAGCTGTTTATCAACCTGACAACCGGCACCAATGCCAGCCCCTCGTGGCTATTTTACGCAGATTCTATCTGGCGTCAGGGCGATGATATCAATGTCTTTGGCAAAGGCTCCCCCGCCCAACAGTGGATGACCTACCGAGATGCCGAAACCTACCGCTCCATTGCGCGCAAAGGGCCGCTGTTCCCGATAAACTCACTGATGTACCACGGCATTGTCAGTGCCGAAAATGCCTATTTTGGCCTGGAAAAAGTACAAACCGACCGGGACTCAGCTACAGGAGCTCTACATCACACCATCAATGCTCAACAGTAATAAATGGGACACTCTGGCAAATGCCGCTAAATGGTCGCGGGAAAATAGCGCGGTTCTGGTAGATACCCACTGGGTTGGCGGTGACCCTACGGCACTGGATATTTATGGTTGGGCATCATGGAGCCCAAATAAAGCCATTCTGGGCCTGCGTAACCCATCGGATAAAGCGCAAAGTTACTATTTAGATTTGGCGAAAAGCTTCGAAACGCCAAGTGACGCCCCCGCCCATTTCACTCTCAAACCGGTCTACGGCACCAATGCATCACTGGTCAAAGATTACCTCGCCCCGGTGATTATCACCTTACAACCCCTTGAAACCTTGGTCATTGAAGCCCGCCCCATAGCTAACATAAAATAATCTTCACCTCATCGTCAGGCCTGATAACCGCGGTTATCAAGCCTGCCTCGAGTCAAATTCTTAGCAATAATCCGGTTCTGGCTTTTGACGCCTATAGCTCAAATGTTACTATAGGCAGCTGAGGGAATTTGACATCACGATGACAAAGGAAACGTTTTGAACACGAAAAGCGCAATGCGGTTGTGGCCACGGTTGGCGGTATATGCGATGGCTATCTTGTTATTAGCTGGGTGCTCAAATAAATCAAATCGTGACTATGCCAAACTGCCAAAAGGCAGTTACAACGACAAATCCTATACCGTTAAAAAGGGTGATACCCTCTATTTCATTGCTTGGATAAGTGACAGTGAAGTGAGTGACATTGCGCGTATCAACAAACTAAAACCCCCTTATAGACTGGAAGTCGGGCAAAAACTGCAACTCGAGAGTTCCACGTCGACCGGGCGTTTGACATCAAATAAACGTAAATCCTCGAACACCGCACTGGCAAAATCAACGCCTCCGCCAGGCGCGAGCCGCTGCTGGCGTTGGCCCACCAGCGGGCAGGTCATCTCCAAATATTCTACTGCTGATGGCGGCAACAAAGGGATTGATATTGCAGGTAAACGCGGGCAGCCCGTCTATGCATCAGCCAAAGGGCGGGTGGTGTACGTCGGGAATCAACTACGCGGTTATGGCAATCTCATCATGATTAAGCACGGTGAAGATTTCATCACAGCTTACGCCCATAACGACACCATGCTGGTGAAGAATGCTCAGGATGTGAAAGCCGGGCAGAAGATTGCCACCATGGGCAGCACCGGAACAGACACCCTAATGCTGCATTTTCAAATTCGTTATCGCGCAACGGCACTTGACCCACTGCGTTACTTGCCTGCCCAAGGAACCTCACCTAAGTGTTAGTCAAACAGAAGCGCTCCCGTCATGTTAGACGGTTACAGCAACACAAAAGGCCCCTTTTCAGGGGCCTTAGTTCTTAAAACTTGCGGCGGTTTTACGCTAAAATCTGTTTCACAAAGGCTTTAATTTCTTCAACCTGACAGTTGTCGAAGAAGCACTGTTGGAAACGTTCACCGCTCACGGCTGTTTTCACCAATTCTGGATCAATTGCACGCAATGTATCCAGATAGTTTTCTTTCACCACTGCCGCTTTCACTTGGTTCAAAATACCGGCATTACGGACTTGCGGCTCTTTACGATCCAGTGGGTAACCTTCACCTTTCACGCCAGTAAAGGCTTTCTCAAAGATGTAACGCACATTCAGCTCAGCACCCCAGCCAAACCCTTTGGCGAATGGCAGTGACAGTGCATTACCATTGTTAATTTGAGCAAACAGGAAAGCATCTGCCGGATCGATGCAATAACCGCACACGACACCAGGATGAATGTTCAATGACATCATTGCGCCCTGACCGGTGCCACAACCCGTCACCACGAAATCAACAGCTTTAGAGTTAAGCAGGATGCTGGCCATAATCCCCAGATGGATATAAGTCAGGTGATGGTCATTTTCATCACTCATACCTACGTTGTATACCGGGTACGCTTTTTCCGAAGCCACCGCGTTCAGCTCTTTCAGAATAATAGCGTTTTTAGTTGCCTGACTGTTTTCCATCATCAGTGCAATTTTCATTATGTTCTCTCCGATTGGGTCAATGAAACAAAATCCATTGAATGTATTGTTTGGCTTGATTATAGCGAACATAGCACTAGTAAAACAACATTTCAATTTTAATGAAAATTAGTTCTACAGCCATCACAAATCACAATCACCCACCCACCCAAGGGTGCCAATGAAAGACTTCAGTGTCGAGCCTGCCCCTCGGCAATCAACCCGCCCATCAGATGAACTTTAATGTCTCTGATTCAGGGCAAAATGGCAGGATAACAACAGGGTAAATCAGGCTGCTATCTAAAACTAAAGCCGCGTCATTGGCTAGCGCGGCTTTTTTATATTTTAGTGATGTAACATCTCGTGAATAATATCATTTTTATCTTGAGATATCGGATAAAAGGTTGGCCAATTATCCATTTCTTTAAGCAGTTTCTCTTGTGACTCGTTACCCATGTAAATATGAAAATGATGGGATTTTTGCGGTTCAATAATATGGTCACTAAATTGAACATATTTGGGGGCTTTAGAGTGAGTATCTTTACATTCGTATAAATAACGCACACCTTTCTTTCCAGAATCATAATGCATTATTTTCAAGCCAGCGTAGCTGTATTGGCAGGAGTTAACAGCTTCAGGGGTATGGAAATCAATAGTGTTATTTTCAATACCAATCATCGTGATATCAGTGGCATAACCCTTTTTGTAATATTCTCTATATTCCTCAATTGTTTTATTTTGACTCTTTTTCGCTTTATTGGCCAAGACGGGATCTAAATCCCCCTGTAATAAATAAGGATTGATAGATTGCCAAACGCCATCCCAGTTACTCAGTGGCCTGTCTTTCACATCTTTATCTGCAAAAATACCCTCACTCGCTCTACGCGCACTTTCCGATTGTTGCTGCTCATGACCATGACTATGTTTACCATGAGCGAATGAATTAAAACTGGTCAATACCACACAAAGACTAAGAGGCATGATGAATAGATAAGGCAATTTCTTTGGCATGAATCACTCCTGACTGATTGTTAGTTATGTAATGTTATATTATTACACAACTAGCAATCAATCGTTATTCACGACAAATGACTAACGTTTTTTACGATTACGGTGCATATCAATAGCCACTGCGCTAACAATAATAACCCCTTTGATAATGTCCTGAATGTATGAATCTACGCCAATAAATGTAAAACCACTCTTGATAAGCCCCAAGATAACCGCCCCAATAACCGTGCCAGTGATACGGCCCACACCGCCCATCAGGCTACTACCGCCAATAACTGCGGCAGCGATCGCATCTAGCTCATATGATTGACCCATGCTAGATTGCCCGCTACTCACACGCGCTGCCAACACCACCCCGGCCAACCCTGCAAGCCCTCCGGCAATGGTATAAACCAGCACCAGATATTTATTAACATTAATACCCGAAACTTTCGCAGAAATCATATTGCCACCAATGGCATATACATATTTTCCATAGCGAGTATGTCTTAGGGCGATATGAAAAATCACGGCAACAACCAAGAAAATAATTACCGGCATTGCTCCCTGACCAATCGCCGTAAAATCATCCGAAAGGAAACTCACAGGGTTACCCTTGGTATAATATTGAGCAAGCCCTCGAGCAGAAACCATCATCCCCAGTGTTGCAATAAACGGCGGGATCCCCGTACGGGTGATCAAAAAACCATTAATAAAGCCGCATATTATCCCAACACCTATTCCAGCTGTAATGGGAATAGCTGCAGGCAAATCCAATAAATGGGGATACATAGGTGCAATACTGTCTGATGTTTGCGCCAAACTGGCGGCCACCACGGCGGTTAAGGCAATTAAAGAACCCGATGAGAGATCAATACCGGTAGTAATAATAACTTGAGTAACCCCAACGGCAATAATACCAATAATGGCAACCTGCAAAATAATTAATAATAATCGGTTGGGGTTGAGTAAAAAGGATTGATCGCGGATAAACCAGCCTAAAAACTCAAAGATTAATGCAATACCAATCATGACAATAAAAATACCGGTATCTTTAGGTAACTTACCCTTTATCCCAGACATAAACGAATATTCTTTTATCGAATCAGCCGCTGGTGATTTATCAATTTTAATGTTATTCATTATCATAACCCTTCTACAATTATTCAGAGGCCAGTGCCATTATTCTCTCTTGACTCGCATCTTGCTTATCTAATATTCCCGTAATATGGCCTCCATGCATGACCATAACTCTGTCACTCATGCCGAGAACTTCAGGTAGTTCCGAAGAAACTAAAATAATAGCGACACCCCGGTTTGCCAGCTCACTAATTAAACGATATATTTCTGCTTTTGCCCCAACATCAATACCGCGAGTAGGTTCATCAAGAATTAGTATCTTAGGTTGAGCTAATAGCCAACGAGCAATTAAGACTTTCTGTTGGTTTCCTCCACTCAGATTATTAATAATTTGATCCATGGTTGGAGTTTTGATATTTAATTTTTTAATCTGCTCCATACAGTCTTGTGCCATTTGGTCATGACTGACAAAGCCTTTTTTATTAATATATTCAGAAAGGTTGACAATACTCATATTTTCAACCACAGATAGCACGAGAAATAGTCCCGACTTTTTGCGATCTTCCGTCAAAAAAGCTAATCCTTGCTCAATGGCTTTTGATGGGGAATCAATATTAGCAGGTAAGCCCTCAATGAAAATTTCACCACTATCCGCTGGGTGCATACCAAATAAGCTTTCCATCACTTCACTGCGGCCTGCTCCGACCAATCCAGCAACACCCAATATTTCGCCACGTTTCACAGAAAATGAAATATCGCGGAATAGGCCAGCACGCTGTAGCCCACTGACTTTCAGCACTTCCTCACCAATATTATTATTAAATTTGGGGAACATATGAGTCAGCTCACGCCCCACCATCATGGTAATTAATGATTGCTTGGTTAAATTTTCGGTCTTATCAGTGGCCACCAACAGACCATCACGGAAAATACTGACTTCATCCGTAATTTCAAAAATCTCATCCATTTTATGGCTAATATAAATAATGCCTTTCCCTTGTTCTTTTAATTCCTTAATGATAGCAAAAAGGTGGAAAACCTCACCTTCTGTCAAGGCCGATGTCGGTTCATCCATAATCAACACATCAGCATCATAGGAGACAGCCTTAGCAATTTCGACCATCTGCTGACTGGCAATATTTAAGTCTCCGACAATCATATCTGGTTTTAATTTTATATTAAGATATTGTAATAAATCTTGTGTTTTGCTATTCAGTAAATCATGATTAACGAGCCCATAATGGACAGGCTCTCTCCCTAACCAAATATTTTCCGCAACAGTCATATGTGGAACTAAATTTAACTCCTGATGAATCATTGCAATTCCAGCATGGAGTGCATCTAAAGTATCGTTAAAAGTAACTGTCTCACCTCTTACTTTTATCGTTCCCTCATCCGGGTGATATATACCAATCAAGCATTTCATCAATGTTGACTTTCCCGCACCATTCTCTCCCATTAATGCATGGACACTGCCTGGTTTTATTTTAATGCCCACTTTATTCAGTGCCTTTACACCAGGAAATTGCTTACTGATGCTTTCAGCTTCGAGAATGTAAGGATACATATCATCATCTCCATAATCATCTCAACACTTTCATTTTGGTAAAATACCGAGTTTATCAATTGAATAAACTCGGTGTATTTATCCATTAGAATCGAGTAATACACATTTTATTTTATGTGTAATTCTAGTCTTAAAAATATTACCTATTCCATGAGTGTTATTTACGCCCTATCCGGCACCGTAAATTATTTATTTCTTATTTTTATTCGCGAAGTCTTGATAATTATCTTTAGTTATAAGCTGATAAGGGATCATTACACTACTTTCTACTTTCTGACCTGATGCTAATTTAATCGCAGTATCTACCGCGCCCTCACCCTGCCCTTTCGCATCCTGGAAAATACTGACATTAAGATCGCCTTTCTTAATAAATTCGAGTGCATCTGGCGTACCATCAATACCGCCAATTACGACACCTTTTTTCTTTGCCTGTTTCAATGCAAGGATAGCGCCAATGGCCATTTCATCATTATTTGAGGCAATCGCATCAATTTGCTGTCCAGAGAGGATCCAATCTGTCGTGACATCCACCGCTTCTTTACGGAAGAATTTCGCTGTTTGTTTATCAATAATATGAATATCTGGGTACTGAGCTGCAACTTTCTCGACACCGCGGGTTCTGTCGCGGGTGGCCTCACTGGAGAGTTCGCCCATAAGAATCATGACATTGCCTTTTCCCCCCATCAATTTTGCCAGCTCCTCCATCTGTAGCCGTCCTGCAAGTTCAGAATCTGAACCCACATAGGCCATACCTGCTGGCAAGGTTATCTCCGGGCGACGATTCACAAAAACCAGTGGGATTTTTGCCTGCTCCGCTAATTTAATCATCGGCTTCACGCCCTGAGTATCAACCGGGTTCAGAATGATGGCATCAACCCCTTGGCTGACAAAGTTTTCTACCTGCTGAATTTGTTGAGCAATATCTCCTTTTGCATCTTCAAACTGCCCAGAAACATTGCCCTCTTCTTTCATTTTATTTTGCATTGCCTGACGTAATATTGTCAGGAAATTGTCATCGAAGTAAGCCATGGAAACCCCGATTTTAAGATCTTTAGCATAGGCGCCCAGTGGCAGCATACAGATAGCAAGTGAGGCAATAATGATTTTTTTCAGCTTCATGATCTATACCCTTAAATAATGGAATGCATAAACATATCGGTGCCTTTATATTGAAAATATTTTTTTACAATGACTTAACTCAGCACAGCGTAAACATCGCTATATTAGGCACTTCAATGCGCTTTCCGTGAATGAAACTGCCCCATCCCCGGCCTAATCTTTACAAATAAGTAAGTTAAAACAATAAATTACTCTTTTATTATTTTACTACTGCCATCTCTCCTTTCTTTTTTAAACGTTTATTTCAAAATTAAGATTATTGAAATTTTTAACACCAAACAACCGAAATGTGTGTTTTGAACCTGACAAATAACAAAACTATGACAGGGATCTAACAAATGCTGTTAATTTGAGCGCTTCGGAGGGGTAAACACGAGACTTCGCAAGCAACAAAGCCGCGAGATATCATTAAAGAAGTGAGAAAGAGAAGGTAAGAATAATGGGAGAAAGCGATAGAGTAATGGCCACTGTACATTCAGGGCCATTACTTTCGCGCCCAAATTTATATTAACAATTACAATCAATAGATAACGGAAACTGCCAATACTTGAAATGAACAAAGCAATATATGAGTTACCGCTCAGGGAACAAACTTACCCACAATAAACAGCTGTCGGTAACCAGTGGCTGCAATTGCCCCCCTTTAATAGCTGGCCGCCACCAGCACCCTTGCGAAGCAGCAAGTTCATGTGTTTCGGTATGGCTGATAAGCCATTTCCCTCTCACAACATAGATTAAACCACCGTGCGATGCCGGTAGTTCTTGTTGCGATTGAATCGGCATTACACTCGCCTGCCAGCACCCCCGCCGAGTCATGATATTAAAATCTTGGCTACTTCCCCCGAGTAAGCGAGCATGAATGGGAATATCACCAGGAAACGTAAAAGGCTGTAATGGTGTTGAAAGTGTATGGGCCTCCCAATCTGGGCTGGAAAGCACAACCCCATCACCCGATAGTAATGTTATAGACCGGTCAATATCTGGAAATACTGAAAATGGGCCATCCTGTTCAATCGTCGCGATACTGGCACGCCAGGCAAAATCATCTCCCCCGACGGGCCAACAGGCGATTTCACGGGTTTCGCCACCACCATTTCGCCAGCGGCTAACCGGTAAATCAGCAAAATCAAAAGCAGTAAAGCTCATCAGACCTCCTGTTGACAGGCTTTTAATAGCGCCAGAAAAGCCTGTGCAGTTTGCTGTTGCATTGGGTGATATCTATCCACTATTACTGCTTTGCCTGCCACATAAACATCCCGAATTTGCGATTTATCCCCCGCAAATAACCACCGATTCAAGAGTGAAGCAGATTCCGTGCCAGCGATATAAGGATCATCGCCATCTAAAACTAACCAGTCAGCTCGGTAACCTTCCGCTAGCTGACTGATATTACGACCACAAGCTTGCCGGCCCCCGGCTAAAGCTTGGGTATAAAGTAGATTAGCCACCGCTGGATACTGTTCATTTATCAGGCGATTACGGCGTTGATCACGCAAGCGCTGCCCATACTCAAGCCAGCGTAGCTCCTCCACAACATTCAGAGAAACATGGCTATCAGAGCCAATCCCCCAACACCCTTGATGATTTAAAAAATCTACTGCCGGAAAGATACCGTCCCCCAGATTGGCTTCTGTCGTTGGGCATAATCCGGCTACCGCCTGACTTTTAGCCAACCGCACAAGCTCAGACTCATCTAGATGTGTAGCATGAACCAGACACCATCGGCTATCGACCGATAAATGGTCATACAGCCATGCCACTGGCCGTTGGCCACTCCAGGCAATACAGTCGTTAACCTCTTTTTGTTGCTCCGCGATATGAATGTGTACCGGTAATTTGTTATCCGAAGCCTGCAAAACTTCCTGCATCTGGCTCAACTCGACAGCACGCAATGAGTGAAAGCATAAACCGTGGTTTTGTAGCGGCTGATTTGCCAGTTGTTTACTGATAACTTGCTGCTGTTTGAGATAGTTTTCTGTCGTTTGAATAAAGCGCCGTTGCCCCTGTTGAGCAGGTTCACCACCAAACCCCGCATAACTATACAAGACGGGTAATAAAGTCATTCCGATTCCCACATCATGCGCAGCCTGGCTGAGTTGCGATGCCATTTCGCCTGGATTGCAGTATGGATTGCCATCAGCACTGTGGTGTAAATAATGGAATTCTGCGACCTGGGTATAGCCGCCTTTCAACATTTCGATATACAGCTGGCGGGCAATCACGCCAACTTGTTCTGGTGTCAATTGCTGAACTAGTCGATACATTAAATCTCGCCAAGTCCAAAAACTATCCTGCGGATTACCTGCTATTTCGGCCAATCCGGACATCATGCGTTGAAAAGCATGGGAGTGGAGATTCGGCATGCCAGGGACTATTGGCCCGGAAAGAATCTGACAACCGGCGTCACTGCTGCCTGTCATAATGTGCTGAATATTCCCCAGCTCGTTAACCGTAATCTGTACATCATTCGCCCATCCATCGGCTAAAAAAGCGCGTTTGGTAAAATAAACTGGCATAGCGATATCCCAATATTTAGTTCAGAGTCAAACGCGCTGAGCAGCAGCTGCGTCAATTAATTAAATCACCCACTTGTATATACATATACACACGCTAAATTCAACCGTAGACTTAGCGTATAATTTCTTATCAGACGAGGTTAACGTCGTGGCGGAACAGCAAACGGCCTTACAATTAAGTCCCGCAATGGACGATACCCCTGCACCTATTTATCAACGGGTTAAGTTGGCGATCATCCGCCAAATCAGAACCGGTGTCTGGCAACCCCATCAACGCGTCCCTTCTGAGAGTGAGCTGGTCACTGAGTTAGGCGTCAGTCGCATGACTATCAACCGGGCGCTACGTGAGCTCACCAGTGAAGGTTTTCTCATCCGTATGCAAGGCGTCGGCACCTTTGTTTCTGAAGCAAAAGCGCACAGTGCCTTACTGGAAGTTCATAATATTGCTGACGAAATCACTGCACGTGGTCATCGTCACCGCTGTAAAATCTTGCAGTTAGAGGCGCGCCCAGCAAGCTCTGAAGAGGCTATCGCGCTAGGTATTCAGCCCGGCCAGCAACTGTTCTACTCGCAAATTGTTCATTATGAAAATGACGTTCCCATTCAGGTAGAGAATCGTTGCGTCAATCCAAGTACCGCGCCTGATTATATGAAGCAGGATTTCAACCAGATAACCCCTTACAGCTACCTTACCCAAGCCGCTCCGCTGACTGAGGGTGAGCATATTGTTGAAGCCGTGATCCCAAATCCACTTGAGCGCCAGTTGTTACAACTAGGTGAAAATGAACCCTGTCTACTTATCCGCCGGAGAACCTGGTATGGAAAAGCAATCGTGACGGCTGCTCAACTGCTTTATCCTGGCTCCCGCTATCAACTCTATGGCCGTTTTACCCCACAAGGTACCGTCACGTCCTGAACAATTTTTTTTCTCTTCAAGAACTGCGAAGTGTTACGCAATTGTTTAAATCCCTATCTTGCCGATAGTGAATTTATGCGCTAGGTTGTCCATGATTGTATATACAACTTAATTCTGTACATCTTAGGGAGTCAGATGGTGTCAATAATTCACTGCGACAGTTTGTGGTACGGTGCCGATATCGTGACCATGCGTGGGGGGAAATATCACCTGGTTCCGCAAGGCGCTATGGCGGTTACTGAGGGTAGAATAGTCTGGATCGGGCCATATAATGAGTTACCCGAACTCAATGCCGCACGTGAAGTCGTCTATCCCGGCGGCTTGATCACTCCCGGATTGATTGATTGTCATACACATTTGGTCTTTGGTGGTGATAGAAGTGCCGAATTTGAGCAACGTCTTAATGGTGTCAGCTACGCAGAAATTGCGGCTAGTGGTGGCGGTATTGTGTCAACGGTCAGAGCAACGCGAAATACCAGTGAACAACAATTATTAGAACAAGCTCTATTTCGCCTAAAACCCCTACTTGCAGAGGGTGTGACCTGCATTGAAATTAAATCCGGTTACGGCCTTAGTCTTGAAAGTGAAATGAAGATGCTCCGCGTGGCGCGCCAGTTAGGTGAGTTATTGCCAGTGACGGTTAAGACCACCTGTCTGGCCGCTCATGCTTTGCCAGCCGAGTTTGCTGGCCGTGATGATGACTATATTGATTTTGTTTGTGACACTATCATTCCTGAAGTCGCAAACAAAAAGTTAGCTGATGCGGTGGATGCATTTTGTGAGCATCTGGCATTTTCACCGGCTCAAGTTGAGCGCGTATTCTTAGCGGCGCAGCAAGCTGGTTTACCCGTAAAATTACATGCTGAACAGCTCTCATCACTAAATGGCAGCACTCTTGCGGCCAAATTTAATGCCTTATCGGCGGATCATCTTGAATACGCTGCAGAGTCAGATGTTCAGGCTATGGCTAATGCCGGTACTGTCGCGGTATTGTTGCCCGGAGCTTATTATTTATTGCGCGAGACACAATGCCCGCCAGTGGAATTGTTTCGCCAATATAACGTACCAATGGCATTGGCCAGTGACGCCAACCCGGGAACCTCTCCCGCGCTCTCCCTGCGGTTAATGCTTAATATGGCATGTACATTATTCCGCATGACGCCAGAGGAAGCGCTAGCGGGCGTAACTTGTCATGCCGCACAAGCTTTGGGATTACAAGATACTCAGGGAACACTGGAAACGGGTAAATGGGCAAATTGGGTTCATTGGCCATTATCCCGCCCTGCTGAATTGGCTTACTGGCTAGGTGGTCAACTACCTGTGTCTGTGGTTTTTCAAGGAGATACCCGTCTATGAATCTAATTGATCCACTTAGCTTCCAAGCTGGAAAATTGCCGTTATTAATCAGCATTCCACATGCGGGAACGCGATTGACTCCAGCTGTTGAGGCCGGGTTGACAGATGCGGCTCGCCCTCTATCAGATACCGACTGGCATATACCTCGTCTCTATGACTTCGCCCATAACATTGGTGCCAGCATAGTTATCGGGAATTACTCCCGTTTAGTGGTTGATCTGAACCGCCCCGAAGATGATCAACCGCTCTATACTAGCGCGACCACGGGGTTGTTCCCTGAAACACTGTTCGATGGACGGCCATGCTTTATGCCGGGCAAAACCCCCTCGCCACAAGAACGTCAATCCTATCTGTTACATATTTGGCGGCCTTACCACCAACAACTGCAAGGGGAACTGGCACGTCTTAAAGCCAAATTTGGCTATGCATTATTATTGGATGCGCATTCGATTGCCTCGGTTATTCCGAGACTGTTTGATGGACAACTGCCAGACTTGAATTTTGGCACTAACAGCGGTGCCAGTTGTGACTCATCATTAAGTAAGCAACTAATAGAATGTTGCGAACAGCAATCGACATTTAGTCATATATTAAATGGCCGCTTTAAAGGTGGTTATATAACTCGAGCATATGGTTTACCACATAGCCACCAACACGCGGTGCAACTTGAATTATCACAGTTAAATTATATGTCTGAAACTGAACCTTATTCCTATTTACCAGCACAAGCGAGTCACTTACAAAAATTACTCCAACAGCTGGTAAACACCATGCTGGCATGGGGTGAACAGCACTATTCGCGCTGATTGGTGATAACACTCTCTTTGTAATAACACCCTGTACCTAATGGTTGAATATTTAAACGTAAAAAAGGCGGGGCTAATCCCGCCTTGTTAATTCACCTATTTCCGACACAGAAAAGGATAATATTTACAGCTTAAGTTAACTTAGAAACGGTAGGTCAAGTTAACTGCGACGGTGTCATCTGTGCCCAGACCCAGTGGGTTGTTGTCTTGATCCAGCAAGTTAATCTGGTAATCAACATAGGCAAACATGTTCTTATTGATGTAGTAAGTCACACCAATTTCAGCATATTTCAGCAAGTCAGCACTTCCCACTGCATCTAGGTCTTTACCTTTAGACTGAACATAAGCAATCGACGGGCGAATACCGTTTTCAAATTGATATTGAGCAACCAATTCTACGTTCTGGGTTTTATTCGCGATCAATGCTTTGTATGGCGTCATATTCAAGGTTTCGCCGTACATTGCTGCCAGGTAAACCTGGTTTGCATCATACTTCAGTGCAGTCGCCCAAGCTTGAGCTTTGTCACCAGTAGCACTGTTAGCCAGCGTTTTCTGACCCAGAGTACGGTTAGAATTAGAGTATGCGGCTACGACACCAATACCACTGCCTTCAATGTCTTGATAATCAACAGATAAACCAAAACCGTCGCCGTTAGCTTTCTGAATGGCGCGCTCATTTTTACTGGTATCGCCATCATCATTGCGGCCCTGATACTGAGCTGCAACATTCAGCCCTTTTACCATGCCGAAGAAGTCAGAATTACGGTAAGTTGCCAGACCGGTTGACCGGCCAGTCATGTAGTTATCGGTGTACGCAATTGAGTCGCCACCAAACTCTGGCAGCATATCGGTATAAGCTAATGCGTCATACACGACGCCATAATTACGGCCATAATCAAAAGAGCCAAATTCAGCAAATTTTAAACCAGCAAAACCTAAGCGGGTTTTATTACCTTTATCACCTTATGATTCAGCATTTTTTGCCGCTACGTTATATTCCCACTGACCATAACCAGTCAGTTGGCTATTGATTTGTGTTTCGCCCTTAAAACCAAAACGCACATAAGTATCATCAGCATTATTATGGTTTGAGAAAAGGTACTTAGCGGCTACGCGGCCATAAAGATCCAGTTTGTTACCATCTTTATTATAAATCTCGGCTACATTTGTAAGAGTAGGAACCATACTCAAGGTGACCGCTAAGGCCAGAACACTGCGCTTCATCATTATTTTTCCTTTAAATTTTAATAAAATTAACCCGCGGGCTAAATTAATTATTTAGCCTCATAAAAGTTAACTTTTAATTTTTTATAGTTACCTGTCTTTGTAAAGCGAATAGACATTATCACTAAGCACGAAAAGTTAAAACGGTAAATTTGAAGATATATAGGTATAAATAGGTAATCAATTGTAACAAAATATCTCAAACGGAACTTATCATAACTTACTGATTAACAATGATTTTAAGTAATTAGATATAACCAAAACAGTGCATTAGCACCATTTAAGTGCAAAGTCATTTCAATTTGTTTCTTTTTGTTCTTTTCCGTGATTAGATTTGTAAAATGGAGTTGATATCACACTTCTATTCTATTTTTTATATATCAAAAGCAATTTACCGACTATTTAAACAGCAAGTCATAAAAGACTTAATAACCTATTTGGTGCAAAAGATAAAAACTGAAAGATAAACTGTCTTAGTAGGTTTATAAAAAGTGTGGGTTTAAAGAGGAAGAATCAGCAGGGTTTTATAAAGTAGCCGGGCATTGTTTTAAAATAGCCTAAAACGTTCTTTAATTTAATGAATAAAAAATGAGCTATTGATGATAAGAGCTCATTTTTCTGTGTACCAAAAAACATACCTCTTTAAATTTAGCTTAAGTAAAACGCCCCATAGTGATATTACCCTAAGTCACTATTTGGGGCGGTAATAGTCATATGGCCCTGACTTATGTTTTGGTGAGTTCACTCTCATCCATTTGCACCAATATGATCCCTGCACGTAATCCCAGCGCAACCCGGGGATTGGGAAATAAAATCCATTCATACTCATGTTCGACACAATAATGCTCATTCAACTGCTCTGCCAGCAAGGTTCCTTGCGGATAGCGAGTGAAGTTCACTGTGTCATCCGCTACCCACAATTTAAAATCAGCGTGCTGCTTAAGCAGTGATTTCACTACCCGATAAAATATCATGGCCTCTGTAGAGCGCTTTGGCAGCGCTGCACCACTGACTAATGCCCGCAGCCCCGCAGTGATAGCACTAAATTGTTTGAGTTGATTTTCGCCAAAAGGCATGGCCTTACCTAATTCCAGCGTACAACTTGCCGCCTGACAAAATTCACTGCTGAAGTGGGCAAAAGTTCCTCCAGCCGAGGTGTGCATGACTAACGCCTCTAACTCACTGTCGTTTAGCCAGCGTAACATTTGCGCCGAATATGGTGTGGTTCGGTAAGGTAATAAGCCAAAGCGGGTATGATAAGAACCGCGGATCGCGGTGTGTAAATCATAATGCAGCCGGGTAGACTGAGGGGCTGTCGCAAAAAACTCCCCCACCCATTGCTCGAGTGTTTCAGCCCGCCGGGCCTCATCTGCTGGCAAATAATTCTGGTGCCGCCCAGCAAACATGCGATTGATATCGGCGGTGAGATAGCGCTCTCCGGCCCTGATGGCCGGTGGATTGCCCAATATGACTAACAAACGTATTGCCAGCGTCAATTTGCCAGCTAATAAGTCTGATACTAATTGGTCTAGAATCTCAATTGGCGCGGTTTCATTTCCGTGAATACCGGCCGAGAGCACGACTGACTGCGTATAGCCGCGAAGCGGAGTAAGCAGCAAGACCCCCTCATCCAGCCATTGCCATTTAAGATTCGGCGTTTCCCCCTGAGTGACTGCGGGTGGGTGACCCGATAGAGTGACAGACAGAAAATTTAGCATCATTGCCCCTGCCATTGACCTATGCTTATCATCATGCATACCGCGGGATTACTCAGGTTTGCATTAATGATGTTGGAACGGGTATATCGCACCCAGATGGAGGATTCTCGTCAGCTCATCCAAGGCTTGCCGCCCTTCTTGCAGTAACTGCGGGTCAGCTAAGTCCTTAAATTGCAAACGATCGCGATAATGCTGGTCAATCCAATTATTCAGTGTAACAAACAGTGCCGGGGTCAGCATGACTCGGCTATTGACTGCCTGCAACTCTGTTTCATTGAGTGCAACACGTAGCCGCAAACAGGCCGGCCCACCGCCATTGCGCATACTTTCGCGCAGATCAAACACCCTGACTTCATCAATCGGGCCGCCACTGTTGATCAATTCGGACAGATATCCCCACACCGCGGAGTTGTCTTGCGACTCTTGCGGCATAACTAACAGCATCTTGCCATTCGGTTTGCTCAATAACTGGCTGTTAAACAGATAAGTCGATACCGCCTGTGCAACAGAAACCTGCGCGGCGGGCACTTCAATGGTGATCAGTTGTTGCTCAATCCGCGCCATCTTGCGGCGCAGGTCATCAATGATGTTAAGGTCAGGTACAAATGCATGTTGGTGATGGAATAATACGTTTTGATTACTGACCGCAATAACATCATTGTGAAATACCCCTTGGTCAATCACCGCTGGATTTTGCTGTATAAAAACCGCCCGCTCCGGTTCCAGCAGGTGCAATCGCGCCACGGCCTCACTGGCCTCCAATGTTTGGCGAGCAGGATATCGTGTCGGTGCAGCCCCACTTTCAAGCCCTTGCCGACCATAAACAAAGACTTGAATCGCCGGCTGGTCATATTCCCCGCCCAAACGATTATGGTTAGCCGCCCCCTCATCACCAAACAACGCCACCGAAGGCAAGGCCGCGTGATGCACAAAGTGGCGATGATGATTAAACACGCCTTTTAATATTGCCGAGGTTGTTTCTGCTTCAATCGCCCGATGAAATTTATTGTTCAAGTTGGCGACAGTAAAATGAACCCGATTGTCGGCGCTGTCGGCCGAGGGCGATACCGTCGCCGCATTAGCGCTCCACATTGATGATGCTGAGCTGACCGCAGACAACAGGCGGGGTGATTTGCGCGCCACTTCACTCAACACTTGTTCATCTGAGCCACTAAATCCCAATTGGCGCAAAACCCCCAGTGCCGGGCGTTCCTGTGGTGGCAAAACCCCTTGTTTGTAACCTAAATCAGCCAATGCTTTCATTTTCAGCAAGCCCTGCTTGGCTGCCAGCCGAGGGTTGGAGATTGCATTTTGATGCTTGGTCGAGGCTTCATTCCCAAAAGATAAGCCCGCATAGTGATGTGTCAGCCCAACCAGGCCATCGAAGTTAACTTCATATCCTGCCATCATATTCTCCATTCACGCGCGATTGGCTACTCGGGTAAATCAAAAGAAATCCCCGGCGACAAAGTGGCTGGCAGTGTCAGATGCTCACTTTCCAGCGATGCCATTGGCCAGGCGCAATAATCAGCGGCATAAAATGCACTTGGCCGATGATTCCCCGAGGCCCCAATACCACCAAATGGTGCTGCACTGGAGGCCCCGGTTAAGGGTTTATTCCAGTTAACAATCCCCGCGCGAGCTTCAAGAAGCAGCTGTTCAAACTGTTGCCGGTCTTCTGACACCAGGCCGATGGCTAAACCAAATCGGGTCTGATTCGCTATTTTTAGCGCCTGACTAAAATCGTCATAGCGGATAACACTCACCAGCGGGCCAAAATACTCTTCATCAGGCACATCATTGACACCGCTGATATCAATAATACCCGGTGTCAACACCGCACTTTGGCTATCAGGCCGGGTCATGGTCAATAAGGATTTCCCGCCTAACGCCAGCAAATGTTGCTGTGCTGCCAACATTTTTTCCGCTGCCTGAGCGGAGATAACCGCGCCCATAAACGGTGGCGGCTGCATATCCCAACGTCCAATACGCAGTGCCTTGGCCACCGCCACAAAACGTTGCAGGAAAGCATCCCCTTGGGCGCCACATTTCACCAACAGACGGCGCGAACAGGTGCAGCGCTGACCGGCAGAGATAAAAGCAGACTGAATCGCCAGGTTCACCGCCGCATCACAGTCAGTAACCTGCTCGACGATAAGGGCATTATTGCCGCCCATCTCCAGCGCCAGAATTTTCTCTGGCTGCCCCGCTAACTGCCGGTGCAAGTGATAACCAGTATTAGCACTGCCAGTAAACAGTAGGCCGTCAATCTCTGGCTGTGCCGCCAGTGCCTCGCCCGTTTCACGCCCACCCTGCACTAAATTGAGCACCCCCGCGGGGATACCTGCCAACTGCCATAATTTAACGGTTTCTTCGGCGGTTACTGGCGTCAGTTCGCTGGGTTTAAACACCACCGTATTGCCCGCCAGCAAGGCGGGAACAATATGACCATTCGGCAGGTGCCCGGGGAAATTATAAGGGCCGAAGACGGCTAGCACCCCATGTGGCCGGTGGCGCAGCACTGAAACGCCCTCAGCCATTGGGGTTTGACTGCTACCGGTGCGAGTTTGGTAAGCCTGCAATGAAATGGCCACTTTCCCCACCATCGCCTGCACTTCCGTCAGAGTTTCCCAATGCGGTTTGCTGGTTTCCAGGCTAATAGTGCGCGCCAGTTGCTGTTTATGCTGTGCGAGCAGCGCGGCAAAACGTTGCACCATCGCCACCCGCTGTTCCAGTGGCGTTCTGGCCCAAGCTGGGAACGCGTCCCGAGCGGCGCGGCAGGCCGTGGCGACATCCGTGCTATCCGCCGCACGCGCTTGCCATAATAATTGCTGCTCCATCGGGTCATGCTTGTCAAAATGAGCACCTTTACCGGTGCGCCATTCTCCCTGAATAAACAGTGCGGGATGGGTCATTTTTTGGTCTCCGGAGCAAAGAGGCTGATTATCCGAACCATATCACCGGCCACCACACCCAGCGCGGCGGCATTTTCAGGTGTTAAATGCAGAAATTCATCTGATAAATGAGTGTTGAGCAATATCGAGCGGAAATATTTATAACTGTCATTGGACACCAAATAAGCCGTGCCACTGGGGTCAATGTCGATATCGTCGATAACCACTTTTCGCTGGCTGCTATCCCGTATCGCCCGCACTTCATCGGTATTGGCCTCTAATGTCGGGCCACCATCAAAAATGTCCACATAGCCCTGATATTGTAGCCCTTCCGTTTCCAAAACCGCACGAGCCGGCGCAGTATGAGGATGCACCTGGCCTATCACCGCCCGGGCTTCCTGCGCCAGAAAGTCCACATACAGCGGGTGCTTGGGCATCAATTCAGCAATAAAGGCTTTTTGCCCTGTCCCACTCAGATAGTCCGCCTTAGCAAATTCAATAGCAAAAAAGTGGCGGCCGACATTCTCCCAAAATGGCGAGCGGCCTTGCTCATCGGTATAACCCCGCATTTCGGCAATCACTTTGCGCGAGAAATACTGGCGAAATGCAGCAATAAACAGAAAACGAACTTTTGACAAGAAGGGGCCGTTTTTATCCTTACGGTACTCGGGATCGAGAAACAGTGTACATAACTCGCTGTAACCGGTGTGGTCATTGCTCAAAAACAGGGTCGGGACAGATTTGTATACATTGAGCGTTTTCGAGGCATGCACCAACGTCCCCACCCGAAAATTATACCAAGGATCATTCATCCCAACCGCCACTTCAATGGCGCTAACCCCCACCACTTTCCCACGCTCAGTATCTTCCAGCACAAACAGGTAGCCCTGTTCACCCACAGCCAAAGAACCTTGCCAGGTATTTATTGCGCGCTCAATTCTCGCGGCGAGGTGCTGCTCATTTTGTGGCAGTGAGGTCATGCCAACGCCGGTTTTCCCAGCCAATTCAAGAATATCGGCTAAATCACGGCGCTCTACCGGGCGAATGATCATCATATTCAAGGTCCCTTGCTGACTGCATCAATTTTACGGCTTAGCCTTACGGCAGACTTGCTCAATACCCATGGCAAGTCGGGCCAAGCCCTGTTTAATATCGTGTTGCGAGATAATCAGTGACGGTGCAAAGCGCACTACATCGGGCCCGGCAATCAAGGCTATCAGCCCATGTTGCGCCGCAGCCTGAATGATATCTTTGGATTTACCGGCGTAATCGCTGTTAAGCACACAGCCAATTAATAAGCCGCGGCCACGGATTTCTGCAAAAACCTTGTAACGCGCATTAATGTCCGCCAATCCATCCAAAAACCATTGATGCCTTTCTTTCACTCCCGCCAATACATCAGGAGTATTAATGAGGGACAAAACCGTTCCCGCCACGGCACAAGCCAGTGGATTGCCACCATAAGTTGTCCCGTGACTGCCGACATTCAATGCACTGGCATATTTTGTGGTCGTCAGCATCGCGCCAATCGGGAACCCGCCGCCCAGTGCTTTGGCACTGGTCAGGACATCCGGTGTCACGCCATAGTGCATGTAAGCATACAGTTCACCGGTGCGACCCACTCCGGTTTGCACTTCATCAAAAATCAGTAATGCCTGATGGCGATCACACAATGCGCGCAGGCCATGCAGGAACTCACTATCAGCCGGTAATACTCCGCCCTCGCCCTGAATCGGTTCGACAATCACCGCACAGGTTTGGTCTGTAATCAGGGCCTCGGCAGAAGCCAGATCATTGAAAATGCCGTGTTTAATCCCCCCCGGCAATGGCGCGAAATCCTGTGAATACTTAGGCTGCCCCCCCGCCGAAACAGTGAATAATGTCCGGCCATGAAACGCATTTCTGAAGGCAACAATCTGATTCTTTTCCCCTTGTTGCCCCGGCTTATTGGCAAAATTATCCAATGCATATTTACGTGCTAATTTCAGCGCCGCTTCATTGGCTTCCGCCCCTGAGTTACAGAAAAATACTTTTTCAGCGAAAGTGGCATCAATCAGTTGTTTTGCCAGGCGCAGCACCGGCTCATTGGTATATCCGTTGCCCAAATGCCATACTTTATCTGCTTGCTCAATCAATGCAGCTTTGACCGCGGGATGCCCATGCCCCAAGGCATTGACTGCAATTCCCCCGGCAAAATCGATATAAGATTTGCCCTGCTGATCCCACACCGTCGCGCCCTCGCCACGTACCACAATAAAATCTGCTGGAGCATAAGTTGGGACGATCCATTCATCAAAAGACTGTCGGGTAACCGGGATTGGCTGTTCCATAGTGGCCTCTTTAATCAGCGTAAATATCGGGTGGCGAGATGTGTGGTTAGGAATCACCGCCCCGCCACAACAAATCTCTTATTCTGTTAACAATAAAGAATGAAATATATTCACCTGATATAAAGTGTAGAGCAGCTTTCGTGCCACACCGCTCGCAATGTGAATAAAATGTATAATTCTCATTAAAACAAATATTTAAAATGCATAACTATGCATATAGGCCGCATTCATACTGATGTTAAGCCCATGATTTGACCTATTAGCGGGCTTGCGCTCGAAATTATATGCACTTGATACCAATGTTGATTTTTGCTCTATCAGATCACACTTTTGCAACACAAAAATAACAATAAATATTCCTAGCGCCCTATAAATGAGCAGTGAATGCATCAATTAAGTGCATTTCTGCTGTAGCAAAAGTGAATATGACATGATGGGTCACGCCATTTATGCATAACAACAGCACAAAAATGGCGGACTTTTCAGTAGAAGGTAATGCTGGCATAGCCCCATTTTCTGGGGGGCAGCATCAATTAATTGCGAAAGGAAATAGCAAAATTAACGCGGGCGACTTTCAACACCGCGGGTCAGTTGAGTTATCAGCATAGCCAGAATACCAATGGCTTTTTCACTCTGTTCCGACCAGGCAAATGAGGCATTCAGACGAAAGCAGTGATCAAATTGGTTGCCGGTCGTAAACATCCGCCCCGGCGCAATACTGACCCCCTGCGCCAGCGCGCGGCGATACAGTTCACTGGCATTGAAAGGCGGCTCACATTCCAGCCACAAGAAATACCCTCCCGCGGGATGGCTAATTTTGACATGCTTGGGAAAGTGCTCAACAACCGCCTGGCGCAGTGCATTAAGCCGCTGCTCCATGATGCGGCGCAACCGGCGCAAGTGAGTATCATACCCGCCTTGACTGAGATAATCGGCAATCGCCAACTGAGTCGGAACACTGGCAGAAACCGTGCTCATCAGCTGCAGATGTTGTACCCGCTGTGCATGTTCACCCGCCGCAACCCAGCCCACACGAAACCCCGGGGCCAGACATTTGGAAAAAGAGGAACAATGCAGAATCTGCCGGTGTTGGTCGAGTGCTTTCGCCGGCAAAGGGCGCTCCGCACCGAAGTACAACTCGCCATAGACATCATCTTCAATCAGCGAAATATTATGTTGCTGCAACAGCGCCACCAGCCGTTTTTTCTGAGGCCAAGACATAGTACAGCCTAGCGGGTTCTGAAAGTGGCTCATCAGCCAACAGGCTTTGATGGGGTACTGACTGATAACCTGCTCGAGCGCATCGAGATCCATCCCCTGCTGCGGGTGGGTCGTAATGGCGATGGCCTTTAAGCGCAGCCGCTCGATGGCCTGTAATGCACCATAAAATGCCGGTGACTCAATCACAACCCAATCTCCGGGCTGAGTAACCGCTTGTAAACTCAGGCTAAGAGACTCCATCGCCCCCGCAGTAATGACAATTTCTTCCGGTGAAACATTCATCCCACTGGCCGCATAGCGCTGAGCAATATTGCGCCGTAAACTTTCATTGCCCGGGGGCAAGTTAGTGACCGAGCTCTGCGGGGATATTTTCCGCGCGACCCCCGCCAGCGCGCGGGATAAACGGGGCTGTAACAATAAGCTGGGGTCAGGAAATGCTGAACCAAAAGGCATGATGGCCGGGTCTTTACCGGCCTGTAACACATCAAAAATAAAGGTATTAATGTCGACCTGCTCATCCAGATGCAGTTTTTTCCCCCGCTGTGGCTGGGGCAATTGAGTCGGGCGCGAGGCAACATAATAACCTGACTGCGGGCGCGCCACGATCCATCCCTGGCTTTCCAGTAGCTGATAAGACTGCACCACGGTCATTAAGCTTAACCCCGACTGCTTACAACTTTCCCGCAGCGAGGGCAGTTTGTCACCCGCTTGCCACACCTTGGACTGGATTTGCGCCCGGATTTGTTGCGCTAACTGTTCATATCGCGTCATAAGCCAACTGTTATAGGTAAGATTGAATTAATTGTCACTATTATAGCCACTTTAACTTATGGTTAACTAACTGCCAAGTTTACTCCGCGAAATAATCGCCCGTTGCAACGCCACACAGTAGGCAATGTGGCGCGATTTATTTTATAGTTTGATGAGGCAGCACCATGTTTGCAGTGAGGTCGCTATGTTTGGCTTAACCGCTCTCGAGTTGGCCAGAATCCAATTCGCTTTTACCATTTCGTTCCATATCATCTTCCCTGCTATCACTATCGGGCTGGCCAGCTTTTTGGCGGTGCTGGAAGGTTTATGGCTCAAAACCAAAAATGAGGATTACCGCGATCTTTACCATTTCTGGTCCAAAATTTTCGCCGTCAACTTTGGCATGGGGGTGGTTTCCGGCTTGGTCATGGCCTACCAGTTTGGCACCAACTGGAGCTTTTTCTCTGAATTTGCGGGTAGCATCACCGGCCCATTGTTAACTTATGAAGTGTTAACCGCCTTCTTCCTCGAAGCTGGTTTTCTGGGGGTTATGCTGTTTGGCTGGAATCGTGTTGGCCCCGGTCTGCATTTCTTTGCCACCTGCATGGTGGCATTAGGAACGCTGATGTCGACCTTCTGGATACTGGCCTCCAACAGCTGGATGCAAACCCCGCAAGGATTTGAAGTCATTAACGGGCAAGTGGTGCCGGTTGACTGGCTAAAAGTGATATTTAACCCCTCCTTCCCCTATCGCCTGTTGCACATGTCAACCGCCGCGTTTTTGGCCTCGGCATTCTTTGTTGGGGCTTCTGCGGCCTGGCATTTGCTGCGCAAACGCGATACGCCGGCAATGCGAAAAATGCTCTCGATGGCGATGTGGATGGCCTTGATTGTCGCCCCACTTCAGGCGGTGATTGGCGATGCCCATGGTCTAAATACGCTGGAATATCAACCGGCTAAAATCGCTGCGATTGAAGGCCATTGGGAGAATAAACCCGGTGAACCCACGCCACTGATTCTGTTTGGCTGGCCTGACATGCAACAAGAGAAAACCCGTTTCGCGCTGGAAATCCCTTATTTAGGGAGCCTAATCCTGACACACAGTCTGGAAAAACAGATCCCCGCGTTGAAATCTTTCCCCACCGAAGACCGCCCGAACTCAACCATCGTATTCTGGTCTTTTCGTATAATGGTCGGATTAGGCATGTTGATGATTTTGGCCGGATTTTGGAGTTTATGGCTCCGTTGGCGCGGCGGGCTATATCACTCTCGCCCCTTCCTCTATTTTGTGCTGTGGATGGGCCCATCCGGGTTGATTGCCATTCTGGCGGGTTGGTTTACCACCGAGGTAGGCCGCCAGCCGTGGGTCGTCTATGGTTTGCAGCGCACCAGTGATGCCGTCTCATCACATGGTGAACTGCATATGAGCATCAGCTTGCTGATTTTTATCTTGGTGTATGGCTCAGTGTTTGGTGTGGGCTACGCCTATATGATGCGACTTATTCGCACCGGGCCAAAGACCCATGAGGGGCAGCAGCAAAACCCGGGAGGCCCAGGCCACCATGCCACGCCAGCCCGCCCGCTGTCGGCAGTCAGTGACCCACTGCATGCTGATGACCCTTTATTGACGACCGACAATAACCAAAACAGGAGCTAATTATGGGCATTGATCTTCCACTGATTTGGTTTGTCATCATTGTCTTTAGCACCATGATGTACGTGGTGATGGATGGCTTTGATTTAGGGATTGGCATCCTGTTCCCGCTGGTGAAAAACAGTCCTGACCGTGATTTGATGATGAACAGTGTTGCCCCGGTGTGGGATGGCAACGAAACCTGGTTGGTTCTAGGGGGCGCGGCATTACTGGGGGCTTTCCCGCTGGCTTATGCAGTGATTCTTGATGCTTTGGCAATCCCACTGACATTAATGCTGCTGGGGCTGATTTTCCGTGGCGTTGCCTTCGAGTTCCGCTTTAAAGCCACAGCGGAAAAACAGCATATCTGGGATAAAGCTTTTATTGGCGGCTCATTGATTGCCACCTTTACACAAGGAATGGTCGTCGGCGCTTTTATTCACGGTTTCCCGGTTTCGGGTCGCAGTTACAGTGGCGGGCCATTTGATTGGTTCACTCCTTTTGCACTGTTTTGTGGCTTGGGTCTGGTTGTGGCCTATGCTCTGCTGGGGTGTAGCTGGCTCATCATGAAAACTGACGGACATGTTCAGCAAGTGATGTATAAATTGGCCAAGCCGCTGACAATTATTATGCTGCTCATTATTGCCATCATTAGCTTGTGGACCCCCCTGAGCCAGCCACACATTGCTGCACGTTGGTTTAGCTTACCGAATCTGTTCTGGTTCCTCCCCGTGCCTATATTGGTACTGCTGGCCAGCGGGGCTTTACTTCGCGCAGTCAAAAATGGCGGTCATTACGCACCATTCCTGCTCACACTCTTGTTAGTCTTTTTGGGTTACAGCGGTTTGGGCATCAGTATCTGGCCATATCTTATTCCGCCATCAATTACCCTATGGCAGGCAGCGGCACCGGCGCAAAGTCTTGGTTTCATGCTGGTTGGCGCACTCTTTATTATTCCCATTATTCTGGTTTATACCTTCTGGAGCTACTACGTATTCCGGGGGAAAATCAATCACCAACAGGGCTATCACTGAATGATCAAATCACAACCACCGGCCCAAATAGTGGAGCCGATAAAATCTCCTTGGTGGAAAAAAGTCGGCTGGCTGTTGCTTATCTGGTGCAGTAGTGTGCTGGCATTATTGGCAGTATCTCAGCTGTTCCGTATGATGATGACAGCCGCTGGGATGAAATCCCATTAACGCAACATCTTGAGATAAAAAACGGCAAGGTGGCCACGCTGATATGCTCAATAATTCGCGTGCTGGGAAAGCGGCAATGGGGCCGCCCCCAACAACTGACACACCTCAGTGACCGGGGGGCCTGGCGCACATGCCGCTCGCAGCATGACGAATATATTAGTTAAGGGAATACCGCATTATGAAACGTTACCTAATCCCATTAGTTAATCAGATTGCATTGCTGATGATACTGCTGGGCATGTTGGGGCTGGCGGGCATGACAATTTCGTCATGGATGGCCCAAAGCATTCAAGGTAATGCGCACGCCATCAATAAAGCGGGTTCTCTACGAATGCAAAGCTACCGGCTGCTTTCCATCGTGCCGTTAGATAAAGCAGATCAGCGCTATCTGGCAGCCCTGGAGCAAGACAAAACCAGTAGTGATTTACAACTCGCCCTTCAGCGCGAGGGGCTGACCGGTCAATATCAGCAAATCGAACGCTATTGGCAAACCACCTTGAAACCACAACTGCTGCAAGCCAAACAGCCCGATGATGTTGCCGCCAGTGTGGCCGATTTTGTGCATCAACTGGATGCATTAGTCTTGGCTATTGACCATAAAACCGAGCAGCGCCTGCTGTTGGTGACCCTGATTCAGTTAGTTTTCATTGTGTTAACTCTGGGGTTAATGCTCGCCACCATTTATTACCTTCGCCGTCGTTTATTACGTCCATGGCTGCAATTGATCTCGATGGCAAATGCAATTGGCCGCGGTGACTTCAGCAAGCGCTTTATTTTGCCCCATCAGCGCGACGAAATGGGGATGCTGGGCGCGGCATTAAACCGCATGTCGCAAGAACTTTCGGTGATATACAGCCACCTGGAACAGCGTGTTGCCCAGAAAACCGCTGATTTACAACAGAAAAACCAGGTTTTGGCCTTCCTTTACCACAGCAGCCGCCAACTGCATACTTCTCAGCCGCTCAGTGAGCGGTTGGTGCCAGTGATTGAACAATTACAAACACTGACACCATTGGAAAATGTGCAAATCTGTTTATATGAAAATCATCTTTATCGCTCAAGTCTGACTAACAATTTGGATGGTGAATACTTCCCACCGCAAAATAGCCCTACACACTTAACCATTAGTGGCTCTTCATTTACTGCGAGCTCCGCGACAACGCGGGAGTCTCTCAGTTGGAGTTTGAGTGATAAACTTGGTCAATATGGTTTATTACTGGCAACAATCCCCTCAGAAAACCCGCTCAATTCAGATCAACAACAGTTGGTAAATATGCTAGTCGAGCAATTAACCAGCACGCTAGCACTGGAAAGTCAGGCGAGGCATCAGCAACAATTACTGCTGATGGAAGAGCGCTCCGCTATTGCGCGCGAATTACATGACTCTATCGCCCAATCTCTTTCCTGTCTGAAAATACAAATCAGTTGTTTGCAAATGCAGGTTCCTGACTTGCCCGACCCCAGTAAGTTATTGATTCAACAGATGCGCGATGAACTTAACATTGCCTATCGCCAATTGCGTGAGTTGCTGACAACCTTCCGTTTAAAACTCCACGAGGCGACATTACAGGCCGCACTGCAAACATTGGTCAATGAATTCAGCGAGCGCGCCGGTTTGCCCATCACTCTCAATTGCAACTTGCCATCAGACGCGGTTCCTACCCATCAAGCCATTCACATGGTCAATATCGCCCGCGAAGCACTAAATAATATCTATAAGCATGCCCACGCCACTGAAGCCGCGGTGAACATCACCACCGAACAAGGTGATGTTGTCATGTCCATCACTGACAATGGTTGTGGGATTGGCCAAGCCCATCAGCGGCCCAACCATTATGGCCTGATGATTATGCAAGACCGGGCCGCGAGCCTAAATGGCCGGTGTGATATTCGTCAACGGGAAGTGGGTGGAACAGAGGTGCGGGTGCAATTCACGCCAGACAATGATGACCTTGACTGACGATGTTACCCGACGGGTCAGCACCGCACATCCACACTAAATCTCAAAATCAATGGCGGCCTCATCTAGCGCTTCTGCCAATACTTTCTCTTTAATATCATGCAGGGACAGTGTGGGATTACACAGCTGGATAAAGAACCAGATAAAGTTACGTTGTAACTGGCCCCGTTTTAACCCTAACCACACGGTATTAGCATCAAACAGATGCTCGGCATTGAGCCGCACCAACCCTTTATCACGATGGGTTTCATAAGACATATCCGCCAAGATCCCCACCCCCAGGCCCAGTTCAACATAGGTTTTAATCACATCAGAATCCTGCGCGCTCAGGGCGATATCAGGGGTTAATCCGGCATTTTTGAAAGCATTATCCAGCCGGGAGCGGCCTGTTATTCCTTGCCGATAGGTAATTAAGGGCAAGGTGCTTAGGGTTTCCAGAGTGATATTCGGCTCTTGTGTTAATGGGTGATTTTCTGGCACTACAATCGCGTGATGCCAGCGATAATAAGGAAACGCCGCCACAGATTCATCACTCATCAATAATTCAGTGGCAATGCCAATATCAGCTTCACCAGATTGCAACATCGCCGCGATTTCTTGCGGATTTCCCTGACTAATAACCAATTTTACCTGCGGATACAGCAGACGAAACTCTTTAATCACCCGCGGCAAACTATAACGCGCTTGAGTATGTGTGGTGGCGATATGTAGCTGCCCACTGTCATTATTACTAAACACATCCGCTAACCGACGGATTTGATTAGCATCATTTAGCATGCGCTCGGCAACTGTCAGCAATTCTTTACCCGGCTCGGTCATTCCTAATAGCCGTTTACCGCGCCGAATAAATATCTCAATACCCAGTTCCTCTTCTAGCTCGCGAATATGGCGGCTAACGCCAGATTGCGAAGTAAATAAGCTATTGGCCACTTCAGTCAGGTTGTAATTGCAACGGGCTGATTCCCGAATAATTTTTAGCTGCTGGAAATTCATACCAAGCCCCTTTCATTTCATTCTATTGATATGCCCAATGCAAATGGCGTAACAGGTCAGTGGCAAGTGCATAAGGTATAAATAGATTTACGGCGAATGAGCGGGACAAACAAAGACAAAAAAACCGTTGCTTATGTTTTTTTGTACTAAGAAAAGTTAATGGCTAACAGAAAAAACATATTAGTCCATAGATTTTAAAAATAGTCTTATTTTTCAAAAAAATAAATATTTAGCAAAGCGGCCCCATTTTACCCGACCCGCGACTCAAACATGCAATCCGCTATATTAAATAACTTTTTAATATAGCGGATTGCCCTTTGGGGCCAGTGATAAAACCGTCTCATTAAATTCACCGGCCAAACGTTTGCTCGATGGGCGCAAATGTATATTTTCGTTTTCCATACATTGTTTTCATGCAAATAATTATCATTAACATTTCTTGGTGATATAATTCATCTCTTTGTAAGCCATGCCATGCTGGCTGATGACCCAGAATAAAACACCATAAGATTAGAGGGATAAACTGTGACTGCAGAATCAACAGCAGCAAAAACCAAATACCGCCCGACTCCGCCGCGCCTAGTACAAGTCAAACAGGTGGTAGACAGTTCGCCACATTTGCGCCGAATTACCTTTCACAGCCCAACATTGCAAAATTACCCGGCAGATTGTGCTGGTGCGCATCTAAAAATTTTCCTGCCATTGGCGCATCAAACCCAGCCAGAATTACCGGTTCTTGGCGAAAAAGGCCCGCAATGGCCCGCTGCGGATGTGCGCCCGACGGTGCGAACCTATTCTGTGCGCGCTATTCGCCCTGAACTTTGTGAGATAGATATTGAATTTGCGCTGCATGACCACAGCGGCCCGGCGGTCAATTTTGCCCGCCATGCCAAAGCCGGGGATTGGCTGGGAATTACCAATCCCGGCGGGCCTGAAACCATGCTGCCAGCGGCGACATACAGTTATCTGGTGGGTGACCCCTCTTCACTGCCGGCAATTGCCGCCTTGTTGGAAACACTGCCGGCCCATGCACAAGGTCATGCCATTATTCGCGTCGATACCCCACAAGATGTGCTAAATCTGGTGAAACCGGCAGGTGTTGAACTCAGCTGGGTCATAGGCGGCACTGAAAAAACTGATGACGTGATTAACCAATTCTGCGCGCTGGATTTGCCGATGGCAGAAGCGACATTCTGGTTGGCCGGTGAAGATAAGCTGGTAGTGCAGCTGCGCCGCTATCTTCGCCGCGAAAAAGGCTGTGAACGCCAGCAACTGTACGCCGTGCCATATTGGCGCGAAGGCCTCAATGAGGAAGATTATCATCACCAACGCCATGAAGTAATGGATAACATTGACGGCTAGATTTCATTAATATTTGTAAAATCAATGGACATGACTTTGCCGTGTCCATTTTTATGACGTTTTTCTACCTTTCCCCGTTAAAACCCTGTAAATTTTCTGCGACAATTCCCTGTTATTTGTTAGTCTTAAAGCTACTTAGCCTGCAATATGGCGCTTAATTATCGTTAAATGGCTCTAATGCCCGTTTAATGCAGTAAAGTTATTAGGAGCGTTCCCAAAATGAAGTCGCAAAATGATCCTGGCCGATCTAAATCTCGCCATCACGAATACTCCCTTATCCTGCCAATTGTTGCGCTGGTTATTCTTAATCTTTGGGGCGATACCAGCAATTTTGCCGCTGTCATTGTGATTAACCTGATTGCGCTGGTCGGTATTCTCAGCAGTGCTTTCAGTGTCGTGCGCCATGCAGACGTCCTAGCTCACCGCCTGGGTGAACCCTACGGTTCCTTGATTCTCAGTCTGTCAGTGGTGGTGTTGGAGGTCAGTTTGATCTCGGCAATGATGGCGACTGGCGATGCCGCACCGGCATTGATGAGGGATACACTCTATTCAATCATCATGATTGTTATTGGGGGATTAGTTGGTGTGTCGTTGCTGCTTGGTGGCCGCAAATTTGCCACTCAGCATGTCAATTTGGTCGGTATCAAACAGTATCTGATGGCTATCTTCCCGCTGGCCATTATTGTCTTGGTATTACCCAGCACCTTGCCTGACGGTAACTTTACCGTGGCACAATCCTTGGTTGTTGCGGCTATTTCGGCGGCAATGTATGGTGTTTTCTTGCTTATCCAAACCAAAACCCATCAGAACCTGTTTGTCTACGAGCATGAAGACGAGGGGGATGACCCGAGTGACCCACACCACGGAAAACCCTCATCTCACAGTAGTCTGTGGCACACATTTTGGTTATTGATTCATTTGGTTGCGGTAATCGCGGTGACAAAATTTGACGCGAACCCATTGGAAGCACTGCTCACCGAGCTCAATGCACCGGCTAAATTTACCGGCTTCCTGATTGCCTTACTTATCCTGTCACCAGAAGGATTAGGTGCTTTAAAAGCGGTGCTGGCAAATCAGGTACAGCGGGCCATGAATCTGTTTTTCGGTTCTGTGCTGGCAACCATTTCACTGACTGTCCCTGCGGTAACCTTGATTGCAGTATTGACCGGGCAAGAGTTGAATTTTGGGCTTGAAGCACCGCATATCGTGGTGATGGCCAGTGTATTGCTTCTGTCGCAAATCTCATTTTCTACCGGCAGAACCAATGTACTCAACGGCACCGCGCATCTGGCGCTGTTTGCAGCTTATATGTTAACAATCATGTTATAGCGGTTATTTATCAATAGCAAAGGGCAAGCGTGAGTCGCGCTTGCCCTTTTTTATCATCTATTCATAATGTTGAGTTATGAATAGGCATTTAAAGTGCGTTGGCAGAGTGCAGAGCGGACACAATCCTGCTTATCAAAGCGAATGATGCCAATCATATCATCTTCAGCAAAACGCTCCAGTGCATCGCTAAGACCGGATTTCACACCGCGCGGTAGATCGCATTGGGTAATATCGCCATTCACGATAACGGTGACATTCTCACCGAGGCGGGTCAGAAACATTTTCATTTGGCTGGCGGTTACATTTTGTGCTTCATCAAGAATAACCACCGCATTCTCAAAGGTACGCCCACGCATATAAGCGAAAGGCGCAATTTCTACTTTACCGATTTCCGGCCGCAAACAATATTGCATGAAAGATGATCCGAGGCGGCGCAATAGAATGTCATACACCGGGCGGAAATATGGCGCGAATTTCTCGGAGATATCACCGGGTAAGAATCCCAAGTCTTCATCTGCCTGCAATACAGGCCGCGTCACAATTATCCTATCAACTTCTTTGTGAATTAATGCTTCAGCAGCCTTGGCCGCGCTAATAAAGGTTTTACCACACCCCGCCTCACCGGTGGCGAAGATGAGTTGTTTACTTTCTATGGCTGATAAGTAATGACCTTGAGCTTGTGTACGCGCCTGAATAGCGGAGGTATCACGGCTATCCCGTGCCATACCGATTGATTCAACACCGCCCATTTGCACTAACGATGTCACATTTTCTTCCTCACGCTGACGATGACTACGTGAATCACGTCTAATTACGCGTTTCGCTTCACGACGAGCTTTGATCACTGCTTTCTGTCTTCCCATAGTGGCACCTTTCAGTTTGATTCACCTACCGCAGCAGATTTATCTGCGCGATTATGTTTCACATACAGATGAGGTTTTGGCTTCCTTTGCAGCCAATGATAGCCAATGAAAATGCGAATAAAGTCAACACACCGGCTTAATGGCCGGATGAAAACAATATCGCAAGGGGAGTGATTACATGACGTTGATACAGGCAAAGAAAGTAAGGATGACACTAATATATTAAAGGTAAATAATGGCGTTACTGCTGTAATTTGAGAGTCGGAGGGAAAGCCCTCGTCACTACGAGTCGCGTGGGTGAAACTTTGGTTTTCTCTTAACAGCCCAATCATGGACTTTACCATTAGCGATCCCCGCAGTGATAAACAACAGCCTAAGCTGTGCACCGTGTGAAAAATACCGCCAGATGATTACAGTATAATGACACTCTGAGGATTCGCGATAGCAAAATGTAAAAAAATATAACATTTCGATTTGGTCATATTTCACTCTAATTATTTTTTATAGCACGCTATACTATTAACCCCCCTGCCTCACTCACTGCATTAAACTCAATTTTTATTTCGCCTTTACCTTTCTTGATTATTTTTTAAGCAAAGGCGATAATTAAAAATAACCATTATAAACAATTAGATAGCGCCAACCTTAATTAAGCCGGTTACCATTAACAGCTGATTCTTAAATCCTGTAAACGCCGCTTTTGCTTACCCTCACTATCAAAGTTTTCGCTGTCCAGCCAATTGTTAAACGTCTGCTTAATAAGTGGCCATTCATGGGCTGTTATGGAATACCAATTAGTGTCTCTATTACGCCCTTTAGTCACAATCGCCTGGCGAAATTGCCCTTCATACTGAAAGCCAAATCGCATTGCCGCCGCATTTGACGGCCCGTTCAATGAATCACATTTCCACTCACAACGGCGATAGCCTAATTTGTCGAATATATAATGTAATAGCAAATAGATAGCCTCAGTTCCCGCGGAATGGCGTTTTAAGCGCGGCGACCAATTAACCGAACCAATTTCAATCACTCCATTTTTTTCATCAATCCGTTGTAAACCTACCGTCCCTAATGCCAAACCTGATTGTGTCCCCATCACTGTATAGTGGACAGCATCTTTAGCACTGATTAATGTCTGTAGGTATTGCTGGAAATCATCTTTATTTTCTGGCCGCTCACAATAAAAATAGGTCCAGTCACTGGCATCGGCTATCAGATGGTAGCTCTGATATAAAGATTCTTCATGTTTATCTGAGTCTATCGGAGCCAGAGAGCAAAAATGCCCGGATAGCAGCTCTTTCTGTGGCCGCCGTGCAGATTGCCAATGTGGTAATTCTGCCCCAATAATTTGTCCGAAATGATTTTGATTCACTATGTGCTCCGGTTTAATTGATTCTCAGAGAAATATCATAGGCTATTACCGCAATAAATTTTGCCAAATCATTGCAATATATAAAGCAGAGGCGGTAAATGAAAACTGAGTTTTGCAAGATTGATTAGGGGAATAACACGAAATCACCCTGAATACCCGATATAAGTGGCTAGCACTTATTATCAGGTATTCAGAGAGGAGAAACTTATCCTCGGCGTAAATTCACGACCGGTGCCACAGAGGGAAGTTGTAATCCTTCTTTGACATCCAGTAATTGGCCGTGTTCATCATTATACAGCGTGAGGCAGGAGCCTGCTTTTAATTGAGCAATCATCTCAGGCGTCATTTCCATACTATTGGCAAGTTCATCATCATCTAAATGCGGACGATGACCACGGCGCTCAACCTGAAAACGTACTTGGTTATATTTGGCCCAAACAATCAACACGATAGCATTAAATGCGGCAATTGCTGCATACAAGGCGAGTGTCGTCAGGCCCGCCAAAATATACATTCTGAACGGAATTGGCCCCATATTCGGGGCGCGGTGGATCATATCCAGAAAGCCCTTCACAAACAGGAAGATAAAACCAAACCAAGCTAATGCAGTAATGGTAATATCAATCAAGCGCGGGATTAACCGCTGCTCGGTATGAATCAGAGGCGTACTCATGGTTTAACCCTCCCGATCCCGCGATCCGGGCTGACCCAGCGCGCACGTTTGCGTTTAGTGTTCAGCATGACTTTGGGGAACGACACCACGGTAGTGAACAAACTGAGCATCCAGTAGACCATGGGGTACCAGATAATCCAAAACAGTGAGCTGCCCAGTTTAGGTTCATAGCGCCGTTCAATCACCAAACTAATGGCAAATTGCAACAAACACGTCAGCGCCAATACCATCCCGGTAAAGGCCGGTGGGAAGACCGTCTGCACATGAATGCCCGGCGGTAAGGTAATCACCAAGCCCAGCAGGAACAGAATGATACTGAACAGATAAGTAAATGCCCACGTGATAGACAGTGAATATTCCAAGAATAACAGCCACATCCGACGATTACGCCAGCGCCACAACTTGAACATATTCTTCAGGAAGACCTCAGCCCCACCTTGCGCCCAGCGCAGACGTTGCTTCCACAGCCCACCTAACGTTTCGGGCATCAAAATCCAGCACAAGCCCCGAGGTTCAAAGAACACCGACCAATGTCTTATCTGGAGTTTCCAACTGATATCAATATCTTCAGTTATCATATCCGGGCTCCAGTAGCCCACATCCGCCAATGCTCGACGACGGAAAGCGGCAACAACCCCGGAGACGGTGAAGACTTGCCCATACACGCGCTGAGTCCGTTTAATCAGCCCAATGATAGAAGAAAATTCCCCCACCTGAACACGGCCAATCAAGGTTGAGCGCGTGCGGATACGCGGGTTACCGGTCACTGCGCCAGTACGCGGATTCGCAATCAGCGGCGCGACCAAATAAGGCACCGCATTCTTGTCCAGCAAGGCATCACCATCAATACACACCAGATATTCGCTGCGCGCAGCGGCAGTGCCCATTCGCAAAGCAATGGCTTTGCCTTGGTTATGGGCCAGGTGAATAACACGCAGGCGTGGGTCTTCAACCAACATTGCATCTAACACTTGCGCCGTGTCATCACTGGAGCCGTCATTGATGGCGATAACTTCAATATTGGTGTAGGTCTGTGCCAATGCCGCGTGAATCGTTTCCCGCGCATTCAAGCCCTCGTTAAAACAAGGAATTAAAATAGACACCAGCGGATTGCCCTTCAGTTCCGGCGCAGGAACATTATCGCCCCACGGCCAATGTCTTTCACGGCGTAGCCAGAAATAGACACCGCCAGTTATCCAAATGCCAGACATAAAGAGCGGGTAGAAGAAGACAAAGTTCAGCAGCACATCGCCGGTAAAGAGCAGGATCATTCCCGCGGGAATGCTCAGTACCAGACATAGGATGAGTAATGCAATAATTCTATCGATCATATAAAGGATACCAAGCAGAAGATAGCACAGGGCGGACATCTTTCAGCGGTGGTTCGCCAGTGATAAAGTTATCCGGATAGTAACCAAAATTTTGCGCGCCATTTAACTGCAACTGGCGCATCCATCCTGCCAGGATCGGGCCACTGATAGCATTATTGCCCTCAGGTTTAGTCCAGTCTTTCGATTGCAGTTCAAATACAGTTTTATTGAGTGCGCCTGGACGCTGCGCAACTTTATTAACCATTTGAGAGAGCCACTCGTTAGACTCTGAGAGGGGCACTTTCTCCATTAATGGCATGGCCATTGGGGCAACCCAATCATAGTTAGCCAAGAAATCATCAAAATTCTGTGCAAACCATGCCTCGCTTTCCGGTTCCATAATCGGCATCGCAAATATATTGCGGGCTGACTTCACTTGCGGGCCACGGATATCTCGCACTTGGCGGGTCAATTCATTGGTAAAATCGACCAAATATTTGCTCTTATAGTGCGTCCAGCGCGCCATGGTTTCCGGGTTGTTGCGTATCTCGACAATCGACCCTGGGAAACCTGCTTTTTGGTATGCACGCATAGCATCCGGTGATGCATCTTCGAAATCAGACATGACGGCATCGTCATGATACAAAATCCCGTCAATCGGGGCGCTATAGGCCAGATCGCGGTAAATATCAATAATGCGCTGCCTGACTTCGGGATTAAATGGCGATAGGCGGCGATATTGATCCGGATCGATGCTGGTTTTACCTGTTTTTGGATCAATACGTTGAATTCGTGGTAATGACGAATCCATTTCAAATGCCAATACCGGCATCCAGGCATAAACATCCACATCAGGGCGTGAAGCTAGCTGCCACGCCACCCGATTAAACAGGTCTTGGCGCATCGGTATCCAGCGATTTGGGAAATAAACCTGCCGAATATTGCCATCCCCTTTGGGATCAGAAAATGCTTGTAAAAACACGGTGGTAACACGTAAATCAGAAATGCGCTGTACTAATTTATCGAGATTTTCCCTTTCTTGCACCGGGTCGGGATCGTAGAGGTAATCCAAATCGACATGCGCGACGCGCATGATGTCTTTTTCCTGTACCGAAGTGACCAACTGGGCAAAATCTTTTAACGACGGATTATTACTGATCAGAATCCGTGGGATATTCATCAAATCATTGACGTTACCAATGCCCGGTTCCAGTGTCATGGCCATCTGGTAGCCGTGTTGACGCAAGATACTGATAACAGTGCCATTTGGTGCACCGTACGGCCAAACCCAAACCCGTGGCGGTTTACCCGTAGCTTGAGTAATTCGCTGAGTTATCAATGAAACATCTTTTTCCATCCGTTGCTTAAAAGCAGCTTCGGTTTCATATTTTTTGGTCTTAGGGTCATACATCAGATTGGCCGCAGCCGGTTCAGTATTCCCTTGTGGGTTAGCTATCACGCCATAATGTGAGGCGTAAGTATGCGCACCAATTTCAATCAACTTTGATTTTGACATTTCACTGATCTGCTTCCAGGTCAGGAAACGGTCTCGGTCAGTGCTTAAACCACCAAAATCCACTTTTTTATTGGCCGGGGTATCAATCCACGTGCCAACCGGGGCTAGCACGGCACTCAAATCATTAGCTTCTAATAATGGGTAAACACGAGAATAAAAACTGCTGTAACCATCATCGAAAGTGAGCAACACCGCCTTGTTGGGTAAAGGCGCCCCACCATTATGCGCCGCCAAGATTTGATCCACAGAAACCACGTTGTAGCGATTGTCTTTCAACCAAGCCAATTGTTCACTCAGTGCACTGCTGCGTACCGACAGATAGCGTTGATCCGCGGAATCATCTTCAACATCATGATAAGCAATGACCACAAAGGTATTCTTCTGCCACGGTCTTTCACTGAGAGGCAATGCGCGCTCGGCCGGTGGAACAAATACCGGTTTTTCTGCATAACAGACGGACGCAAGTAGCGTGACCATTCCAACTACCAGTATCCGCATAAAAAATAGTATCTTTGCCATGGAGCGTCCCTTAGAAACGGTAATTCAAATCAAAAGCGAGCGAGAGATCATGCTCACGGGTGCCATCATAGGGGCGCTTGTCATAGGTCACGGCGACGCCAGTATCAACAACATCATTCCATTGAACCCGTTGCCCATAACTGGCTGTTGTGACCAAGCCATTTCCGTAGTTTTTCTCCCAGTAGCCACCGACACCGAGTTGCACTTGCTGGCTCCAGATTGTTTTATAATGACGATACATAATGTGATTTATCGTCACCGCAGGAAGATAGGTAAAATCACGCTTCGGGTTATAATAAATCACGTCTTCTTTGGTGTTGGTGCTCGCCGCCAAGCCCAGATTGAAATCTGCGGTCAGGTAAGGCCCTGTCCAGATACGCTGACGTCCATTCAGCTCATATTCCCAACGTTTGTTACCATCCGAAAAATCTGACGGTGTCACATTAAATTCGACATCACGGCGGTCATCGGCTTTCCAGAGCACAAAAGCTGAAGCACTGTTGGCGTAGATGTTATTTTTTAAGGCCCGCAGAGGAGTATCTTTCGCCAATCTTTCAACTTGTCCCCCCACCCGCCAGTGATCATTAAAATCATACCAAGTCGATAAACGTGCGCCGGTCTTATTACCAAAACCATAATTCTGGTTATTTACCTCCGCCTCAACCCAGTGGTCGCGAGAAGTCCACTCACCACCTAATCGCATAACACGATTAATGCCGGTGCCCTCTTCAAATTGCGCATTGTTATAACTACCGCCGCCGAATACCCGCCAGTTATCGGCAATAGGCGGACTATAAAGCAGAGTTTCAACACCGTAGTCTTTATTGCCACTGACCGGGCTATTCGAGGAAATCGTTCGGTTACCTGTCACGCGCAATTCATACATATTATGAATTTTACGTTGGCGATCTAACTCTTGTGATGGAACATCTTCGGGCGAGCGAGCAATCACATCATCCGTTAACAGCTCCATTTGACGCCATTCCTGCAAATCCATCGCCGTTTCAGCCTGTGCGCGCTCTAAAATCAGGCTCCGAGGTGCCAATGATTCTACCGCCTTCAATTCTTGTTCAGATTTGCGTGGTAAATCCCTCGCCAGATAAACACCGGCTAAGGCAATACGTAAATTCTGGTTAGCCGGGGCGGTACTGGATAATGTCTCCAGCTTTTTCTGTGCTGCAGG
The DNA here is from genome assembly GCF_004124235.1 of Yersinia hibernica. Taxonomy (NCBI): domain Bacteria; kingdom Pseudomonadati; phylum Pseudomonadota; class Gammaproteobacteria; order Enterobacterales; family Yersiniaceae; genus Yersinia; species Yersinia hibernica. The sequence continues at coordinate 2,132,778 of NZ_CP032487.1, forward strand.
CAGGTCATTGAGCGCCACCAGGGATTGCACCAATAGCGTCTGACCCTCCATCCAATCATCATTCGGCTCTTTCCCCGGCAAACCATACACCCCAACTTGATAAGGCGTTTGTTCGCTATAGTTCTTAGCGAATTGATGCGCCTTATCTAATTGCTCACTTTCATTGAGTGCGTAATAGAGATCATCGGCATCCAGCAAATCATCACTGTTGCGGAAGGTTTTACCATCGGCGTAATACAAACTGGCTAGAATTGGCGCGGCCTTTTCCGGCATCCGGCGGTCAATATACGCGGAAGCCGCCCAGCGACGCGCATAGTCAGGCATTTTGTAGCCTTCAGCTTCCATACTTTCATATTCTTTAATCAGTTCTTCGGTATGACGACGAACCAATAATGCGCCGAGTCTATCAATTCGCGCCCGCTGGTAATCGGCCTGAGCCTCTGGCTCTTTGCTCCAACGTGTTAATAAATCCTGATAATCCGCCAATGCCTGATCGGCAATATAAAAACGTTCAGTTTCACTGCGCGTTGGTAATACCGCCATACGCACTTGTTCCGCGGCAGCATCTCGCTCAAGTTGCCGATACTCTTCTGCTGAAACTAATTTCGGGTTCTCTTTGGCGAGCTGTAATGCAGGGTCAACAATCCGGTTTCGTTGCAAAATCTCAAGATGATTTCTTAAAACCTCATCAGATTCAGGGGCTAACCGTACTGCTTCGCTGGAAGCTTGCAATGCATCATAGTTGCGATTGGTGGCACGGTTGAGATAAGACAGTGTCATATAATTTTGCGCGGAAGGGTTACGCTCAGCCAACTCTTTTGCCTGTTGTAACGCCGCACCGCCACGGCCCGAATCAGCCTGGGTCATGATCATACCGGTAATAAGATCAGGGTTGGTGGGGTCTTTCTTTAAACTGCTTTGCCACAATGCCAGGGCTTGATCCCAACGCTTTTCATTACGATATGCTCGGGCCGCAGAAGCCAGCCCCCGCGAGGAGAGATTCATTGAGGAATGATATCTCTCATACACATCAATAACCTCCTGATCACGCCCAGCCCACCCCGCAATTTGCAACCAGTCATCGACCTGACCACTATTAAGTGGCCCGGCTTTAGCTTCTTTTTGTAAATAATCGAGCACCGGTGCGGTATCCCCAGCTCTGGCTTTGATGATTAATGAATCATATTGTGTTTCTGCCAAAACTGGATTAACTGAGAGGCCGGAAATTAATAGCGCTAATAAAGTCATTCTGTGCCGGTGCAACGGGCGCAGTAGTGTCGTAAATGCGTTATACATTATATAACCCTTAAGCCAGCAACTTGTTTGATTTTCAAGAAAAGCTACTTCACGAACATCCATTTTTCATTATGGAATTATGATGAAATGAAGTCCTTAGAATGTATTACAACATGTTACATAGGATAGTTGAAAGAAAATACTATTGTCGAGTTATTATAGAATATTGTTATTTCAGCGATTAATAGAGGCAGAAGTGTATAATAGGCGTCAATTTAGAGTGCTTTGAGATTAATCTTAGTCAAATATTCCACCAAAAGGCAAGATTTAAAGACTAAATATTTTCACTAAAGCAATGTCGCGATACAGTGTTCTGTTAAAAGATTGCAAAATTTGATTTTTAAGCTGTATATGGAGAAATTAGCTACATAAAATTTTAATTCCCCAAAATATTTTTATATCGGCAAAATCACATCATGGCGAGAGAGCGATTATCACGATCGTTATAATAAAATACAGAATGATTTCATTCTATAATAACGCCAGCAAAATAATATCAACTTAAAATCATCACTCAATTGAACTTTAACTACCTGTTTCATATTAAAATTTCACTCTCCAATAGATAACATCTGCCACGCCATAGTGAAAATTAAAAATAGACCCTACAAAAAATCACGAGAGTCTATTTAGAAAAAATTTAATTCAAATCAAGTGAAAGGTGATATATGGATTAATTATACTGACGTAAATCGCGATCCAATTTACTTAAAAACTCATAGCCATTATTGGTAATGAGAATCATATCCTCCAACATGATGGAGCCAATTCCAATTCCGTAATACGGTGTTTCGAGGCTTAATACCATCCCAGGAAGAAAGGTTTCCGTTGCCAATGTACTAACAAAAGGCGCTTCTTCCAATCCTAAAAATACGCCATCCCCATGACCAAGGTGGCCGCGATTATAATGGGGTAAACCCGACTTTTTAATGAAATCCATGGTTGAATCGAACACATCTTTTAACTTAACACCTGGAGCCACCATGGATAACATATGTTCATGCCCGGCTCTGATAGTGTCATAAATCTTTTGCGTGAGTTCGTCCGGTTCCCCCAAAACAAAGGTTCTGGCAAGATCAGCGCCATAGCCCGCAACATCGACCCCGCAGTCAAATTTAATAACATCGCCAAGCTTGGCCGGTGTCTCATCAGCGAACATTTTAGGTGAAAAGTTATCGCCGACAGAAATAAGATTAAAGCGAGAAAAATTCGTCTGCGGAAAACTCATTACTGCCGCTTTAAATGCAGCGGTTAATTCTACTGCGGTGCACCCCACTCTGATATGTTTAGCCGCACTGGCGATACCGTATTCAGTAATTTCAGCACTTTTGCGCAGATGTTCAATTTCCCACGGGCTTTTGATCATGCGGATTTCATTGAACAGCGGCGTTGAATCAACCAGCGTTAACCCAGGAGCCACTTTATCTAACACATTTTTACCCCCGTTAGACATGGCGTGCAGTTCAATAGCAATAGTTTTATCCAGCACCCCCGCGCGTTCAAGGGCCTTCTTCACTAAACCAAAAACCGCCGCAACCGGAGGGCCGATAGGGCGTTCGTGCTTTTTCTGATAATGGAGTGGGTCACGCGGGTCATCAACATCAACCCATACCGGGAAGGTGTTCAGTTCCATATTGGGCATATCAAAGTGGCTACTGGCGGCTTCAAACTCATTCATGATGACTTGAGATGGTATGCTCTCATCACGAAACATGATTGCAATGGCGGCACCGGTGTGCCGGAAGGTATACATAAAGAAGCTGGCAAAGCCGGTTAGGTAATAAAAGTTATCACATACGGTGACGACCAGAGCATCAATCCCCTCTCGTTCCATGACCTCACGAGCTTTGTGCCCGACAGCATCTAAATGGGCAATTTTTTCTTTATCCACCAATAGTATCCTTCAAGACTTACTTTATCTGTAAGTTGAATCATATACCGGTTATGCTCGAGATTCTAACGGGCAATCAAGGCAACTGCCGACGCCCGGCAGTTTATTACGTTGGCAACAAGTGCGGCGCTCCATTGCATCATTACGTGGAATAACAGTACGATAGAGAGGATTATCTCGCCCATCAGGCAAACTTGAAGTGAGAAATAGATGTTCAATGGTAGTGTCATAGGCTTCAATGGGGCCTAACTTGTTAACAAATTCGTGCAGATACCAAAATATCAAGTAGCCAATATTATTCCATATTAGCCGGACGTTCGCTCTTGGCTGGCGCTCTATTTCCGCCATAACCGGAATAATATGATGATCGAGTAATAAATAGAGCCGCTCCAGTAAAGATGACGGCGATTTATCCAACCAACGATGTTGATAATAAATAGCTTCCGGCCGCCCTGTGGGGTGAAACTTGATTCGAACTCTTTCCGGGCGGGTATCTATCATTGCGGGCAATGCCAGCAACATCAAAATCATTGGTGGAATAACCAAACCGAAATACCACTGCCCCCATAACGAATACAGCGCTTTATGATTCGGCTTAAGTTCAGTGCCACTGTAATAGGAATCTTCGTAGTTTTGCATCAACAGTGGCAAACTCTGCTCAGTAGCCCACTGTGGCAACAATACACTTTCTTTAGGTATCTCAGTAACATCGACATAAAACGATTCCGAGAAGTGCACGAATGTTCTGGCGAACAAACGGGCTATCTCATCAGAGATCGCCGTTGTTGAAGGGTAAATCACTTCAGCCGTATTCGACACAATCCATACTCCACGGAACCTATATGGACTTATTATTACACTCAGTGATAATGATTATCAATGAAGTTAATTAATAATTCTCAACAGCATTCAATACTAAAAAACATTTCACTATATTGACGGTTTTTTCGCCAAAAGAGTCGCAAAGCGCAATTTTATCCGGTTGCCCTCGGCATCCGTCTTATGTAATTGCCCAACATCTTCATTGTATTTAATAATATCCCAATCTTTATAGTACTGGCTTAATTCACCAGACTTTAATGTAAAGGAAAAAGGCACGGTGCAAGGGAAGTCATCAGTTGACATAGCCGAGATAATTAAATTATAGCCACCCGCGAGAGTACACTCTTGCATATTATTGATAATATATGGAATTCTTTCTGGCTGTAGGAACATCAACACCACTGTTGAGAGAATAAAGTCATAGTGATTATCCAGACTAGCTTCATTGATGTTATAACTGCTGGCGCTGATGTTTTGCAGTTCTTCCTGCTCAATAAGCTGTTGTAAGTGACGAATACTGTCGCCATTCTTATCCACGGCGGTCACATCAAAACCTAATAAATTCAGATACAGCGAATTACGCCCAGAACCACAGCCTAAATCCAGCGCTTTACCGGGCCGGACCGTTTTCACCGCCTCAATCACTTCTGAATGGGTTGGGGTTAAATGATATTTCTTATGATAAAAATCTTCCGGCGTACAATAAAAACTGAGTTGGCATTGCAGGTCATCTGAACACGCGGCAATACGGTGCCAGACTTGTGGCTCAATAAACGGCGGTTGATGCTCACAAGAGAATGAATGTCTTTCCAGCGTATGACCTGCTTTATCAAGGATAAAAAACTCCATCTCCCCACTGAGAATAGTCAGTTTGGCCCATGTCCCTGCTTTGGTATTGTGCTGTTCACGAAACATCGCGGGCACGCCAGCACTATTCCAGACCGGTAGCTGCTTATAGCAAAGCAAGGCTGATGTATTTTCCATGCTGATATTCCTCAGATAATTTAAAGGTGCATTTAATATGCAACATATAGTACAGCATAAGTCTGATGAAATGAAGCTGTCCACGCGGGGCGCGCACTGTCGTGTTGAAGCGGTGCTAACCCATTAAATCAGCAGGGTATCATTTGAGAACAGATTATGGGGTTGCAGACTTAACCGCTTTTAAGCTCTCAATATGACTCGCCAATTCTTGAATATCATCATCTGTAAGATGGGCTTTGGCTTTATTACCTCTGCCGATAATCTTGCCATCACGCCGGGCGGTAAGACCATCGACAATCTCATCGCGGGATAACGATATCAATGGCGGGGCTTTATCCAAACCTTTGCGATCAGCTAAACGCCCATGGCAACTTGAACAGGTTTGTTTATAGAGATGTTCACCGTCAGCGGCAGACAAGGCTGAGCTGCTGAACACCACCATACACATAGCCAGCAACAAGACTTTCATTATGCCCCCGTGGCCCATTGTTGGAACAATAGGGTCAGATCCTTTTCATTACGTGCGCCCTGATGTAACTCAGTGACCTTGCCGTTACGATCAATCATAAAAGATGTTGGTGTGCCGATGACCTGATAGCGCTCTTGCGTGATGCCCAGTTGATCACGAATAACCGGATAACTGATATTACGTTGTGCTAATAGCGGGCTGATATCAACCTGTTGTGGATCGGTATTGATAGCCACCACCACGATATCCTGCGGGTACTGCTGGCTGAGTTTATCCAAAGCGGCCATCTCCGCAAGGCAACCGCCACAACTTGCCGACCAGAAATTAAGATAAACCTGTTTTCCTTTCCATTGTTCGAGCGCGACAGGTTTACCTTGTAGATCATAGGCCGCCAGTGGGGGGGCAATTTCCCCTACCGCCACCTCCTCTTGCTTGCAGGCACTGAGTAGCACTAGCAATGCACATAAACTCACTATTTTGACTCGATTACGCCACATGATGACGACTCTCTTCATTAAGATATTTACCATGTTGGAGCCGGATTATCCGGTCAGCAACACAGCCTAAATCAGGGTTGTGGGTGACCATCACAATGGTTCGCCCTTGACGATGGATATGGTTGAGCAGATCCAATACCCGTTGCTCATTCTCTTCATCAAGGTTACCCGTTGGCTCATCAGCAAAAATAATGGGTGGCTGATTGACTAGTGCACGGGCAATACAGACCCGCTGCTGCTCACCGCCAGAAAGCTGGCTCGGCAAATGCCCCATCCGTGGCGTCATCCCCACTTGCTCCAATACCTGCCGGGCCGCAGCCTCATCCACCACACTGTGATAATGCTGCGCCAGCATGATGTTCTCGAGCGCAGTCAGATAAGGAATAAGGTGAAATTGCTGGAAAACCAAGCCTATTTTGTCGGCCCGGAACTTCCTGCGCCCCTCTTCATCAAGCCCCGCGGCATCAATACCATCAAGCAATACCTGCCCCTCAGTGACAGTATCCAGGCAAGTGAGAATATTCATTAATGTGGTTTTACCTGAACCGGATGCCCCCATAATCGCCACAAACTCACCGCGCTTAATGCGGATATTAATGTCTTCCAGCGCCGTCACTTGCCCGAAACGCTTATACAAATGTCGGGTTTCAATAACCGCATCCGTGGCGTTCTCAGGTACCACCCGTGTTAGTGGCGATGTCATTTACTACTCTCCTTTCAGGACTTTAGCGGGTTCAATATGAATAGCCCGGCGAGTGGGAACAATTGCCGCCACCGCGGCCACTAACAGTGACAAAATCAGCGTCAATGGCAATACCGGCGCACGCAAAGCAATTGCCGCGCTAAATACTGTCTGCCCCAATACTTGTGCCAGCAGATAACCGAGCAGAGCGCCACAGACGGCGGCGGCCAGTGAGATAATCAACGTTTCGGTTAGCATCTGACGAATAATATCGCCACCACTGGCTCCCAACGCTTTTTGCAATGCAAACTCTTTCGCGCGCTCGCTCACTATCGCCATCAGCGTGGTGTTGACACACAAAGATGACAGGATAAGGATAACCACAGAGACCAACCCCATTAGGCCTTTAATCTTATCAAGCACCTGCCCCTCAGAGGCTGAAACCTTGCGAATTGGCCTGATTTCAAGATCTGGATATTGCTCACGCAGATGGCTGGCAAAGGTTTCAACCTGCCCCACATCATTGCTAACACTCAATAGCGCATTACTGATATGCCCCGGCTGATTGAGCCATTTCTGCGCCAACTCCAGATTGACGATCAACATATTATCCGTGGCATCCCCTGCTTCCACGATGCCCTTAACTTGCAAACGCTGGCGCTCACTGCCATTCACCAGTGTGAGAGAATCCCCGACTTTGACGTGCAAGCGCTCCGCAAGTTTGACGCCAATCATGGCATTGCGGTCATCAAAACTGACACCAATCCAGTTCCCCGTCACTTGCCAATAAGGCACCAGTTGCTGCAAAGACTCAAACCACACCCCCATCAGCACCACTTTTTCCAGCTCAGTCCTTGCCATGCCATAAATATAGGGGCTTGAGGCGTTGATAAGCCCTTGCGGGGCAGCATCAATAATGGGTTGAAATCGCGCCTGTTTAAATGCATTGCCGTGCCCGGGGCCAATGTAAAAATTGGCACCAAAGGTGCGCAATTCCTGACTCATTTTGGCGTTAATATCAAAATAAACAGCTGACATTGCGGTGACAATCGCCGCGCCGACCGTCAATGCGGCAAACACAACACTGACTCGCTGCATGCGAAGACGCAATGCACGCAAAACTAAGCGCCAGAACATGCCATCCAGCCCTTTATGCTGAGCGCCCCGCTGATTAACGGCCATAGAGCACCTCCACCGGGTAAAGACGCGCAATTCGACGGGCGGGGAACCAGGTTCCAATCACGGCAATCAAAACAGAGATAACCAGCACGCAAGGCACGACCATCCAGGCGAAACTTAGCGGCGTGCCAAATAACATGAGACCAATAGTTTTTGCCAACCCCCACCCGGCCACACACCCCGCTAACCCACCGATTAGGCCGCTGATTGCCGCCTCAAGATAAAACAACATCAAGATTTGCCACTGCCGTGCGCCCAAGGCTTTCATTAAACCAATCTCTTTTGCCCGCTCCATAATCGTGCTGGTCATCAGTGACGCAATCCCCATTGCCGCTGCAATTAACGCGGCCAATGTCACCACCGCCAGCAATAACTGTATTTTTTCAATCACCAGCCCTTCGGATGCCGCAACTTGCCAAATAGGCCGCACCACTGAACCTGATATCGCCTCTTCTAATTGGTGGGCAATGGAGGAAACATAGGCGGTGCAATACCACAGGTCATACTCTTCTGCATTGAGGGCCTCAAGATTTTCGCGGGCTTTACGCGATAATTCGTTTTCCGGCACGGTTAGGGCCGAAACCCTGATAGCCTGAATTTTCCCTGCCAACCCGAGCAGCGACTGAACCGCGGCAAGCGGCAACACCAAACGCCCCTCTTCTTCGCCACCGCTGCTAAGCACGCCGCTTATTTTCACGACTAACGGGCCAGCAACGCCGTTGAGATGCAACTCATCGCCCGTTTTCCAGCCGGTTTGTTGGGCTAATTGTTTACCGAGCAAAGCTTCAACTTCAGTCGCACCGGCGTTGACCGGCTCTTGTGGCCAGCGCCCATTAACTTGCCAATAAGGGCTAATGATTTGCTGCCCGGTGTGATAATCCTCTTCATCAGGCACATCAACCGGCTGATTAAAATAAGTCCCTAATAGCGGGATATTCTGGCCATTGACCTCGGTTTCACCACTCAGTAATGGGGCAAAACCGACAATATTGTTACGCCAAAAAATATCCTTAATATTGGGTAACTCAGCTTGATCCAGAAAATCCTGCCCGGTTAGCGGGTTGCTTTTTTCACCAAACAGTGATGGCAGAGCGACCTGACCGGCGGGTTCAATCAGAATATTTGCCCCATAAGATTTCAACTCACGGGACATTTTGTCGCCAATATCGATTGAGACCGCCAACAGTGAAGAAATGAGCCCTGCGGCCAAAAACACCGTAAAAACTGCCAGCGATTTACGCCGGACATTTCTGAACCAAGACTGCTTGAGCATACGCCACAACATAATTACGGATTCTCCTGTGCGTCACTGTCTTCAGCACTGATAACCGGGGTGACAAATTGCTCTGGATGGTCGCGAAAGCGGTTGTAATTCACCTCGGATGAGAAGAAATAGGTTTTATCCCCATAACGGTATTTATACTCGGCTTTTTGGTTAGTTAGATGGGATTTATCCACGGGATCAATTACATCCAGAGTAACCACGGTCGTGAAATAATTGACCCCCGCCTCAAGTGACGCTTTAGAGATAAGCAATTCTTTATCGTCACTCTGCCAATCTTCCAGCGGAATCGGATTGCATCCCCCTGCTTTACCGATAGAGGGAATAAAAATATGCACCGCGCAGGCCACACAAATCACTTGATTACCCTCCATCACATAGCCCTGATCGCCACATAATAAACAGGCGTCAAAGACCACGCTAAGGCGCAAGCGGTCTGGATAACGATTGATGACAAAGAAGCGGACAGCTTTACCATCATCAGCCAGCCAAACAAATCGGTGCAGATTACCATCCCGCACTTGCTCGACAGGAATATGAACCAGGCCGTCTGCGGCGAGCGTGACGGGTAAAGCTTCCGATAACTGAGGGGGCTGAGAGGCAACTTTATCCCAGTACAGTTGGGCGCCCACGACCACGCCCCATGCCAGGATGGCGAAAACGAAGATTCTGCGGACGTTACGGTAATCCGCAAGTGCTTTGCGGTGGGCAATAGGTTCCACATTTGCGCGCACCACTTTGCCGGCATGACGCAGCGGCATTAAATAACACAGTGTCGTTACCGCCAATAGCAAGGCACTGAAGTAGTTCAACCAGGCATGCCCATTAGTAACTAAAGCCACATAACTCAGCAGCGACTTCGTTAACGGCACCACCTGCAACTTCATCAGTAATAGCATCGCATCACCGCTGAGCGGCAAAATCAATAACAGTGTTAATAGCACCAACAGTGGCCAACGACCAGAGGATAGCTGCCTAACCATCATCAACAACAATACCGCACAAAAGGCGACCCAAAAGAATGCCAGTACAATGGCGGCCAGATTGAGTAGCAAGTCAGTATTAATGACATGGGTATTGGTAAACGCCCCCAGATTGGGGTTATTGCCCCAATTAAACGCCGCCCCCACGACCAACAAGCACTGCCAGCAATAACCTAATGCACGGCTTTGGGATAATTGACTTAACAAAAACACCAGCAACCCGAGGAGTTGCATGCCGACCAGAACTAACTGCAATTGCTGCGATTTGGGGTAATAGGCTCCGGCCCACATCCCCATAACCACCATGAGTATTGTTATCCATACGACCTTATTTAGCGCCGGTGCTGGCCTGACAGCCCAACTTAACCCCAATAACAACGCCACAGGCAAAAAGGCTTGTAATACGGAGACAAAAAAGTAACTCATTAGCACACCTTGGAGGAATCACAACACCTGCCAGCTATCACTGCTCAACTTTATATCCGTCATACTTCAAGCTGCATGTGCACTAGCTGCCCTGTTCACTCTAGGCACTTATTTGTGTAAGCGCCTGCGCATTAATGGGCCTTAAAGAGGCGCATCCTACGGGCTAGCATGAATGCTGTTCAAACCGGCTTTCGACCGATTGCACTTAAGTTGCCACCATCCTGCAACCCCCATTATTAGGCGACAGGAGACTGACAACCACCATTGACTGACCATTTTGCATGAAGCAAAGCCGCGATAGCTGTAGTGGTTATCGCGGCTCTTGTTATCAATTCAGGCCGGTATATTTGAAGTCATAGCTCACATCAAAAGGTTTCCACCAGCGGCCAACACCGGTTTCGCTGTCGGTGTGGCGATGTAAACCGGCTTTAGATGGCTCGCTGATATGATAGGTCACTTTATAGTTACCAACCCCCATCATTTTGATGTTAGCACCATAGTGTGGGCCATCACTGGCAACCATTGGCATGAAAGTGCCTTCTTGTTTAGCGCCCGTATCGGTGTTTACCAAGGTATATGCAATAGTCAGGTATGGCATCCATTCGCCAGCACCAAAACCATTTTTATTGCCCTCAGTTGCATGAATATCCGCTTCTAAATGGATATCCGCTTTCGCGGCCGGCAGCCCCATACCACGCGGTTCCATATCAATTGGCTGTAAGTAAACTGCGGCTATTTCCATATCATTAATTTTGATAGGTTCGCCCGCTGGGTACTCTTTAAAAGCAAAAGCAGCCGGTGCTGCAAAAATACTGGCAATGATGCTGCTGGCAATAATCGTTTTCTTCATAGTCATGTAGCACACCCTTAGGTATCAAATGATAAGTACACTTCGTTATTTACACTGGCATCAGGCCGGGCCACTCAGCTGAGATATTACGAAGCCGAAACACCGCGGCTCTGGAGCTTACGGCCACGCCGCTGCATGACCCATAAAGCAACCAATGCGGCAACCAGTAATATCCCTTGAGGAATCAAGGTTTCCAGATAGGGATAGACTCCCAACCAACTAATTTCAGGTACCCCCGGCAACAAGGTCGGTTCAAACAATTTGCCCTCAATTAACTCAAGAACACTCTTCCCGGCAAACACAAATGCCATCAGATACATAAAGCCACCGGTAAACATGAAGAATGGTTTGAGCGGCAATTTGACGACGGTAAAGCGCATAACCAGATAAGCCACCAGCAAGATGACGCAGCCGACACCAAACCCGGCTAAAATAGACAAGTGGCCACTGGTGGTACTGGCATCGCCCATCAGGGCCAGATAAAACAGGACGGTTTCAGCCCCTTCGCGGTAAACCGCCAGGAAACTGGTCAGCCATAACCCTATCATTGACCCACTGCTGAGGGACTTAGAGAATTTCCCCTCCAGATAAGTTTTCCATTGGCGGGCTTCGGTTTTGGATAGCAACCAATAGCTCATGGAGAACAGCATCACCACCGCGATCATCATGGTGAACCCCTCCAGTAACTCGCGACTTTGCCCTGAATTGGCAAATAACCACTGGAAAACAAAGGCCGTTAACACACTGGCGATTAACGCAACCACGACCGATTGGCGAATCAGTGGCAATTTGTCGTGATGATTGTTTTTAACCAAATAGGCGACAATCGCCGCCACAATTAGCAGGGCCTCCAAACCTTCGCGCACAATGATGAGCAAGCTGTAGATGAACAGGCTCCAATCAGTTTCATCCCCGCCGCCGAGCATCTCAACCGCGCTGGACAGATCTTTTTGCAACGCCGCTGCTTCAGTTTGTAACTGTTCAAGCGGCTGGCCTGCTTTCATCAAACTGACCAACCGCGTGAAATGCCCCTCTAAAGTTGATTTAAACGCCGCATCCCGCGAGCCAACTTTGTTCTCCATACCACTGGCTTCAAATAAATCAAAATAGGTATCTTGAACAGACATCATTGCTGGCGTAGTTTGCCCTTTCTGGTACTGGCTAATAGCAGTGGTAATAGCTTGATTTATCTTGCTAGAAACCGCCGCCCAATCAGCATTTGCTGGCCCATCGGGAGCTGTAGTTGCTACAGCAGCAGACTGGTCGGCGGTAACTTGTTGCTGTTCGCGCGTCGTCGGCAAACCCGGTAGCGTGTCTTCAATGGTTTGAAGCAGCCCGGTAACACGGTAGGCAACTTCGGTGATTTGATCCGGTTTGCGCGTTAAATCAATCAGCGCAGTAAATTGCTGATTAATCGCCGCGGCCTGTTGCGCAGAACGATTCCCACGGACAGACATCTCCATTTCAGAGTTTTTAAACCCCTGATAGTGCGCCTGTTGCACACTTTGGCTGGCGGCGGCAAATTTGCCATCTTGGTATTCACTGATAGCCTGTGCCAATAAGTCATCAATGATTTTGAAACTCTGCTGCCAGTAGACCGCGATGTCACTGTTTTCATAAGCGGCATGTTGCTGCTCGGCGGTGAGTTTATGGCCACCGGTCAATACCGGTAGCACAGCGGCCAGCTCACCCTTAAGCCAGTTAATTTTATTATCAACCTCAGCTTGTGGCTTCCCCTCGCCAATCATGCGCCGGATTTCACCAAAAGCCGCTTCCATTTGATAACTTTTCTGCGCCGAAATATTGATGCGGATCGGCCCTTCCAGATTTTCAAAAACTTCAAAATATGCCATTTGTACCGTGGTACGAGCTTCATCATTATTATGCTGTTGGTACAACTGAGAGGTTTTATCGAGACGGGATTGGATATCATTGACCCACTGCTGATAATCTGGACTTGCCCAGGCCAAAGCACTAGAGAGCCACCAACAGCAGCAAAGCAAAATAAATTTGTGCCAAATTCGCATAATATAATGAGTAACGCACATGAAGTTGATAATGAGATTTATTAACATTAACACTAAACAAGGGAAATGTGTCTTGATCAGTATCAAAAAATATTTAGTCTTTTTAATTTTTGTTTAAAAAGTGCGGCGCATCCCGCAAAATTAGCGCAAATTACGGCAACCAATACGGCGGTTTAACAATGAACAATACCCCAGCGGAATATGAAAATACGCGTGCTAGTGCCAATGGTAATAGTTTAATAACACGGCTATCGATTGGTCATGAATCAACTACAGTCATGACTAAAAATGCTGACAAAATTATTAATGAACAGCAACTTACCGTTGGTTCTAATAATATTGCCTTGCGTTATTTTAAACATACCCCACCGACCGCCGATGAGATGGAAACAGCCATTATGGTGGTTGAAGATGAAGTCATCCGCATCAGCCCCGCGGTGAATAAAACCTCGCAACTGATTACCAGCGATGAATATCTTGCAGAGCTGGCACAACTTGCCGGTTTACCCCGGCAATCAGAAATACGAATGTCACTCGAATCTGTTGAACGAATGTTTGACCGGTTGGCGGCCGTTATGATGGGCAGGCCCGCGGCATCTGAAGGGATACCCGCCGACAATGAGTTTGCGGCACGTTTACTGATTTTACGCGAATTTATGCACCATTTGCAGTTTTCATCAATCACTGTGCAAGTACACACACAATAAGTGACCGGCGCTCTTGGCGCACAAACACCTTCGCGAGTCACCGGGCTTGCCCCCAATATTACGTCACTCGCATGGTGTACTTATTTTGTCTTTAATAAATTTTATTTCATTATCCCTCAGTGACAACCAGGCGAAATCTGCCACAATGAATTGCTTATTTATTGCACAGGGAATAGAGTCCTCAATTATAGATATTCACATGATATCTCATAATATCCATATATATTGATCATGGAATTGGTCATAACAATGCCTAAAACGGATGGAGGCGATAATGAAAGGGCGGCATTTTATTCATAATCATTTAAAATAACCACCCAGAATTTATCTTTCAAATATGCTAAAAGAACTTATTGAATCTTTAATTATTGATAATGATTTTTTCGCAAAATTAAAAAACTCTTCATGTTCACTTGACGAGAATGAGATTTTCTTTCACAGCTTACCGAAAACCGAAGGAACACTCACCTCATCCGCACTCACTAACGCGGTCTCTGTCGAGTGGGATAAATTGGGTATCCCAACCATTACTGGCGAAAGCCGCGAGGATGTTAGCTATAGTTTGGGCTACATCCATGCCCAAGAGCGGTATTTCCAAATGGATTTATTACGTCGTCTGGCGGCTGGCGAATTGTCCGAACTATTAGGTGGCGCAAAGGAACTCATTGAGACCGATATCCAAAATCGCCGCTGGTTATTACGTTCACGGGCAATAAACACCTTAAAAAATTTATCAGTCGATGAAAAAAATATATTAGCACAATATACCAAAGGGGTTAATGAGGGTTTAAGTTCTAAAATAATAGTTTCATTTGAATATGTTATTTTAATGACTGAAGCAACCCCCTGGAAAGATGAAGACTCTTTATTAGTTCTTTATGCGCTGTCTTTGGAGCTTCAACAACAACAAATTGCCCGGGTTTATACGCGCGGTTGGATTGATCAACACAGCACTGCCGCCCAAAAATCATTTCTCTTACCCGAAAGTTCTTCTTGGGATACCCCTCTTTCAGGAACCATTCCGCCGCCGCCCTCCATAGCAGAAACACCCCCTGATTGGTGGGGAAAAGGGCATGAAAATGCATCAACACTCCCCTCTCAGACCCCCTTTTATGGCAGTAATTGTTTCGTGATTGATGGCCAACACAGTAAGAATGGTCAAGCAATACTCGCAAATGATATGCACTTGTCACTTATGCTGCCTAATACCTGGTATCGTGCATCACTAAATTACCTGTCACCGGATAAAAAGCATACATTCTCCTTATCTGGCCTGACATTGCCGGGCGTGCCAGTTGTTATCATTGGATGCAATCAACATATTTCTTGGGGTTTCACACATTCTTACGCAGATACGCTGGATTGGGTAAAAACGCCAGAACCGCTGTCGCACTGGCCGGTAGAGACAGAATATATAAAAGTTAAACACAGTGAGGATATTAAGCTGGATATCCCGCTAAGCCCCTATGGGCCAGTGGTAGCCACCGAGCAAGGCAATATGGCAATGCGCTGGGCCATGCAATTACCCGATGCCATCGACCTGCACTTCTTAGCCATTAATGAAGCCCTTTGTGTTTCCCAGGCGATTGATATTGGAACCGGCTCAGGAATGCCCGCGTTAAATATGTTCGTTGCTGATAAAAATGGTGATATCGGCTGGGCACTGGTAGGAACATTACCTGACCGCATCATCAAAGGGGACATAAATACATTTCCTGTCGATGAAAATAATCAATGGCAAGATAACGTGTTACCTGCCGCGCAACACCCCCACATTCTTAACCCGTCATCTGGCATACTGTGGAATGCCAATAATCGTCAAAGTTTCAGCTCAGACTATGACAATATTGGTGATGGCGGTGCCGATATCGGGGTACGCGCTTGGGAAATTAAGCAGCGCCTTATTAAAGATGCAAAACTAAATGCAGATGATATGCGAGCCATACAATTAGATAATACTGCCAATCTATTTATTACCTGGCGGCTAACCCTCTTGCCATTAATAACAGACAGTTTCCTCATTAATCAGCCCCTGCGCCGGCAAGCACTTGATTTAATATATCAATGGGGTGGGAGTGCGGGTACTGATTCTGTCGGATACCGCATCATATCCCTATGGCGCGATATGATTTATAAAAATCTATTCGGTAGGTTAGATAACCAATTAGCGGCGCAGTGGCCAGCCGCAAATTATTTAACGGCTAATACTCGGTGGGACGAAACCGTCATGGCGCTGATTAATGCGCCGCAACAGGCAGCATGGGTTCCCCACGGATTTACCGGCTGGGATGACTTTATTGTTAGCCAACTGGACATGGTGTTAGCCGCCCTGACTGCCCAAGAGGGGCAATTGTTCCATGCCACCTGGGGGAAAGCAAACACCGCTGCCATCATGCACCCCTTTGCCAAAGATATGCCGGCATTAAGGCCACTTCTATCTGCCCCCGCCGATGAACTTTCTGGCGATCATAATGTGCCGCATGTTTGCCGCCCAGACTTTGGCGCCTCATGCCGCCTTGTCGCCTACCCAGGGGATGCCGCAAAAGGAACATTAACCCAGCCGGGCGGCCAAAGTGGGCATCCCATCAGCCCATGGTTTTTGGCCGGCCATGAGTACTGGGTTCATGGGTTATCTTTGCCCTTGGAGCCAGGGCCGGTGCAAAAAACACTGATGATGCAGCCACAGAAAAGTGAAACTGTTTCATGATTATTTGGCGCTGAATAAATAAAAAACTGACAGTGGTTGTATTAGCAACACACTGTCAGTCTGTTTTTACTGCCGGTTACTTCATCTCATCAGCCACTTATTTACTGGCTTTTTTTACCAGATTATCCGCAGGTAACTCCCCGGGAAGATAATTAGGTAAACGGCCTGCCGGGAAGATAGCCAGCAGTGACAATAAAGCCATAATTAATAAGCCAAATTTCAGTGAGCGTAGACGAGCCTCCTCGTTGACTCGCACAGCTTCAGCAACCTGTTCTGGCGTCGCCGTAGTTTGCGCCAACACCCCTTGCAGGCGGTCATTGCTCACGAAATTAATACTGTCCATATTCACTTGCGCCTGAATTTCTGGCGTCAGGATTGGGGTTTCAGCCACACCGCGCATGACGTTGGCACTGAGTAAACCCACCAGCAAAGCACCCGCGACTGCAGTACCGATGGCGTTTGCCAAGTTGTTAGTTGTGCCACGTAATGAACCGACATCACCAGCTAACTCTTTCGGTGATGCACTGACCAATACGTTGAACAGTAATGTCACCAAAGCCCCTTGAGCAAGGCCAAAGACCACCAGACCAAACAGCACCGCGAACTCACTCCAATTATTACGCACGACAAATGCCAGCCACAGCAAGGCAATAGTACAAGTGATGAAGCCATAACGGCCGATTTTACGCGGTGTCAGCTTCGGGTAGAAACGCACAATCAGCATCGCGGAGAAAAACACTGATAAATTAAAGGGCATCATGGCAATCGCTGTCGCCATCGGCGTACTGCCCTGCACTATCTGGATATACAACGGAACCGAAAAGTTCAGCATGGCTTCCAGTGCGACCACCGCAAACATAGCAAATACCGCCGCTTTCTCAGTCGGAGAGCTAAGGACTTCCAATGCCAGCAGCGGTGTTTTACCTTGTTCTTGACGACGACGAGTCCAAACCACAAATGCTTGTCCGAGCACAATCCCCAAGACAATCATAAAAGGTGCAGGAGAAAAGCCCAGCAGATCGAATGGGGCCCCTTCACGCACCAAACCAAAGCCCCAGCGGTTTAGGTTATTAAAGCCAAACGACAGCAAAATAATCGCCGCGGCGGCCAAAACCACACCAAATATATCAATACCCACTTCCGGGCGGCCTTGGTCGGATTTCAGACGGAAACTCAACACAAAGATGATGGCGGATAACGCAATCAAGATACCGAACGCCGGGCGCCAGCCGATGTAAGTTCCCAGTACGCCACCAATCATGAATGCCGCTACCCCGGCACCCGCACGAGCAGAGCCTAATGCCCCCAGCGCCGTGGCCTGTTGTGTCCCCCGATAGTTTTCAGCAATCAGAGCCACTAATGCTGGCACCAGGGCCGCACCGGCCAGGCCACTTAATGCCTGCGCGCTTATCATTACCGTCACATTCGGGCTGAAAGTCATCATAACCTGCGCGATACCGAACAACAGAACGGTACTGCGAAATACCACCAATGGGCCGAAACGCTGATTGAGTTTGGCACCCAACATAACGAAACCGGCAACAGACAATGAATACATGACAATCGCAGTTGCAATCGTCGTCGGTGGCACATTAAAACTTTTCACCATCCCGCCCAACGCGACCGGTAGCGAAGCGACGTTAAATGACATCAGAATCTGGGCCAAGGCGATGGTTATCATCGGCACCCAAGATTCTTTGACTTCCGCACCTGCGCGGTGAGTTGATTGATTCGCCATAAATATTTCTATCCTTTTGAAAAAAATATTGTTTTAAACTCAATCCGATTTCACAGCATACTGTTGTCTGCCCAATAACCGGTTTTTAAACTTGACCTGACTCTCACGACTCAACTCTTTTCGGTGTAAGGCTCAGAAACAAACATGTCCATCCCAAGGCTACGTGATAAGAACCGTGCAGCCAGTTGCCCTTTAACACTGTTACCCGCGCTATCCAGCAAGGGGGCGAAGGTCCCCAAACCGCCTTTCCCAGGTGACACTGTCACAATCCCGCCGCCAATCCCGCTTTTCCCAGGAAGACCAATGTCATAAAGCCAGTCGCCGGAAGTTTCATATAACCCTGCAGTGACCATGACCGCTAATGCATAATGACAAACATCATTATCGACAACCCGCTCCCGCGTCAGTGGATTCACGCCCCCATCGGCCAGTGTTGCGCCCATCACGGCTAAATCTCGGGCACTGACATTGAGCGAACATTGGCGCGTATATAAATCGGTGGCAATAAGCGGGTCACATCCCAAGCGACCATACCCCTCCAGCACATTGGCAATGCCGCGATTGCGGTAATTCGTTTCGCATGCAGATTGATATACTTCTTCATTCAACGTCAGTTCGCGCCCGGCAAAGCGGCACAAACCGTCATAAATGAATTTCCACTGCTCATCACTGCTCGCCCCGGGGACCAAACTGGTGGTGGCAATAGCGCCCGAGTTCACCATCGGGTTAGTGCGCCCATCTACAGCCCGCTCAATGGCCGTCACAGAGTTAAATGCCATTCCGGTGCTGTTCACACCCAGTTTTTCCCGCGCAACTTTCGCCCCGATGGCCTGACAGACCAAAGCAAAAACAAAAGGTTTGGAAACACTCATGATGGTAAATTCATAATCCACATCGCCGGCGGAATACACTTTGCCGTGAGTGCCGACCATGCACACACCAAAGAGATTGGGAGGAATGCGTTCTAATGCCGGATAAACAGTGGAAACCACACCTTCATTATCACTACTAAACCGTTGGTGGGCTTCTTGCACCAATTTAATGACGGTATCTGAGTCCGGCAGATGGCCGGTTGATACATAGTCGATAATTCCATTTTTGCTATCATCTGTAGGCATATAGTTATCTCCCGTGTGCCTCTGTTTATATTTCTGTCTTTCTTTTGCCTCCGGGGCTTATTTTAAGCACAGAAATATTTATACGTTTTAATTTATATGAAATGGTAATAATGATGGGCCACTGTCTTGAACTTTGGCTTTATCAATTAATAATGAAATTCTTAGAGTAAGATAGCCTAGCTTAAGAAAGCTGTATACCAGTTGTTTAGCAGAGTTTGATAATGTTTTCCCGAAGAAAAAACCTCAGAATTGTTGCAATATCATGGCAGTAAAGATAAGGAGGGATAATTTATATGGGCGGAATCAGATGACCAGCAGCAGATAAACATGTCCGCCCACATTAATTTGATATAATAGACGCTAATTATCGATAAAGCGCCCTTGAAGACACGCCATATCCTGTATTGCATACTAAGTGCGACCAAGATATTAATAGTTATGCTTGAAAGGGCGTTATCCAAGCCAATCCCGCCACCGTGCCAGCTCGTGGGTGATATTCACATCCTACCCAGCCGTTGTAATTAACCTCATCAAGTAAGCCAAATAAGTGGGCATAATTAACCTCACCCTCATCAGGCTCATGGCGATTCGGAACCGATGCTATCTGAATATGCCCATAGCGCCCGGCAAACTCGGTAATTAAATAACTCAGATTGCCATCCACTATTTGCGCATGGAATAAATCCAACTGCATAAATACGTTGGGGCGGTCAATAAGGTTGACCAGTTCTAGTGCTGCATATTGGCTTGAGAAAAGGTAATTAGGCTTTATCTGCGGGCTTAATGCTTCAATCATCACATTAATATTATGTTCAGCAAACCGGCTCGCAGCATAGCGAATATTATCGACAAATACCTGCTGATACTCGGCGACCATGGTCCCCTCGGGCACCACTCCCGCCATCACATGAACAGAAGGGCACGCCAGCGCCAGTGCATATTCCAGTGCTAAATCAATATCATGGCGAGCATCGTTTTCTCGCCCCGGTAAAGCGGCCAGCCCCCACTCACCGCGCGGGATATCACCGGGCGAAGTGTTAAACAGCACCTGCTGCAAACCTTGTTCTTGCAATTTCTCCGCCAGTTGCGCGGCAGGATAATCATAGGGAAATAGAAATTCCACCGCCCTGAATCCCGCGTCTTTCGCCGCTTTAAAACGGTCAAGAAAAGGAACTTCGGTAAACATCATAGATAAATTAGCCGCAAATTTCGGCATAATTAGCTCCTCAATTGCGCAATTTCGTCCTGGGTCAGATAACGAATCGGCCGGTCGCCCAGTGTAAATATCAGGCGCGCGGTTTCCTCGAGTTCTTCCATATTGTCCGCCGCCTCGCGCAAACTTTTCCCGACCACTACAGGGCCATGATTTGCCAACAAAAAAGCGCGATATTGCGGAGCCAACTGCGCCAAAGCCTCACCGAGCCGGTTATCTCCAGGGCGGTAATACGGCACCATCGGAACATCACCGACCCTCATCACCACATAGGGAGTAAAAGGCTTAATAGCATTGTGGCAATCCAAACCTTGCAGGCAAGAAAGTGCGGTTAAATAAAGACAATGTAGATGCACGACCGCTTCACATGCCGGATTATTAAGATAAATAGCCCGATGGAAACTGATCTCTTTTGAGGGTTTATCACCGGAGAGCCATTCGCCCGCCACACTGACTTTTGATAACCGCTCGGCATTTAACTCACCTAAACAGGAGCCTGTCGGGGTAGCTAATAATGTGCCGTCGGCCAGTTTCATTGACAGATTTCCGGCGGAACCGGTGGCGTAGCCTCGTTGGAAAAAGGAGGCCCCCAACTTGACCATCTCTGCGCGCGCCTGCTGCTCATTCATACGACGAACTCCGTTTGTGCTCTGGCAAAAAAGTTTTCATCACCAAAATTGCCCGACTTCAATGCCAATGAAATGGTGTGATCGATAGATTTTACCCAAGGAACCCCGGGTGAAATGACGGGCCCAATATGGAAAGCTTGAACACCCAATGATTGCGCGACGATACCGGATGTTTCGCCGCCTGCGACGATGAAACGTTGAACACCCTGCTGTTGCAAGCGGCGTGCCAACGCCCCGAACAGATGTTCGACGGCCTCACTGCTGGCCGCCGCCCCCCATTGTTGCTGGATTCTTTGCAGCTCCTCAGGCTCAGATGTGGCATACAGCAAAGGAGCCAATGGTCCTGAGATATTCGCCATCACCCAGACACACAGCGCGTTTACATACGGCTCCGGCTCATGCAGGCAGCGGGCAACATCAATTGACTGGCTAGGTGCTTGCTGAATATATCGAGCGACCTGCCGATTGGTCATCGTCGAACAAGAACCCGACAGCACCACACATAATTTGCCTTGTGGCGCTCCGGCTAATGTCGCTGATGATTGATGCTGAACCCCTTTCATCCATTGCCGCGCCACCCCAATCGCCAAACCCGATCCCCCGGTGACCAACACCATATCGCAAACGGCCTCTGCTTGTATCAACAAGTCGGCCTCATTTAAGGCATCCATCACCACATAACGAACCCCATCCTCTTTCAAGGTGCGCAACTGCGATTTCACGGCGTCAACACCTTGACTCATCACGGCAGTGTCAATCAACCCGCTGTGGCCGCGGGCCTGGGCATTCATCAGGCGCAATAAATTACTGTCGGTCATCGGTGTCACCGGATGATGGCGCATCCCGGACTCGGATAATAATTGCCCCATCACAAATAAGTATCCCTGATATACCGTGCGGCCATTGACCGGCAGCGCGGGGCAAATAATGGTTTGTTGCTGACCGAGAGCATCCATTAATGCATCAGTTACCGGGCCAATATTGCCTTGCGCGGTGCTATCAAACGTCGAACAATACTTAAAATAGAATTGTTGACACCCCTGAGTTTGCAACCACGCCAACGCCGCTAGAGCATCCGCCACGGCAATCTCTGCCGGGCAAGAGCGCGATTTTAAGCTGATCACCACCGCATCTGCTGTTACCTGATAATCCGCTGCCGGTATGCCGTTAATTTGCACCGTCGACATACCATTTTCGACCAAAAAGCTGGCAATATCCGTGGCCCCGGTGAAATCATCCGCTATGACCCCTAATCTCATCCGACATCCCCCTGTTTGGCTATTAAGTCAGCCCCAATAACACCTATGGATCGGATTTTCGCAACCGCCACACGGCCTCCAATGTTAATTTTGGTGATAATTTGATTTATTGTGTTAATGGTAGTCAAAAGGAAGCGGCAATATCGTGATAATAATCACAATAATTAACACTAGAAAGCCATAAATCACATAAATTAACATCAATAATGACACAGGCTTTCACATCATAATGAACAACATGACTAAATAAGTGATTGCTTGCGTTAAAAAATGAGAAAATTTTTCTAGCTGCTGGCGTATAATCACATTAATTACCATTGTCTGTGAACCAACAAACTGAAAAGGAGTGCGCGTGATACCGGTTGAACGTCACCAACAGATACTGGCACTGGTTGCCGAACGTGGCGTCGTCAGCATTGCTGAATTGACCGAACGCCTAGGTGTATCACACATGACCATTCGTCGTGATGTGCAAAAACTGGAAGAACAAGGGGCGGTGTTATCTGTTTCCGGCGGAGTGCGCTCAACTGAGCGGCTGGCAGCGGAACCCTCACACCAAGATAAAACCCAAATGTACAGCAGCCAGAAAAATGCCATTGGTATGGCGGCGGCGCTGCATATTCCGCGCAATAGCTGTATTTATCTTGATGCGGGCACGACAACACTGGCGTTGGCACGACAGTTGGAAGCCAGAGAAGACTTATTAGTGGTCACAAATGACTTCGTAATTGCTAATTTTTTGATTGAGTCCTGCCAGTGCAAAATGATCCATTCCGGTGGCACATTGTGTCGTGAAAACCGCTCTTGTGTCGGCGACGCCGCCGCCCGCGCACTGCGCAACTTATCGATTGATATCGCTTTTATCTCAGCATCCTGTTGGGGGCCTCGGGGTATCTCGACCCCGGATGAAGATAAGGTCGTGGTAAAACGCGCGGTGAGTGAGGTTAGCAGTAAGCGAGTGCTGCTGGCTGATGCCTCAAAATACGGCAAAATAGCCACCTATTTAGCCTTGCCCCTCACCGACTTTGATGTGGTTATCACCGACACCAGCTTGTCGGCTACAGCTTATGAAGAACTGGCCACTAAAGAGATTGAGTTAATCATCGCCCCTCCCGCGCACCAGCCTGATTAATCGCCCAACACCCTATTGCCCTCTCAGATTATGAAAAAAGAAATCATAGAGGGGGTAAATTTGATAACTATATAAATCGTTATGTAGCTAAAGTAATGCTAAGTCTTAGCACCCTAATAAATAAACAGCGTAAACTACAGGGTAATTGCGCTGACAGAGTGGTGTTGGCGACCATTGATTAACCCCCATTTCAGCCAGCCAGATGTCTGAGCACCTCACAGGCCGGTGTTTCTGGAGCATGACATGAATAATGCAACAACGGCTGGAAAGCAAAAAGTGCCGTTACGACTCAGTACATCGATAACCCTGATGGTCTCTGCCGTGATTGTCTCTGTGCTATTGGTGGTTCACACCCTGTTCTTCGTGCAACTCAGCCAAATGGCCCAAGAGGGTTTGCAAAACAAAGCCGTTGCCGTCGCTCGGGCCTTATCTTTTTCGCCGACCATAATCAACGGATTAACGGACCCGAAAGCCGGGCGGCAAATTCAGGCTTATACCAGTGCAGTTCAGAAAGCCAATGACCTGCTATTCATAGTTGTGACTGATATGAAAGGCATTCGTTATTCACATCCTAATACTGAGATGATCGGTCAGCATTTTATCGGCAATGACTTACAGCCAGCACTAAAGGGCAAAGAAAACAGCGCGATAAACCGCGGTGTATTGGAAAAGGCATTACGCATCTTTATTCCAATCTATGCACCGCATGGTAAACAAATAGGCGTTGTGGCCATTGGGATTTCTCTTACCAGTATTGACTCGGTAGTGAGTGAAACGCGCTGGACTATCCCCTGGACCATATTATTTGGTGCCCTCATTGGCTCACTCGGCACTTGGTTTTTAGTCAAAGCCCTGAAAAGAATTATGCTGGGTTTTGAACCCTACGAAATCTCTAATCTATTTGAACAGCGAAATGCCATGCTGCAATCGATTAAAGAGGGTGTCATCGCCGTTGATGCGGATTCACGTATCACCGTGGTTAATCATGAAGCAAAGCGCTTATTTAAACAAAGTGGCCCGATGGAGAATTTATTACTCAGCAACGCCAGCAAATATTGGCCGGTGCGCTTGTATCTACAGCAAGTCTTGGAAACCGGAATTGCTCGCCGTGATGAAGAAATAAACTTTAACGGCAGTATATTACTCACCAATACCGTTCCGGTGGTGGTGAAAGGGGATATTATCGGTGCAATCGCAACATTTCGCGATAAAACTGAAGTCAGCCAACTGATGCAACGCCTGACAGGGATGGTGCATTATGCCGATGCATTACGCGCACAGTCACACGAATTTATGAATAAACTCCATGTGATTCTGGGCTTATTACATATGAAATATTATCAGCAACTTGAAGATTATATTGTTAAGACCTCGAATAACTATCAGGCGGAAATTGGCTCGCTACTGCGCAAAGTCAAATCCCCTGTCATTGCCGGTTTTCTACTGGGAAAAATCAATCGCGCGCGCGATTTGGGCATCACATTATCCATCAGTGACGATAGTCTGCTGCCAGATACTAATAATGAGCAAATCACGACCACCCTGATTACCGTGTTGGGTAATCTGATTGAAAATGCGCTGGAAGCTATTGGTAGCCAGTCTCAGCGAGAAATTAATGTCAGCTTTCATTACCAAAATGGCCGGGTACATTGTGTTGTCAGTGATGATGGCCCGGGTATTGCGGCGGAACTCCAAGAACGCATTTTTGATAATGGTTTTTCCACTAAAGGCAATGAACACGGCATCGGCTTAAGTCTGGTGCGCCAGAGTTTAGAAAGTATCGGCGGTAATATTGAGTTCGACTCTGAAGCCGGCGTTTTTACACAATTTTTTATCAGTCTTCCTTACGACATAACCTCTAGCGACAATTTTTCGCACAACATCAGCGCGGTAAATCATGATTAATGTATTAATAGTGGATGATGATGCAATGGTAGCTGAGCTGAACAAGTGTTATCTGAGCCAGGTAGCCGGATTCAACTGCTGCGGCTCAGTGTCCAGTTTGCAGCAGGCCCGAGATCATTTAATGACAGCGCAGCACCCCGTCGACCTAGTCTTATTGGACGTTTTCATGCGCCAAGACAATGGATTAGACTTACTGCCGGTCTTACGTGAATTCAGCGAACACACTGATGTGATTGTGATTTCTTCCGCCACTGATGTGAACACCATCAAAAAAGCGCTGCAATACGGTGTGGTTGATTACTTAATTAAGCCATTCCAATTCTCACGTTTTGAAGAAGCGCTGTCGACTTATCGTGAAAAACAGAGTCTGCTCGGGCAACGCGAATATTGCGCGCAAGAAGATGTCGATTCCTTATTGCGGCGCAGTAATGCAGCACCTGTTGAGCGCAAAAAGTTACCCAAAGGGCTCACCGCACAAACCTTACGTACTGTTTGTGCATGGATTCAAGAAATACAAGATGGCGAGTTCTCAACTGAACAGATGGCCAATGCTATTGGTATTTCACGCGTTTCTTGCCGCAAATATTTGATTTATCTATCTGATACTGACGTTCTGAGCACTAAAGTTCTGTATGGCGCGACGGGGCGGCCGGTTTATCTCTATAAACTGTTACCTAGCCAGCAGGAGGTTTTAAAACAGTATTGCCAATAGTGCTTTATTATCAATAACAAACGGTATCCAATGGGCGATACCGTTTGTTATGTTATGCTGACAACATCACCATTCACACAATCCAACCCAACAATAATGTCGCGCCGATGACAGTGGATGCGCCACCAATTCGGGTGGCTATCTGGGCAAAAGGCATCAGTGACATCCGGTTAGACGCAGACAAAATAGCCACATCGCCCGTCCCACCTAATCCGCTATGACAACTGGTCACGATGGAGGCTTCCACTGGGTACATATTTAGATAGGGGGCAATAATGAAACTGACAGCGGCCATTGATAACACCACGGCGCCACACACCACGACATAGCCGACAGAGAACACCGCCACCACACTTTCTAATGGCACATACAACATGCCCAGGCCAATCATCAGCGGCCACACCAACGTTGTTGAGACAAATTTGTACCAACTATGAGCGCCCTGCTCCATTTTTGATGGAATAACTTGTGCATATTTGCACATCACCGCGATTAAAATCATCAGCACCGGGCCGGGAATATGCACCATCTTTTCAAACAAGCCCCCGACAATAAAGAAAGCGCAGGTCATCAATAACCCTCCGCCCATCAACTGAAAATCCGCTTGTTTTGGCCCCTCTTGTGCAGTGAATATCGCATTGTCAGGTGCTGAGCGAATTAACATCCCCTCACCATTCAGATCCTTGCGCCGCAGACCAATGCGGGCCAGCACTCCGGCACAAATAATAGCAAAAATGTTACCCACCACCGCGGCGGGGGCCAGTTGAGCAACATAAACATCCGGAGCCTGCCCCAGAATTGCCGAGTAAGCCAGTGATAACGGCAAGATGCCCTCACCAATACCACCACCAATAATTGGCACAATAATAAAGAAGAATGTGTGATAAAGGCTGAAACCAAATAACTTCCCCACCAGCAACCCCGTCGCCACTGCCGTTATCGTTCCGACCACCAGCGGGACAAACATCCGCGTCATACCCTGAATGAGAACCACACGATTCATACCAAGAATACTGCCGACAACCAAACTGGCGATGACAAAATAGAGTAAATTCGCCTCTTTCATGAGCAAATGAACGGTCTCTAGGGTATTCGTTTGGAAAACCCCAAAGTAAACCAACACGGATGGCACCATAAGACACAAAATAGCCGGGCCCCCGATATCCTTCAGCACAGGAATATGGCGGCCGATATGAGATAATACAAAACCCATCGTCATAATAACTGCCAAACCACCAATCATATTTTTCGGTAAATAACTGGCATAAGCCGAAATAAACACAATGGCAGAAATGGTTATAAATAAAGCCATCGGCATAGTGTTTATATTCATTTGATTTAATTGAGAAATTAACTTTTTGATAGAAAATTTACCCGTCATATCAATATCTTCAGCGGGGGTAAGCAAGATTTCTTGATTTGTTTTTTTCATTTTAGACCTACTGTTGGGTAGTACCTAAGGGACAAGAAGTAACGTATTGAATGTTATGGCCAGTTAACGTAATTTAATATTTTCGCCGATACTTTTCAGCAAGCCAGCAACACACCCGTCGATTAAAAACCATTAATGAATAGCAAAAGAAAAAAGAGAAAGTGACACTATAAATACACCGCATCAAGGTATCATTGCTTATGCAACAAAAGAATAACTCGCGCGGGTATAATTATTATATTTGCGACCATCTCGACAGGTTTATTTTAATTAACTTAACTTGGCATTTTGTAATTAAATAATCTGAAGAAGCTCAAATTTCTCTGTTATGCTTTCAGTTAATAAAGAGTAAATGCTATTTTGGCAAAATATTCCCCTCCGGCCAGCGGGCCTCACACCAATGATGCAGTAACCCCAGAATAGCCCGTCAACCGGTGCTTTCGCTATTATTTATCACTGACCACCTAACGACGGCGGCTTGCTAGTCGATATAACCTTGGCGGTTATGTATTAGTGACCTAATTTATATCAACATATATATCATTATAAACAATGAGTTTTAGGTATAAAATAACCAATAACCCGGACAAAAAAATATTATCGCCATTTTCATTAAGGCCAACTGCCGTTCAATAAAAAATGATAATCATACAAAATAAAAAAAACCAAACATAGCGCCTATAAATAACAGGCAGAATAATTTTATAACTAAAAAAACATACTTACCACATTTGCCTATGTAACAGTGAGTTACGAATTGGTTTAAAATCAACCAATAGCCACACAGAATACATTAATATAGAAGCATACGATGCAGATATGAATTAATATAAGCCATTTCAATTACTGATTTTGCTAATATCGCAAAAAAAAATAATTTATAAGTAAATATTTTTTTGCCTCATCACGACAGAAACGATAGCATGCCCTGCCATAATTCAATCGCAGTGATAAACACATAACAAGTGAAGGCGCTAAGACGCTATTTATGCATTAACCTTTAGCAATCAGTTGCAGTAATACATTCACAATGATTGCACAACAGACAGGAAAATAGGAAATATCTATCATGTCAGGAAATCAATCTGTAGAAACCCATCAAGCCGCGAAAAAACGCTGGTTAGACTCCCATGATACGGGCTATCACAAAAGTATGGTCCGACGTCATATACAGATGATAGCAATCGGTGGCTCTATTGGTACCGGCTTATTCTTGGGCACCGGTGCGCGTTTACAAATGGCCGGCCCAGCATTAGCTTTGGTTTATTTGGTATGCGGGGTTTTCTCCTTTTTCATTCTCAGAGCCCTTGGTGAACTGATTTTGCACCGCCCATCCAGCGGCAGTTTTGTCTCTTATGCGCGCGAGTTTCTCGGCGAAAAAGCATCCTATGTTGCGGGCTGGATGTATTTTCTTAACTGGGCAATGACTGGGATAGTCGATATCACGGCGGTCGCGCTCTATATGCACTACTGGGGTACATTCTCGGATGTCCCACAATGGCTATTTGCGTTAGGCGCACTTTCAATTGTGGCGACGATGAATATGATTGGTGTGAAATGGTTTGCGGAAATGGAATTTTGGTTCGCCCTGATCAAAGTCGCCGCCATTTCTATATTCCTGATAGTGGGTGTGGTCTTTCTCGGCACCGGCCAAAGTGTGGCGGGACACCCGTCCGGCATGCATCTCATCACTGATAATGGCGGGTTCTTCCCACACGGATTGCTCCCGGCCTTGGTATTAGTCCAAGGGGTAATATTCGCTTTTGCCGGCATCGAATTAATTGGTACCGCGGCCGGTGAATGTAAAGACCCGGAAAAAATGCTGCCCAAAGCGATTAATAGTGTGATCTTACGGATTGGTTTGTTTTATGTCGGCTCCGTGGTTCTGTTGGTGTGCTTGCTACCGTGGAATGCCTATCAAGCAGGTCAAAGCCCTTTCGTAACATTTTTCAGTAGCTTAGGTGTTCCTTACATTGGGACAATCATGAATATCGTGGTGTTATCTGCCGCTCTTTCCAGCCTTAACTCTGGCCTATACTCCACCGGCCGTATCCTGCGATCGCTATCAATGGGAGGCTCCGCGCCGAAATTCATGTCAAAAATGAGCCCTCAATCTGTTCCTTATGCCGGGATACTGGTGACTGTTGGCATCTATGTTTTCGGTGTCGTGCTCAATTACCTTGTTCCATCCCAAGTATTTGAAATTGTTTTGAACATCGCATCATTAGGGATTATTAGCTCGTGGGCATTCATCATTGTGTGTCAGATGAAACTACGCCAGGCAATAAAAAATGGCACCGCGAAACCCGTGTCCTTCAAAATGCCCGGAGCTCCCGTAACATCTTGGTTAACATTACTTTTCCTGGCCGGAGTGTTAGTGATGATGGCATTCGATTACCCGAATGGCACCTGGACTATTGCGACTTTACCGGTCGTCGCCATATTATTGGTCATTGGCTGGTTTAGCTTACGAAAACGCGCCCTTGAGGTTGCTGCTGCGCCCATAGAGGCCTCAGTTAAAAAAAATGACGAGAAAAAAGTACCATCCACTGAATTATATGAACAAAAAACCGTAGGCTAACTATAAGTGTCAGTCCGCAGGCTGATAATTCGGCCTACGGACTGTGTTTAATATCTGCCATGCTAAAGTTTATCTCAAGCATCTATGGCAATGTAAAAAGCAAACCGCCGGTTGATTTCGCGTTATGGAACAAAGCCAAACCACTAAAGTTTTTCCACCAGAAAATCTCGCAACACGACCGCCTGATTATGTTGTGCATCGCGGCTGCCATATAACAACGTAATGGGATGCTGTTTCAACACAATCAGCAAAGGCTCCCAAGCCGTTGAGTTATTGAGTTGGGCCTGATAGCGTTTGACAAATTCGGCCCAATCCAAATGTTGGTGAAACCATTGCCGTAAAGCATTATCCGGTGCAACATCTTTTAACCATATAACCCCCTCCAGCCGGATCTTACTAATACCCCGAGGCCACAAGCGGTCAACCAAAAAAGTATTCGCCTGATAGGGTGGCTGAACATCATAGACCCGTTGCAATGTAATCTTCTTTATATCCACAGCAATCTCCTTTCGCCCTTTCCAGCATGCTAATTACCGCAGTGACAGAAAATAAATCCGTGAAAACACGCCCCATCGATAAACATCGGAATAAGTGCAGTTATCTATTTTCCTATTTTTGATAGAGATCCCAGCGATTGCCATAGATGTCTTCGAACACGACCACCATTCCATAGTCTTCTTGGCGTGGCTCTTCGCAGAAAGTCACTCCTTGCAACTTCATTAATTCATAGTCACGCCAGAAGTTATCCGTCTCCAGAAAAAGGAATACCCGCCCCCCGCACTGATTGCCAATAAATGCCGCTTGATGATCATTGGATGCACGAGCTAATAATAAACGACATTCGCTATCCGCACGCGGCGAAACCGACACCCAACGTTTACCGGGTTGCGGCTCATCTTCCCTCAAAAAAAAGCCCAATTTTTCAGTATAATATTCAATCGCTTTATCATAATCATCAACCACAATAGCAATGTAGCCCATCCCTCTTTTTTGACTTGTCATACCTATTCCTATTCATCATCCGTTAACCTATGTCAGATACCGTAATATAGCGCGCTTTACCGTATCGACTCCGCCCGCTATAAGGTTAACCCCGCAACAACAAATGGTAAATAACACCTTATGCTCTATCTCGACAACAGTAGCATTTTAATCCCTGCCACACCCAATGCGGGTTATGATAATTATTTCTTCATAAATACGAACATGTTATATTCCTTCCAGTTAAATTATTGGTGAATAACATGACCACAGTGATGATTAATACCACCAGACAGATGAAGAAAAAAAACATCATGCTGGTAACTCATACATTAAAATCATTGGGGTCGGCGACCAAAGGCGATATATCCACTCAAACAGGATTGAGTTTGGCAACCTGTGGCACGATACTGAATGAATTGTGTGCTGAGGGCGAGGTTATTGAAGAATCACTCGATGAATCACGCGGCGGTCGGCCGGCAAAACGCTATATATATAACTCCAATTACTTCAGTATATTAAGTGTTTATGCGGAAGGTACTCATGACACCGGTATCATTTCATCGTCCATCACCGCTGCTGACGGTAAAAATATTGCCGAATATAACGAAGTCTATAATAATTTCACTGTAGACACATTAATAAGTCACATACAAAAAATCCTAGCAAAACATCCTAATATCAAAGCCCTAGGTCTTGGTTTACCGGGGGTTGTTGTTGATGGCAAAGTATTAACCTGCGATATTACTAATCTTGAAGGGGTGGATATCACTGAATACCTAAATAAGCAATTTGGTATTTTTGTCCAAGTCGGTAATGATATGAATTACACCGCATTTGGCTTTTATCGGAATAGTTGCCGTGATATAAATGACCCAATCGCTTATATCTTCATCCCCCCAAGACATTGTGCCGGTTGTGGCATCGTTATTTCTGGGGAAATGCTACGAGGCACGAGCCAATTTGCGGGTGAAGTTTCAAAACTTCCTTTCTACGATAATTTAACCACTGAAACAAATTCTCATCATGGCCCTGAGATGGAAAAACTTATCCATATTACTGCATCTTTAATCGCTATTATTAACCCCGTGACTATAGCAATATCAGGAAATAACCTCACTCAGACATCAATGAATGAGTTATCATTGGCATTATTAAAAAAATTTGACCGCAAACACATCCCTCACTTCGTTTATCGTGACACTATAAAATCCGATTATCACAATGGCATATTGGAACATACCCTTGACGCCTATAATAATTTTAGAATCTTTAACAATTAATCTTGGCGCAAATAGCTACGGTGGAAACCCCAGCTTGACATAAAAATCTCACATCAATATTTGCCCTTTCCCCCGCAATTTCAATCCCACGGACAAACAGATTACCCAACAATAATGTGCTTGACATCTTGAGCCACATCATTATATCTTTCGACTTAATATAAGTCTTTTATAAAGTATTTTACATCGATGGCGAACTTAATTTCCCAACGATTAACCCGCGGAAGGTAACCACTGAATGTCAAGCTACACACTCGATGCCCCTCTGGATACTTATGCTAAACGAGCATCGACACGAGCTATTTTCTTCGTCGCTGGATTTGCTATGGGGCTTTGGGCATCGCTAGTGCCCTATGCACAAAATCGTCTACATTTTGCAGCTGGCTCATTAGGGCTACTGCTACTTTGCCTCGGGACAGGGTCACTACTGGCTATGCTTTTTTCCGGGAAACTCATCGGCCGTTTTGGCTGTAGAAATATAATGTTATTCGGCATCGCCCTCACCTGTCTCTTCCTCCCCACTTTGGCAATCATTGAACAATTTCCCCTTATGGCATTATGCCTATTCTTTTTTGGTGCCGGTATTGGCCTGGCGGATGTTGCAGTGAATGTCCAAGGCTCACTGGTTGAACAGTCATCTGATAAACCACTCATGTCAGGTTTTCATTGTCTTTTCAGTATTGGTTCCATCGCCGGTGCCGGCGGTGGGGCAATACTGTTTACACTGGGTTTAATGCCGCTAACGGTGACATTCATTGCTATTGGTATCATCACTATTATTACTGCCAAGGTAGCCACTGAATTAATCCCCTTTGGCGATCATAAAAAACCGACAGAACTGGGAATAAAAAAACCAAAGCCTAATTTCCGTCTCGGGTTAATGGCATTAATGTGCATGATTTGTTTTATGGCGGAAGGCGCAATATTAGATTGGAGCGGCGTTTTTCTGACTAATGATCGTGGCCTTAATATTGCACATGCTGGCTGGGGATTTGCCATTTTTGGTGGAACGATGTCAATAATGCGATTCACTGGTGACAAAGTTGTTAGCCTCTTAGGGCGCAAACATGTCCTGGTTCTTAGCAGTATTATCGCCATGACTGGCTATGCAGTGGCAGTCATTATACCTGACTGGAAATTCACACTGCTTGGTTTCGCATTGGTCGGAATTGGAGCGGCAAATATTGTTCCTGTGTTAATCACCCTGGCAGGTCAGGAAAAAGTCATGCCCGTCAATATGTCAGTTGCCATGGTCGCCACATTGGGTTATTTCGGTGTATTGGGCGGGCCAGCACTGATTGGTTTTATTGCCCACTTAACTGATCTTTATACTGCATTCTCCATGGTCGCACTCACATTCCTCGTTATTGCTGTTGGTGCATTCAAGCTGAAATATGTCAACGACTCGCCTGCGCCGCGAAAATAGATGCAGTATAAAGTTATTCTTAAAAGCTTCTCTAAAGAAAAAAATTGTGACTGAGTATGGTAATTTTACCTGCTAGCAAATCTTTGCTAGCTTTTTTTTAGAAAAAAAACACTAAGATATTCTCTATCAAACGACTATCTTCAATATGTTAAAGAGGGAAAATATGAGTATTAAAATTGTTGCTGTTGATATGGATGGAACCTTTCTTAACGACCAGATGAGTTATGATAGGAAAAGATTTAGTGCGCAATATGCACAATTGAAAAATAATGGCATAAAATTTGTTGTCGCCAGTGGCAACCAATATTATCAGCTTATCTCATTCTTTCCAGACATCGCTCATGAAATTGCATTTGTCGCTGAGAATGGTGCCTATGTTAGTAATGAAAATACGGAAATATTTTGCGGGGCATTATCGGATAAAAACCGAGACAAGGTGCTAAAAATATTACTCCCCATCCCCTACCTTGATATTATTGTTTGCGGCAAAAATGGCGCTCATATGCTCAGTTCATCAGATAATGTATTCTTCACCACCATGAGCAAATATTATCATCGCCTTGATATCGTGGATGACTTCAATCAGATAGATGAGCCCGCATTCAAATTTGCAATCAGTTTGCCCAATGAAAAATTGGCCGATTTTATGCGGTTCATTGAGGCGGAATTAGCCGGGATTGTCACCCCCGTTTCCAGTGGCCATGGCTCAGTTGACCTCATCATACCCGGTGTACACAAAGCCAATGGTATTAAATTGCTCCAAAATATATGGGGCGTGCAAGATGAAGAAGTCGTGACTTTTGGTGATGGCGGCAATGATGTTGAGATGTTACAGCATGCTGGTTTTGGATTCGCCATGGCAAATGCACCTGATCGTATTAAAGAAATAGCGCAATATCAGGCTGACTCAAATAATGACTCCGGCGTGCTAAATGTCATTGATAAAATTTTAAACAAACACCCTCCCTTTGCCTAAAATTAGTGATTCACCGCCGGTCATTCTCATCGCACCTGATCGATAAAATCGCGAGCGGGTGCTTATCATTTACACCATTACCGTCTCTATTAGATAAACTGTCAGATTCGCCTGCTGGCCGAAAATTCGTTATTATCCGCTCCCTCCCCTTTTTATCCGGCCAACCTGATGTCTACAATTTCCGACAGTTTTATTGCCCCGCGGTGCCATGACAAAATAGAAACGCTCTATCAGGATGACCACCTGGTACTCATCAATAAACCCTCCGGGCTCCTTAGCCTCTCGGGGAAAAACCCACAAAATATTGATTCGGTACATCATCGGCTGGTAGAGATTTTCCCCGGCTGCACCCTGGTGCATCGCCTTGATTTCGGCACTTCCGGGCTGATGGTGATTGCTCGTAATAAGACTATCAATGCCGCCCTGTGCCAACAATTCAGTCAGCGCACAGTGACCAAGATTTACAGCGCTTTGCTTTGCGGGCATCTTGACGGCAATCAAGGGGTAATAGACGCGGCGATTGCCAAAGACCCGGCGCTGTTCCCGCTGATGTCAATCTGCTCAATCCACGGCAAGCCTGCTCGCTCCCACTATCGGGTTATCGAGCGCTTTTATCACCCGTTGGAAGACAAAACGCTACTGCCGTTGACGCGGGTAGAACTCACCCCGGAGACCGGGCGTACCCATCAACTGCGCATTCATTGCCAGCAGTTGGGCCACCCCATTTGGGGCTGCGACTTGTATGGTGGCCGCCTGCTGCCAGGCACTGAACTGACGCCACGGCTGATGCTGCATGCCAGTGAGTTGCATTTTATTCACCCCATCAGCAAACAGGAAATCAAAGCTCGTCATGTCAGCCCGTTTTGACAGCAAAGAATATTGGGAATAAAGACGCCCGGTGTAGTGCGAAAATACACCCGGAAAGACGTAATCAGATGACAATAAACCTAAAGCCAGACTACTGACGACGGGCCGCAATAACTGGGTGTTTATCATAAACTGGCAAGCCATTAAATCTGCATGAAAAGCCCCGAAGGACTTTTCATACAAAAGCATCTTGCAATATTCATTACCACATCAAATCATCGGGCACTTTAAAATCAGCATACGGATCTTCTTCATCTTGCTCTTCCTGACTCAGCGCACTATTTAATACAATACTGTTTGCATCCCGCTGCACAATTTTATCGGCTACGATCGCTGGGATAATCGCGTATTCACTCTCACCACTGTTATCAACAACCAAACGAGCAATGGCAAGGCGGCCATTAATCAGCTGAGTTTGGGTTGTTTTATCAACAACTATTTTTTTAATTAAATTGTTATCTGTGAAGTTAAAACTAATATCGCCTTTTGCAATATTGATGCGGTTCATTTCAATGAGCTGCTTCACCTGAGCTTTATACTCTTTAGATAAAGCCGCTTGTTTTTGCTGTTCGCTTAGCTGTTTATCACGCTCAAGTTGTGCTTTTTTATTCTCTTCCACCGCCTCTCTTGCCTCACGAGCCTGAACTCGTGATTTTTTCGCCGTTCGTTGAACTTTGGCCATTTTTTTGCTGGTCACTAACCCAGCTTTTAGCATCTGCTCTTGTAAGGTGAGTTTTGTCATCTTCTCTTCTAAACCCGTTGAATAATTTATGAGATTATACCTGTAATTTTTGTGACTGCACCTGGTAGCAGGCCTGAGCACGGTATAACTTGATTTTACTGATGTTTATCAGAGACTGACTGAGCTGCTCACCGTATTAGCGCTAATAATGTCCACTCGGCTACTGAGCCGACTATCAGATTAAAATCGAAGGCGATTTAAGCAGGTAAGGTCTTTTTAATCATCTTCAGTAACCCATATAGGCGCTATCAGCGCCCTGCTCGGCTTAATTGTTGGCATGCCCTATCCGACTTACTTCCCATAAAAAGGCCGCATAAGCGGCCAAGACGATTGCTATAATTCAACTATTCTTCAAGATACTGACGACTCATTTCATCCAAAGCATCAGATATCATCATAATAGTGCTGCACTGTTTTTCTTTAGTCAGCTGATCATTAAATTTAGACTGGCAAAATACATTCATTTTCCCAGCCCAATAGGCTTTAACCAGTGAAGAGTCCACCAGTTTTATGCATGTAATATACTCGTCACCAGAATAATTACGATTACATACTGCCTCTGATACTCGCGCTATCGCAGGTACGGCCATAGGTTCATCGATTGGCATCGATAACGAAAATGCGGGGACTGACATAGCTAGTGTTGCTGCAATTAACTTCATATTAATAACCCAAGTCAACTATATGGATAATAAAACTCACACTGAGTTACTCAACCGATATTAAATGAAGGCACATTATTGGTGCGCTACCTCACAAAAGATAATGTAATAGGTTGAAATCTATAGGCAGGCCAAATTAACTTTATGAATCATCAATTAAAGATCGATATTTCATCCACTTACCTGCCGTAACTCGCAGCACAAAGAGTTATCGTGGTCAACAAAAATTGTTGTTGAAAATAATTAGCGAATTCAATATATTTATTAACCACTTTTGTTATCAATGATCAATGTGAATTATTTATCTTTTCTCATTAAATGAAAAATAACTTTTGTTATCAAACATGACAGAATAAAAGAAAGAATAGCCATTTTGTAATAGAGCACGATCAGAATATTTTTATTGAGAATGATTAAAATGGCTGGTCGCATCACCAAACCTATCATTTAATAATACCAAGACTAGCACCTCTGGAATAAGAGGAATCAAGATAACAATAAACACCCCAAACTTAGCCAATTGCATTATAATATTTAAAATTAATAATAATGTACAGTACACTATTATTAAAAACCAATAGAGTGCTAGTTAATAAATACTTCTGTTTATTTAAACAAAACCATGAGTTCTGCCAAGGGAACAATCGAGAGGGTATTAATCAACGGAGAGCAGGTCACTAAACTAGGTTTTCTTGCGCAAACTTAAATGACAGATCGACAGAAAGCATTTACCAGTCCCCTTCTGTCGCCCATTCCACAAATAAAAAAGCCCTGACTTATGCCGGGGTTTGTCATTATGCAGCCGGTGGCGGTCCCGGCGTCAATAACTACCAATGTGCTGACCGCATAGCTTTAAAATACAACAGCCCCAGCGATAAACTGAAGCTTTGAATTCAGTGCTGTGATAGCTGGCCCTGTACCGTATCAATGACCATGCAATCCTTGCACCAAGGCAACTATCACAGCACTGTATAATTTACAGTGTAATTATAAACAAACATTAAACATGACTAACTTTATAGTGGGCATGACTCACAAAACGACAAAATCCCCGCCGAAGCGAGGTTTGCTCAATATGATGGCGCTTTTATTCAGCAAATTTCAGCAATGCTTCACCATCGAGACGATAACGTACCCATTCAGATTGCGGCAACGCGCCAATGCTCTGGTAAAAATCAATTGCGGGCTGATTCCAGTCCAGCACACTCCATTCAAGTCGACCACACTGCCGTTTAACTGCGCATTGCGCGATATTTTTCAGCAGCGCCTTTCCTGCACCTTTACCACGATACTCAGGGGAAATGTACAAATCCTCCATATAAATACCGTTACGTCCAAGCCATGTGGAATAACTGGTGAAGAAAACGGCATAACCTATGGTTTTACCTGCATTTTCGCAGATCAATGCTTCGGTTTTACTGCCTGCACCAAACAGTGTTTCTCGAATCTCGTCCGACGTGGTGACCACTTCTTGCGGAGCTTTTTCATATACCGCCAGCTCATAGATCATATCGTAAATTGCCGTTGCGTCTTCCGGGCGGGCCTGGCGAATCGTAATGCTCATTAATTTTCCTGTCATTTTTGTATGGTATCGGCATTGATGGTGCCCAGCATAAGCGTTATTGTCAGAAGAATTAAGTGCAACTTTATTTGCCGCATAGCCCAGCGCTGACGGAACTGCTGGCGGGCGAAGTAGACCTCGCGCTGGGATTCAGCACACCGGATGAGACTCGACATCCGGAACTGGAAGAAATAAACTGGTTCGAAGATGAGTATGTCGTCATCAGCAACAAAAACCGCACACAGTTGACGCTGGAAGATTATCTCATCGCCCGGCACTTGGTGGTAACGCCTTGGAATGAGAAACGAGGCGTTCTGGACTTACAGCTTGAGCAGATGGGTTATACACGGCAAATAGCAATTAAAACGCCGTCAATGCTCAGCGCGCCATTTATTGTTGCGCAAAGCGACCTGCTGATGGCGATTCCCCGTTCTGCCGCTGAGAAGCTGATTCCGGCAATGAATATCAAGATATTTGCCTTACCATTCGAGATACGCTCGTTCGAAGTGAAGATTTATTCGCATAAAAGAAGCGGTAAGCGAGATGCGACTAACTGGCTGAAGGCGGCACTGCAAATGCTGGCGAAAGAGGCTGACTCAGGGCGTTGAATGCGGAAAAGCTGGCCTTGTGCCGATAATAGTGAAGAGCCGGATAGCGGCGCAGCCAATAGTCCGGTGCTAGTGCATATCGCCAACTAGTTATTTCTGCTTAAGTTATTTATTTTTTCTCATTAAATGAAAAATCAATTTTGTCATTAGATATGACAGAATAAGAGCAAGAATAGCCATTTCGTAGTAGAGCGCTATCAGAATGTTCGTATTAAGAAAGTTAAAATAGCTGATCGCATCGCCAAACTGATCACTTGACAACACCAAGACTAGCACTTCTGGAATAAGGAAGGTCAAGATAACAAATAAAACAAGAAAAGTCCCAAATTTAGCCAATCGCATCATACAGCTCCTTTGTAGTATTTAAAATCCATAATTATAACGTATAGTACACGATTATTAACAATCAATGGAGTGCTAGTTAATGAATGCTTCTATTTATTTAAAAGAAAAACTAAATACGGATAGGATGTTATCACTCTCACTAGATCGTGGGATAAAAGAAACCATGATTTCTGCCAAGGGAACAATTGAGAGTGTATACAGTGGTGTAGAGAGAGCCAGTTGGTATACATCTTGTTTCTTTGAAAAATATGCGAGTGAATGTCGGGAGATAAAAGCTGAAGATGCAAGAATAATAAAGGCAATATCAGAGATATATAAAAGATCTGATGTTATCTTTGACATGATAAAGCTTTATGTCGAGTATGTTCTTGATAAATATACACCGCGTGAGAATGCGCGGAGTTCTGCTTATCACTCATCCCATGTGGGTGCCAATCTCGCAGTTTCAATGGCTACAAAAAAATCAATGGCTTAC
Source organism: Yersinia hibernica (assembly GCF_004124235.1). Lineage (NCBI taxonomy): Bacteria > Pseudomonadati > Pseudomonadota > Gammaproteobacteria > Enterobacterales > Yersiniaceae > Yersinia > Yersinia hibernica. The sequence goes on from NZ_CP032487.1 coordinate 2,173,225, forward strand.
TCTATAGCTAAAACGGTTTCTGGCTCATTCTCTGTATCGAATATTGTTCGAGCGGAAATAAACAAAAAAGGTTTATTTTTAATTAATGCTGCTGATTTATATGGAAAAGTTCAGAAATCTGCCATGGCAGCCAGGAAGCTGCAAGTCATTGAGCCTGGGTATTATAATTTACTACGGATCAATAATATAGAAATGCTTTATGTCTATATCGATCCAGTTATTTCTAAAGCAATGGAAAAAATACATTCGAACTCCAATTTAAGTTTTGACGAAATTGTGAATATACTTAATGGCATGGGAAGGTAATGAAAAGAATATTATATAACATATTGTTCTCGACGATCCCATTTATTGTTATCGTTTTGCTCGCAGCTTTCTATTTGGAATTCATTCCTAATCACTTTGGTAAGCTGACATTAGTAACAATTGTAATTGTATTCTTTGTATCATGTAAAATAATGCCTAATAAATATATCTAAAATAAAATCAAAGGATGACTTTGAGACTGTAATTAAAATTGTGTAATTGCCTGTTTTTGATATGTTCACTCCAACAACGGAGACAGGCAAATTATGGACGAGAAGAAACTTAAAGCTCTCGCTGCAGAACTGGCTAAAGGCCTCAAAACCGAGGCCGATCTCAATGCGTTTTCCCGTATGCTGACGAAGCTTACCGTCGAAACAGCGCTCAATGCAGAGCTGACTGAACACCTCGGACACGAGAAAAATGCCCCAAAAACCGGTTCAAATACCCGCAACGGCTATTCATCCAAAACGCTGCTGTGCGACGATGGCGAGATTGAACTGAGCACGCCTCGTGACCGTGAAAATACCTTCGAGCCACAGCTTATCAAGAAAAATCAGACGCGTATCACGCAGATGGACAGCCAGATTTTGTCCCTGTACGCCAAAGGCATGACAACCCGTGAAATCGTCGCCACATTCAAGGAAATGTACGATGCGGACGTGTCACCCACGCTGATATCTAAAGTCACCGATGCGGTTAAAGAACAGGTTGCTGAATGGCAAAGTCGGCCTCTGGATGCGCTGTATCCCATTGTTTATCTTGACTGTATCGTGGTGAAAGTTCGTCAAAGTGGTAGCGTGATAAACAAAGCGGTGTTCCTCGCTCTCGGCATTAATACTGAAGGTCAGAAAGAACTTCTGGGCATGTGGCTGGCTGAAAACGAAGGGGCGAAGTTCTGGCTCAGTGTGCTGACGGAGCTTAAAAACCGGGGCCTTCAGGATATTCTGATTGCCTGTGTGGACGGCCTGAAAGGCTTCCCGGATGCGATAAACAGCGTGTATCCACAGACGCATATCCAGCTTTGCATCATTCACATGGTGCGCAACAGCCTGAAATACGTGTCGTGGAAGGACTACAAAGCCGTCACCAGCGGACTGAAAACGGTGTATCAGGCTCCGACAGAAGCGGCGGCACTGATGGCGCTGGATAACTTCGCGGCAACCTGGGACGATAAATACCCGCAAATCAGCAAAAGCTGGCGTGCGCACTGGGGAAATCTCAATACGTTCTTTGGCTACCCGCCCGACATCCGCAAAGCCATCTACACCACTAATGCTATCGAATCGCTGAACAGCGTGATCCGTGCAGCTATCAAAAAGCGCAAAGTGTTCCCGACAGACGACTCAGTGAGAAAGGTTATTTATCTGGCGATCAAGGATGCTTCAAAAAAATGGAGTATGCCGATCCAGAACTGGCGGCTGGCGATGAGTCGTTTTATTATCGAGTTCGGTGACCGCCTGAGCGATCACCTTTAATATGGTGGCAGTTACACAGAATTATTTACAGGGTCATGACTTTTTATAGCCATTCTTTGAATACTTAATGTAATAAGCAGCTATTCTTTTCTTATCCCCTACCCTGCATCTCCTGTTTTCTCTCTTGTGCCACCCCACACAATCCTCATAGCATGCCGTGCGCCCCCGTTGACGGCAGACTGACCGAGTGAATATTCTTATTGCTGGCCTCAAACGCCTATTGGCTAACATTATCCGCATTGGCATCGTCTCAGACGTCGATCATGCTAACGGAATGTGCCGAGTCAAAATCGGCAACCTTGAAACCGATTGGCTCAATTGGTTAACCCTGCGCGCCAGTCGGGTGTGTTTTTGGTCTGCGCCCTCCGTGGGTGAGCAAGTAATGGTGCTCAGTATCGGCGGTGAACTCACCACCGGCTTTGTGCTGCCCGCCAACGCAGAGGACCACAATATACGCGCGATGGCTTCAATAGCCGATGGCACAAAGCTAGAGAAACAGCATAAGAGGCTCACCCTGAATTGGATTTTAATTTCACATTCCATGATCTGAAAGCAAAAGGCGTTTCTGACCTTGAGGGTTCACTCAGTGAGAAGCAGGCGATATCAGGACATAAAAACATGGGGCAAACAGCGCGGTCTGACAGGAAAATAAAAATTGTGCCGGTGGTAGGTAATCAGAAGAAGTGATTTTTTATGCGTTAGTTGAATTTTATGTTCCTAAATCATCTTCCTAACATTTTCCTAAATGTGATTTCAGGCACAAAAAAACCGCCTCTCGGCGGTTAACGACATACTCATACTACTTTGTTTTACTTAGAATATTTTCCATGGTGCCCGGGGCGGGACTTGAACCCGCACAGCCATAAGCCGAGGGATTTTAAAAACTCTCACGACATCATGAAAATCAATAACTTACATAAAATCAGTAAGTTACCAAACACGATGACGGGTTAGTTTGGGTTGTTGTGGGGGTGGTAGTCACATTAATCAAACTAAATTCAATAATCAGAAAGAATCAGGTGCACTTACATACTCATACTTAATCTGACGTCCTTGCTATTCTGGATGTGATCAGATCTGGTAGTTAGCTCGGTGCCAGGAACAATCAGCCAGCAGCTATGAGGTCAGGAGGATATCCCTTTCCTCTAGAAAGAGTGGAGTTATAATCGCATGACCTTTGTGGTGGACTCAACCGATACGGCAGCTATCGCACGGAGCATAAGTGGGATATTTGGACCATATAAAGCTTCTTCGGGCGCAATGCCAGCTTTAAGCGCGGGCACCCAAAGGCGAGCTTCGTAAGTTAGACGCCCGAGCAGCCATATTGCTCGAACTCTAAAACGATCTATCGGCAGCATTGATGAATAGAAATTTTTCGGCAGACATGTGCCATCTCCCAAATATTCTTCAAGTGGTGTCTGCTTTTCCTCAATTAACTCCGTCATCTTTCTCTCAATTAGTTCATTGTCCCACTTGTGCGATAGGTCATTTCGAACTTTTCGAATGTGATCGAACTCAACGAGTAAATCCTTGCTCAACCAGCCAAAGGCAAAAGCGAGCTGTATCCGTTGTGAGAATCTTGCTAAGGGGCCGAAACCGGACATGAGTGCGCTGCACCCTCCCGGAACATCGTCGGGAATTTCGCGCTTAAACATATCCTTTAGCCTGTCGTCCGCAAACGAGGCGACAATTACCGGAATAATCCTTACCTCTTCGGACACCACTATTGCAGCTATCTGCTCAAAGAGCTTTACATCAGCTTCGAATGGAGACGCTTGATCGACGAAATTTTTAACTCGATGCTCTCCGAAAGCTCGCGAATAGTTTCGGTAGACCTGGAGTCCCCATTTTTCACCGTCGCTAAGTTTCATAGAAATAATATCCGAATCAAGGAGTTTGTTCATAAGGTAAGCTCGTAAGTGGTATAAAAATAGAGAAATACTTCAATAGATTGTGTCGTATCATGTTCTAAATCGCCACACCTTTGGTAAACCCTCAGAAGTCAATTGCCGTGACTATTAGTTGAAAGCGCAAAAGTCTACTTTTCGCTCATAACTGCCTAAGGTCCTTCCTGCAGACGGCTCAGAGTCAGAAGCGGACGTTACTCAAATCACATTTACCGTGGTCAGTTTTAGTTAGTCACTACAATTCGCTGAAATTTTAAACAAAGCGGCGTTGCCCAGTAAAAGCTAGAGGTGTATGTTTATCAGGCTGTTCAACTAAACAGCATGGACCAATGAGGATATGAGATGGCTGATAGTTCAGAGTCTTTCGCAAGCGTCGATCAGATTACATCCCGCCCAAACTATTTAGCAACATTAGAGATTACCGTAGATAGCTTTAGCTCGCTTATTGGTCGTTATCACCTCAGTGAAAGCGTTCAATGTCAAGTTAAAACTGAACACGGCATCTGTGGGCAAAAGCATCAACGCGGATATGTTGGTGCTACAAAAGAAGGTAAGGAAGGTCTAATTGGTGGAATTTGTGGCGATAAATATTTTAAAGAACACACACTATTTGTTCAGGAAAAAAATCGTATAGATGCTGAGATTGATAGAAGAGAAAACATTGAAAAATTGATTGTTTATAAAGAAAACTTTCTTTCTTTGTCAGGTGTTTATGGTGCGCTTTCTCAAGACGTTCAAACAATGAAAAAGAAAACCAACCACCTTTACAATGGTTTTCCAGACATTGTTTTGACATATTTATATCAAGCCCAAAAAACAAAAAATTGGGATTTGAATGTTGATGTCTTACGCCATACTCGAGGTGAAAAAGGAATGACAAGCAACTGGTATATTGAAAAGCTTTGTACATTCCCGCCTTTACCATCTACACAAGAAATTCAAAGTTTGTTAGGTAGGATAGAAAACCTAAAAACTATTTTTAGCGAAGCTTGTTCTTCCAATATAGAAGATCTATCAACACCAAAGTTAAAGGGTTATGTACGAAGCCTTTCTGATTTTTATGAGTTAGAAAATAATTATAAAAAATTTGATAAAGATGTAGAGGAATTTACTCAAGATCATACCTTGTACAATTTATATTATGCCTGTGCTAACAATAAGGACAAGTTAGCTACTATAAAAACAATTTTAACTTCCAAGAACCCCAATCTCTCAGAACAATTAGTAAAATATAAATGTGATGAAATTGAGAGAATGACTAAAGAAAAATTCGATAACTGTCAAGTTAGATATAATAAGACAGTGATGAAATTTAAGAAAAACAGTATTGGTTAAGAAAAGCCCCGTTTGGGGCTTTTTGAGTTACCACCAACCAAACCTAGAATTGTAGGCACACCCGTTTTTTGCTCTTAGCCAACTGTCAGATTTTATTGTACTCAGTTACAGAAAACAGTCAGCACGTCTTTGAAATGCGATCATATGGGTTCAAACTCACTGCCGCTTCTAAATGATCCGGAGCAAAGTGGCTATAGCGCATGGTCATTTGGATAGTGGAGTGCCCGAGGATTTGCTGCAGTACTAAAATGTTGCCGCCGTTCATCATAAAATGACTGGCAAAAGTATGGCGTAGAACGTGGGTTAACTGGCCGGTAGGTAATACCAGCTTAGCCCGGTCAATGGCTTGGCCGAATGCGTCATAGGCATTGGCGAATAAGCGCCCTTTCATCTTTGGAATTAGTTTATGCAGTTCCGCAGAAATAGGGACTGTACGGTTCTTTTTGCTCTTGGTGTTGATATAAGTAATTTTATTTGGCATCACCTGAGCTTGTCTTAGCTGCTCTGCTTCACTCCAACGCGCACCGGTGGCCAGACAGATTCGAACGATGATACCGAGATCTTTATTACTGGAATTGTCACACTCATGCAGCAGACGCTTAATATCGTCTTCATAGAGAAAAGTTAATTCATTTTCACTTTCACGAAATAGCCTAACGCCATCCAATGGATTCGCATGATTCCAATGCCCTAGCCTTTTTAACTCATTAAATACAGCCCGTAGATAGGCATGTTCACGGTTAACCGTTGCCTCTTTTGGCGGTTTAACGATTCCGTGTTTTGGCTTACGGCTAAACTCACCGGCTAAACGCTGCTTGCGGTATTTGGCGAACACTTCCCGGTCAAAATCGGCAACAGCAGGATCGCCCAAATTATCACACAGGATATTGAGTTTATCTAATCTTGCTTTGCCGTCACTCAAAGAGCGCCCGTGGAGTTCATACCACTGACCGACCAATGTTTTTAACCTCTGCGCGGCAGTCTCTGCCGGTGTGTAGTCAATATCCAGATCACCACGTTGCGCTAACTGCTCACGTTCAAAGCGCAACGCCTCGCCGCGAGTAACAAAGGTTTTCCTAACCCGTTTACTGTCACGACCATCGGAGTAAAAATCACAGACCCACTTCCCGTTGGGTAATTTCCGTACTGCCATTTTAAATGCCTTACAAAATAATTTATACTATATATAAAGCCCTAAATTCAGCTTTCACACATTGCAGGTCCATTACATACGACTCAAATGTATCAATTAGTTCGCTTACCAGATTATCGATAATATTCATTTTATCCCTGAGGATAGAACAGTTGTGTGCTTCTCCTACTTCTACAGCTGAAAGCCTACCATGTGCAACTGCATTTCTTTTATTAACCACTTCATCAACCGTCGCTCTTTCTATTGGTGTTCTTGTGAAATTTGTAATACCGAATGCAGCTAAAACTTCAACAATAGTTTTATACCATATGTTTTGTAAAAACTCAGAAAATACAGTTTCTGCTACTGTACATACTGACTCCCCCTCAATTCCACTAAAGACATCGCACGCTTTGCTTAAGTAAAGCGTATTTTTGGATTGTTTAAAGGACTGCATTTTTGAGTGGAGTGATATCGAGTTAAATTGAGTAATGAAATGCTTATTACATATATTTTTTTCTTTTATAGATGCAATTGTTCTGATAAGTAAATCATTCACTGTCTTCTCAACATAAGAATAAATATGCACATAAAAAAGTCCTCTAAACATTTTTACTTGTGGAGGGGTCTCTTGTATTACATTATTATCCGCGCCATTGACAGTTGGCTCCAGAGATTCAACATAGTTGATATAAATCATAACATCATTAAATCTAACTCGAGCAGAATCTCTCAGCGGCGTAAAAATCATTTTATTAGCTCACTTTTAACTATTTCATTTCTAGCTGTAAGTGCCTTACGAGAGTTAGTTGCTCCCGTTGTATATTTTTTCAATTCAGAACTATTAAGTAATTCAATCAATGTTTCTTTACTCAAATCGTTTTTATTCTTAATTTTTAATGCCATTGCTGTCCCGACAGAAATAGCCTCATAAAGAACTATTGGCGTGATGTTTACTCTATTACCTCGAACGATGCCATTAGGGAGACTATCATTCAAAAACTCAAAGGTTTCAGTAAAGATACTTTCAAGGTTTTTTTTATTTTTAAACGATGTAGTTTTATTCTCCATATAGTCATTTAAAAAACCTTTAACACTATGAGTGAATTCAATCGAATTTTCATAATATGCAAAAAACTTAAGAACAAGCTCTTCAAGATTCCCTGTCTTTTTAGCATTTTCAGTCAACTTAACTACTGCCTTAAAGTTAACATTTTCTGCACATTTTTTTATGAAATCATTAAATTCCCCTGTATACACACAGTTTCTAATTTCTTGCGGGTGTAGTATAACCCCTCCAGTATTTAACCTTTCAAAGAGATCATATCTGACAGAAAAATCACTACGATCATTTAATACTGTCAATTTTATTGACCTAGTTAGAAACATAATCTGCAGTTGCTTTGGCATTCTATCAAAAGTAAGTCCATTCATTGAATCTAACTTTTCCAATCCTTCTAATGTCAATTGATTATAATGCCCCTCTAAAGCAGGTTCAGTTTCGCTTCCAATGAAGTTGATAATAGTCGATAGGCGTTGAACCCCATCAACAACGTCCCAAGATGAATCTCTGTTTGTTGCCATGTATAAACTTGGAACAGGTATGCCGAGAAAAATTGACTCAATAAGTTGTGATTGTCTCGTTTCATCCCAAATAAAATGCCTTTGATATTCTGGTGATATATCGATAATACCTTCGGCTAACATATCATAAACTTGTTTGATAGTTATATCATAGCTATCAAATGAGACTGTCTTTCTATTCCTATCTATTTGGTCTTGAATTTTTATTATATCCACAGTTAATTACCTATTTTAGTTTGTCTCATAAAATAACAATATTATTCTTCAACTTCATTCTCACTAATACCAGAACATTAATACCCTTTAATCTCACCGACAACTTTCGCCAGTATATTAACCTCACTAACCGGCCAATTTACATCATTGATTCGCCATACATCACCCGGTAAACGAGCAATATTGCTAATTGAGGTTACACCTGCTTTTTCAATCAACCAAAGACCGTCAGCAACATTTTTAAATTGGCGTTCGACCAGAAAATAGCGTTTCTCATTAGGGAACGAAATTAATTCAGGTTCAATAATCTGAACGGGAAGTAACTCTGAATCTAGTAATATAGGGGATACATCTATCAGCAAACCATCTTCAAGGCTTTTATGAGCAATAGATTTTGCGGTTTCATGTGCGACCGGTTTAACCGGTTCTTGAGGTTCACCCTCGCCAGTTGCAAGCCACTGTAATGATACGCCTGTTTCTAAAGCACAGAGCACAATCTCTTTGCCCGGAAAATAATCACGTTTGATCCAAGTGCTGATTGTTCCCGTTCCTGCACCTAGATAAGCTGCTAATTCTCTTTGTACTTTAAAACCATAGGCTTGCATCATTCTTTCTACTGCTGCAATCCCGCCGCTTAGTTTTTTATCATCCACGCTCGCAAAAACCCCTTTACATACTCACATATGCATAGTTTAATTCGTGAATTGATGGCAAATACCCACCAACACCTATATTAACCACCATCAAACAGGATGCCCTATGAATCAGAACCTTGCAATAACAGTTACGTCGCCCTATTTGTCACTCACTGAGTTCTCAAAATTGAGCGGAATCCCTTATGAAACCTGCCGTGGCATGGTGAAAGATGGTCGCCTTCCTATCCGCCAGAAAGTTCGCAAAATGGAAAAGGTTCTCGTAAATATGATCGCTCTCACTAAAGAAGCGGCAAACCAGTAATGTTCGACATTCAAATTTGCCAACTAATTGTCGGCATATGTGAGGAAGTAAGCCATGTTTGATTTTTCAGTGTCCAAACATCCGCACTTTGATAACGTCTGTCGCCAGTTTGCGTTAAAACACAACCTAGTCGAGCTGGCAGCAAACGCAGGGATTGCGGCGCAGGTTCTGCGCAATAAATTGAATCCTGACCAGCCGCATCGTTTAACCGTTGACGAACTGCTACGCATCACCGACCTAACCGAAGATCCAACATTATTGGACGGTCTGCTGTCGCAAATCAATTGCATGCCATCTGTGCCAGTCAATGAAGCCTGCACCAGCAATATCCCAACTTATGCGCTACATGCTACTGCCGCCGTGGGTTCTATTGCTGCCGCTGCGGTGCAAGGTAATCACAAAACAGCATTCAGCAAATCTGCTCTGCTGGATAGCGTCAATACTGCAATTCGCCATCTGTCACTGATTGGCCTGACAGTGCAGGCGCGCATTCAGTCAACCCCCGCGCTGGCTTCAACCGTTGATGTTATTAGCGGCTTGAGTGCTGTCGCCGGTTTGAGTTGAGGTGTTTTTATGATTATTTCTATTGCTCCACTGTTAAAGCAGCAAAGCCCGGTAAACCTGCGCCATTTCGGTAACGGTCTGCTGGAGTTGAAAAACGGCCAGCGCTGGAAGCCGGGAAGTAATCAAAAAGCGCTTTTACAAGAACTGTCTTCTGCAAAGAAGACGCCAATATTACGCCGTCTATTCGGGCGTTGATTGGAGGTTATATGCTGCAATTAACAGAAGCTGAAAAATTAAGAATGACGGGCATTGCTCGCATTGCTGAAATTAAAGAAAAATATTTACGTAATAGAAAGAATATTGCTCAAGAGGCTTTTGATAAGTCACCTGCACATTTACGTAAAACAATCTGTTTTCATGCCGGGTTAAAAAATCGCCATGTAAATATGCAGTTTTCGGAATTAAGTCCGACAGAAAGAGAGTCGGTTGTTGAAACATTGAATTACTTAATTGAGTTTACTCGTTCATTACCGTCATTTGTCAGTAATGATGACTGCACTTTAAATATTATTAATTAACTAAAATCGAGATATATGGCGTTTCACTCGCCGGGTTTCGTATTGCCTAAAAACAGGAATTACCGATGAAGAATACAAAGCAACAAGCGGAATTAATCAGATATGATCGCTCACCTGTGGCTATGAACTCACTGGAGTTATTACTAAATGAGGCTCGGATTGATGAACGAAAAAATCAGGCGGCACTTGTCTCATCTCGTTTGGAAGAAATCGCAAATCAAATTTTGAATCGTGAACTGAACGGCATAGAAGCTGCTGAACTACTTAACCAAATCGCTGAGCACATAATCACTCAGTCTTATGACCAGTATTAATAATATGCGTGGTCGTATTACCCCAACCCCGCCGTTGCCTTATCCGGGCAGCGGCGCTGCCGTTTCTAACTATACCTACCCCGGCAGCAAACCGCGCGAAACCTTGCCCGGCATCCAAAGACCGCTTACCCGTGAACAACTGATTCAGGGGCAAGCTGTTTTAGCCAATATAAATAAACTCCCTCATTTTCTGCGTAACCAGTTTATTTCTCGTTATGAATACCTGTTAACCAATAAAGGGCTAAACGACGTTAACAAATGGCTGGTGTTTGTCTTTGACCAGCGTATCTGGCCGCGTATTCAGGTTGTTAATAAAAAAAATGCCATGAATGCTCATGCTTGGCGTTGGTTCTCAATTGAAGCCGAGACTTACGCGGGCCTACCGGGTATGCATGACAAACAGTTGCGCCGTTTAGCTCGTCAAATAGCTGATGAGCTAATGGTGATCCATAACCAGTATTGTGATGACAGTATTGCGGCCAATCAGGGGGATAGGGCTGTTTTGCTTCAAGATGCAACGCAGGCTCGCATTTACGGTGAGCTTGCAAGAATGGCGCGCGCTTTCAATATCACGCCGATGCACTGGCGAAAATACCTGAAAGGCCGGTTAGATATCGCCTCTGCTATCGCCAGCTTGTCACGACTGGTTAATCCTGAATGGTGGGAGCGCAAACTCAAAGCGCAGCGTACCCGCTGGCGGGAAGCGTTATTGATTGCTGTCGGTAATGTTAGCCGGGATGTTTCAGCATCTTCTTATGCTAGCAAGCAGGCTATCCGTGAAGTTTTCGCCCGCCGCCAGTCTAATCTGGAATATCTCAAAAGCTGCCAGTTAGAAAATATTGAAACCGGTGAGCGCATCGACCTGATTGATAAAGTCATGGCGAGTATTTCTAATCCAGAAATTCGCCGTATGGAGCTAATGAGCACCATCGCCGGTATCGAAAAATATGCAGCTTCACAGAAGCACGTCGGCATGTTCCTGACCGTCACCACCCCGTCAAAATATCACCCGACCCGCGTTATCGGTAAAGGGGATAACGAGAAAGTCCAGCTTAACCATAAGTGGGACGATGAAGCCTACTCACCTAAAGACGGCCAGCGCTATCTCTGCAACATTTGGAGCAAAATGCGCACCGCCTTTAAAGACAATAAGTTGAGCGTCTACGGAATGCGGGTGGTTGAGCCGCACCATGACGGCACCCCGCACTGGCACATGATGCTGTTTTGTGAGCGCAGGCAGCGCCAACAGATTATCGACATCATGCGCCGCTATGCATTGAAAGAAGACAGTGACGAGCGCGGGGCCGCTAAATACCGCTTTGAGTGCAAGCACCTGAACAAAGGCGGGGCCGCTGGCTACATTGCTAAATACATTGCCAAGAATATCGATGGCTATGCGCTTGAGGGTGAGCGTGATCATGAAACCGGCGAGCTGTTGACTGACTCCGCTGCGGCAGTGACGGCGTGGGCGGCAACGTGGCGCATCCCTCAGTTTCGCCCGATTGGCATTCCTTCTATGGGCGCTTATCGCGAATGTCGTCGCATCCGTTTTATCAGTCTGGCTGAGACTTTCGACGAAACCGTGGAAGCCGTGCGCCATGCGGCTGACGAGGGTGATTTTGCTGCCTACATCGCCGCGCAAGGTGGCACTAATTGCGGCAACCAGACTGTTCGTTTAGCCAAGCGCGTCGCCGATGAACTCAACGCCTACGATGAAGAAGTACAAAAAGTCGTCGGTATCTACGCGCCGCATTTGGGCGCTGACCATATTCATGAAACCCGCACAACCCAATGGCGCATCGTTGCTGGTGCCGTTGACGTTGAGCTTTTGACTTTGAAAAGCGCCTCTGGCGCGCCTCGGAGTCCTGTCAATAACTGTGGGTTAGGTGGAAACACACAAGCGCCAAATGACCCCAACGGGCAGGCTAAAACGCCTGTGGTAGCGATGGAATACCCACCGGACGCCGTTATTGACTGGTCGGACACTGCCGCCGTGAGGGCGATTGTGGCCCGTGTTAAAGAGAAACAGCCAACGATTAGTAAGGCGCAACGTAGTTTTAACCCAACCAAAGGCCGACTTATTGCCCCGTCAGCCCGTTTGACCCGTGAAGAACGCCAGCGCATCCCCCAAATCCGCAATGATTTACTGCTGAAAGATATCAGCGCTCAACGCTGGGAACTGGAATCGTTAGCCCGTGGGGCCCAAATGTCGTTTGGCGGTGATGTTATTCAGTATCCGGCCCTGTCCGACTGGCCGGAATTCGATGATTAATCTACCTGAGAGAAAGCTCATGACTAAAACCGCTGCAACTACCCGTAAGCAGGCACAGCGCCAGCGTGATAAATCCGCCGGTATCAATGAAATTCGCGCCCGGCTTGAACCGGAAGAGTTCGCCATGTTGGCAGAGGGCATGGCCGCCCGGCGTTTGTTCCGACCTGCCTATGATTTACCGGAATATATCGCGCTACTTATTCGCCAAGACAACCAGCGACTAAAAGAGCAACTGGATGAACTGGGTAAACAGCGTTGTGGTAGATGTGGCGACACATTGCCGGGTGATCCAAATGGGTGTTGTTTGCGGGGTGAAGCGGCTTGCTGGCAAACCCAAGGCGTGAATAGCCTATTAATTAGTGCAATTAAACCATTGTGACGCGTCACATCGGATTATTTTTACAGCATATAGCGCGTCACAAACCTCTGATTTAGCTAAACAGCCGTTTACAGTATTGACCTGTATAACCTTTTACTTAATACTGTATATAAATACAGTATAATAAGGAGCCTGCATGGAACCCGTTGATAAAAGAGAACTAACGCTTTCAAGAATTAAGTTTATTGCTGAAGTTTCGCAAGTTGCACAATGCAGTAATAGTGAATTTCTTGTCGCTATGTCGTTGATATCAGACCTGACCAGCCAGATAGTCACGAGCCAAAATTATGATGAGATTTTCTATAACGCCGACGGTAAAAAATCGCACTGATAAATTTCTTATAAGACAATGCGTGTATGGCCTCCCATCGTGATTTGGGCCATGCATGCATATAGTGCATGATTCCGCATGATGATCCCCTCCCCTATTTCCCCTGTTAGCGCCAGCCCCGACGCGGATCTCGATGGATCATGCAAGTGCATGAAAAGCGACCTACAAAGCGCGCAGGCGTGGCGGGGATAGCATTGCGCGCAAAGGGTTTTGATACCCTTATTTATAGATCTTGGGCGGGCCGTGGTGCTGCGTTCGGTTGGGTTGGGAATCAATGCGTGTTCATAGGGTGCGAGGGCGTGGCGGGCGTCTGATAGTGTATGGCGCGAGGTGTTGGAATTGCTACTTTTCGGGCATGAAAAAGCCGCCCGGTTCGGCGGCTGTGGTGTGGTGCTTCAATCATCCGACGGTGCTGCAACTATATCGACACTGCAACTATGAGGCTGATATCCACCTAGATCCATTCGCTGACAATAACAACCTGAGCACACACATTTCCTTGGTGGTTGAGGCGGTGGCGCGGGCCTCTTCACTGTATCACCGGGTTTGTATGGCGGTGGTGTTGGCGCTTTACGTCCCATATTAATCCTCGCTTATCAGTTCATAAGGCTTGAACCGGATCACCTCTTCCCCTATCCAGTTATTCACCTCTTTCAGTCGTTCTTGCAATGGCGTTAACTCGTTACGAACAAACACTTGTGAGGCTTTCGCCACGTCACCGAAACCGCCGGTATTGTTGGGAATAATCCCCATCATCTGCGGTGGCACCCGGTGCACACTAAGCAGGTCGTCGCGGGTGGCATTCTTGATATTAAAAAAGTCATCTTTGGTGGCGACTTCGCTCAACGGTAAAATCTGGATACCGTCTTTTTTGCCATTAGGGGCATACATAAACAGGTTGCGGAAGTTGCCTAGCCCTTTGGTGTCACGCATCGCTTTACGCATTGCCTCAATATCGCTGCTACTTTGCGCCGCATCAGTCATATACAGGATGTATCCCGCGTGTGCGCCGTTCTGATAATACTTGCGGCGAAACAGCGTGGCGGCTTCATTGAGCCATGCCGAATTTAAACCGCTGAGGTATTCCGGTAAACCGTAAAGCTCCTGATTGATATCCGGTTCTATCAGGTGGAAAATGCTCCCGGCGGCGAACAGGTGTTCATCTTTCCAGTTCTGGACAAACCAATAGCAATCTTTTTCTAATCCACGGCGGGTGTACTTGGCCGGGCTGGGGTCGAGGCGCAGTGGTGCGCCCAGTTGGTTACGGCGCACCTCTAAAAACGCATTGCCGAACACCAGATAATCCAGCGCATAGCGGCTAAATGCCTGCTGACTGAGCATTGCGTGAGGGGTAAATGTGCTTGCCAGTATGTTGCGTTTCACATACAGCGGTGAACTATGATGCACCGCCGCCCGAAAGCTGCGCGCCAGTCCGTCAAAGCTGATAGGCGGGTCATACCATTTACCGTTACTGGTGCATTCGATGTAATCCAGTATTTCCCGCTTGTCGAGCACGGCGGAGGGTTCGCCAAAGGTGAACGCCTCCACCGGCTGCTGTTGGCTGGCGGTGTGATTGGTTACAGGTCGGCTTAATGCCTTGCGGCCCTTGCGCTTACTCATTTCACTTCCCCTGCATTGTTTGCCGCTTGTGACCAGTCGCACAAATATAAGAGTTTAAAATCATCCACCGTCATGTGTTTTTCCAGCCAATCTTTCTTCCAGTCTTTTTCCCATAACGTGCAGCCTTGTTGAATGGCATCATCAGCCGTGACCGATTGACGAAATACACCATCAGCACAAAAAACGCCGTTATCTGTGTGTATCACCGGTACTGCTTTTCGTGGGCGGTGTAGTGAACCATTCCAAATCTTGAACGCAGTATGTGAGCGGGAGGGTGTGGTATAGAGCGTTAAACGATGATTTTTGTGCATCGCTATCCCCTTAGCCATTTGCAGTATTGAACGCGGGTTTTTGGCCCATGCATATTCACCCAGGTATACGTTCCCGGCATGAGCGGCTGCGTGGCTGTTTTCACCGTGAAAGGCGATAAGTGCGCCATTACCTAACAACATATTATTCAGCGATAATGGGTTCACGTTTACCCCGACTACCCGGCAAAACTCCGCAATAAAGGCGCGGGTCGTCAGAGCGCTATTTCTGGAGCAGGTTAAAAAATGCTGATTGCGGCCAGTGGCTAGGGCATCCAGTAACGCTTCAAAAGCGAAAAGCCAGTCGGCCCCAATTTGGCGAGATTTGGTGATATTTCGGGCTACGCTGGTCAGCCCCACCCGATACCACGTCTTTTGATAGTCAAAGGCTGAGTTTTCGAAGTGTTCGCGCAGGCCGTCAACTTGACCAGCAGTAAAAGTCATTGATTTCATCCGTAAAACTCCAAGAAATTAGGGCTATGACCGCCATATGTCGCGGTAAGGGGTTCATTTAACAGGGCGTGCATAATCGCCCACGCCACATCGGCGTGACTGGCTTCTTCGCTGCGGCTGGCAACATAAGTCGAACTCTTGCCGCTAGCAGTCATGGTTTTGCGAATGGCCATAAATGACTGGGTGATATCGGTGTGGCCAGTGTCATATTCCAGACGGCCGTTATTAATGGTGTGCTTGGCTTTTAGCACCATGGCGGTTTTGATTTCAGGGGTGTATTTGATTTCCCTTGCTGCCGGGAAGAACTGACGCACTAATTGGAAAACGCCTTGGCCGACGGTAGTGGCATCGATACCGATATATTCCACGCAATACTTATGCGTCAGCTCTTCGATATGTTTGGCCTGCGCTTCAAAATCCATCCCTTTCCACTGGTGGCGCTCCAATACTCGGAACTTGCCGCCCGGCACCAATGGCGGTGCAATCACCGCGCACCCGGCACTGTCACCGCCGTTGGCCTCGGATGGGTCGTAACCAATCCACACCGGACGATAACCAAACGGCCGCAACGAATACGGGTTGTAGTCTTCCCACTCTTCCAGACTGTCAACCATGCAAGCCTGCAACTCGGCGAACGGGAACACTGACGCTTGATCGTCGACAAATTCGCACATCAACAGGTTTTGATATTCGGCCGGACTGTATTCCAGTGAGAGCTGGTTGAGGTCAAACAGGTTACAACCGCCCGCCAGTGCATCTTCCACCGTCACAATCTGCCGCCACTGACCATCAGCGCACAACGAACCACGGGCCAAATGGCTGTGGCTTAAATCCAGTTGAATATGGTCGGATTTATTGCGCCGGCCTTTATTGAATAATTCGCCAGACCAGAACGGATAGGCGCTGTGGGCCAGACTCGACGGCGTGGAGAAATAGGTGGTACGCCATTTTTTGTGTAGTGACATGCCGCTGGCGACTTTGCGTAATTCCTGAAACTTGGGTATCCAGAAATATTCGTCAAGATACAGATTGCCGGTGTAGCTCTGCGCGGTGCGCACGTTAGTGCCGAGGAAGAACAGGCGCGCGCCGTTGGGTAACACCATCGGGTCGCCTTTCAGGTCAACGTCAACCATGCGGGCAAAGTCAATAATGTAGCTTTTGAACACATGCGCCTGTGCCTTACTGGCTGACAGGAATATTTGGTTACGTCCGGTGGTGATGGCATCCAACAGCGCTTCACGGGCAAAGAAGAATGTCGCCCCAATCTGGCGTGATTTTAGAATGTTGCGGATACGGTGAGTGAGTCCGGCCTCAAACCAGTTGCGCTGATAATCAAAGATATTTTCGTGAAAAATGGATTCCAGCTTTTCAACGGCGGATTCACCGAACAGGTTTTTATCCGGGGTCTTGCGTTCCCCTTTGTTGCGGTTCGCCACATTTGGGTTTAAGTCGGCTTCGCTGCCGGTCTGGCTGTAGCGGTTCACCCGCGCCAACCGTTCAATCTGGCGGCCTAACAGGTCAATCTCTTTAAAGTCCCGCCCCTCTTTGGCGTCTTTCATGATGAGCTGAATTAACCGCGCTTCCATGCTGGTTTCCACACGGGAAATGGGTGCAATGGCGTCCCACCCGTCGCGCTTCTTCCAGCTCTGCACAGTCGGCGATTTCAGGGCCAGCGTGTCCGCAATCTGGCGCACAGAAAAGCCCTGCCAGTAAAGCAAGGCCGCCTGTCGCCGTGGGTCGCTGATAATGGTGCTCGATGTCGTATTCATGCCATTAGGCTACGCGACCAGCCCGACCCTCTGCGCGTCCTCGCTGTTGTGCCAGCCCCGTCACAACGGGCTTTCGTTGTTGCCGCCCCTCTCAGTCTGGAAACTAAGCCCCGTACCAAACAACCCACATTAAATGGAGCCGCTCATGGCTAAGAAAGTATCAAAATGGTTTCGTATCGGCGTTGAGGGTGATACCTGCGACGGGCGAGTGATTGACGTTGATGATATTAACCAGATGGCCGAAACCTTTGACCCGCGTGTCTACGGTTGCCGCATCAATCTGGAACACATAAGAAGTGTGTCACCTGACAGTTCATTCCGCCGTTATGGCGATGTCGTTGGTCTGAAAGCGGAAACCATTGACGATGATTCAGCGCTTAACGGTAAGCGCGCACTGTTCGCCCAAATCAACCCAACAGATGAACTGGTGCTACTGAATAAAAGCCGCCAAAAAGTTTATACCTCGATGGAAATTAGCCCGAACTTTGCCAACAGCGGTAAAGCCTATCTGGTCGGTCTGGCCGTGACCGATGACCCTAATAGCCTTGGCACGGAAATTTTAGAATTCAGCGTCAAAGCCACGCACAACCCACTGGCCTCCCGTAAGTCTCACCCGGATAACCTGTTTTCTGCGGCGGTTGAAGTGCAACTGGAATTTGAAGACGTGGCCGAGCCGGGTGTTACGTTGCTCAACATGGTGAAGTCAGTATTCAGTCGCAAACAGGCAACAGACGACGCCCGCTTTAATGATGTGCATGAGGCAGTTAACGCAGTAGCGGAGCATGTGCAGGGGCATAGCGAAACCATTGAAGCCCGCTTTACGGCCATTGAGAAAAAGCTCTCTGACCACGTGGTGGAGTTGAAACAAGACATCGACCAAAGCAAGCAAGGGGTTGTCGCGCTGAAAACGCAACTGTCTACCACTGAAAACTTTAGCCAGACCAAACGGCCGGAGTCCACTGGCGTCAATGGTAAAGCCGAGGTGCTGACCGACTGCTAACCGGGATTATTGGCCGCCCGTTGTGCGGCCCAATTGCTATTTCATTAACACGTTATTTAACTGAATCAGGATTATTATGCGCCCAGCAACTCGTTTTAAATTTAATGCCTATCTGACCCGTCAAGCCGAGCTGAACGGGGTAGAAACCGGCGACCTGAATAAAAAATTCAGCGTTGAACCTTCCGTCACGCAAACCATCATGACCCGCGTCCAAGAGTCCTCAGAATTTCTGAGCCGCATCAATATTGTGCCGGTAGCCGAGTTGACCGCCGAAAAAGTGGGCCTGAGTGTGACCGGGTCAATTGCCAGCAATACTGATACTGACGGCGGGGACGAGCGCGAAACCGCCGAATTTGCCGGGCTGGACAGTGAGAAGTATTTCTGTGAGCAGGTGAACTACGATTTCCACATTCGCTATAACACCCTTGACCTGTGGGCGCGTTATCAGGATTTCCAGACTCGCTTGCGCGACGCCATTATCAAGCGGCAGGCACTTGACCGCATCATGGCGGGCTTCAATGGCACCCATCGCGCCAAGACGTCTAATCGTGCACTTAACCCGATGTTGCAGGATATCGCGCCGGGCTGGTTGCAAAAATACCGCACCAATGCGCCAACCCGCGTAATGAGTAACATCATCGGTGAAGATGGTGCGGTAGTGTCGGAAAAAATCCGCGTCGGGCATGGCGGTGATTACGTCAATCTGGATGCATTGGTGATGGATGCCACCAATAACATGATTGCTGAATGGCATCAGGAAGACCCTGAACTGGTGGTTATCACGGGTCGCCAGTTGATGCAGGATAAATATTTCCCCATCGTCAATAAAGAGCAGGAAAACAGCGAAACCCTCGCCGCTGACCTGATTATCAGCCAGAAACGTATCGGTAATTTACCGGCTATCCGTGTACCGTTCTTCCCGGCAAACGCGTTTCTTATTACCCGCCTCGATAACCTGTCTATTTATTGGCTGGAAGACTCGCACCGCCGCCATATCGATGAGAACGCCAAGCGTGACCGCATCGAAAACTACGAATCCATTAAACAGGATTACGTGGTGGAAGATTATGCCTGTGGCTGTCTGGTGGAAAACATCGAGATTTTACCGGCAAAAAGTGGCGGTGAAATCGTCATGGGTGCAAGCGCGCTGATGGTATCCGATGCCCCGAACTATGACGGCCTAGCGGCTGCGATTATGGCTGCGGTGAACGTTGCAGCTCACCCGAATGAAACCCAACCAGAAGCCACCACCGACGCGCAGGCCGCGACGGAAAGCACTACGGAAGCACCGGCAACCAAAGGGAGCAAATAAGCCATGTCCAGTCCTGCGCGCCGCCATTTTATCCAACAGTCGGCTATTGCCGCCTCACAGCAGCGAGATAACCCGCTGCGCCATGCTACCGGCTACGAGCTGATGTTGCTCAAGCTCAATGAAGATAAACGCAAGCTGAAACAGGTGCGTTCACAAGAGCGTAAAGCCGAGCTGAAACGGCAGTTATTGCCGGATTACCTGCCGTGGGTATCTGGCGTGTTAAGTGAGGGGAAAGGCGCGCAGGACGCCATTTTAATGACGGTCATGATTTGGCGTCTGGATGCCGGGGATATCCCCGGCGCACTGGATATCGCCCGTTATGCCCTGCGTTATCAGTTAGTGCCGACCGACCGCTTTACCCGCTCGACGGCTTACCTGATTGCTGAGGAAGTCGCGGACGCTGCGGCGCGCGCCTATGCCACCGGTAAACCGGTTGATGTTGACCCTCTGCTGCAAACCATTGAGCTGATGGAAGATGAAGACATGCCCGACCAAGTGCGCGCCAAACTGCACAAAATGACCGGCTATGTGCTGCGTGACAGTGACCGGGGCGAACTGGCCCTAAGCCACCTCCACCGCGCACTCCAACTGCACACCGGTTGTGGCGTCAAGAAAGACATTGAGCGGTTGGCCGTGAAGTTAAAGAACGCCGCCAGCCGCTAACCCGAACGCTCCCCGAGCCGGGCGGCACGATGGCCGCAACAGGTTTGACCTTGTTAACGCCATCGTCCACCGCCCACCCATTCTGATATTGAGGTTGCCATGACCACTGTTGTTATCCCCGCGCCACGGCCAGACAAAACGGCCGAACCGGTGATTGAAAATACCTTTTTCTGGCCTGCGGTTGACCCGATAAAACTGCGTGAGCTGCTGCGCCTTGAGGGCACCGTCACCGCCGAGCGCCTGCGTTTCACCATTAAGGGCGCAATCGCAGAGGTTAATGCCGAGCTGTACGAGTACCGCCGTGACCAGATGGCCGCTGGTTTTAAAACATTGGCCGAGGTGCAGGCCGAGCAACTGGACGGCGAAAGCATCTTGTTAGCCGAGTACCAGCGGGCGGTCTGCGCCATTACTGCCGCCTTACTGGCCGAACGTTATCGCGGCTATGACGCCAGCGCGCGCGGTGATAAACGTGCGGAGGCCATTGAAAGCACCGTTGATGAGTTGTGGCGTGATGCGCGGATTAGCATTCGCAACATTGCCGGTAAGCCTCACAACATTATTGGCCTTATCTGATGCAGGTCAACGCGTTGCAAGGCGACACGCTCGACGCATTGTGCTGGCGCTATTACGGCCGCACCCAAGATGTGCTGGAGCAAGTCTATGACGCGAATCCGGGGCTGTCGGAACTGGGGGCCATTCTGCCCCATGGTTATCCGGTGGAGTTGCCCGACATGGCCCCGGCGGCCCAACGTGAAACCGTTCAATTATGGGATTGAAAATGGAGAAAATCAGCTCTGCGGTAGCCTATGTCTTTGCGCTGCTGTTGGCGTTTATTGGCGCACTGAGTCCGCAAGATATCGCGTTTTATGTGGCGGCGGTGGCCGCTGCGGCGACCTGTCTTATTAATTGGTACTACCGGCGCAAGAGCTATTTCTTGCTGAAAGAAGTGGTTATCAGGCGGGAGGTGTTCGATGAACTCAATCGTTAAGCGCTGTCTGGTCGGGGTCATTCTGGCGCTGGCCGCCACCTTGCCGAACTATCAGACCCTAAAAACATCGGCCGCTGGACTAAAACTGATTGCCGATTATGAGGGGTGTCAGCTTAACGCCTACCAGTGCAGCGCCAACGTTTGGACAAACGGCATCGGTCACACGGCTGGCGTTAAGCCGGGCAGCGTTATCAGTGAGCGGCAGGTGGCGGTCAATCTGGTCGCTGATGTGCTGCGGGTTGAACGGGCTATGGCGGTGTGTATGCCGGTTGCCATGCCGCAACCAGTCTATGACGCGGTGGTATCGTTTGCCTTTAACGTCGGCACCGGTGCGGCTTGTCGCTCGACGCTAGCCTTTTATGTCAACAAGGGCGACTGGCGCAGCGCTTGCAATCAGTTGCCGCGCTGGGTGTACGTCAATGGCGTGAAAAGCAAAGGGCTGGAGCGCCGCCGTATCACCGAACAAACACACTGCCTGAGCGGGGTCTGATATGCGCGCATTACTTCTGATATGGGTTTTGATGATGGGTTTACTAGCATGGCACGCCCATAGCCTGAAAAAAGAGTTAGACAGCGCCAAGCTGGTGATTGGCACTTTATCCGCTGGGATTGAGAGCCGGGACAACGCAATAACCCGCCTGCAAGATGAGGCCCGGCAACAGAGCGAGAATGAGCTGGCATTACGACAATCACTGAGCCATGCCAGCACCTTGTCATTGTCCCGTGAGCAGAGAATTCAAAGGTTACTCAATGAAAATAAAGCCTTGCGTGATTGGTTTGCTACTGCTTTGCCTGCTGACGTTATCCGGCTGCACCAGCGCCCCGCGTTCGCCAGCCCCAATGATTATTTACGTTGGCTGTCCAACGGTGAGCAGTTGCCCGTTACCGGGCAGCAGTCCGGCGGTTAACGGTGATTTAAGTGCCGATATTCGCCAGTTAGAAACTGCACTGGTGGCCTGTGGGCTGCAAGTGGAAGCCGTTAAACAGTGTCAGGAACAGCATCATGTTAA
The DNA here is from genome assembly GCF_004124235.1 of Yersinia hibernica. Lineage (NCBI taxonomy): Bacteria > Pseudomonadati > Pseudomonadota > Gammaproteobacteria > Enterobacterales > Yersiniaceae > Yersinia > Yersinia hibernica. The sequence goes on from NZ_CP032487.1 coordinate 2,195,638, forward strand.
AACCCAAACTGCTACGCCAAGCCTTAACCGACAGTCTGCCGTTGTTGCAGGCTAACCCGGAACGGCTAAAAATGTTTGTTGATGGCGGGCGCATTGTCTCAACATTGGCCCCGTCGCTCTCTTTTGAAAATCAATATACGCTGACGCTGTTTATTGAGGATTTTCCCAGTGACGTTGATTATCTGTTTGTGCCGATACTGGCATGGCTGCGGGAGCATCAACCGGACATCATGGCGACAGAAGAAAAGCGCCGCACCGGCTTTATTCACAAGGTTGATGTGATTAGCGATGTGCTGAGTGATATCCGTATCGACCTGCAATTGACCGAACGGGCCATTGTGAAAGAGGTCGATGGTGCATTGCATGTTAACCATGCGTTAGAGCCGACTTGGCCGGGGATGTCACCACGTCCAACAGCCATCTACTTCAACGGTGAAACAGTCAAATGAATGAGCTGAAACCCTTTGATGATGCACTGGCCGGGCTGATTGCCAACTTAACCCCCAAGGCGCGCAAAGCGCTGGCGGTCACGGTTGCCAAGCGGTTGCGGGCCAGCCAACAGCAGCGGATTAAACGCCAGCAAGCGCCCGACGGCACCCCGTATGCTGCCCGTAAATCTCAACCATTGCGTAAACCAAAAGGTCGGATTAAAAAGGAAATGTTCGCCAAGCTGCGCACCGCGCGCTATATGAAAGCCAACAGTAACCCCAATGAGGCGGTGGTCGAGTTTGCCGGACGCGTTGAACGTATCGCGCGGGTGCATCACTTTGGCTTGCGTGACCGTCCGAATGTACACAGTAAAGATGTGCGGTATGACGAGCGGCCGTTGCTGGGGTTTACATTACAAGACAGAGAACTTGTTGAAAATGCTGTGTTTGCTTACCTAGCTAAATAGTACAACCGCTTTTTTAATGGCTGGCTTGAGTGAATGGGTATGGTTATGATGTTTATATTCGCTTTTCTCAAGGTAAGCTAATCCATGGAATTAACCACATTAAACGTAACGCTCATGGGCGCTTTTGGTTCACTGGTTGGGGTTTGTGTATCAGCATTCATTAACTGGTTAATAGCAAAAAATAACCGTTCTAAATCATTAAATGAATGGAGAAGAGAAAAACTATTGACACTAATCTATGATTTTTTGGAACAATTTAAAAAAGAAACCACCTACAATAATCAAAATGCAAAGGATTTTGATACTTCAATTATTTCCGAAATGGCCTTCAAAAACTATTTCTTATCAGATAAAAAAGCACATCAACTATGTTTGTTTTTGAGCAAAAGTGAATCTGTAAAATTTCTAGAGAAATATAACGCTCTTAAAATAATGAAGGTTAAAGAGACAGAAAAAAATTTCTATATTTTCGTTAGTGGTAATCATTACGAATACTTCGAATCCCGCGAAAGCACTAAAGAATATACAGATGTAATTGAACTATTCGCTACTGTAATTAAAAATATGAAATAACTGTAAGCGACTGCTACTCACTATAAACCGACAATCAGATCTAACAACCAAATAGTCTTCTCGTTGTGCCATCCCCGAACAAACCTGCATAAATTGCCGCCTGACCCGTTGGGCGGCATTCTTTCTGTATGAACACACAAACCCAACTCACTGAAATTCTGCGCCTGCTGCGCAACCTTATCCGCATTGGTACGGTGGCCGAGGTCGATCTCGACCAAGCCCTGTGCCGTGTAGCGACGGGCGACAATACCACCGGCTGGTTAAACTGGCTGACGCTGCGCGCCGGTCAATCGCGATCATGGTGGGCACCGTCCGAGGGTGAGCAAGTATTGATATTGTCCCTTGGCGGTGAACTCGATACCGCCTTTGTGCTGCCGGGTATTTTCTCTGATGACTTCCCGCCGCCGTCGGCCTCGGCAGATGGCCTGTATCTCTCATTTCCTGATGGTGCCACGCTGCACTATGAACCTGACAGCGGTGAGTTGCTGGCTGACGGCATCAAAACAGCGGTTATCAATGCCAGTGAATCGGTGAATGCTACCGCCCCCACTATCACCTGTGCCGCCTCGGTAAAAATCCTGCTGGATACCCCCGAAGTGGAATGCACCAACAACCTGACTACCGCCACGCTGAACGTAACCAAAGGCGGCCAGATGAGCGGCGATATTGAACATTCCGGCGGCCAGTTCTCATCCAATGGCGTAGTTATTGATAAACATGACCACGGCCAAGTACAGCGTGGCGGTGATTATACGGTGGGGATTAAATGACCACAGCCAAATACCTCGGCATGAACCGCAGCGCCGGGCAGACCATTACCGATGCTGACCATATCAGCCAGTCCATCGCCGATATTCTGATTACCCCAGTAGGTTCACGGGTGATGCGCCGGGCTTACGGTTCACTGTTATCTGAGCTGATTGACCAGCCACAAAATCCGGCCTTGCGACTGCAAATCATGGCCGCCAGTTACAGCGCCATTTTGCGCTGGGAGCCGAGGGTCAAGCTGACGGGCATCACTTTTGATACCACCTTTGACGGAAAGATGGTGGTCGATATCACCGGCACCCGCACCGACAGCGCGGCCCCCCTTTCTTTAACCATCCCTGTGAGCTGAACCTATGGCAACCATTGACCTGAGCCTGTTACCCGCGCCCTTTGTGGTGGAAGAACTGGACTATGAAACCCTGCTGGCCGAGCGCAAAGCCACGTTGATTTCCCTTTACCCGCAGGAGCAGCGCGCCGCCGTGGCCCGTACTCTGTCGCTGGAGTCGGAGCCGCTGGTCAAGCTGTTGCAGGAAAACGCCTACCGGGAGGTGATATTGCGCCAGCGGGTTAATGATGCTGCCCGCGCGGTGATGGTGGCGTATGCCGTCGGCAGCGATTTAGACCAGCTCGGCGCAAATAATAACGTTGAGCGGTTGGTCATTATCCCGGCTGATCCCACCGCTATTCCACCGATTGAGGCGGTAATGGAGTCAGACAGTGATTTCCGGGTGCGTATCCCGCAAGCCTTTGAGGGCTTGAGCGTCGCCGGGCCAACGGGCGCGTATGAATATCACGCCAAAAGTGCTGACGGCCGGGTGGCCGATGCCTCGGCAATCAGTCCAGCCCCGGCCTGTGTCACGGTCACGGTGTTATCGCGAGAGGGTAACGGTGAAGCCTCAAGCGAGCTGTTGGCCGTGGTGGAAGCTGCGCTGAATGATGAGAACACGCGGCCGGTGGCTGACCGGGTCACGGTGCAATCCGCCCGCATTGCAGACTATGACATTGACGCGGTGCTGTATTTGCATCCGGGGCCGGAAGCCGAACCCATCCGCGCAGCGGCTGAGAAGAAACTGACCGCTTTTGTCACTGCACAGCGCCGCCTCGGCCGCGATATTCGCCTGTCGGCACTCTATGCCGCGCTGCATGTTGAGGGCGTCCAGCGGGTGGTGATTAATGCTCCGCTGGCTGATGTGGTGTTGGATAAAACCCAAGCGGCTTGGTGCACCGGCAGCACTATCACTGTCGGGGGTACCGATGACTGACCGCTTACTGCCTGTCGGTTCCTCAGTGCTGGAAGTGGCCGCCGCGCGCGCCTGCGCTGAATTGGAGAATATCCCCGTTCCGATTCGCCAGCTCTGGAACGCCGACACTTGTCCGCTGCCATTGTTGCCCTATCTGGCGTGGGCGTGGTCAGTTGACCGCTGGGATGAGAACTGGCCGGAAGTTACCAAGCGCGCCGTGGTGAAGTCCTCGCAATATGTCCACAAACACAAAGGCACCATAGGCGCAATTCGCCGGGTGGTGGAGCCGCTGGGCTATCTCATCAAAGTAATTGAGTGGTGGAAGACCAACGAAACCCCCGGCACTTTTCGCCTTGATGTTGGCGTGTTGGAAACCGGCATTACCGAAGAAATGTATCAAGAACTGGAGCGGCTGATAGATGACGCCAAACCATGCAGCCGCCATTTAGTCGGCCTGTCTATCAATCTTGACAGCAGTGGCCCGCTGACTATCGCCGCCGCCAGTTACGGCGGTGATGAGCTGACCGTGTACCCGTATTTACCTGAAACCATAACCGTGACCGGCGAGGATTATGCCAGCGCTGCCGTCCATATTATTGATGACCTGAGAGTGAACCCATGACAGCGAAATTCTTTGCTTTACTGACCAACATCGGCGCGGCCAAGCTGGCGAATGCCACCGCACTCGGCACCCGCTTAGAGATTACCCACATGGCAGTCGGAGATGGTGGCGGAACCCTGCCAACGCCGAACCCGGCACAAATTAAACTGGTGAATGAGCAGCGCCGCTCCGCCCTTAACATGCTGACCATTGACCCCATTAATACCAGTCAGATTATTGCGGAGCAGGTTATCCCTGAAACCGAGGGTGGGTGGTGGATTCGGGAAATTGGATTGCTGGATAAAGACGGTGATTTGGTTGCCATTGCTAACTGTGCCGAAACCTATAAACCACAACTGCAAGAGGGCAGCGGCCGCACCCAAACCATTCGGGTGATTTTAATTGTTAGCAGCACCGCTGCTGTCACGTTGAAAATCGACCCGTCAGTGGTGCTGGCAACGCGTAAGTATGTGGATGACAAGGTGATTGAGGTTAAGCAATACGCCGATAACTTACTGGCTGAACACATTAAAGCAATCAATCCCCACAGCCAGTATTTACAGGTCGCTCGTCTCTTTTCTGAAATTAAAGCTATGGGGCCGGAATCAGTTGCCCTTGCACTGGAACACCTTGATTTAGGTGAAGATAAGTTTCATGGTCGATTGCTTAGAGTGTCAAAATTTTCTGAGTCAGCAGTCTATAAAAAACCATTAGCTAAACGTATTAAGGTGACCGTCGTTGGTGGCGGAGGCGGCGCGGGTGGCACACCATCAACCGGAGCAAACCAAGTTTCCATGGGGTCTGGTGGGGGAAGTGGCGGCACCTCGATTTCATTCTTTGATGTCGATGACCTCACATATCCCATTGAGTTGACAGTGGGTAAAGGTGGAATGGGGGGCGTGGGTAGTGTGGAGCCAACCAGTGGAACAAGTAGCAGTTTTGGTAATTATATGTCCAGCGAAAATGGATCACGCGCGGCATCAGGTATTGCCTTTGAAGTTGGCAGCCCTTTATTAATGTCTAATGGTGGCGGCGGTATAGGTATCGGAGGGAATCATTTAAACATTCGAGGAGGGGCAGGAACACCGGCTATATCTATCGGCGCAGGTTATGAAAGCGGTGCTGGCGGGCATTCTTCACTTTCTGCGGGCGGAAACCCTATATCTGCCGGGGGGAGTGCCATCCCCGGTGAACACGGCTTATTGGGTTCTGGTGGTAGTGGCGCTTATGCGCCCAGATCCAGCGGAATACTTTTAGGGGGAAATGGCGGTGATGGCATAATTATTATTGAGGAATACGCATGAAAAAATATATCCGCGTAAACAGTTTAGGTGTCTGTTCCGAGCGACTCGAAACCGACAAAGATATTTCACTGTTATTCCATCCCGCTATGCGGTGGATAGATATAACTAAATTGAAAAATCCGCCAGATATAGACTGGTTCTATGATGGCGAATCATTTACTCCACCAGAAGATAAAGATAAATACGTAACGCAATAGAATTCAATCTTTGAGCATTAGGTGAATATAAGTTGAGAGGCGGTCTATTGGGCCGCCATTCTTCTGTGTCATTCAATATATCTAATCAGTGACGTTTTCTGTTGTACCAGCCACCACACATCCCCTATCAGATGCCCCTCGCACAGTAAGCCGTCACCATACTCTCACCCTCAACCAACAGAGAGTTAATCCATGAGTGATTATCACCACGGCGCGCGTGTCCTCGAAATCAACGACGGCACCCGTGTTATTTCCACTGTATCCACCGCCATTGTCGGCATGGTCTGCACCAGCGAGGATGCCGACGCGGCAGCGTTCCCCCTCAACACCCCGGTACTGATTACCAACGTACTGGCAGCCGCCGGTAAAGCCGGTAAAAAAGGCACACTGGCCGCGTCATTGCTGGCGATTGCGGAACAGGCCCGCCCGGTCACCATTGTGGTGCGTGTAGCGACCGGTAAAGATGAAGCTGAAACCACGTCTAATATTATCGGCGGCGCAGACGAGAATGGCCGCTATACCGGCATGAAAGCGTTGTTAGATGCGCAATCTGTCACCGGTGTGCGCCCGCGCATTCTCGGTGTGCCGGGGCTGGATAATCTGGCGGTATCAACGGCACTGGCGGATATTTGCCAAAAATTGCGCGCCTTTGGCTATATCAGTGCCTATGACTGCAAGACCATTTCCGAAGCGATGTTATACCGCGACAATTTCAGCCAGCGTGAGCTGATGTTGATTTGGCCGGACTTCCTGAGCTGGAACACTACTGCCAACAGCACCGACATTGCCTATGCCACCGCCCGTGCCCTCGGCCTGCGCGCCAAGATTGACCAAGAGACTGGCTGGCACAAAACTCTGTCTAACGTCGGGGTGAATGGCGTCACCGGTATCAGTGCCAGCGTCTATTGGGATTTGCAGACCGTCGGCACCGATGCTGACCTGCTTAACCAAGCCTGCGTAACCACGCTAATCCGCAAAGATGGCTTCAAGTTTTGGGGTTCGCGCACCTGCTCTGATGACCCGCTATTTGCTTTCGAAAACTACACCCGCACCGCGCAAATTCTGGCTGACACCATGGCCGAGGCGCAGTTGTGGGCCATTGACCGCCCAATGCACCCCACACTGGTACGCGACATAATTGGCAGCATCAACGCCAAATTCCGCGAAATGAAATCCGCCGGGCTGATTATTGACGGGACGTGCTGGTATGACGACAGCGCCAACGATAAAGACACCCTGAAAGCGGGCAAGCTGTTTATCGATTACGACTACACCCCAGTGCCACCACTGGAAGACCTCACCCTGCGCCAGCGTATCACCGACAGCTATCTGGTGAACTTTGCCGCCGCCGTCAACAGCTAAGGAAACCTGACTTATGGCACTGCCACGTAAGCTGAAATTAATGAACGTTTTTAACGATGGCCGGGATTACATGGGGATCGTGTCCGCCATTACCCTGCCAAAACTGACCCGCAAGCTGGAGAACTACCGGGGCGCAGGGATGAACGGTGTTGCGCCAATTGATTTAGGTCTGGATGACGATGCGCTCACCATGGAATGGTCAATGGGCGGCCTTGACGAGTTTGTGTTGCAGCAATGGGGTGCGCCAAAAGTTGATGCGGTGCCGCTGCGTTTTTCCGGCGCTTATCAACGCGACGATACCGGCGAAGTCATAGCGGTCGATGTCGAAGTGCGTGGCCGTCATAAAGAAATTGACGGCGGCGAGTCCAAGCAAGGGGAAGACACCGAAACCAAAGTGTCCACCCAATGCACCTACTACAAACTGACCATTGACGGCAAAGAAGTGATCGAGATTGACGTGGTTAACCTGATTGAACGGGTTAACGGTGTTGACCTGCTGGAAGCCCAACGCAAGGCCATTGGCCGCTAACCCTGACGGCCAGCGTGAACCCGCTGGCCCTCCCTGACTGAATTGGAAAAAACCATGAAAAAAGTGACTGTTAAAACTGAACCCGCTACCGAGATTAATGAGAATCTGGTGGTACTGGATACACCGGTTAAGCGTGGCGATACGCTGATTACTGAAATCGAAGTCAACCGCCCCAATGCCGGAACCCTGCGCGGGGTGCGTCTGGCCGATGTGGCTAACTCTGATGTCGATGCGTTGATTATCGTGCTGCCCCGCATCACTTACCCCTCACTGACAACAGCAGAATGCAGCCGTCTGGAATTGCCAGATTTAGTGGCGCTGGCCGGTAAGGTGGTTGGTTTTTTGTCGCCGAAACAGGCGGGGTAAAACTCGACCCGAAACTGGAAGTTGACGACCTGATGGCGGACATTGCCGCCATTTTTCACTGGCCGCCCTCGGAGTGTTGGGGGATGAGCCTCACCGAGCTGGTGCGCTGGCGTCATAAAGCCATGCTACGCAGTGGAGCCGTAAACAATGAGTAAGAGCTTACAGTTACAGGTGCTGCTCAAAGCCGTAGACCAGGCCACCCGCCCATTTAAAGCCATTCAAACCGCCAGTAAATCCCTCACGGGGGATATTCGCAACACGCAAAGCACTATCAAGAATCTTGATGCGCAGGCGGCGAAAATTGACGGTTTCCGCAAGGCCAGCGCCCAACTGGCCGTCACCGGGCAGGCACTGAAAAAAGCCAAGGAAGACGCGGCGGCGCTGGCGATTGCCTTTAAGAACACCGAGAAACCCACCGCCCAACAAGCCCGGCTGATGGAGGGAGCCAAACGCGCCGCCACTGAGCTGCAAACCAAATACAACGGACTGCGCCAGTCAGTACAGCGTCAGCGTGATGCACTCAATGCTGACGGCATTGCCACCAAAAATCTGAGCGCGGAACAGCGCCGGTTACGCAGCAGTGCCACCGAAGCCACTACCGCCCTGAGCCGCCAGCGCCAAGAGCTGCAACGTCTGAGCCAGAAACAGGAACAGCTCAACCGTATCAGTAACCGCTATCAGAAAGGCAAAGCTGCCACTGCCACAGTGCGCAATGTGGGCGCGGCCAGTCTGGGTGTGGCAACCGCCGGGTTGTATGGTGCAGCGAAACTGATTGCGCCGGGTATCGAGTTTGACAGCCAGATGTCTGGCACCCAGGCAATCTTGGGGCTGGATAAAAACGACACCAAGCTGGCCGCTATTCGCCAGCAGGCGCGGGATATCGGTGGCTCCACCGCCTTTTCCCCGACGGATGTGGCGCGTACCCAAGACACGCTGGCCCGTTCTGGCTATGACGCCGACGCCATTCTGGCCGCCACTGAGCCGACGGTTAACCTGTCGCTGGCGTCCGGTGTGGATATTGCCGAGGCGGCGGATATTGTCACCAACATGCAATCGGCATTTAACCTGCCGTTAGACCAGATTAAACGCGTGTCAGACGTGATGGCGAAAGGCTTTACCAGCTCTAACACCAACCTGTTAGAGCTGGGCGAGGCGATGAAATATGTCGCCCCGATTGCCGAGGCCGCCGGGGCCAGTATTGAAGATACCACCGCGTTACTCGGTGTGCTGGCGGATAACGGCATTAAAGGCAGTATGGCGGGCACCAGTACCAGTGCGGTGTTTAGCCGGTTACAGGCTCCAATAGGTAAAGCCCCGGAAGCCTTGCGGGAGCTGGGAATAACCACCCGCGACAGCAAGGGCAATATGTTGCCGGTGGAGAAAATCCTCAAAGATATTGACCGCTCGTTTAAAAAGAACAAGTTAGGCACCGCACAGCAAGCCGAATACCTGAAAGTGATATTCGGGGATGAGGCGATGAAAGGCGCGGTGAAACTGGTGGCCGCAGCCGGTAATGGCAAGCTGGCCGAGAAACAAAGTAAGCTGAAAAATGCCGATGGCACCGCGCAATCTATCGCCACGGTCAGAATGGATAACCTTGACGGCGACCTGAAAAACCTGAGTTCGGCGTGGGAAGACCTCGAAATTGAAGTCTTTGAAAAGCAAGACTCGGCGCTGCGTAAGTTGACCGTGACCGCCACGGACTGGCTGGTTAAGGTGGCCGCATGGGCCAAGAAAAACCCGGAACTGGTCGGCACCATTGGCAAAGTGACCGGCGCGGCGCTGGCACTGGTTGCCGGGCTGGGTGCGCTGGGGTTAATTGCGTGGCCGGTGATGGCCGGGTTTAACCTGTTATTAGCCGGGGCCAGTCTGTTAAGTGCCGGTTTTTCGCTGATGGCCGGAACCATTACCGCCGCACTGACAGCACTGACATGGCCGATAGTGGCGGTGGTGGCGGCCATTGTGGCCGGTGGTCTGCTTATCCGTAAATATTGGGAGCCTATCAGCGCTTTTATTGCTGGCGTAGCCGAGGGCTTTACCGCCGCCATGGGGCCAGTCAGTGCTGCGTTTGAACCACTTAAACCGGTGTTTAACTGGTTTAGCGACAAGGTAAAACAGCTTGCTAACTGGTTCGCTGACCTGATTAAACCGGTTAAAGCCACGCAGGAAACCTTGGCCGTAGCGACCAACGCGGGCAAGTTATTTGGTGAGGGGCTGGCGGCTGCGCTGAGTCTACCGATGAATGCACTGAATACCCTGCGCAGTGGCATTGATTGGGTGCTGGAAAAACTCGGCATTATTGATAGCAAGTCAGACGGGCTGGCCGATAAAGTCCCGAAAGATAACCCTTACGCGGGGGGTTATTCACCGAGTGGCGGCGTGCTGTACGGCGGTTATCAACCGGTCACCGCCAATACTGGCACCACCATCGTTGATAGCAGTGTGACCACCAATGATATCAAGGTCACTATCCCGCCGGGCATGAGCCGACAGGATGCCGAACGCATGATGACAGATGCCCTCGCCAAAAATGAACGCACTAAACGCGCCCGCCAGCGCGGCCAGATGGAGAGTGACTAATCATGATGTTATCGCTGGGCTTATTTGTGTTTATGCGCCAGACCACACCTTATCAGAGCATGGCGCGCAACATTGATTACCGTTGGCCGACCAACAGCCGGGTGGGCTTGCGCCCGTCCGCGCAATATCTTGGCGTCGATAATGAAAAAATCACCCTGTCCGGGGTGCTACTGCCGGAGCTGACCGGCGGCCGTCTGTCTTTGCTGACCCTTGAGGCGATGGCTGACCAAGGCAAGGCATGGCCGCTGGTCGAGGGCAGTGGCATGATTTACGGCATGTTTGTCATTGAGAGCCTTAGCCAGACCGGTGCGCTGTTTTTTGAAGATGGCAGCGCCCGACGTATTGAGTTCACCCTCAATTTGTTGCGGGTTGATGAGTCATTAACCGCGATGTTTGGCGACCTGCAACAACAGGCTGACGAGTTGCTGGGTAAGGCAACGGAAATGACCGGCAAAGCGCAGGCGGCTATCGGGGGATTCTTCTCATGATGATCGGCCTGTCTTTACCGGCCGGGGCGGATATGGCCCCGGACTTTATGCTGACCATTAATCAGCAAGATATTACGCAGAATATTCGTGACCGGCTGCTGTCCCTGAGCCTCACCGATAACCGGGGCTTTGAGGCAGACCAGCTTGATATTGAACTGGATGACGCCGACGGCCAGCTTGCCATGCCGGAACGGGGCGCAGTGCTATCAGTGTTCTTGGGCTGGAAAGGGTCGGCGCTGATTGGCAAAGGTGATTTTACCGTGGATGAGGTCGAGCACCATGGCGCGCCGGATACACTGACCATTCGCGCCCGCAGTGCCGACTTTCGTGGTTCTCTCAATGCCCGGCGTGAAGTCTCTTATCATGAGACCACGTTGGGGAAAGTCGTGGCACAGGTGGCCGAGCGCAACAACCTGAAAGCCATGCTGGCTGACGGTCTGGCGGATATCGCCATTTCACACATCGACCAGACGCAAGAAACGGACGCCAAATTTATCACCCGGTTAGCCTCGCTCAATGGTGCGGTGGCCGCCGTAAAGGCCGGGCGTTTGCTGTTTATCAAGCCGGGTAGCGCTGTTACTGCCAGCGGTAAACCTATTCCGCAAATGACCCTCACCCGGCAAGATGGCGACCAGCACAGCTTTAGTGTTGCTGACCGGGGTGCGTATACCGGTGTCAGTGCCAGTTGGTTGCACACCAAAGACCCGAAACCGGCCAAGCCGAAAAAGGTTAAGTTGCTGCGTAAGCCCAAGTTTAAACAGCTCCGCGCACTGGAACACCCTAAAGCCAAGCCGACCCGCACCAAAGCGGCGACGGTGAAAAAACCGGTTGAGGAAAAGCAAGGGGATTATCTGGTGGGGTCAGAAGATAACGTTTTTGTTATCACGACAGTTTACGCTACACAAAAAGCGGCTATGCGCGCTGCACAGTCTAAATGGGAAAAACTACAGCGGGGTGTGGCTGAATTCAGTATCACTCTCGCCATGGGGCGCGCTGATTTGTTTCCTGAAACACCGATAGCCGTCAGCGGCTTTAAATCAGTGATAGACCAACAAAGCTGGATAATCAGTAAGGTATCGCACAGCCTGAGTAATAGCGGCTACACCACCCAATTGTCTCTCGAAGTGTTGTTATCGGATGTTACTTATGAGGCAGAAGCCTTGTAATATTCAACTAGTTGATATTTATTTCACAAATGCGAACGCTGGTGATAAGATCAGCATAATTCCTGAATATGCAGTTTCGGAGGTAAGTATGATGCATTGCCCACGCTGTAAATTTGCAGCACACGCGAGATCCAGCCGTTACCTTAGTGACGAAACTAAAGAACGCTATCACCAGTGCACAAATATTAATTGCGGTAAAACCTTTAAGACCCATGAAACTATCGTTGATACGATAATGGAGCCGGGAATAATTAATGCTGTACCGCCCCACCCTAAAGGGAATCAAGGCGTGTTGTGGATGTAATTAAAGAAGCCTGCAAATTGCAGGTTTTTTTATTATTAAAATTCGGTGAAATTAATGTATTACGGGGAATAACCTGCTGTTTATCGTGCTTGCTGCTGGATGCTGCTTTGAGGGTGTGAAAAGTGCCGTAGACACAATGTAGTCATTTTGTAGTCACTTTGCTGCCACTTTCAAATCTCAGAAACAAAAAAACCGCCTCACGGCGGTTAACGACATACTCATACTGCTTTGTTTTACTTAGATTTGTTTCCATGGTGCCCGGGGCGGGACTTGAACCCGCACAGCCATAAGCCGAGGGATTTTAAATCCCTTGTGTCTACCGATTTCACCACCCGGGCTCTGGAAAACTGGAGGCGCGTCCCGGAGTCGAACCGAGGTAGACGGATTTGCAATCCGTAGCATGGCCACTCTGCCAACGCGCCTTATTCTTCTTTGCCTTACTACTGAGGTTCGCTTACAGCCAACCTACCAATTTGGAGCGGGAAACGAGACTCGAACTCGCGACCCCGACCTTGGCAAGGTCGTGCTCTACCAACTGAGCTATTCCCGCAATATCAGAACTTACTGATTCTTTTGCTATCTTTCGACATTTCGTTGCTGCCGTCTGATGCGATGCATTCTACTTACCTGACGCAACGAGTCAATAAAATTATCTGACTAATTCGTTCGTTTGCTGCTTTTTCCGGCGCTTCGATCAAGGTTCGAGCAAATCTTTCCATGCAGCGTTTAAATATTGAAACATTGACCAAAATGTCAGTACAGCTGCAATGTAGAGTAGAACAAAACTCGCCAGCTCTACATTATGGTCAGGCCGCCAAAGTAACCCTACGAGTGACCCCATTTGGGCTGTCGTTTTGACTTTACCAATCCATGAGACCGCAACGCTACTGCGTTTACCAATTTCAGCCATCCATTCCCGCAGGGAGGAAATGATTATCTCACGGGCAATCATCGTGGCGGCCGGTAAAGTAATCCACCAGACATGGTAATGTTCAGCGACCAACACTAACGCAATGGCCACCATAACTTTATCCGCAACGGGGTCGAGAAAAGCCCCAAAACGGGTTGTCTGCTTCCAGCGGCGGGCTAAAAAGCCATCAAACCAATCAGTTGCTGCTGCAAACACGAATATGATGGCACAAACCATCGGAGCCCAGACGAACGGCAGATAAAATGCCAGAACGAAGAATGGGATGAGTACAACACGAAACAGGGTAAGCCAAGTCGGTATATTCAATTGCATAATGCTACGATACTATCTGGCTGGTGTGGATATTATGAGTATGGTGCAACATTAGCTTCAGTGTTTCAATGCATTGTAGATTTTTTCTGCCAATGCTTGTGAAATACTCGGCACTTTTGCAATTTCCTCGACGCTAGCATTAAGTAAAGGTTGCAGTCCTCCCATATACTTCAGCAGTATTTGCCGTCGTTTAGGGCCAACTCCCTCTATCATTTCTAATGCGCTAGTATTTTTTACTTTTGAGCGGCGCTGTCTATGACCCGTTATCGCGTGACGATGAGAATCATCACGAATATGTTGAATCAGATGCAACGCGGGTGAGTCTGGTGGTAATGAAAAACCCTCCCCCTCAGCAGCCAGAAACAATGTTTCCAGCCCCGCTTTCCGGTCACTGCCTTTAGCAACCCCCACTAATAAAGGCTTTTGTTTATCCCAAGGAACATTTAGTGCAGCAAACACGTCAAAAGCTTGGGATAACTGCCCTTTCCCGCCATCAATAAAGATAACGTCAGGGATCTTTTTATCATCTAATGCTTTGCCATAACGGCGCTTAAGCACTTGAGACATCGCTGCATAATCATCACCCGGAGTGATACCACTAATATTGTAGCGCCTATATTCCGAACGTACAGGGCCATTTGCATCAAATACTACACAAGATGCGACAGTTTGCTCTCCCATCGTGTGGCTGATATCAAAACACTCCATCCGATTTATCTCATCAAGATGAAGAACTTTGGCCAACTCTTTCATGCGCTGATGAATAGTTGATTGCTGCGATAAGCGGGTAATCAGGGCCGTGGAGGCATTAGTGCGAGCCAGCTTGAGATAACGAGCGCGATCACCCCGAGGGCGACTTTGAATCTGAATTTTTCTGCCCGCTAATTCAGAAAGAGAAGAGGCCAACAGATCCTTTTCTACAAGAGTAAAATCCAACAAAATCTCGCCGGGGAGTGTGCGGCCCTGGCTGCCTTGTAAATAAAACTGCCCCACAAAAGTCTGAACCACTTCACTTAATTCAGTCCCAGCAGGAACTTTGGGGAAATAACTCCGGCTTCCCAGAACCTTTCCTTGGCGAATAAATAACACATGTACACAGGCTAATCCGGCATCAAACGCAACACCGATGACATCAAGATCCTCACTGTCACCAGAAACAAACTGCTGTTCGGTCACTCGCCTTACCGCCTGTATCTGATCACGAATACGCGCCGCATCTTCAAAATGAAGCGATTGGCTAGCTTCTTCCATACGGGAAATCAGTTGCGTCAAAACTTGCTGATCTTTGCCTGACAGGAACAAACGCACATAATCCACCTGGCGCTGATACTCTTCCTCGCTCACCAACCCCGCCACACATGGCCCTGAACAACGGCCAATTTGGTATTGTAGGCAAGGGCGCGAGCGGTTGCGATAAACACTATTCTCACATTGCCTGACAGGAAAAAGTTTTTGCAATAATGCTAAAGTTTCACGCACTGCATAGGAGTTCGGGAATGGCCCGAAATACTCCCCTTTCTCATGCTTTGCTCCGCGATGGATGGCAAGGCGCGGATGTTGGTCTGCACTAAGGAAAATAAGGGGATACGATTTATCGTCCCGCAACAACACATTGTAACGGGGCTGATAAAGTTTAATGTAATTATGCTCAAGCAGGAGTGCTTCCGTCTCGGTATGTGTGACGGTAACGTCAATCTGAGCAATATTTTTAACCAACGTTTCCGTTTTGCGGCTTGCAACCTGAGCCCGGAAATAACTCGTTAGACGCTTTTTAAGGTCTTTTGCTTTACCGACATAAATGACTGTCCCCGTTTTATCATACATACGGTAAACACCAGGCTGGCTGGTGACAGTCTTCAAAAACTCTTTAGAATCAAAACAATCAGTCACTATTAGATAACGTCTCCGCGTTAAACAAACCATGGCGGATAGCCAAATGGGTCAATTCAACGTCACCACTAATATTAAGTTTGCTAAACATACGGTAGCGGTAGCTGTTCACTGTTTTCGGGCTCAGATGAAGTTGTTCCGAGATCTCATTAACTTTTTGGCCCTTGGTTATCATTAGCATAATCTGTAACTCACGCTCTGATAAACAGCTAAAAGGCGTTTCCGTCGGCGGTTCCAACTGCCCTAAAGCCATTTGTTGCGCAATATCCGAAGCAATGTAACGTTGCCCTGAATGAACAGCCCGAATAGCCGTCACGACATCCTGAGGTGCAGCACCTTTACTTAAATACCCACTAGCACCAGCTTGCATAACTTTAGCGGGTAATGGATTCTCGGTATGAATAGTTAACATAATAACTTTAGTATCTGGGGAAAAACGTAAAATTTTACGTGTTGCCTCCAACCCACCAATGCCGGGCATATTCATATCCATCAAAACGATATCAACAATATGGTTACGGCACCATTTTACCGCATCTTCACCACACTGCATCTCATCCGCTACTTTGATACCCTTGATGTCTTCAAGAATGCGTCGTATCCCTGCGCGCACCAGTTCGTGGTCATCAACAAGAAGAACGCTAATCAAAGAAAATTCTCCAAAAATAAGGGAGTAACCTAATCACGCTTTACTGACGACAATGATATTACTTGTTTTCGAGCAAAGAATGAATACAGAATAATTGCAAATTCATATCTATGTTGTTTGACAGATATTATTTTTATCATCTTTGTTACTATGTACATAAAATCACAGGTATATCAATTAATAACATGATAAAAAAAGGAAAATTTTTTAAGAATTTTCTTGTCGTTTCACATTCATTTATACAAAAAATCATTATCGCACCCAGAAAAATTCATTTTTATGTTAGCGCACACAACATACTGATAAAACTGACAATCATATAATCCCCCGCTATTTTCATTGGACAGGAATTATTCTTATTTTTTATTTATCGCTCACCTCTCATTCCCCTTAAGAATGAGTCATTTTTGATACAAATAGCTCATTACAAAAAAGATATGCCGTTTATAAACAAATTGAACTTAATTAAGTTAATGCATTCAGCATAAATAAAAGCATGTCTTCACCCGGGCTTAGCGGCATAACATCCACCATCGCGACATGCTGTACTACATGAGAGATTGCGCACTTGCGATCAAAGCTAATCATCAGTTTATGATATAATGCAGTAACTATTTAATAATGCCGCCGATGTTCACTGCGGTGCGGGACTCCGTATCCTGTGTCCACCAGCAAGCTACCACTTCAGGAAAAAAGATGAGTAATCCAGACTTTACCACCTCTGCTGACCCAGAAACTTTAGCAAATGAAGTTGCCTGTTTGAAAGCCACCGTGACCCTTCTGTTAAAAGCTATCGGCCAAGCCGATGCGGGCAAAGTCATCTTAAATATCGAGCGCTCTATTGCCGATATCGAAGACACTGCTCAAGCTGAGGTTTTCACCAATACACTGGCTCAAATTAAAAGCGGTTATCGCCAATAACAGCCAGTGCCCGCATGTAATATTCCTATGCCATCAGGCTGCCAATATAGAAAACTCTTTTCTTTCATTAAAAGATACTCTATCGGCAGCTTATTTTATGATCGTTTGAGGCAATGATGAGTCTGCTACTTAAAGCATTAATCGGTGCAGCTGTTGTGGTATTGATAGGAATATTATCAAAAACACGGAGTTACTACATCGCTGGCTTAATCCCGTTATTCCCAACGTTTGCACTTATTGCCCATTATGTCGTTGGGAGTGAACGGAGTATTCAAGCATTGCGCGTCACCATCATCTTTGGTCTATGGGCAATCATCCCTTACTTTATCTACCTGATATCACTTTATTTTTTCATTGAACACTTGCGGCTACCGATGGCATTAATTGCAGCTGTAATATGTTGGGTTATAGCCGCCTGGATACTCATATCTGCATGGAGCCAATGGCACAGTTAACCACAGGTCATGAAACATAATTCAGTCAACGTAACAGCAATAAAAGAAGGGTATGAATTGCAAGCATCACCACTGAGAAAATAAGGTTCAGATTACTGATAGATTTTGATCTCACCTCATCCGAAAGCTCATCACTAACCTGAATCTTCCTGACTCGGTAAATCCAATATCCGCCAAGCACGACAAAAAACAGTGCCAATGGCACAGCTAGCAGAGGGTCACCCCACAGCAAGTATTCACTTAGCCCTGCAATAACAAACCAAAGAATGATAAAGACCATGATTGATCACCTAACATTTTGAGAATGCTATTTTAGCACACACCACTAAATCGCTTAAGTTCAGGCCATATAGGTTGGCAAGCCTGAAATAAGTGAACTAGGAAAATAATGAGTAAGAGCCAAACCTAAGGGGCAATAAAGGCTTAACTCTTACTTCTGTAAAGAAACTAGTTTATTGCTCTGGCACTAGCCCACATCATATTATTGTAAAAACTCTTTCAGTACCCACAGACTCACACTTCTCTCATTAACTGGGAATACTGCCTCACCGGAACCATCGGTGGTAATAATAGCCGAGTGATTAGCTAAAAAATCAGCAAACTCTTTATTCGCTAAATTTTCCCCTAACGCGATTTTTTTGTCATTCTCAGCGCCATTTGACAGCACCACGACACAACCTGGCTCATCCTCTGTACCGGCACGGACAAAAGCGATACAGTTTTTATCATCAAAATAGTCACTTTGTGCGCCATGAGCGAAGCGCTTTCGCGCTAGAATTAATTTTTCTAATTCAGCAATCACCGGCATTTCTATCTGATAAGTCCCGCCATCATCTCCGGTGTCTTCATAATTAGCACCAAATAAATCAGGATAAAATATACAGGGAATTCCCTGCTCACGAATTAAAATCAATGCATAGGCCAGCGGTTTAAACCAAGGCTCAACAGGAGCCTCCAGCGCTTGAAGTGGCTGAGTGTCGTGATTGGCAACTATGGTGATGGTATGCATGGGATCAACTTCAATTAATGTCCCACTGAACACTTGTGTGAGATCAAAATCCTCACCTTGATTTGACGCATTATGGAATTTGTGGTGCAAGGCCACATCAAACAACATGGCCGCCCCTTCAACTCGTTCCAGATATTGCTGTAATTTCTCAATATCAGGCGACCAATATTCGGCAATAATCAGCAAATCATGATTCGCTTTATTTTGTACGTGCTGAATCCATTGTTTGAAAAACCATGCGGGAATATGTTTCACTGCATCCAAACGAAAACCATCAATCGGCAGTGTCTCTAGCAACCACTCTCCCCAATAGTTTAACTCTTGCATAACTGCAGGGTTACGAAAATCAATATCGGCCCCCATGAGATAATCAAAATTACCTAACTCATCATCAACCTCGGTATTCCAACCCTCCGCGCTATAATCATTTATAATCTTAAAAATACCCTCATCTGTCGGCTCTTCGATATGATCAACGCCGCTGAAACATTGCTTATCCCAAATAAAGGACGAGTACGTTTCATGACGACCTGGAAAGGTGAAACGAGTATAAGCCTGTGCTTCGATAACCTCATCATCAATCTCGGTACGGTTTTCAGGATTAACTTTACGGACACTCACCTGCTCTTTTTCATCGGCACCCATTTTATGATTGAGTACAACATCAAGAAGGACCTTGATATCCATCTCCTTCAAGCGATTAATAGCATTGAATAGCCCTTCTTTGTCCCCGTATTTCGTCGCCTGAGTTCCCTTCTGTTCAAATTCACCTAAATCAAACAAGTCATAGGTATCATATCCGACCGAATACCCGCCAGAAGCGCCTTTATAAGCAGGAGGCAACCAAACATAATTCACGCCTAGCTGGCTAATATATTCAGCTTGATCAGCGACCTCCTGCCATAATTTACCCCCGTCAGGATAATACCAATGGAAAAACTGAAAAATAGTGCAATTTTTCATAGGCTTGATAACTCCGTTTCATCCTGTTTCTCATAGTATGGCCTATTTTCCAAAATTTTGACTGGTAATAAGGTAATAGACTGTGTATTCCTTTTACTCGTGAGCTAATCTGAGTCTCGCCTAGCTGTATTCTTGGGGAGTTAAAATGAACATAGTGGATATCCCATTCGGGATCACTGATTGGTCGACTGTGGATAAAACCGAGCATATTGGAGACCAAGGAATTGCATATTGGCGAACTCAGAATTTCGGTAATATCCGAGTTCGCATGGTTGAATACAGTGCGGGATACATTGCTGACCACTGGTGTTCCAAAGGGCATATTTTGCTGTGCATTGACGGTGAGTTAAGCACTGAACTTGCTGATGGGCGTATTTTTATATTAAAAGCGGGCATGAGTTATCAAGTGGCCGATCACGCAGAAGCTCATCGCTCTTCAACCATCTCTGGCGCCAAGCTTTTTATTGTTGATTGAATTAAAACATTCAGAATATTATTGCGTTCTTATAACAGCTAACAGTCAGCCCTCGACTGTTAGCTGAGAGAACATTTTCTTATTGCCCTTCAGGTAACGAATCAACTGGGTTATCCGGATATAATACTCGGATACGTCGCCGCACGATTTCAACCTGAAATGCAGCCATGACTGCAATCATAATCAGGATTTCACCAAATCCGCCTTGCTCAGTGGGTTGATTGTAAAGGTACTGTAGTGTGCCAATAATCCATTTTGATCCCACGAGCAGCAGAAATAAAGTTATGGTCAGTGGTGTTCCTTTGCAAAAAATACGGCCATCCGGTTCACGCCAAACTTCAATAAGACGGCCTTGTAAAACACCGATGACGATACTAAATAAAACACCACTGCCTAATACAACCCAGGAAGTCATAGTAGCGGGCATATATGTGCCACCCACGACCAACCCGACCATCCCATAAATCCAAACCCATTTAAAACGAGCAGGGCCTAACGACACCTCGTGACTGACCGACTGACGGTACAATGCAAAAAGTGTTAGCACCAGAATAATCAGTATTTGTACGGGAGTCATCGCCATCTCCTTTAAGAGAAGCTTCCAGTCAGCAATAAAACACCTTATTTGACCATAATACCCAGTGAAATGGGCAGTGTAGGGATGCTTTATCAGTCTTTGGACAACAGCAAACAAAAACTTTCTATCAAGACCGGTTAGCCATAAACTGCCAACCCGACCTGTACAAAGTTTAGCCTATTTTTTGATAATTAACAGGAAATCAGTCGAGTCGATTTTATTTGGCATTTACATTAAACTGCTTTAACTATTTGTTATTAAAATCTCAACATTACTTTCATGCTGAGTGACGATAAAACATCTCTAGTGAAAATAACATTCAGATATCTCCCGGTCTTATTTAATATCATCATATTAATGATAAACTTGCACGGCTATTTATCGAGCAATAGCAATGACATTTAAAGAGGAATATAAATGGCTCAAAATATTTATGATAACCAAGTTTTTTTTTCAGGCTATGCCAAACTGAGCCGTTCAGTCGATGGGTTGGATGGGGCTCCCGAGTGGCCAGCTATCTGCAAAATCCTACCACCACTGTCTGGACGAAAAGTTGTCGATTTAGGTTGTGGTTACGGCTGGTTTTGCCGATATGCGCATCAACAAGGCGCAACCGAAATCTTAGGACTCGATGTCTCCGAAAGAATGTTAAATCGCGCTAAAGAAATGGCGACTGACGAAAGTATTATTTATCGCCGCGAAGATTTGGAAAATGCCAAACTACCACAACAGATGTACCATTTGGCATACAGCTCTCTGACGCTGCATTACATCAAAGCGCTTCCGGAGTTGTTAACTACAATTTATAACACCTTGCTTCCGGGCGGAGATTTTATTTTTTCCGCAGAACATCCTATCTATACAGCACCTCAGCAACCCGGTTGGTTGGTTGCCGATGATGGGCAAAAATCATGGCCAGTAAATAGTTACCAAGCTGAAGGTGAACGGATAACAAACTGGCTAGCAGAAGGTGTTATTAAGCAACATAGAACATTAGGAACTTATATTAATCTATTGATTGAGCACGGTTTCGTTATTACACATTTAGATGAGTGGGGCCCGACGGCACAGCAAATTACAGATTGTCCTGCGTTAGAGGAAGAAAAAGAACGCCCAATGATATTCTTGATCTCAGCGCAAAAACCTGTCTGACGGCGAATTTAAGCAATTAACAAATCACTATAATCTCATTATCCGCTATCGGGGAGGTTAACTCCCCCGCCCCTCTTTCGACAGATATTCCTAGAATAGTATTTCATACGCCCTAAAATGGGGCCTACTCCCCAATTCAGTGCATTTATATGCTTAAATCTATTATTAACCCTCAATTAATCAATGAGTTATATATGGCGTAGATCTTGCTTATTAACTGTAATGATACCAGAGGAGGTTAATATGAAAACAATGTCAGCATACTACTTACAATACACCGCTTTTCTGCTCCTAATTGCTGGAGTTATTAATTTTGTTTTTCAGTAACCACTAAAAGAGCCCCACAATTGTGCGGCTCTTTTTCATCATTACGTGGCTACAGCATTATGGACGATGACATAGACCATTTCCCCACAGCTTAGGGGAAATGCGAAGCACGGCCATTATTGGTTTTGGTCCGTTGATCAGCTGCAGTTAGCGGAGGCAATCATCAACAATCTAAGTTTAGATTATTTCTATTCTCTTCTTTTATATCGCAGACGATTTTATTTAACTGCCGAAAGTTAGTGTAACCTAACACTATAATAGCCCCCATAAAGAAAAACCCAATAATCAGTCCGAAATATACTTTTATAGCTATCATTTCGCTGGCAATTGCGTCTTGTAACTCCTCCTTTATATCTTTGTCACTTGAAAGCAAGTACTCACATGCTAAATAGTTAATATTATCTTCATCTGGGATGAGCTTTTGACAGTCTTTTTTATTATAACTATTATTTTTCTCATAATTGTAAACTCTATACTTTGATATTAATACACTTTCACCTTTATATGTATAAGTGACATAATTCACTTTCATTTTCGGGGCAGCATATAACATATTCAGACCAGCACCAAAACACAGAACGCCCAAAATAGACATCATTATCACTTCAAATCTTATTTGTCTTCTGACTCCTAACATGCCAAAAAAACCGGAAAAACGGAAGAGTGAACGTTCAATTTTATTCTGATCCAATGCGTCGCAAATTATCTTCACATCACTTTCACTTTTAACATTTACACCATTAAATAGGCGAAATAACTGGACGTTAAAATAGGCGTCATCATGCTTTTTAAGGTCATTATCCGTATAGTTAACACGAATCGCCCTAAGAAATAGTTTTATAAAAAATGAAATACCACCAACACGAACAAAGCATAGGATAAAAATCAATATTATTAATAAATTTTTATAAACATCAAGGTAGCCAGAAAATACGTCATTCATCATTCACCATCCCTTTTATGAATTCCCAACGCGTTAATGTTACACAATGACTTGCTAAGAGTCTGTTATGTCAATCAGTATTAACACTACGGTCCATTGTAAATAATCTAACCATTAATGCATTATTTTATTTATGTGTACCGAAGAAAACCTCTGTGAAATTCCGTGTTGACGGCACAATATGACTAGTGCAGACGAGAGCACTGATGGAAACTCAGCTATTGATACTTGGAGTACTTCGTCAAGTCGCCCGTCAAAACTCAGTTTATTTGGCATAATAAGGTTCTATATTTATCATTTTATTGATGACATTGCCCTTAGCGTTCAAAACTGAGCGCAAAAAATATTTATTAAAAACTTAGCTAAACAATATAAAATTTCACTTATTTAACTTACCTATCAGTTTCTATTTAATATTTATATTATTAATTGTTTAAACAACCTTTTCACTTGCTTTTATATTTAAATGCCGATTGTTTAAATCTAAAATAACGATTACCATTAATCGCGAAGTTCATTTTTCACTCTGCTAACTAAAAGGATGTTTAGCATGATAAAGTTTTCAAATTTTAATAGTCATAAAATAAAAGAAGATCTTGCAGTGGGTATATCAATTATAGAAATGTTTAAAAAAGAAGGTTTACAGGCCTATGGGACAACGATTGATCAAGGAAAGTATGTTGGTTGCCATAGCCATGCCGAGGGTGAAGAGTGGTATATTATCCTTTCAGGTCAGGGGTCTATTTGGACCGCAGATGATATAGACGGTATTTTAACTCATTACCGCGAAGATAAATTTAATAAAGGTTCTGTATTCTGTATTTATCCCAATACAGCACATCAACTCATCGCGCAGACAACAGTAGAATTCATATTTTTATGCCCAGAATCGCATATTACTTATGATAGACACATGTTTGAAGATATTTTTAGCTAATCTGAGCCGTTGTTCCACACATAACAATACTGCTAGGGTCAGTACGGCATCGACTTTGAACACCTATGATTATTCCGCTTCTCACTGTTATACAGACCTTAGCCAACTTAGATAAATAATTTTGTTAAAAAATATCCAAACAGTAACACTCATCTATTAACCATCGCGTTAAATGGATGAGTGACTTTCATCATGACATGTAAATTATTGACATTAATGGCGGCCCCGCATTCTCTCTATCGTATCGATAGCAATTATCAGCATGGTGTGTAACTAATAACGCCAATGCTGAAACCTTTTACCTCAATACACCAGTGTTAATTACCCATATGATTACCGCTGCTGATGGGGGAAATTAATCACTCATTTTTTACACGGATCGTGGTAGAGCCTGACAGCAAATAGACAGCCGAAATAAGAGAAATGTAAATTGACGGAAATAAAACCTGCAAGACTGGAATAAATAATTTCAGAATTCATGATTTAAGATATACATGGGTAAGCTGATTAGTTCAATCCGGAGTTCCTATTTCTACATTACAAGAAATGGGTGGATGGGAAAGTATTGAAATGGTGAGAAGGTATGCACACCTTTCACCAATTCATTTAACTCAACACGCGAGGCAAATAGATGGAATATTAAATATTAATGGCACGAATATGGCACGTGAATATAATCAAGATATATTTAATATAATCTAAGTGTTTGATTTTGTTGGTGGGTCGTGCAGGGTTCGAACCTGCGACCAATTGATTAAGAGTCAACTGCTCTACCAACTGAGCTAACGACCCAACGGCAATAATTATTCTCCTGTTAGCCTTTGCTGTCAAACACTTCATCGGATTTTTCTCTTTATACCCGTTGATATTTTTCTTTGTGGATTAATTATGCATCTAGCACTTGCGATTATTGTTAGTTATGTAACTTCATGTTGTAATTCCATGCGCTGTGATGAACTTAACAAAATTCAGTGTGTGAAATATAAACACTGGAAAACGGGCTGTATTGTGCAATTATTGTTGCGAAGATATTAAATAATTCGAAAATTGTATTTAAAACATACAAAAAAGCCAACAGACAGACAGGGTAAGACCAAAGAGCCAACATAGAGCTCAACAACTTCACAAATACAGGAAGAGGGAATGGGAAAGATGGTAGACCAATCCAAGATAGTGGCAGATCCATTGCCGGAACCTGAAGAGCATCTTCAACGAAGTCTCTCCAACCGCCATATTCAGCTTATTGCTATTGGTGGTGCCATAGGTACCGGCTTGTTTATGGGATCGGGTAAAACCATCAGCCTTGCCGGGCCGTCGATTATCTTCGTTTATATGATAATCGGCTTTATGCTGTTCTTCGTGATGCGAGCAATGGGTGAATTGCTGCTTTCGAATCTGAAATATAAATCGTTCAGTGATTTTGCCGCTGATCTACTCGGCCCATGGGCGGGCTTTTTCACCGGTTGGACTTACTGGTTTTGTTGGGTAATCACCGGAATCGCCGATGTGGTTGCCATCACAGCTTATGCACAGTTCTGGTTCCCCGACTTCTCACAGTGGGTGGCCTCATTATTGGTGGTGTTGCTGTTGCTGTCACTCAACCTGGCGACAGTAAAAATGTTCGGTGAGATGGAGTTCTGGTTTGCCATGATTAAAATTGTGGCAATTGTGGCGTTGATCTTTGCCGGCTTGACCATGGTATTAATGAGCTATCAATCCCCATCAGGTACAACCGCATCATTTACCCATTTGTGGAATGATGGCGGCATGTTCCCCAAAGGAATCAGTGGCTTCTTTGCCGGTTTCCAGATTGCCGTTTTTGCTTTTGTTGGCATTGAATTAGTTGGCACCACTGCCGCTGAAACCAAAGATCCCGAGGTGGTATTACCGCGCGCGATTAACTCCATTCCTATCCGTATAATCATGTTCTATGTTTTCTCATTGATTATGATTATGTCTGTGACACCATGGAGCTCTGTAGTCGCGGATAAAAGCCCCTTTGTTGAGTTATTCGTCTTAGTCGGCCTGCCTGCCGCGGCCAGTGTGATAAACTTTGTGGTGTTGACCTCTGCGGCCTCTTCCGCCAACAGCGGCGTGTTCTCCACCAGCCGTATGCTGTTCGGTCTAGCCAAAGAGGGAGATGCGCCAAAACAGTTTGGTAAATTATCGCGCCGCTCTGTTCCCGCCTCGGGCCTGACATTCTCTTGTATTTGCCTGTTAGGTGGCGTGGTGCTGATTTACCTTATTCCAAACGTCATGACGGTCTTTACTCTGGTTACCACGGTATCGGCGATTCTGTTTATGTTCGTCTGGACTATCATCCTTTGCTCTTATCTGGTTTATCGCAAAAGACGCCCGGCACTGCATAAAAAATCCATCTACAAAATGCCCGCCGGGATCTTCATGTCTTGGGTATGCATGGCATTCTTCGCCTTTGTATTGGTGCTGTTGACGTTAGAAAGTGATACCCGCCAGGCCCTGATTGTGACGCCACTGTGGTTTGTTGTTCTGACCATCGGCTATATCATCTTGAAAAAGCGCAGAACCCGCTTGTACGAAAGCAATAATCGTTAAATAACAAATTGTTAGCAGGTGCCCCCCCCTCTGGCACCTGTTTTCATTTGATTTAAGTGCTTAAGGGGCGGTTATCGCCTCGCGCAATCGGCTTGGTGTTAAGCCAAAATGTTGCTGAAAACGCGAAGTAAAACGGGATGCGGAGCTATAGCCATGTTGCGCGGCAATTTCACCAATTGGCAATGAGGTAGTTTGTAACGCATGCAACGCGCATCCCATGCGCACTTCTTCCAAAATGACCCGAAACTGGCGCTCCTCTTGCAGTAATTTGCGCCGCAAGGTGGACTCGCCCATATGCAGGGATTGCGCCACATCACACACACTCCAGTGACGGGCGAGATCAAGCAGAATAATTTGTTGCACCTGTTCAGCCAGTTTATCCCGCCGGTCGATTAATAATGTTCCCAAATGCCCGGCTAAGTGAAGGGCTAATAAAACGCCCATGGCTGAATGCTGCAGCAGTGCATCCGGCGCGTGATTTTGCAGGTTGAGTAATAAGCTATCCCAAGCTCTGCGGGTATTAGCATCCAGAGGGACACATAAAGATGCAGTGACCGGTGTCACGGCCAGCGCCCCATACCATTGGCGGAACTGGCGCAACAAGCTTGGCGGCAGATAGACCATATCAGAGCAGTAATGTCCGCGCTCCGGCGTATTGGCGATACTGACCTCCGTGCCGGCGGGGAACAAAATCATGGTAGATTGCCCGGCACTGGCGGCCTGTGAACCCCATTGCACCAATTTACTGCCTTGTCGCACATGACAGAGCGCGGGAGTGAACACCGTCACCCGATGCAGGGTATGCGCGCGACGGGCAACAATTTCGGCGCTCGAGACTGCCATCTGGCTGTGGTTTATCTGCTGCATACATTCTGCCCTTGGTTTAAGAATTAACGGCCATAGCTGGCAACCCATTCGGCTTTAGCAATGACATTGCTGTTGAGCATAAAACCAACCAATGCCCCGCTGGCATCGCCATTCAGCGGCAATTTATCTGTTTTTAATGCCCATACAGTAAATTGGTAACGATGCGGTTTATCCCCCGCCGGTGGGCAGGCACCACCAAATCCGGCATAACCAAAATCATTGCGCCCCTGAATAGCACCTTTTGGCAAAGTGCTCTTGGTCGGGCTGGCAATATCGGTGCGTTGCCCGGCATTGGTGGCCAATTTATGAGTATCGGCGGGAATATTCACCACCGTCCAATGCCACCAACCGCTCCCTGTTGGCGCATCAGGGTCATAAGCCGTGACGGCAAAACTTTTTGTTTCCGCAGGCGCCCCCTGCCATGAAAGCTGCGGCGACTGGTTGCCACCATCACACCCAAATCCGTTAAAAACCTGTTGTATGCTCAAAGGCTTACCTTCTGGCACATCACTACTTTTGACACTAAAAGTCTGTGCCTGGGCAGATAATGACGCGCCGATAATGGCCAACGACAGTGCTATTTTTTTCATGTTCGCTCTCCGGTGAAGTAAGTTTGTAGCTTACGTAACCTGGGAGAGTCGCATTGTGCCAAAACGCTCTTATATTATGCTTAAAAGCTCAATACAGAGCGTTATTATGTTAACTCATGACACACATCGGCTGTCTACTCGATAGATAATTTTCCCTCTTGCCAGGATAGCTGGGTCACCGTGGATGTCGCAGCGCCGTCACTGGTTTCTCCGCCGAGCAAAATCACTTTATCCTTATCCTGAATGGATACGCCGTAACCCAGCGATTTTGGCAATTTGCCCGCGAGTTGCCATTGATTATTCACTAGTGCATAAATGGGCTGTTGCCACTGTTTTTTCAGCCCCTGATGGGCGTACAACTGGCCGGCATTAAATTGCTTCCAGGCCCCGGGGAAATTAGCCCCGCCAGCCACCAGCACCACATCATGGCTAACACCGGCAAATGCCCCCGCCAACCCCTCTTGTTTCGCGTTTTTTTCAGCCCCGATTAACTCCGGCCGCGGTTGCCATTGCAGCGCCCCCCCTTGTTCCCTGCCCTGCCAGACTGCGGCAGTCCTTAAACCGGGCTTAATTTCACCATTTATTAATATTAAATTGTCATTTACAGTGCTGATAGCTGAACCCGCAGTCCCTAAAAATGGCAGCTGCCCACCATTTTTCCACTGATTTTTGACCGGATCATAAATCAGTACATCGCGGTTATAGAAATAGTCCGCCGCCGCTTTACCAAAATATGCATCAATAACCGCCTTTTTCTGCGTTTCATTACTGCCCGCTGCGGCCAAGTCCGTGAAGTAACCATCAAAAATAGCCTGATTAACCCCCCCCAATAGCAGCGCCTGAGAGCCATCCAATGTCGCCGCGGCTGTTCCGACCAAGCCGCGCGGTGCACGTGTCGCCAACCGCTGCCATTTATTGTCTTGCGGATCATATTGATAAACATCACTCAGCGCGCTGACTTGAGGGGCATTAGCAGCATTTTTACCCACCCCACCAAAGACATACAGTTTTCCCTTTAAAGCCACCGTGACAGCTTGTTCCCGGGGTTGGCCCGGAAAATCCGCTATTTTCTGCCAGCCTATCTGGGTTTTATCGGTATCCAGGCGATACCATGATTGACCTGCACTGCCTAAACCAACATATAAATTGTTATCAACCCGCGCACCGGTACCATACTTGAAGGGAACAGGCACATCGGGGTAGCGCTCGGCATCGGCATAAGGCAAAGAAAAGGTGACCAACAGAGTGAGGGCATTTAATAGAATGGCTTTTGTGCTCAATTTTTTCTGATATTGATGGTATATGTGAGTCATCAGCGGTGTTCCTCATGAATTAATCGCTTTGGGTTATATCATGTTAGGTGGGCAAGAAATTTAACTCCGTATAAATAATAATATTGGAGCTTACCGCCATTGAAGATATTAACCCCACGGAATGCTGTCAATATAGGCCGCCGATAACTGTGATAAACCCCCAATGATGGGGAGTGATTTGGATTACGTGAACTGACCTGTTCCCCATCCAATAAGTGGCATTAAGGCCGCGAGTCTGGTGTCGGGAAGATGTCATGCCATTGTCGGGTTGCTGTCGTGGCAAGGCTGCACACTTGCGCTTAGGTTTGTTGATATCTATTCAACCCCCGGAGAATTAACAATGAATCTTTATCGTATTCGTGAGTTACGCCAGGCTCGGGCCTGGTCGCAAGAACAATTAGCCGAGCTATGCAGCCTCAGCGTACGGACTATTCAGCGGATAGAGAATGGCGAGCAAGCCAGCCTTGAGACGTTAAGTGCCATTGCGGCGGTGATGGAATTAAAAGTGAGCGAGCTCTATTCCCCTGACTACAGTCAGTCACCAGATGGGCCGGATGAGGCGGTTGACCAGCGAGTATTGGATGCGCGTGAGGCGGTGGAAAATGAAATGTCATTTTTGCGCCAATTATTGCGTGCGGTTATCCTGTGCGCCATATTATTTGCCATTAACTGGTTTACCACCCCCGGCTATATGTGGGCTTGGTGGGTAGTTTTAGGGTTAAGCATCCCATTAGGTTTGAGAGCCATCAACCTGTTTTTATTGGGTAATTGGATTGAACGTTGGCAGCAAAAGCGCTTACAAAAGAAGTTACGCAATTTGTAGTGGCGTCTGACATTCAGATACGGCAAAGAGCATCCGCGAGATAGCCCTTTATTTTTCGTTATAGCATGGGTAAAAATAGCAAATTAGCGGCAAACGGCCAAGACAAATACTTTGCTATTTCATTGTTATTTATTTACTTTTTTAATAAATTTCCTGATAGGAGCGCTTGGCTCTCTTTTCAGCATATGCAAGAACTCCTGAGCTTTGTTGTTTGTGGCATATTGCGCTGGCACACCGAAATCTTGCACCATGGCCCAGCGCTCAAACAATTGCTCATCACTCTCTTTCATAAACCACAGCAGCTTTATCGCGGTAATAGCAACGGCGGGAATTTGGGTCACAGTTCCATTGATCCATTTATTCAAGGTTGAACGCTGAACACCGAGAAGTATACAAAGTGCAGGTTGGTCTATATCCAGCCTGTTCACATAGTCGATAAATTCTTTTGCCTTATCTGTCATTCGGTTAACTCCATTCCTTTGTTACCCGCCATCCTACAGTAAACCAGTAGACATTTCATCCCGTAGCGATTAGCTACACCGAATATCTTACCAAACCCAATAGCCACTATAATTACGGATATTAGCTACATGAAAATTATTGAAAAGAAACCAATTAGCGTAGCGAATAGAATTTATCTTATTTGATGTTAATCAAACTTAAGTCTGATCTTAAAGAATGTTGCCACTCAAAGGCGTAGTCTCGCCAAGCTCCAGCATAAACACGTCAAATTAATCGTTTCAGCTTGTCGCTATTAGATTCTTATTTAATTTATGGAATTATCATAAATGACATTGGCTGATATAGAGGATAACAAACAATGAGCAAGAAATTTTCTATCCTACTGCTTGCAGTAGCACTGGCGGGTTGTTCGTCTCAAGCCTCACGCATGGCGGAGTGTGAGGCCCAAGGCGTGTCAAAGGATGCTTGTTACATCGCCGAAAAAAATCATCAGGCCAGCATTCAGAATGCGGCTGAAACTCAGGCACTGCGCAATGCTGCAGCACAATATGGGCAAGCGGCGCAGAAGTCCAAGATGCTGATGGCACACATTGACGGGGTAGATATCAAAATTTACCCAGTAGACAAGCAAGGATATATTGAATCAACCGCCGCCGCGTTGATCGAAGAAAACGAGTTTGCGCAGGTATATCAAAAAGGTATTTTCACCGCGACTTGGTACAAGAAAACTAACAAAATCACTCTGTTGCGCAATGGTCAGCTCGTCGGGCGCACTAAAGTGTAAATATGTAGCGGTGACCGCAGGTGGCCACCAGATAATGGGGTGTAAAGGCTAAAAAAGTCAATGTAACCAAAATGTTATTTCTTATAGTTTACACTTTCTGTGCGCTCCACATTGCAGCTTGAGCATATTGGCGTATGGTTAATAAGTGTCATAAGCAGCGACTATGATGACATCATCAGCATTATTCAATAAATATGATTGGAGCGAAGCGAGATGGCGAAAATTTTAGTGCTTTACTATTCCATGTATGGACATATCGAGACACTTGCCGGCGCAATCGCCGAAGGTGCTCAAAAAGTCACGGGCGTCGAAGTGACCATTAAACGCGTGCCGGAAACCATGCCTGCTGACGCTTTCGCCAAGGCCGGAGGAAAAACCGCCCAAAATGCACCAGTAGCGACTCCGCAAGAGTTAGCGGATTACGATGGCATCATTTTCGGTACGCCAACCCGCTTTGGTAATATGGCGGGGCAAATGCGCACTTTCCTTGATCAAACCGGCGGGTTATGGGCCTCCGGCGCACTGTACGGCAAGGTTGCCAGCGTTTTTTCCTCCACAGGAACCGGCGGTGGGCAAGAGCACACCATCAGCTCGACCTGGACCACATTAGCGCATCACGGCTTTATTATTGTTCCTATCGGTTATGGAGCGAAAGAGCTTTTCGATGTTTCGCAAACACGCGGAGGCACCCCTTATGGCGCAACAACCATTGCTGGCGGTGATGGTTCCCGTCAGCCAAGTGCTGAAGAACTCGCCATCGCGCGTTTCCAAGGGGAGCATGTTGCCAAGATTACTGCGAAGTTAGTCAGTTAATCGCCGTAAAAAAGCACCGTGCTAGCGCGGTGCTTAATATTTTTACAATCAAGACGTTAACAAACCTTGCGCCAAATAATGCTGCGCATCTGCGACCCCCGGTAAGGTAAAGAAATATCCCCCGCCAATGGGTTTTACATACTCTTCCAGCGCTTCGCCATTCAGCCGTTGTTGTACCGTCAGAAAAGCTTTTTCCAGATCAGACTGATAGCAGACAAATAAAAGCCCCATATCCAATTGCCCCGAATTAGATACACCCAGTGAATAGCTATAGCCACGGCGCAGCATCAAGTTATCCTGGGTTTTTGCCGTGCGCGGATTGGCCAGCCGGATGTGTGCATCCAGCGGAATCACTTTGCCATCAGGGTCTTGGTGGTAATCCGGTTCGTCATGTTCATGCACCATGCCTAGCGGCGCGCCGCTGTGTTTATCTCGGCCAAAAATAGTTTGCTGCTCTTGCAGTGGAGTGCGATCCCAGAACTCCACTTTGAAGCGGATAATCCGTGCCGCCTGATAACTTCCGCCAACCGCCCACGCGGGTTCCCCCGCATTCTCCTGAACCCATACCACTTGATTAATCAACGGCTTATCACTGGTTTTCGGGTTGGCGGTTCCATCTTTAAATCCCAACAGATTAATGGGGGTTTCCCGCCCTTGGCTGCGAGCAGCATGAGCCGAAATAAACCCCTCGCGCTTCCAGCGGACACTGAGAAGATCCGGCGTGTGCTTAATAATATCGCGCAGCGCATGAATCACCGTTTCATTGGTATTGGCACAAATTTGCAGCAATAAATCACCATGGCACAACCCCGCATCCAGTGAATCATTTGGAAAACGGGTCATTTTCTGCAGGCGCAGCGGTTTTTGCCCCTGCAAGCCAAAACGCTCATCAAACAGTGAGTTACCGACTGAAACCGTGATTGTCAGATTATCGGGGTAAATTTCCGGCCCCATAATGCCCGAATCCAAGGGGGGCAGTTTCGCATTAACCGCAGGGGCATGCCCACCCGTGGTCAGAAAAGCAATTCGCTCGGTTAATAATTTGAATAGCCGGGTGAGTGCGGCCTTATCAGTGGCCAATATATCAAACGCCACCAGCATCATCGCCGCTTGCTGTGGGGTTAACACCCCTGATTGATGTTGACCGTAAAAAGGTTGCTTCTGCCAGCGCTCATCTGGTGTCTGGGCTGACTCTGCCGCCGGGCAATCGGCGGCCCGGGCGATTTTTGCCCCACCGAGCGCCAACGCGCCACTCATCATGCCCATTCCCAGCAGTAAACGCCGACGGGATGGCAAAGCGGCCCGGTTATCTTGCTGATACGGCCCGTGTTGCGGGCCGGTTTTCTTACTCATTTTAATGCCTCAGTCCAGACCTAAAACACCGCGCAGTTGCGCAAGGTCTTCCGCCAGTGCCGTAATGGGCCCTTTCATCGCATTGCGATCAGCATCGGTCAACTTCTCATAGGATTCATAGCCATCTTTGGTGCGATATTTTGCCAATATGCTATCAACTGTTGTGAAGTTGGCATCAATTTTAGCCAACAACGGCTTATCCGCTTTTTCTAATAACGGCCGCAGCAGGTTAACAATTTTCTGTGCGCCATCGACATTGGCCTGGAAATCCCATAAATCTGTGCGGCTATAACGGTCTTCTTCACCACTGATTTTACTGGCCGCGACCTCTTCAATTAAGCCCGCCGCCCCGCCGACCACTTTATTGGGGGCGAATGTCAGACCGGTGATGCGCTGTTGCAATTCCTGCGTGTCGTGATAGAGCTGGTCTGCAAATTTATCCGCCCCTTTGGTGGTATTGTCGCCGAACAGGATTTTCTCTAAACGGTGGAAACCGGTGAATTTGGGGTCAGCCGCTTTTTGTTCAAAATCGTCTTCACGGGCATCAATGCTGCCGTCCAAATCAGAGAACAACTCAGCAATAGGTTCGATGCGCTCATAATGCTGGCGCGTAGGTGCATAGAGTTTGCGGGCTAATGCTAAATCACCTTTTTTCACCGCATCAGTGAAGGCTTTAGTCTGGGTGACTAACTGAGCAACTTCTTGTGTTACATACACTTTATATTCCGCGATTGGCCCTACCAGTGCCATGGCATCTGGCTTAGTGGCCGCATCAGAACCTAGCGCTGCGGTGACCGTGAGCTTTCCTTTCGGGTTACTCAGCAAGCCACAAGTCATATCATATTCACCCGGCTCCAGATTGGCCGTCATCTTCTGGGTAAAACCTGGCGCAATATTCTCACGTTCCTCAACCACCATGACCCCTTTGAGGATCTCCCACTCCAACCCTTTTTGGCTAGCATTATGGACAATAAACTGAGTTTTACCTGCGGGGATGGACAGTGCCATTGGCTCACATTGTTTATCATTGACAGTGATTTTAACCTGTGGAATATCAGCCGCCTGCGCGCTGAGGGCAAACATAGGCAGAGCCAGTAAAGCTGCGTGCATCGCTGTGCGACGGAAGAACCGGTTAGACATGTAATAAATCCCTGAATTATTAGTTAGTTTTCCGCGCAGCCGGAGCGGTTGAAGCCGCGGTGGTACGGGGTGGAAGGAAAAAGAAAATCAATGCCGGAATCAGATAGATAAAGTAGACCGCGACTTCACTGACGGTCGGCGCTTCTTGGTAGCCAAACATGCCCTCGAGGAAGGTGCCTAATAGTGAGTGAGTGGAGAGCACATTGGTCAAATCAAAAGCAATGTCTTGGAAATGATTCCACAAACCGGCTTCATGGAAGGCTCTGATGGCCCCAGCAGCCAAGCCTGCGGCAACAAACAGAATAAACAGGCTAGTCCATTTGAAGAATTTAGCCAGATGTAACTTAATGCCGCCCCAATAGATAGCCACACCAACCAAAATAGCGCAGCTCAAGCCTAATATGGCGCCGATAGGTGCCCCGATACCGACATCCTGCTGGAAAGCCGCTAATAAGAAAAAGACCGATTCAAGCCCTTCGCGCGCCACCGCAAAAAACACCATGGCCACTAATGCCCATCCCTGACCACGGCCCTTTTTATTATCAGAACGGAGGGCATTATCAATCGCCCCTTCTAAATGAACTTTGACTGACTTGGACACTTTGCGCATCCAAAAAACCATATAGGTTAATATGCAAACCGCCACCACGGCGATAATGCCTTCAAACAGTTCTTGCTGTTTTTGCGGAAACTCGCCGGTGGTTTCATTAATAAAGATGCCGATAGCCAGGCAAAGTGCTGCGGCGGTGATGACCCCCGCCCATACAGCCCCCATCCATTGACCACGCTGAGTGCGCTTAAGATAACTGGCGATCAGGCTGACAATCAGCGCCGCCTCCAGCCCTTCACGAAACATAATAAGAAATGGGACAAACATGCTAAACACCCCTGCGGTGGGCAGTAAGGAAAATGTGCAATTAAAAGCATCGTCAATAAACGTAAAGAAAAGTAAAACGATAGTGATTATCATTCTGCCAAAAAGAAATTCAAGAGGCTGAATAAGAATATTGTTAAGCAAACTGTGGCAAGTTGTTTCTGATGGGTTAAATAATGAGTGAATTCATTAGGATACAAATTAATACGGCGATTCTTTCTGTTTAAGATTTATTGCAAAAAAAAAAGCTCCCTATTTTGTCGGGAGCTTGTAGCAGTCAGTTATGATTAGATGGTTTTAAATTCAGCTTCCGCGCTACGGAAACGTTCAGTAATGCTATGGTTCGGGCTACTTCCCAGCAAACTCACCACCACAATAGCGATACTGGCGAACAAGAAACCAGGAATGATTTCATATAAATCTAACCAAGCATATTGCTTCCAGACAATAACGGTAATAGCGCCAATCAGCATCCCCGCCAATGCACCATTGCGGGTCATCCGTGGCCACATGACAGAAATCAGAACCACCGGCCCGAATGCAGCGCCGAAGCCAGCCCAGGCATAACTCACCAGACCAAGAACCCGGTTATCTGGGTTCGCCGCTAAGGCGATGGCAATTAACGCCACCAGCAGCACCATGGCACGACCGACCCACACCAACTCTTTCTGACTGGCTTTTTTACGTAAGAAGGCTTTGTACAAATCTTCCGTTAACGCACTGGAACACACCAGGAGCTGGCAACTTAAGGTGCTCATGACTGCGGCTAAAATAGCAGAGAGCAAAATACCGGCAATCCATGGGTTGAATAGGATTTTCGCTAATTCAATAAACACTCGCTCGCCATTTTGACTCACACTCCCCGCTTGCGCTGGGTTGTTCTCAAAATAAGCAATCCCGAAGAAGCCCACGGCAATCGTCCCCGCCAGGCACAGAATCATCCAGGTCATACTGATACGGCGAGCACTACGAATAGTGCGGTGAGAATCTGCCGCCATAAAGCGCGCCAGAATATGTGGTTGACCGAAATAGCCCAAACCCCAGCCGAGCAACGACAGGATAGCGACCAGATTCAACCCTTTAAACATATCGATATTTGCCGGGTTTTTCGCGGCAATCACCATGATCGAGGTATCAATCCCACCAACAGCTAAAATGACAATAATCGGTGTCAGGATCAGGGCAAAAATCATTAACGACGCCTGCACAGTATCAGTCCAACTAACCGCCAAGAACCCGCCAATGAAAGTATACGCGATGGTAGCCGCAGCCCCGGCCCACAATGCGGTGCCGTAGCTCATATCAAAGGTACTTTCGAATAACCGCGCACCAGCCACAATCCCTGAAGCACAATAAATCGTAAAGAAAACCAAGATAACCACCGCGGAGATGACTCGCAGCAGTTTACTTTTGTCCTCAAAGCGACTGGTGAAATAGTCTGGTAGTGTCAGTGCATTATTATTGGCCTCGGTGTGAACGCGTAAACGGCCAGCCACTAATTTCCAGTTAAGATAGGCACCAATGGTCAACCCGATGGCTATCCAGCTCTCGGAGATGCCCGACAGGAAAATCGCCCCCGGCAGCCCCATCAATAGCCAGCCACTCATATCAGAAGCCCCAGCAGACAATGCGGTAACCACACTCCCTAAACTTCGGCCGCCCAGAATATAATCATCAAAACTATTGGTTGCCCGGTAGGCCACTAGGCCAATGAGTATCATCCCAAAAATGTAAACTAAAAAAGTCACCAACATCGGTGTGTTCATGGTCATGCAACGTCTCCATAGTGCGTATTATGGTTTTAATATATCTCGCTATTTTTGTGCTTACCGCGTAACGCGACATCATGCGCTATCTCTGGTTTGTCGGAACGTGACACTGAGTTGCACCAAAGATAAAAACTAAAAGCTGAAATAAACTACCAGCACAACTATTCGCTAGCAAATGGCTCTCTCGCGGTTGCTATCCTAGTGGAGTCCTTTCTTGACTCACAAGAATTTAAACAATTTTTTTACAAAAAACTCACCCTACATCACATTAACCTCTGCAGGTGGTTATACCCGACATAATAAAATGAGTGACACCTGAGGTAAAAGCCCTACAACGCCTACTATTATTAGTGTTAGCGGCTTATCTATTTCATATTGGAATAATACTCACTGCGCGAAAATTGTTAAAAACAAGACTGAATTCACACTTCAACCATGCACATGATTTAACACGGTTGCACAAAGTTGCAACATGCTTAATATTGTTTGAATTAAAATTATATTCCCTCAATAACTCGAGTTGCGGGAAGGCGGCCACTGAGCCAATCTCCGGCAACTCACTGCAATAAGTGACCGGGATGGGCGAAGGTAGCTAATGCACCGGCAGCTTGAAGAATGACGGGGGGAACTCCCCTTATTTAGGAGCCAGACAGTATGGGTAGCACCACAATGGGCGTGAAACTTGATGAAGCAACACGTGAGCGCATTAAAGCCGCCGCACAGCGTATTGACCGCACTCCGCACTGGCTAATCAAACAGGCCATTTTTAACTATCTGGAGCGGCTGGAAAATAACCATGAGTTGCCGGAACTGCCCACCGTACCGTCGCCCTCCTCATCGGAGGCGGACGACATTATGCCGCAACTCATTGAAAATTCACATCAACCTTTTTTAGATTTCGCCGAGCAAGTGTTGCCACAATCCGTGACTCGTGCCGCCATTACCGCGGCCTATCGCCGCCCGGAAACCGAAGCCATTCCGATGTTATTGGAACAAGCTCGGTTACCGGCAGATTTGGCGCAAGCCACTCATAAGCTCGCTTATGCCATAGCCGAAAAACTGCGCAATCAAAAAAGTGCCAATGGCCGTACGGGTATCGTGCAAGGCTTACTACAAGAGTTCTCGCTCTCCTCCCAAGAGGGTGTGGCATTGATGTGTCTGGCAGAAGCATTGCTGCGTATTCCTGACAAACCCACCCGTGACGCCCTGATCCGCGATAAAATCAGCAATGGCAACTGGCACTCTCATCTGGGGCGCAGCCCATCCATGTTTGTCAATGCTGCTACCTGGGGCTTATTGTTTACCGGCCATCTGGTCTCGACTCACAATGAAGCCAAACTGTCCGGCTCACTGAACCGCATTATCGGCAAAGGGGGCGAACCGCTGATCCGCAAGGGTGTGGACATGGCCATGCGCTTGATGGGCGAGCAATTTGTTACCGGTGAAACCATTGCAGAAGCTTTAGCTAATGCGCGCAAATTGGAAGAAAAAGGGTTCCGTTATTCTTACGATATGCTGGGTGAAGCCGCGCTAACCGAGGCAGACGCTCAGGCCTATCTGCTCTCTTACCAGCAGGCGATTCATGCTATCGGCAAAGCTTCCAATGGCCGCGGTATTTATGAGGGGCCGGGGATCTCCATCAAGCTTTCGGCCCTGCACCCGCGCTATAGCCGCGCTCAATATGAACGCGTAATGGATGAACTTTATCCGCGTTTACTGTCTCTGACTTTACAAGCACGCCAGTATGACATCGGGATTAATATTGATGCAGAAGAAGCCGATCGTCTGGAAATTTCCCTCGATCTACTGGAAAAACTCTGCTTTGAACCCAAATTAGCTGGCTGGAATGGCATCGGCTTTGTTATTCAGGCTTACCAGAAACGCTGCCCATTCACCATTGACGCGGTGATTGATTTAGCACAGCGCAGCCGCCGCCGCCTGATGATTCGCTTGGTCAAAGGTGCCTACTGGGACAGCGAAATCAAACGCGCGCAAGTAGACGGCCTAGAAGGTTATCCGGTATATACCCGCAAGGTTTATACTGATGTTTCTTATCTGGCCTGCGCACGCAAATTACTGGCGGCACCTAACCTGATTTACCCTCAATTTGCGACACATAACGCGCATACCTTGTCGGCAATTTATCATCTCGCGGGCCAAAACTACTATCCTGGCCAGTACGAATTCCAATGCCTACATGGCATGGGTGAGCCACTGTATGAGCAAGTGGTGGGGAAAGTCGCCGATGGCAAACTGAACCGACCATGCCGTATTTATGCCCCGGTCGGCACCCATGAAACTTTACTGGCTTATTTGGTACGCCGCCTATTGGAAAACGGGGCAAACACCTCATTTGTCAATCGCATTGCAGATGCCACTCTACCACTCGATGAGTTAGTCGCTGACCCAGTCAGTGCGGTAGAGGCGATTGCGGCAAGTGAAGGCCAACTGGGGCGACCACACCCGCGCATCCCATTACCGCGGGAGCTATATGGCCAAGAGCGGGCGAATTCCAGTGGTTTTGACTTGGCAAACGAACACCGCCTGGCTTCTCTTTCGAGCGCATTACTGACCAGTGCCAGTCAAGTCTGGCGCGCAGAACCGCTGATTGATGCCCCGTTGGATAATGGTGTAGAACAGCCGATTATCAACCCGGCGGAACCGACAGATATCGTCGGCTACGTCCGCGAAACAACGGATGCAGAAGTGAGCCGGGCATTGGATGCAGCTGCCAGTGCCGGGGCGATTTGGTTTGCAACCCCACCGGGCGAACGCGCGGCTATTTTGGTGCGCGCTGCCGAGTTGATGGAAAATCAGATGCAAACCTTGATGGGGATACTGGTGCGCGAAGCCGGTAAAACCTTCAGTAATGCCATTGCGGAAGTGCGTGAAGCTGTTGATTTCCTGCATTATTATGCAGGTATGGTGCGCGATAACTTTTCCAACGATAGCCACCGCCCACTCGGCCCTGTTGTTTGCATCAGCCCGTGGAACTTCCCGCTGGCCATATTCACCGGGCAGGTTGCTGCTGCATTGGCCGCCGGTAATAGTGTCTTGGCCAAACCGGCGGAACAAACTCCCCTGATTGCTGCTCAAGCCGTGCGCATCTTACTGGAAGCCGGCATCCCACTTGGCGTGGTGCAACTGCTGCCCGGCCAAGGCGATAGTGTCGGGGCCACCTTAGTGAATGATGCTCGGGTGCGCGGTGTGATGTTTACCGGCTCAACGGAAGTTGCCACTCTGTTACAACGCAGTATCGCGGGCAGACTTGATCCACAAGGCCGCCCAACCCCGCTAATTGCGGAAACCGGTGGTTTGAATGCCATGATAGTTGACTCCTCTGCGCTCACCGAGCAAGTGGTGACTGATGTCGTGGCGTCGGCCTTTGATAGTGCCGGTCAGCGTTGCTCGGCGTTGCGTATTCTCTGCATTCAGGATGATGTGGCTGAACACACCTTACAAATGCTGCGCGGTGCCATGGCTGAATGCCGTATGGGTAACCCTGACCGCCTGTCTACGGATATCGGGCCGGTGATTGATGCAGATGCCAAAGCCGCTATTGAGCGACACATTCAAGCCATGCGCGCCAAAGGGCGAAAAGTGTATCAAGCCGCGCGCGCCAATAGTTTGGATGAGAGTGAGTGGCAGCATGGCACCTTTATCAAACCGACATTAATAGAACTGGACAGCTTTGATGAGCTGCAAAAAGAGGTCTTTGGCCCCGTTCTGCACGTTGTGCGTTTCCAACGCCAAAATCTCAGTGCGTTAGTTGACCAAATCAATGCTTCTGGCTATGGCTTAACTTTAGGTATTCATACTCGTATTGACGAAACCATTGCTCAGGTCACCGAAAAAGCCAAGGTGGGCAATCTCTACGTGAACCGCAATATGGTCGGTGCGGTCGTGGGTGTCCAGCCTTTTGGCGGCGAAGGGCTTTCTGGCACCGGCCCTAAAGCCGGCGGCCCGCTGTATCTGTATCGTCTATTATGTCACCGTCCTGAAGATGCGGTGACCAATGCACTGACCCAGCAGGATAATGGACAGGTGCAGAATATCTCAGACCGTGAAGCACGGCAAACGGCCCATCAAGCTCTGACCAACTGGGCTAAGGAGCAGCAAAA
This sequence comes from Yersinia hibernica, assembly GCF_004124235.1. NCBI lineage: Bacteria > Pseudomonadati > Pseudomonadota > Gammaproteobacteria > Enterobacterales > Yersiniaceae > Yersinia > Yersinia hibernica. The sequence goes on from NZ_CP032487.1 coordinate 2,237,036, forward strand.
TGCTGTCTTGGCATCATTGGCACAGCGTTATGGCGAATTGGCTCAAGGTGGGACCGTCCGATGGTTACCTGGGCCAACCGGTGAGCGCAATACCTACGCTCTACTCCCCCGCGAGCGAGTTCTGTGCCTAGCAGATACCGAGGCGGATGCACTAACACAGCTAGCTGCCGTACTGGCTATCGGGAGTGATGTTCTATGGCCGGAAAATACCGTACAAAGTGACTTGTTGCGCATATTACCGGCGGCCGTAAAATCTCGTATTACCCTCACGCAAAATTGGCAAACGGCTACCGTCCCCTTCGATGCTGTTATTTTCCACGGTGATGCCGACCAGTTACGTATCTTGTGTGAGCAAATAGCGCAAATTGATGGGCCGATTGTCTCGGTGCAAGGTTTTGCGCGCGGCGAAACCAATATCCTGCTGGAGCGTTTGCTGATTGAGCACTCATTGAGTGTAAATACTGCGGCTGCGGGTGGGAACGCCAGCCTAATGACTATCGGCTAGGCTTTCTCGGCAACATCCCTTCAGCAATGAAGTGAGTTTTAATCCAGTAAGGCCCTGCGGGGCCTTACTTTTGCCTTGGCAATTAAGCTTAACAAACTGAATATTTTTCGAGATATCCCGCATGGTGGGATGCAAGATTGCAAGACTCCTCTTTTCTTCCAGCAACATCCCGCATCATCGACTGAACGCCCTTGTGTGCATAGTGAAGCCTAACCCATTATTAATTAAAACAAACGGTAGGGCCGCTTATACGCCTAGCTTTCTTCTTAGTGAATATGTTGTGTACAATAACTTTCAGAGGTGATAATTATACTCATGGCTGACAAAAAAATTATCGATGAGATCCATAAAATTGCTAGCCGGCGAGGAAATGGTCAATTGCGCCGTGAAATATGGGTTGACTGTTGCGGGGCTATCACACGTTATAATTTGGCGTATATCAATCACTGTCTATCACAGGGTGATAATGGCCGAGTTATAGGTTATGACAATGCCCATGGTTTCCATCACCGCCACTATTTAGGTGCAATTGAATCGGTTGATTTTGTCAGCTTTGAGCAAATAGAAGATTGCTTTCAAGGGGATTGGACTTCACTAAGGAGAAGTTAATGGACAAGCTAGTTATCAAAACAGCCACAGAAGATAATTTTTTCCAACGAGGCAAGAAGCTCGCTATTCTCGCCGATACTGGGCAAACATTGCCACAAGAGCATACGATTACGTTCGAAGATCCATTAGAGATGGTGCGGGTATTAAGTGCTGCGCGTATTGTCCTGCTACGGACTGTAAAAATGTATCCGGGCTCTATTACCTCCCTTTCAACTCGCCTAAAAAGGGATCGTAGTGCCGTCACCCGTGATGTGGCTATTTTGAAAAAAGCCGGACTGGTCACTGTTGAACAAAAAGTGTTACCCGGCCATGGGCGGATGAAAGAAGTTAAAACCACCGCCCATCGTCTTAAACTTGAGGCATTCCTCTAACACTATCCATCAAAATGGGGGCCATAACATGGCCCCATAAAAGCTTCGTATGGATTACAGTAATCAGTCTGATCAGTGATTATTCAAAAATTTATCAAGGAACTGCCGCGTACGTTCATGCTGAGGATGAGCAAACAACTCTTTCGCTGGGCCTTGTTCAACAATCCGACCATGATCCATGAAAATAGCACGGTCAGCCACATCACGAGCAAAACTCATTTCGTGAGTGACGATGACCATTGTCCGCTTTTCCTCAGCTAGCGCGCGAATAGTATTCAATACTTCTCCCACCAGCTCAGGGTCTAATGCAGATGTCGGCTCATCAAATAAAATAACCTGAGGTTGCATAGCCAGTGCTCGGGCAATAGCAACTCGCTGTTGCTGCCCACCGGATAAGCGGCGAGGATAAGCATCTTCCTTACCACTTAGCCCAACTTTAGCCAGCAACTCACGAGCGCGTTTTTCCGCATCCGCCCGTTTTTCACCTTTAACAATCACCGGCCCTTCAATAATATTTTCCAGCACCGAACGGTGAGGAAACAAATTGAAACTCTGGAAGACAAAACCAACTTTCTGGCGCAATGCACGCACTTGCCGTTGCTGCTTACTGATGGGGATACTGCCGTCAATCTCGATGTCACCGACGCGAATAATGCCAGAATCAGGGACTTCAAGCAGATTGATACTGCGCAACAAAGTCGTTTTTCCTGAACCACTCGGCCCGATTATCGCGATCACTTCGCCACTGTTCACTTCAAGTGAGATACCGTGCAGTACCTGTTGACCTTTAAACTGTTTGGTCAGGTCTTTAACGTCGATGGTACTCATGGCTACTCCTGATCTTGACGATTAACATGCGCTTCCAGGCGATTTTGTAATGCTGACAACACTGTCGCCATGATCCAATAAATCAATGAGGCCGCCAGATACATCGTGAAAACTTCCAAGGTGCGCGAAGTCACCAATTGCGCTTGCCGGAAAAGTTCGGGAACCTGAATGGTGGCAGCCAACGAAGTATCTTTTACCAGACCGATAAAACTGTTGCCCAGTGGAGGTAATGCCGTGCGCCCTGCTTGCGGCAATATCACCCGATAAAGTGTTTGCCAGCGCGTCATCCCGATACTGGCGGCGGCTTCCCACTGCCCTTTCTCAATTGATGAAATAGCAGCACGTAATGTCTCTGATGTATAAGCAGCCGTATTCAGTGATAAGCCAATCAAGGCCGCTGGCATAGGATCCAGCTCAATACCAAATTGCGGCAAACCATAATAAATCATAAACAGTTGGGCAATGAGCGGAGTACCACGGAAAATGGAGACATAAAAACGTGAGATAAGTGAAAAAGGCAGAAAGCGGGATAAGCGCATCATGGCTAACATAAAACCTAATGCCAGACCAAAAAACATTCCCCCCAGACTAAGTTGGAGGGTAAACCAGGCGCCTTTCAATAAAAATGGTGCTGAATCCAGCACCAATTGAATACTTTCTTGCATTATTTAGTTACATCCGCGCCAAAATATTTTTCAGAGATTTTGGCCAATGAGCCATCTTTTTGCATTTCAGCAATGGCGTTATTGATAGCCGCTAGCAACTCAGGGTTATTCTTGCGTAATGCAATACCTGACTCCTGACGGGCAAATGCCGGGCCCGCAACGGCCAGAGTGTTGTTAGTTTTCTTCACTAAATCCAGTGCAGCGAGGCGATCAACTAAAATGGCATCCGTGCGACCTACACGAAGGTCTTGATACTTAGTTGGGTCATCATCATAAGTGCGAATATCAACACCTTTCAGGTTGTCGCGTAACCATTGCTCATAGTTACTGCCCAAACCAACACCCACTTTTTTACCAACCAAATCTTCCGGCTTGCTAAAGTTGCCCTCATTGCCTTTCTTGGTCAAAACCTGAATGCCCGAAACTGTATAAGGCGTTGAGAAATCGTATTTTTTCTTGCGCTCATCTGAAATGGTGACCTGGTTAATCGCCACATCAATGCGCTTTGACTCCAGTGAGGCCAGCATGCCATCCCACTTAGTCGGGGTGATTTTTGCTTTAACGCCCATGTGCTCCGCCAATGAATTAGCGAAATCCACTTCAAAACCGGTAAGTTTGCCATCCTCACCTTGGAAACTGAACGGTGGATAGGTTCCTTCCAACCCGACAATTAGAACTCCCCGCTCTTTAACTTGATCTAACAGATCACCCGCAGCATAAGACTTCACATTCAGGCCAGTTGCCAATGCCACAGCCACCATGCCCAGAACTATCCGACGACGTACAATTGAAAAGCTCATACATACTCCAACTGTCATGTTTATTTTTGATATTCAACACTTTATCAGTGTTGTTAATGGAATAAAGGAATATAAACTAATAACGATAGTTATAAATAGAATAAGCCATAACCAAAGACTACACCTCAGGATGATAAGCAAATAATGCCGGAGCGCCGCCGGTATGAATAAACAAGATAGGGCCATCATCGCGAAACCTTTTCTGCTCAAGGCCATCAAGTAAACCGGCCATGGCCTTACCGGTATAAACGGGATCCAACAGCATCCCCTCCAACCGCGCCAATAGCCCAATGGCGGCCAACCCTTCTTCATTTGGCGTGCCATATTGCGGCGCGAAATAATCATCCCAAAGAGTGATGTCCGTTAACGCCGTTGAAATGCCAAGGGATGTCGCCAGTTCTTGTTGAATCTGTATGACTTTAGGCCGTTGCTCTTGCGCTTTACGCGATACGGTGACGCCAATCAGTTCTGCTTCAGGTAACAATTGCTGCAAACCGACAGCCAATCCCGCGTGAGTACCGGCACTGCCCGATGCCACAACGACCGAGCTAAAGGTCACATTCCCTGCTGACTGAGCCGCAATTTCCAAGGCGCATTGCACATAGCCCAAGGCCCCCAAAGCATTAGACCCGCCGACCGGCACCACATAAGGACGAAAACCTTGTGCCTCGATACGGGTAGCCAACTCGGCCAATTGCTGATTTGGATCATGTAACCCATCACACATCACCACGTCAACATTGAATAAATCCAGCAGCAATCGATTGCCATTGGTCAGATAATTTTCCTGCGCCGTCCCAATAGGATTCTCGAGCAATGCCACACAATGCAGCCCCAATTTTGCCGCAACTGCCGCCGTTTGGCGCACATGATTAGATTGAATTGCCCCCGCGGTAACCAAAGTATCAGCCCCCTGCCTCAAGGCATCAGCGGCTAAAAACTCCAACTTTCGCAGCTTATTACCGCCAAGTGCCAACGGCGTGACATCATCACGTTTGATATAGATTTCACGTCCCAGATAGTCAGAAAGACGAGATAGTTTCTCTAATGGCGTCGCGTTACCGACTAAATCCAGGCGCGGAAATTGCGCCAGTTTGTGTTGAAGCGTCACAGGCCCCCCGGTAAAAATGAACGTCGCTAGCCCCCCAACTAAAGTGCGGAGGGAAAATATAGATTTATCAGAAGTGTCACTAATAATCACTGCTTTTATTATAGATGTCGACGAACAATAGCGTGGGGAATATAAAGAATAATAAAACGCCCGGCCAGGGAGGGCCTAGCCGAGCGGGGAATTACTGAGGAAAATGACTAAATCGGTTTGCGTTATATTAGAAGTGCTTCCAGTGAAAACACAGAGTTTTCTCAACTGATAAAGCCCCAGTCAGCAATCTTAGTAACTTTTTTGCCATGCCAAATATTGATCGTATTTTCGCAAAGCAATACGGTAATTGTTATGGGCGGCATTTGGCAATTCATCAATAATACGCTGATGCATAGTTTCGCTGGCAAATTTTTCTGCGGGATAATTAGTGGCAACTAGCATTTCATCTAATCGACGTAAACGCACAACATATTCGCGAACAGTACTGTGGCTCATCTCAGTTTGTTCAAATAAATACTGTTTGAACGCCATAATATCGAAATAGCCCGGCGCACTGTTGCAATATATCTCACTACAAAAACGGCACAACGCGGTTAATTCATGCTGAAGCTTTAACCAGACTTGATCATCGATTGGCTGATCCATACCAGCAATAGCTTCTTTATTGATAATTTGGCCACGAAAAACCAGCGCCATACGATCAAGCTGTTTATGGCAATGAGAGCAATGAGTTTGACCGTGCTTATAATCTTTCAAATAACGGCTCAGCGGCCGCTTTTTTAACTGAAGTCCTGGCATAATAAGACCTGCATTAATAAAGTTAAACACTGTGATGTCACTGAGCGAAAATGAATTAAGAGTCGTTATTCAGGCGGGCGCGTAAGCGTTTAATCGCCTGGCTATGAAGCTGGCTGACGCGGGATTCCCCCACTTCTAGCACTGCCCCGATTTCTTTCAGGTTCAGCTCTTCCTGGTAATACAGCGTCAACACCATTTTTTCACGTTCCGGCAGGGCCTCGATCGCTTCAATGACGCGTTGGCGCAGGTTTCCTTCCAATAAATGTTGCAGCGGATTAGCATCTTCATGCCCTTCCAGCATGGGCTCGACACTTTCCCCATGCTCTTCCCGCCATTCGTCATAGGAAAAAAGCTGACTGTTGTTGGTGTCTAACAAGATTTGACGATATTCCGCCAAATCGATATCCAGGATTTGCGCCACTTCCTGCTCAGTCGCCGGGCGTCCGAGCCGTTGTTCAACCTTTTGCATCGCACTGGCAACTTCACGTGCATTGCGTCGCACACTACGCGGTGCCCAATCCCGGCTACGCAGTTCATCCAACATCGCGCCACGTATACGCTGTACCGCATAAGTGGTAAATGCGGTTCCTTGTAAAGCGTCGTAACGCTCAACAGCATTCAGCAGACCAATTCCCCCAGCCTGCAACAAATCGTCCAATTCCACACTGGCTGGCAGGCGTACCTGCAAACGCAGCGCCTCATGGCGAACCAGAGGAACATAGCGTTGCCAGAGGGAATTCTTGTCCATCACGCCTTCGGCGGTATACAGATCGCTCACTAGACAGGCACCTAAGGGTAAGAGAGTCGTACCATTATCCTGTCCGGTCAGTCAGACAATCGTCTGAATAGGCCTATAAAAAGGCGGCTATTTGACTTATGCCCATTACTTTTACTGCTAATACAGTGCTGTCATTGAAAAAACAGAGCGATAAACAGCGGCAGAAATCACTTAAAACCAACAACTAGCGCCCAGTTTGAACCTATTCTCTGAGGAAATAGTTTTGTCGATTATTTCGTCAGAGTGAGAGGCAAACTTTGATAGAAAAACCCCGCCGAAAAGGCGGGGTTGAATCATGTTGTGTTTTAAACAAATTAACGCAACAGAGACAATACAGTTTGTGGAACCTGATTTGCCTGGGCCAGTACAGAAGTACCTGCTTGTTGCAGAATGTTTGCACGGCTCATGTTAGATACTTCAGTTGAGTAATCAGCATCTTGAATGCGGCTACGGGCTGAAGTCAGGTTGTTAATGGTGTTACCCAGGTTGGTGATAGCGGAGTCAAAACGGTTTTGTACCGCACCCAGACCACTACGCAGCGCATCAACTTGTGCCAACGCTTTATCAACAGTTGCCAGTTGGTCTTCAGTTGATTTCTGTGATGCAGCGGCATCTTCGTTGATCAGCGTCACGTTGCCGTTAGCCGTGCGGGACGTGTACATCACTTTGCCAGCAGCGTTAGTGATTTCATCACCTTTGGCGTTTGCAGTATAAGTGGTGCCGTTAACAGTCAAAGTGCTACCAGTTTTAGTTGCACCTTGTAAATCCAGGTCAGCCAAGGTTGCAGCACGGTTATTTTCAGTCGCTTTGGTGGTTAAGCCGCCACCAACAACAGAGGTGAACAATGCACTCGAAGTTGCGATTTTTGCATCGGTAGCCGCTGCACCAGTACTAGCAGTAGTGGTGAAATCTACACTCTTGCCATCGACCGTTGCACTGAATACACCGTTACCATTTGCGTCAGCCGCAGTCTTAACGGTAAATTCCATACCTTGGGCAGTGAATTTATCGCCAACCGCTTTACCAACGGAAGCCGCAGCAATAGAGGTAGCTTCAGTACCAGCTGCGGCTGTCGTAGTGTAAGCAGTTGATGCCGTGTTAGGCGTAGTTGCTGTGCCAGAGAATGCGCCAGTACCTGCATTAATATATTGTGCTACACCAGTACCATCAGTCACAGCACCTGAGTTAATATCTACTTTGTAGGCTACTGCTGGAGAACCAACATTATAGTTAGTGCTACCGGTTGCTTTGAACTGAGAAGTCAGGTCATCAACAGAAGCTTGTTTCGCGCCATCAACGTTGAAGCCTTGCAGGCCTAAGCTTTTTGAGTCAATTTTTTCCAGATTGATGCTGATGGTTTCGCCATCGTTAGCGCCAACCTGAACTTTCATGCTGCTGTTGCCAGCCAAAACTTTCACGCCGTTGAACTGAGTTTGGTCAGATACGCGGTCGATTTCGTCCAGACGTTGTTGAATTTCGTCCTGGATTGACTTCAGGTCAGAAGATGAGTTAGAACCAGTTGCCGCCTGAACACTCAGCTCACGAACACGTTGTAAGTTGTTGTTGATTTCGCCCAACGCACCTTCAGTGGTTTGCGCCAGCGAGATACCGTCGTTTGCGTTACGAGAAGCCTGAGTCAACCCTTTGATATTAGAGGTGAAACGGTTAGCGATTGCCTGACCAGCAGCATCGTCTTTTGCACTGTTGATACGCAGACCAGAAGACAAACGCTCAATGGCGGTGCCTAAAGAGGACTGTGATTTATTCATGTTGTTCTGAGTCGTCAGAGACAGGGTGTTAGTGTTAATTACCGCCATAGTGATATTCCTTAAATGCTATTGGGTTATGGTTTGGGCTTACTGCCCACGGCTTCATCACCGTCCCAACTTGTATCGGCGCTCTTTAAGGAACCTTTAGACATTCCGGTAAATAATTTTAAAATTACCTGAAATTTATTATTGACCTCTTCTTTAATTAACACTCTATTCAATGGGGCAAATAGCACCCTGTTATCCCCCGTTATTCCGCCCATCATAAATTCTATTTTATGTGTAAACTTTTCGACTCTCTGGCCGATAACCCCCGTAACGACACTTGAATATTAAGGATTAGAAATGGCAAGTATCAGTTCGCTGGGTATCGGTTCAAATTTGGAACTAGGCACTTTATTAGATAAATTAAGTGCTTCGGAGCAGACTCGTTTAACTCCACTAACCAACCAGCAGACCAGTTATAAGGGTAAACTCACCGCCTATGGTGTATTACAGAGCGCATTGGCTAAATTAGAAACTGCATCCGCTGCCCTAAAAAAAGCAGATACCCTAGCCACCACTTCTGTTACCAGCACCAATACAGCATTCGCCGCAACCACCGGCAGTGGTGCAACAGCGGGCAGTTACACCGTCGAGGTCACTAATCTGGCTAAAGCGCAATCACTGCTTTCTGGTGAGGTGCCCAACGCAACAGATAAACTGGGCAATAGCAACGACAGCCGTACTATAACAATAAAACAACCAGGCCAAACCAAGCCATTGGAAGTTAAGCTGACCAGCGAACAGACCTCTTTGACCGGAATTCGTGATGCGATTAATAAGCAAGAAGGTAGTGTTACTGCCAGTATCATGAAAGCGGATGATGACACTTATTATCTGGCCCTGACATCAAAGGAGACAGGGACTAAATCAGAAATGACTGTCAGTGTCAGTGGTGATGATACTTTAAATAATTTCCTAAATTATACGCCAAGCACTAGCGGTGGCAGCGGTGCAATGACACAGAAAGTGAAAGCAGAAGATGCCGCACTGACTGTTAATGGCGTGGCAATTACCCGTCAAAGCAACACCATTACCGACGCCCCACAAGGTGTAACCCTGACCTTAAAAGCAGTAACCAAGAAAGATGAACCTGAACAGCTGACAATTACTCGTGACTCCACAGCAACCAAAGCAGCGATTCAAACATTTGTCGATTCTTATAATTCACTGCAAACAACATTTGCCTCTTTAACTAAATATACCGCTGTTGAGGCAGGTAAAGATCAATCAACCAGCAATGGCGCATTAGTCGGCGATGGCACATTGCGCAGTATTCAGACCCAGCTAAAAAGTCAGTTGGCCTCAGCCCAGGCAGGGGATGTAAAAACGCTGGCGGCGATGGGTATAACTCAAGACCTTGATGGAAAATTAGTCATCGACGACAAAAAACTGGATAAGGCGTTGACTGACCAACCTAATAGTGTGACTGCATTTTTTGTCGGTGACGGTAAATCCACAGGTTTCGCCACTCAAGTAGATAACTTGTTAAACACCGCGCTCGATACCACTAAAGGCTCATTAAAAACAGCCACCGATGGGATAAACAAGTCACTCAAATCATTAGAAAAACAGGTTACATCGACCACTGATAGCATTAACGCCACCATTGAGCGATATAAAGCACAATTTACCCAATTAGATAAATTGGTGAGTTCATTAACCAATACAGGTAATTTCTTAACTCAGCAATTTTCTTCATAAGGGATAGGACATGTACAATCGGTCAGGGGTTCAAGCTTACGCCCAAGTGAGCATGGAAAGTGGTGTAATGAGTGCAAGCCCTCATCAATTGATCGTGATGTTGTTCGACGGGGCGCAAAGCGCCCTGGTTCGTGCCCGCATCTTGATGAATCAAGGAGATATACCCGCTAAAGGCGCTGCATTATCCAAAGCCATTAATATCATTGATAATGGACTAAGTGCTGGGCTGGATATGGAGAAAGGTGGTGAGCTGGCCGAGAACTTATCAGCCTTGTATGACTATATGACACGGCGCCTACTGCATGCCAACTTGCATAATGACGAACAGGCAATTACTGAAGTGCTCGCTTTGCTCGAAAATATTGCGGATGCCTGGCGGCAAATAGGCCCCAATTACCAACCTGATTAGGACCCCATTTAATGGAACGTCACCAGCACCTTTTGTCCGATTATCAACAAATCCTAACTCTCAGCGAGCAAATGTTAGTGCTGGCGACTGAGGGCCACTGGGATGCGCTGGTTGATCTAGAAATGACTTATCTTAAAGCGGTTGAAAATACCGCTAAAATCACTATTTCTTCATGCTCATCACTCGTGCTACAAGAGCTATTACGGGAGAAGCTAAGAGCGATTTTGGATAATGAAATTGAGATTAAACGTTTATTACAACTGCGCCTTGATGCATTGAGTACTTTGGTTGGGCAATCTTCCCGACAACAAGCAGTTAATAATACTTATGGTCAGTTTCCTGACCATGCATTGCTGCTAGGTGAAACACAATAATCTTCAGCAAGCGAAATCACCAAATATCGATGTGTTACTGAGTAGTCGCATGCAATTGCAATTATTAACGTGGCAATCTATTTTTATTGTCATTATTTTTAACATGGGATTATATTGACAGTAACAATTGCTCATATCTAACTGGCTATTATTCTCACTCCTAATACTTTTCGCAAAAATAGTCAGTTATAGTAAATTTTCTATTAAAATAAGTTGCTAGTCTGCTATTCAAAGCGTAAAGATATTCTCAGGCCAAAATTGTGAAATGAATATCGATGGAACGTACAATTAATTTTTGCCCCGGAGTGGGTAGCTCTGCACATGTTATTCAGCACACAGAGCTACTACTCACTTCAGTCTATATTGAGCATCCTTTGCTCATTATGGTCAATCGTGGGCATAAAATCATTCGCTGGGATAATCAAGAGTGTGTTATTCGAACGGGTGAAATAGTTGCAGTCAGCAGTGGCCAAACGGTTGATATAATTAATGGCTTATCTGATGAGGGGTTATTCTTTAGTCATCAACTCCGCTGTGACCCTCACCTGATTGCCACCTTTGCCAATCATCCTGCATCAGCGGCTCTTGGGGGGATTCCTGGGGTATTACCCATGCGTGATTTGGCACCTGAATTTATTAATACATATGGGAATACATTTAAAGCAATATCTGACTCTGGTGATATTCCCCCGAGTATCATTAGGCACCGTATGCTTGAACTGTTACTTTGGCTCGCTCAGCGCGGTGTTAAATTTAGAATCAAAGAGAGTCATTCATTAAGTGAAAAAGTACGGCGCTGTTTGGCCATTGATCCGCATAAAATATGGTCTGCAGCTGAAGTTGCCGAGCATATGGCAATGAGTGAAGTGGTATTGCGGCGAAAATTAGCAGCCGAAAATATACTCTTACGTGACTTGATGATTGATGTACGCATGACCAGCGCACTACGTTTATTGCAAGGTACTGATTGGCCTATTTCATTAATTGCCAATCAGGTGGGCTATGAAAGTGCATCACGTTTTGCCGAGCGTTTTCGTAAACGTTTTGGCTTTGTTCCGACTGCGATACGTGGGCATCATCGTTTACAACCTACCGATAATGATCCCGCACCGGTAAGCTATCATAACTATTTAAACCTAATTTAGGCCGATATGAACTCATTCAGCCTCTGTTACGGCCATCTTCTATATAGTTTGTTTATTTTTGCTCACCCATGCAGCCCTGCTCTATTCAGATATTCCACATCTTTTGTCGACAATCATCCGTACTGCTAAATACTGCTTTTAGATTTTCTGCGCGTTAAAACATTACATTTAACTCTATCACTAGTTTTTTCCTCCAACGATATTGGCTTAATATCAACAAAAGTAATCACAATCATAGAGTTAACTATAACTCACTGAAAGCAAGGAGAATATGTCACTTAGCCTAGTACATCCTATGATTAAAATTGATTAAATAATAATCTCGCGGGGTGACCATAATGCCCAGTAACCTGTTCGGACTAAAAAGTCGCTATCCATTGCATATCCAGATTGCGGCTCTCTTTACTTTGCTGATTATCTCAATCGGGACAGTCATTATTATTTTCGGTCATAGCCAACTGACTAAATTGACTGAGATTAGCACCAATAGGCAATACCAAAAAACCGGGGAAGCTATTGCAGCAGAATTGGAGGCGGTAACTCGCCCCATGATGATGTCTGTTAACATCCTCTCCAGTATGCAAATCACAGAATTATCGACACTGGAACAGCGCATGTCTTTTGTCGGTAAATTCATTGAAATTCTGCAACAGAATGACTACGCCAGCGCCGTCTATAGCGCCTATCCTAACGGCGATTTATTTATGCTACGCCGCCTGACAGACACTAACCGTAAATTATTTCATGCACCGACAGAAGCTGAATGGATGGTTCAAAGTAATCGTTTTCTCGATAGTATTCCGGAAAAAAGATTTATATATCTTAATGAAAAACAGCAAGTGATAGCTGTTATGCCCCGTGATAATGATAACTATGATCCGAGAAAACGGGATTGGTTTATTCTGGCCTCGGCAAGCCCGACACTCATCACCTCCCCTATCTATATTTTCAAAGGAACAGGTGAAGCTGGTTTTACCTATAGCCGCCGTTCTGAAAATAATCAGGCCGTCATTGGGCTAGATGTTTCACTGGCCTCGCTGTCACAGTTTTTAATAAGGCAAAATCTTCCTCCTGGTAGCCAAGCTATTATTATCAACTCACTTGGTGAAGTTATTGCGAGCCTACCTAAGACTAAAGATAATACTGCCGCATCAGTCAACATGGAGAAACAAACTCCGGTATTACAAACATTATTGAACACTCAGGAGAGCAGCCATAATAGCAATAATCTGGAAGGGAGTGGTAACAATCACAGCACCCTATTTGAAGCACAAAATAAGCGCTGGTATGGCTCAATTGTCGATATTAATAATGGTAGTAACAAATATCAGTTGGTTATTGCCACACCAGCCAGTTACCTTACTGCCGATGCGGACTCCATCCGTAATCATTCTACTTTTATTGCATTTATCCTCTTGATACTCAGTTTTCCGCTGGTTTGGTATTTCTCACGGAAAATATCTAATCCGCTGATTCGTCTTCGCCAAGATGCCGACGCCATAAGCCACTTGCATTTCGAGGATCGCGAGTCTGAAAACTCGATGATTGAAGAAGTCGATGAACTACACAAATCGATGTCAAAAATGAAATCGACACTGAAGCAGTTTATTTCAATGGGCAATATGCTGACGGCAGAAAATAACTTCTTTCGTCAGATGCAGGGGTTATTAAGTGAAACGACTGAAATTGCGGCGATGAACGGGGGGATTATCTTCCTCGCCAATAAAGATGAGGGGGGCTTCACACCAACAGCATTTCGCTGGAATGGCGAAAACATCTCTGTGGCAGAAATGTCTTCATTAGAAATAAAAGAAAATAACTTCGCGACCTTCCAGCCCGTGCTCGAGGGAAAAACTATTGCCGGCACACTAAATAAAGAAAATATATTCAGTCAATTACAAGAGTTTTTACAACCTTATTTACCTTTGCGGTTTGTTGCAGTACCGATGAAAACTCACGATAAACAACTCTTAGGGTTTTTACTGCTTTTTAGCCCCTATCAATTAAACGCTGAACGTGAACACTCAAAAATTCAGCTAGTTAACGCGCTGGTCGGCAGCTTATCCGTTTCAGTAGAAACGCAACAATTATTACAAGAGCAAAAAAACCTACTCAATGCCTTTATAGAGCTGATTGCGGGTGCCATCGATGCCAAAAGTGCGTATACCGGCGGGCACTGTCAAAGAGTGCCAGAAATAACCAAAATGCTTGCCAGAGCCGCAGTTAATACCAAAGAAGGGCCTTTCGCTGACTTTAGTTTATCTGAAAATGAGTGGGAAGAACTGCATACAGCATGCTGGTTACATGACTGTGGCAAGATAACGACACCTGAATTTGTCGTGGATAAATCAACAAAACTGGAATTAATCTATGACCGTATCCATGAAATACGGATGCGGTTTGAGGTCTTAAAACGTGAAAAAGAAATTGCTTTCTTGCGCCACCATACCACACTCAATGCCAATGAAGCCGAGCAGCAATTATTGGCGACTGAATTAAGTCAATTGGATGATGATTTTTACTTTATTGCACATTGCAATGTCGGCGGTGAATTTATGACCGATGAAGCAATTGCTCGTATCCATCGTATTGCCGAATATCACTGGACTCGCACATTGGACGATACTGCAGGGATTGCTCATGAAGAACAAGAACGTAAAGCACGACAACCCACCGCTTCATTACCAGTGCAAGAACCAATGCTAGCTGATAAAAAAGAGCATCTTATTTATCGTGATGATAAAAATAAGCGCCCAGAATATTATGATTTTAAAATCCCCGAGCCAACTTTGCTCTATAACCGAGGGGAGATTTATAACCTCAGCATTCGGCGTGGAACATTGACTGAAGAAGACCGTTATAAAATAAATGAACATATTATGCAGACCATTGTGATGCTAAAAAAACTCCCCTTCCCGCGCACAATGGCCAATGTACCCACTATTGCAGGTGGGCATCATGAGCGCATGGACGGTAAGGGATATCCTTATCAACTCACTTATAAACAGATGAGTATTCCTGTTAGGATGATGGCTATCGCCGATGTGTTTGAAGCATTAACAGCAGCTGACCGCCCTTATAAACCTGGCAAACGGCTGTCCGAAGCGCTAAATATCATGCTGAATATGGTGAATGAAAATCATCTGGACAGAGAACTATTTATTTTATTCCTGCAATCCGGTATCTGGCATGAATATGCCCTAGCTCATTTACAGGCAGACAAAGTGGATAATATTGATGTTTCAGTTTTACTGCAAAAAATTGGTCATCAAGAAATTTTGTTAGCAGAAACTGCATAGATACCGTTTCTTATTAAGCGGTGAGTGTTATTGTTGACTCACCGCTTTCTTTCCGATTCTTACTCTAACTTTACACCAGCACCACCATAGGATTCTCAGGCATGTTCTATCACTACGGCGAAACCGAAATTAATCATCTTAAACGGAGAGATAAAAAGATGGCAGCCGCTATAGAACGGCTAGGAATGATAACCCGCCCATTATCACCCGATTTGTTTGCTGCCCTGATAAGAAACATTGTTGACCAACAAATTTCAGTTAAAGCGGCGCTGACTGTCAATGCACGTTTGGTGGCATTATTAGGCCACGTGACACCACTAACCGTTGCGGCAGCACCGATAGAAGCCATCCAAGGGTGTGGGATGACCATGAGAAAAGCTGGATATATTAAAGGTGCAGCGGATGTCGCGCTTAATGGCTCACTCGATTTAGCGGCTATTTCTCAATTGCCAGATAATGAGGTGATTTCCCAACTATCGAGTCTTAATGGCGTGGGTATTTGGACCGCAGAAATGTTGCTTATCTCCTCATTATCCCGCCCAGATATTCTCAGTTGGGGAGATTTAGCAATCCGCCGCGGTATGATGAATTTATACCGCCATAAGATACTAACGCGAGAACGTTTTGAACGATATCGCCGCCGCTATACACCTTATGGCACAACGGCATCACTGTATTTATGGGCATTATCGCATGAAGAAATCGTGTGACACACTCGATAAAGATTATGTATATCTGGCCCTATCCTTCAAGATATTAACTGCCTATTCTCGCTACAGTGTTTAGCGACCTTTTACTATTAATAGCTGCTGGGTTTAGGCCGCCAAATTTAAAACACAGCTGTTTTTATTTGTTCAGCCTAATAAGCCTAAGAATCGATATATCGACTCATTTCATAGCGCGATCTGCTCTTTCATAACATATCAGTGTATTAATTATTGCTTATACACCCATATTCATCATGTGAAGTGGTTATTTTAAAGTTCGAGTAACTTTGCGGCAATTTTGCCCCATTCACTATTCCCACCTTAGAGGGCATCCCTGCCCTCTCATAAAATCTATATATCTTTAGTTCCAACTATGAAATGAAGTACTGAGTTGTACCAATCAATATATCGCGGATCATCACCTTCAACTTCTATAATTCATGGGAATATTTCCTCATCTTGAAAACAAGATAATTCAGCGATAACTTTTCCGCTCACGATTTGTATATATTTCATATTGAATACCCCGACGAATAAAAGTAACAACTGAAAGTAGAGGTGGTGCTACTCACTGCAATAGTCACTGAATTCGGCGTAGTGATTGGTACATTACTGAATGTTTGCGTTATGGGTTTCTGATGTTCCTAACTTAATAGATATCTACTCGCAATTTTATCCAGCATAACACCAAACTCAACAGGAGAAATGAACCCGTTGTCTTTACATATTTTTCCCACTTCACATGAAATCTTTTTTTCAGCGTATTGCTTAAAAAATCCCTGTTGGTTTTTGTTTAAAAAAACACGAGGAAACTTTAGTTGAGCGGATGAAATAACTGCAGTTACAAATGGATTTGCTCCAGCCCCGGTTGGAATAAAAGTATCGTTATTATCTATTTTACCTTCGAGACCCGCTTGCAGCGCTGCGGCCCCAACATCCTTAAGATAACCTGAAATATCAATGCCTTTTGAAATCATTTCTTTGCAAAAGACATCTTTTTTATTGCTATATACCGACGACAGCACGGCGTCACACGCCTGTTTGGCGTAAACAGGATCTTCTTTTGCCTTTCCTGGCAAATTTAACTCTAGTAACTTTTTGGTGATGAAATCCCTCGTAACTTTAGAGTCGATTACGTTATTCCTAATATCATTGTGGAATAATCCCATATTATTTAAGTTGTCTTTGCATGATGCTCCACCAAATAAATTGGCTTTAAGTTTAGTGCTACTATTTATTATTTTTTTCAACATCTTAATTAAAGTGGCTTTATTACCCCTATTACTTTTAGCATCAGTTGTTTTTATCTCGAAGGGCGTTTTGATAGTTTTTTGATATGATGTAATTTTAGTCATAGTTACTCTCTATTTCATGTTCGTTATATATATAATAAAATAAATAGCACACTGACTATATCAAGAAACACTTAAAATCATCACTGTAGAAGAATTTCAGGTAACGTTTTATTACGAAAAGATGAGTATACCATCATGAACTTCCCATAATGATTGGGGAAGCCCCATGGATATACAGTTTATTGATTGGGTATATTCTTGGGACGTGGGATTTCTATGATTTTTGCTAAGAAGCTGGGTAGGTTTTGTCGCATTAAGAAAGCGAGGTCGGCAAAATAGCCCTGCCTATTTTTTAAGTGGTCAACAGATAAAACTGTTCTGCCGGTGATAATCCGTCGCCTGCAGAATGATGAAGTTGTCCTTTGCGTATTATGTGTACCAGTTCGATGCCTGCCAACAGCGTCTGCGCTCGTCGGAACGAATTGAATCCCAGCATCGGACGTGTCCTTCTTTTGATATTTCGGTGTTCCTGTTCCACAAGGTTATTCAGGTACTTACTCTGCCTGATAGTGATGCTTTCTTCACGTTTGGCGGTCAGCAGGGAATCGATAGTTTGACCAGCAGTATCAGCGGCTCGGTACAGCTATCTCCAGTGATCTTTGATTTTTATGTAGGTTTCGTCCATGCGCCACCGACGTCCCGCGGGGCGTTTATGCCGGCGACAGGCCTTATCCAGCAACGGTACTAGGCGGATAACCCCAAATGCCCCACTCATGCCCTATAAGAAAGTCGTGTGACTGTTTTTATTATGTAATTCAATAACATTAACAACCTAAACACCCATATTCATCACGTCTTGATACGCCGCTACCAGCTTATTACGTACTTGGATCCCAAGCTGTAATGATACTGATGATTTCTGCATATTCACCATCACATCATTAAGGCCAACACCGGGCACACCTAATTCAAAATTTT
Organism: Yersinia hibernica; assembly: GCF_004124235.1. Classification (NCBI taxonomy): domain Bacteria; kingdom Pseudomonadati; phylum Pseudomonadota; class Gammaproteobacteria; order Enterobacterales; family Yersiniaceae; genus Yersinia; species Yersinia hibernica. The sequence goes on from NZ_CP032487.1 coordinate 2,255,214, forward strand.
GTGCCAAAGTACGGGCTGTCTGCTGGTTTTCACTGATTTTACCAATAGCCGCTTTTAATTCGCTGGCAAAACCGGCCTCAGCGGGCAGCGTTTTCGCTGAACCAGATGCTTGCAAGGCGGTGACCTGCAACTGCTGTAAAACCCCTTCAATACCTTGAACAGACATGCTCATCCCCAGAATGATTCAGTTGGTCAATAACTGTTTGGCACATAACGCAGTTACTGCGGTTATTTGCCATCAAATAAGTATCACTTTTTTCAGGATGACACCCTAACACATCATTTTTGCGCCAAAGCGGCTAAATAGAGACAAAAATACCGGCTTATTGAGCCATCAAATTCCCTACTTACAGCAAATAATGGCGTGCCCACAAAAGGGGATATCAGCTATTGATGCTTTATCGCTCACAGCATTTGGGAGTCTGTTTTGTTCCAACACATCAGTTACATAAAAAATACTAACTCAAACGCTATTCAGCTTGGCCAAGGACGTGTATGAATGCCTCGATAACTGGCGGTGAAAATCGTGAAAATACCTTTACGACGACGCTGGCACGCCTACGCGCGAATCCAAAAATCCCGCTACTGATTGCTGCGGCTGCGGCTGTTGCTATTATTGTCGCGCTGATGTTATGGGCTAAAAGCCCGGATTACCGCGTCCTTTATAGCAACCTGAGTGATCGTGATGGTGGCGATATCGTCACCCAATTAACACAACTGAATATTCCCTATCGCTTCGCTGATAATGGCGGAGCGTTGTTGATCCCGGCCGATAAAGTGCACGAAACCCGTCTACGTCTGGCGCAACAAGGTTTACCTAAAGGCGGTGCGGTAGGTTTTGAGCTGCTGGATCAGGAAAAATTTGGCATCAGCCAATTTAGTGAGCAAGTTAACTACCAGCGGGCCTTAGAGGGCGAACTTGCTCGAACTATCGGCACACTGGGCCCGGTGCTGAATGTACGCGTTCACCTGGCCATGCCGAAACCCTCGTTGTTTGTGCGTGAACAAAAATCGCCAACAGCCTCCGTCACACTCGCCTTGCAACCTGGCCGCACACTCGATGATGGTCAAATCAACGCTATCGTCTACATGGTTTCCAGCAGTGTCGCGGGCTTGCCGCCTGCAAATGTGACGGTGGTAGACCAAACTGGCCGCTTATTGACTCAATCTGATAGCGCTGGCCGCGACTTAAATGCGGCACAACTTAAATTTACCAATGAAGTTGAGAACCGCTTCCAACGTCGTATTGAGACTATCCTCGCCCCAATGGTCGGGAATGGTAATGTTCATGCGCAGGTCACCGCACAGGTTGATTTTGCCAGCCGCGAACAAACTGATGAAGAGTACAAGCCGAATCAAGCTGCCAACCAAGGCGCGGTACGTTCTCAGCAAGTCAGTACCAGTGAGCAACTGGGGGGGAACAATGTTGGTGGTGTCCCTGGCGCATTGTCCAATCAGCCATCAGCAACCCCAGTCGCGCCAATTGAAGTGCCGCAACCGGCTCCAGCCGCGGGTGCGGCAGCGAATACGGCCAATACCGCGAACCGCCCAGCGGCCACTACCGCCGCCAGGCAGACGGCAACCTCAAGCAATAGCCGCCATGACCAAACCACCAACTTTGAAGTTGACCGCACTATTCGCCACACCCAACAACAAGCCGGTATGGTGCAGCGCCTTTCTGTCGCGGTGGTCGTCAATTACGCTAGCGATAAAGCGGGTAAACCTATCGCGTTGACTAAAGATCAATTGGCGCAAGTGGAATCCCTGACGCGCGAAGCCATGGGCTTCTCTACGGTACGTGGAGATACGCTCAATGTGGTGAACACACCGTTTAATGCCACTAATGATGCTAGCGGTAATAGCCTGCCGTTCTGGCAGCAACCGTCATTCTTTGATCAGTTACTTAATATGGGCCGCTACCTACTCATCTTACTGGTGGCGTGGATCTTATGGCGCAAACTGGTACGCCCACTTATAGCCAAAAAACAAGTGGCGGATAAAGCCGCAGCGACGGTCAATAACATTGTACAGACCGCACAAGCGACTGAAACCGCAAAACAAAGCAAAGAAGAGCTGGCCCTACGTAAGAAAAATCAGCAGCGAGTGAGTGCTGAAGTTCAGGCCCAGCGTATACGCGAACTAGCGGATAAAGACCCACGTGTTGTCGCGCTGGTTATCCGTCAATGGATGAGTAATGACCAATGAGCCTGACCGGAACTGAAAAAAGCGCCATCATGCTGATGACTCTGGGTGAAGACCACGCGGCAGAGGTGTTTAAGCACCTTTCCTCACGGGAAGTACAGCAACTCAGTACCACCATGGCAAGTATGCGTCAGGTTTCTCACCAACAGCTGGTTGATGTATTGGCTGAGTTTGAAGACGATGCTGAGCAATATGCGGCCCTGAGTGTGAATGCCAGCGATTATCTGCGCACGGTGCTAATAAAAGCATTGGGCGAAGAGCGGGCCTCCAGTCTATTGGAAGATATTCTGGAATCGCGCGAAACCACCAGTGGTATGGAAACGCTCAACTTTATGGAGCCGCAAATGGCGGCCGACCTGATCCGCGACGAACACCCGCAGATTATCGCCACAATTCTGGTTCATCTAAAACGCGCTCAAGCAGCCGATATTCTGGCGCTGTTCGACGAGCGCCTGCGCAACGATGTCATGCTGCGTATCGCCACCTTTGGTGGGGTTCAACCTGCGGCATTGGCTGAATTGACTGAAGTGCTAAATAACCTGCTCGACGGTCAAAACCTCAAACGCAGCAAAATGGGCGGTATCCGCACTGCGGCTGAGATTATCAACCTGATGAAAACCCAGCAGGAAGAAACCGTCATGGACGCGGTTCGCGAATACGACGGCGAACTGGCACAGAAAATCATCGACGAAATGTTCCTGTTCGAGAATCTGGTCAGTGTCGACGACCGCAGCATCCAGCGTTTACTGCAAGAGATCGACAACGAATCGCTGTTGATTGCCTTGAAAGGTGCCGATCAGGCGCTGCGCGAGCGCTTCCTCAGCAATATGTCCCTGCGTGCCGCAGAGATTCTGCGCGACGACCTGGCCACCCGTGGCCCGGTACGAATGTCACTGGTCGAAAACGAGCAGAAAGCCATCCTGCTTATCGTCCGTCGATTGGCGGAAAGCGGCGAGATAGTCATCGGCGGCGGCGAGGATATTTATGTCTGATAGGATTAATGCCCTGCCCTGGCAACCTTGGTCACTGAATGATTTTGCCAGCCAATCTGAGCCGAGCGCTGCCACAGTGCCGCCGGATATCAGTGTGTTATTTACTGATGAGCCAGGCGTGCAGCCAGAACCAACGGAGGGGGATGAACAACAGGCGCTGATGAATCTGCAACTCGAAGCCGAGAAACAAGGCCGCCAGCAAGGATTTGCCAAAGGGTTGCAAGAAGGTCTGGATAAAGGTTACCAAACCGGTTTAGAAGAGGGGCATCAGCAGGCACTGGCCGATGCTGAAAAACAGTTGGCCCCGATCACCGCACACTGGCAAAGCCTGGTCGATGATTTTCAGCACACCCTTGATGCGCTCGACAGTGTGATTGCTTCAAGGTTAATGCAAATGGCATTGGCGGCAGCAAAACAAATTTTGGGGCAACCGGCAATTTGCGATGGCACTGCGCTGCTGACCCAAATCCAGCAAATGATTCAGCAAGAGCCGATGTTTGCCGGTAAACCGCAATTGCGCGTGAATCCGAATGATTTAGCCGTGGTTGAACAGCGCCTGGGTTCGACCTTGAGTTTGCACGGCTGGCGCTTACTGGGCGATAGCCAAATTCATCCCGGTGGTTGCAAAGTCAGTGCTGAAGAGGGCGACCTGGATGCCAGCCTAGCGACGCGCTGGCATGAATTGTGCCGTCTGGCAGCTCCGGGAGAATTATGATGACCGCCCGCCTTGGCCGCTGGCTCACCTCTTTAGATAAGTTCGAAGAGCGCATTAGCCAATCAACCACCATCCGCCGCTATGGGCGGTTGACGCGCGCCACGGGCTTGGTCTTGGAAGCCACTGGCCTGCAATTACCCCTCGGTGCAACCTGCTTGATTGAACGCCATGATAATGGCGAGGTGCAAGAAGTTGAGAGCGAAGTGGTCGGCTTTAACGGCCAGCGCCTGTTCCTGATGCCACTGGAAGAGGTGGAGGGCATTGTGCCCGGCGCGCGCGTTTATGCTCGCATCACCACCGGCGGTGCTTCCGCCAGCAAACAATTGCCACTTGGCCCAGAATTACTCGGCCGGGTATTGGACGGCAGCGCCAAGCCCCTTGATGGTTTACCCGCACCGGAAACCGGCTACCGGGCCCCACTGATAACCCCGCCCATCAACCCATTACAACGCACTGCGATTGAGCAGGTGTTGGATGTCGGCGTGCGCACCATTAATGCTCTGCTGACCGTAGGCCGTGGGCAGCGTATGGGGCTGTTCGCCGGCTCTGGCGTGGGGAAAAGTGTGTTATTGGGCATGATGGCCCGTTACACCCAGGCTGATGTGATTGTCGTCGGGCTAATTGGTGAACGTGGCCGTGAAGTCAAAGATTTTATCGAGAATATTTTAGGTGCCGAAGGGCGCGCCCGCTCGGTGGTCATCGCCGCCCCTGCTGACGTGTCGCCGCTTTTGCGTATGCAGGGCGCGGCTTATGCCACGCGAATTGCGGAAGATTTCCGTGACCGCGGTCAGCATGTGTTGCTGATAATGGACTCCCTGACCCGCTATGCCATGGCGCAACGTGAGATAGCGCTGGCCATCGGCGAGCCGCCGGCGACCAAAGGGTATCCACCGTCGGTGTTCGCCAAATTACCGGCGCTGGTGGAGCGAGCGGGTAACGGTGTTTCCGGTGGCGGCTCAATTACCGCATTTTATACGGTACTGACTGAGGGTGATGACCAGCAAGACCCCATTGCCGACTCGGCTCGCGCCATTCTCGATGGGCACGTGGTGCTATCACGCCGTCTGGCTGAATCTGGCCACTATCCTGCCATTGATATTGAAGCGTCTATCAGCCGGGCGATGACCTCGCTGATAGATGAAAACCACTACAGTAAAGTTCGCCAATTTAAACAGCTACTTGCCAGTTTCCAACGCAACCGCGATTTGGTTAGCGTCGGTGCTTATGCCGCCGGCAGTGACCCCTTACTGGATAAGGCCATTGCGTTATATCCGCAAATGGAAATCTTTTTGCAGCAAGGCATGTTTGAACGCAGCAGTTACGCAGATGCCTGCCAGCATCTGAAAAGCCTGTTTCCGGGGTAATCAGCCGTTATCTGGCTGGGTATAGCAGAACTCAGATGATGCCGACTCGACGACATGGCGGCCATCTTGTTATCAATGAGGAATACGATGAAAAGTCAGTCACCTCTCGTCACCCTGCGCGACTTGGCCCAAAAGGCAGTCGAACAGGCAAGTACCCAGTTGGGGCAGGTGCGCTTGTCCTATCAGAATGCTGAACAGCAACTCAGCATGTTGCTGTCCTATCAGGATGAATACCGGGTGCGGCTGAATGACACACTGAGTAACGGCATGGCCTCGTCGAGTTGGCAAAATTATCAGCAATTTATTCAAACCTTAGAGCAAGCCATTGAACAGCACCGAAATCAGTTGGCACAGTGGAATGTCAAAGTTGAGCAAGCTGTACAGCATTGGCAGGAAAAGCAACAGCGGTTAAATGCATTTGAAACGTTGCAAGAGCGGGCTGAAACCACGGCGCGTCTGCAAGAAAACCGCTTGGATCAAAAATTGATGGATGAGTTCGCCCAGCGCGCCTCACAAAGGAGTCTAAATTCATGAATCTGTCTCTATTGCCTGCTGTTGCAACCGCCGGTGAAGCTGAAGGCGCAGCAGCATCCTCGTCGATTGCGGCGCTGTTTACCGACGCAGGGCTGCCAGCTGATTTCGCCAAACTCTTGGGCGATCAACTGGGGAAAGAACTCACGGCCATGGATGCATCAACCCTGAAATCATCTTTGGCTGTGACGAGCGACCTCACGGCCGATGTTGATAGCGGTAAATCTGCCACCGGTAATAGCAAGTTGAATCAGCTGTTGGCTGCATTAGGGGATATCAGCGCCACACTGCCGGCCGGTTTAACTCATGCGGGGCAAACCGGTGATGCCGCAGGTATCAAAAAAACCACAGTGAATGATGACAGCCAACTGGACAGTTCCACGGATAAAACTGCCCCCACCGCATGGCAAACATTACTGGCAATGCTACCGCATCAGGTGGCTAATACTCTGGCTAGCGCCAATAATGGGCAAAAGACTCCGTTGGCGCAGGGCAAAGGCCTGACTGACACGACAAGCGCCCGACAAGATATTGCCACTCTCAACAGCCTCACTTCGCAAGATAAAGGTTTAGCTGCGCTGATTGGCGGCACCGTTGGCAGTGCAAAGAGTGATAAAACGGCGACCCGTGCTGACGCGCTTCCAGGCACCGCCACGAAAAGCAAAACCACTGGACAAGATAAGCTGGCACTGTCGAGCGCGAAAGAGACCGACAGCAGCGCCCTCAGTGCCAAAGTCGCGCCACTCGCGGCCAGCGCGGAGACCACACTGACAGCCGCAGCGGCGGATAAAACGCAGCTTAACTCTGGAACCGTGGCCCCCTCTTTGCCCCCAGTTTCCAGCCCGACCTTATCAACAACGATCAGCGCTCATTTCAGTGCCCCCGTCAGTGGCTATCTCAGTGCTCAATTGGGCAGTCAGGAATGGCAACAATCTCTGGGGCAACAAATGATTATGTTCAGCCGCAATGGCCAGCAAAACGCCGAGTTGCGGCTCAACCCCCAGGAATTGGGTGCCTTGCAGATTAGCCTGAAGATAGAAGATAACCAGGCGCAATTGCACTTTGCATCGGCCCATAGCCAAGTTCGGGCGGCGATTGAAGCTGCCATGCCAAGCTTGCGTACCGCTCTGGCTGAAAGTGGTATTGAGCTAGGCCAAAGTAGTGTTGGTAGTGAAGGCCAATGGCAGCAAGCGCAGCAACAGAGCCAGCAAAATCAGCAAGATTTCGCCTCTCGCGGCCAGTCGGGATACAGTGAAATCGCCGCAGGAGATGAAAGAGTTAACACGCCACTAGTCACGCCGGCTTCATTGCAAGCACTGGCTAACGGCAATGGCGGCGTTGATATTTTCGCCTAAAGTGGCGGTTAATTTCGCCAAACGGTGACAAACGGGCAAGTTAGGCCGTTTTTCTCCACCTATTCTGCCTATTGGGATTAAGGATACGCGGGATAATCATCAGTAATAATTCGGATAGCTTGGGGTCAGTTGCTCCAAGCTATTATCGTGATTCACCGGTTTGATACCGAAACAGGAATTTGCCTTCTCCATGTCTCAAAATACCTTCCCGGCCAAGCGTAAGAGTTCGATCTGGGTGATCCTGCTGGTGCTGATTGCTGTGGCAGCCACTGCGGGTGGTGGTTACAGCTGGTGGATACTCAATAAGAGTAAGCCGACCACTGCGAAAGCCGTTCCCGTGATCCCGGTGTTCATGCCACTGGAGACCTTCACGGTCAACCTGATTACGCCAGATAATAATCTGGATCGTGTGCTTTATATCGGATTAACGTTAAGACTCCCCGACGACAGCACGCGCGCTAAGCTCAATGACTATCTACCGGAAGTTCGTAGCCGCTTGCTGTTACTGCTCTCCCGTCAGTCTGCTGATAGCCTTGCTAATGAAGAGGGCAAACAGCGGTTAGTGGGTGAAATTAAAAACGTTCTTAGCCCGCCTATGGTTAAAGGTCAACCTAATCAGGTAGTCAGCGATGTGCTGTTTACCGCATTTATATTGCGATAATCATTATGGGCGATAGTATTCTTTCACAAGCAGAGATTGACGCACTGTTAAACGGTGACAGCGGGGGCGATGAGCCAGAAGCTGTTACCGGCAATGAAACAGACGTCAAACCTTATGATCCGACGACTCAGCGACGTGTGGTGCGCGAACGCCTGCATGCGCTGGAGATAATCAATGAGCGGTTCGCCCGTCAGTTCCGCATGGGGTTGTTTAACCTGTTGCGCCGCAGCCCTGACATTACGGTCGGCCCGATAAAAATACAGCCATATCATGATTTTGCACGCAACTTGCCGGTACCGACCAACCTCAATCTGATCCATTTAAAACCGCTGCGCGGCACGGCGCTATTCGTGTTCGCCCCCAGTTTGGTGTTTATCGCCGTTGATAACTTATTTGGTGGTGATGGCCGCTTCCCGACGAAAGTGGAAGGCCGTGAGTTTACCCACACCGAACAACGAGTGATTAACCGGATGTTGCGCTTGGCACTGGATGCCTACCGCGATGCTTGGGCGCCTATCTATAAAATAGATGTGGAATATGTCCGCTCTGAAATACAGGTGAAATTTACCAATATCACCACCTCCCCTAACGATATCGTGGTCACGACACCTTTCCATGTAGAAATCGGTGCGTTGAGTGGTGAATTTAACATCTGTATTCCGTTTGCCATGATTGAGCCACTGCGCGAGCTGCTGACCAATCCACCACTGGAAAACTCCCGTCAGGAAGACAGTCATTGGCGTGAAACACTGGTCAAGCAAGTTCAGCATTCTGAGTTGGAATTAGTCGCTAATTTCGTTGATATCCCACTAAGATTGTCGCAGATACTCAAGCTGCAACCGGGGGATGTCTTACCGATAGATAAACCGGACCGACTGATTGCTCATGTCGACGGCGTACCGGTACTGACCAGTCAGTACGGCACATTAAACGGGCAATATGCCCTACGTGTTGAACATTTGATTAACCCTATTTTGAATGCTCTGAATGAGGAACAGCCCAATGAGTGACCCTAAGCTTCCGTCTGATGATGGAAAGGAATCCGTGGATGACCTGTGGGCTGATGCGTTTAATGAGCAGCAAGCAGCGGATAAGCCCGCCGCCACCACCGAAGGTGTATTTAAATCACTGGAAGCACCAGACGCACTGGGTAACCTGCAAGATATCGACTTGATTCTTGATATCCCGGTAAAACTGACCGTTGAACTGGGCCGCACCAAAATGACCATCAAAGAATTGCTGCGCTTGTCCCAAGGCTCGGTGGTTTCCCTCGATGGCTTGGCGGGTGAACCTTTGGATATTCTGATTAACGGTTATCTGATTGCCCAAGGTGAAGTGGTGGTGGTCGCGGATAAATACGGCGTGCGCATCACTGACATTATTACCCCGTCTGAACGCATGCGTCGCCTGAGCCGCTAATGATGGCAACTGCATCTACTGACAGCACACCGGCGGCCGATGCTGCGCTGACCATCAGCCCTCAGGTGAGTGCGGTGCAAGCGCCCGTGACGGGGTTTGCGGCCAGTCACCCGGGGGCCACTTTGCAATCGGCGGCTCCAGCGCTGCCCGCAGGCTCCGTATTAACCCAAGTCGGTAGTGTGCTCGGCGGCATTTTACTGCTGATCTTGTTCGCCGCCTGGTTGGTTCGTCGTTTAGGTTTTGCACCGCAGGCCCGCAACAATAAGTTATTGAATGTACGAGCCAGTTGCCAGGTTGGGCAGCGGGAGCGGGTGGTGATTGTTGAGGTGGATAACACTTGGCTGGTATTGGGTGTTACCGCGCAACAAGTGACCCAACTCCAGACTCTGCCACGCCCAGCAGTTGACGAGACAAGCACTGATTTATCATCCGACCCTGCCAAACCGGCTGATTTTCGTCAGATACTGAATACCTATCTATTAAACAAGAAATCGAAACACCCGGAAAAATCGGCATGATGTCTCTGCGTCCACTCATCAATAAAGCCCCGTTGCTGCTCCTCGCCCTGCTCTGTGCGCCAGCAGCATGGGCTCAATTGCCCGGTATTATTAGCCAACCGTTGGCGAATGGCGGGCAAAGTTGGTCTTTGCCGGTACAAACGCTGGTGTTTATCACCACACTGAGTTTCCTGCCAGCCGCCTTGCTCATGATGACCAGCTTTACCCGCATCATTATTGTGCTGGGCTTGCTGCGCAACGCGTTAGGGACACCCTCCGCCCCCCCGAATCAGGTGATGCTCGGTTTGGCGCTGTTTCTAACTTTTTTCATCATGTCGCCGGTGTTTGACAAAGTTTATCAAGATGCTTATCTGCCCTTTAGTCAGGACAAAATAAGTATGGAAGTGGCCATGGATAAAGGCTCGCAACCCCTGCGTGAGTTTATGTTACGCCAAACCCGTGAATCTGACTTAGCACTGTATGCCCGCTTAGCCAACCTGCCGCCATTGGAAGGGCCAGAAGTGGTGCCGATGCGCATTCTGTTACCGGCTTATGTTACCAGTGAGCTGAAAACCGCTTTCCAAATTGGTTTTACGGTGTTTATTCCATTTTTAATTATCGATTTGGTGGTAGCCAGTGTGCTGATGGCGCTGGGTATGATGATGGTTCCCCCCGCCAGTATCTCGCTGCCTTTTAAGTTAATGCTGTTTGTCTTGGTTGATGGCTGGCAGTTGCTACTGGGCTCTCTGGCACAAAGCTTTTATAGCTGAGGTAGATACATCATGACACCCGAATCGGTAATGGCCCTTGGTGTTGAGGCAATGAAGATAGCCCTTGCACTGGCCGCGCCATTGTTACTGGCGGCCTTGGTCAGTGGTTTGATTGTCAGCCTGCTGCAAGCGGCAACACAGATTAACGAAATGACACTGTCATTCATCCCCAAAATACTGGCGGTGTTCGCCACTTTGGTCATCGCTGGCCCGTGGATGTTAAGCCTGATCCTGGACTACATGCGCAATTTATTCACCAGCTTGCCGACGTTGATTGGTTAAGCATGCTTTCTGTTGATACCACTCAACTTAGCGTCTGGGTCAGCCAGTATTTCTGGCCATTGATTCGCATTCTGGCACTGATAACCACCGCTCCGGTATTAAGTGAAAAACAGATAAACCGCAAAGTTAAAGTCGGTTTAGCAGTATTAATTACCTTTCTCGTGGCCCCGTCCTTACCTCCCGTCAATATTCCGCTCGTCTCGACCGGTGCCCTGTGGGTTGCGGGCCAGCAGATATTGATTGGGGTCGCTATCGGTTTAACTATGCAGTTTGCTTTCGCTGCTATCCGCCTGTCTGGCGAAGTGATTGGTTTGCAAATGGGATTATCATTCGCCACCTTCTTTGACCCCTCTGGCGGGCCAAATATGCCGGTTCTTGCTCGGCTATTAAACTTGCTGGCGATGCTGCTATTTCTGACATTCGATGGTCATTTATGGCTAATCTCGTTACTGGCCGACAGTTTTCATACCTTGCCCATCCAGTTCGAGCCCCTTAATGGCAATGGTTTCCTGGCATTAACTCAGGCCGGCTCATTAATCTTTATGAATGGCCTGATGTTGGCATTGCCGCTGATTACTTTGCTACTCACTCTCAACATGGCACTGGGTATGCTTAACCGCATGACACCGCAACTTTCGGTGTTCGTTATCGGTTTCCCACTGACATTGACGGTTGGTATCATTTCTTTGGGACTGATCATGCCGCTATTGGCGCCTTTTGCCGAGCACCTGTTTGGCGAATTGTTTGATAAGCTGGCTGGCGTCATCAGTGGCCTGGCAAGTTAATACCTCGGTACTGCTTGAGGATTGGCGGGTATCAGGTAAAAAAAGGTATGTCACCCCAAACCTTAGTGGGAAAAGGTGACACACCAAAAAGTGTACCCGGTTTAAGTACACTTAAGAGGGAACCTGCGGGCTGCCCCACAAGATTATTTATTCAGTTGGAACAGAGACAAGCCCTGCATATTGGTGAATGTGGTGTAAGAAGCCTGTAATGCGGCCTGCTGCATGACATATGAAGAGATGGCGGCGTTCCAATCCACATCTTGTAAGTCACTCAAGCGCTGTTTGTTGATTAAAGTACGATCAGCGCCCTGACTATCGAGGCTGTCTAACTCTTGTAACTGAGTCCCAATTTCGGCCTGCACTGACAACACATTATTCAGTGAATTAGCCATACCGCGAATCCCTTTATCCATATCATCCGAAGCCTGCGCTTTCACATCATCAGTTGCGCCTTGCAAAGGGGTCTTCAATGAATTTAATACGGTATCAATGGTATTGAAGATATTGGCTTCAGAGGCCACCGGAGCGCCATTGATATCATCAGGTTCTGGTTTCGCATTACTGGTCAAGGCCATAAAAACACTGGAACCGGTATGCCCAACCGTCATCGTACGGTTAGTGTCGACCCGCTGCTCAATCGCCACATCGCCCCCAGTATAGGTCACTTGGCCGCTACTGCTGACGGTGAACGGAGGTTTATCACTTTGAAAACCTGCAAAAATATAGCGGCCATTACCATCAGTGGTGTTCGCCTGGTTGATCAGTTGGTCTTTTAAACCCTGTAACTGAGTGGCATAAGAAGCACGATCATCATCACTTAAGATATCGCTTTTGGCACTGATAACTAGGCTTTGAATTGACTGAATGGTGGTGGTTGCCTGTTGCAGAACCGTGGTTTCTAATGACGAACTTTGGCGAGCATAGCTGCGGGCCAACGTGTATTGACCATTTTCGGCTTCAGATTGCGACACCATCACCGCTTGAGATGCCGCCATCGGGTCATCCGAGGGGTTAATGACCCGTTTACCCGTCGAAAGTTGTTGCCCTGACTGCATCCAAAGCGATTGAGCATTCGTGATGCCCTGCATATTTTGCTGATACAGCATGCTGGTACTTAAGCGCACGATGTCAGTTCCTTTTAGCAACAGTTTAGTCAGTCAATGCACATTAGCGGCAATACTGACTAAACCTAGAATGAGATAAGCAGCGGCACCGAGACCTGACCGCTGACCAAAACTTAACCGCGCAGGCTCAACAACGCATTAAACAGTGTCGAAGCCGTCTGAATCACTTGCGCATTCGCCAGGTAATATTGCTGGAAACGCTGTAAGTCGCCGTATTCTTCATCCAGATTCACTCCGGAAATAGACTGCTGCTCTGCGGTTAACTGTGTCACGATATTCGCCTGCGCCGTACTGTTGGTTTTGGCCGTCGCTGTCTGGTTACCGACATTACTGACCAGCCCGGCATAAGCTCCCGAAAACGTCGCCTTGCTATCGACCAGTTTCTTAGTTTGCAGATCCAATAATGCTTGTGCATTGACGTTGTCACTCGCACCGCCATCCTTGGTTCCGGCGGCAGCAATCATGCTGGAGTCTTTAATCGCAACCTGCAAATTGGCCGCAACATTAGAAACCGTTTTGATGGTAAATTTATCTTTGGCTTCAGGCCCTTGCGTACCGTTTGTGATACTAACTGCCACGCCGTCGAAATTCAGAGTCGGCTTACCATTGGCATCGGTACCGGCGGTGACCGGTATTTTGGTGTTATCCGACAAGCGCGTGACCTGCCAGTCAGTCCCGTCAAACTCCACGGTATAATCACTGGCTTTCACTTTAGAGGTATCGGTGTAAGCAACACTTAAGCTAGCATCACCTTGATTTTTAGAGTTTTTCACCACTGAAGGGTCAGCAAAGCTAAAGAAATCGGTGCCTGCATCGCCATTAGCATCAAACCCGGCTTTGTGCTGAGTATTAAAACTGTCGGCCATCACCAACGCTAATTGGCCCAATTGGTTACGTGCGCTGTCCAAGGCTTCACTGCGAAATTTCAAGGTTCCACCAAGCGAACCACTCGTCAGGCGGCTCTCGTCAATCTCGGTGGTATCACTGCTGCCATGCTTGTAGCCCAGTGTCAGGCGCGTTGCATCAGCGCTCGATGGAATGGCTTCAACTTTATAAGCATTCGGCCCCTGCACCAAAGAGAGACCACCAGCAAATGACACATTGTATGTATCACCGTCTTGCTGCGTCACTGTCACCGCCACAATCTGGTTTAACTCAGTCACCAATTGGTCACGTTGGTCGAGCAAAGCATTTGGCTCGCTGCCACCACTGCTACCCCGCAGGCGGGTAATTTGATCATTGAGCTTGGCGATTTGTTCGGCATAGTTATTAATCTGTGTCGCGCTGTCGCTTATTTTTTGATTAACACCGTTATCCATATCGCGCAGATATTTATCCGCGTTCTGGAATTGGTTAACTAGCCCCTCACCCTTGCCCAATACTGTTTTACGCGCCGCATCATCGCTGGCATTGCTCACCAAATTTTGCAAGTTACTGAAGAAGTCCTGCATGGTGGTTGAGATGTTATTGGAGGTGTTGGACAGTAAATTATCAATTTGCGAAATTTGTTGATAATAAGTCGTCAGGCCACTACTTTGTGTTTGTGAGGCACGTAACTGGTTGGTAATAAAGGCATTATACTCACGGTTAACCCCGGTCACTGTCACGCCATTACCAATAAAACCCGCCGGGCTTAAGGTGCCGCCGTTTTGGGCAAAAATTGTGTTCTGGCGGTTATAGCCGGCTACCTGAAAATTAGTGATGTTGTTACTCACGGTGCTCAGGGCATATTGTGCTGCGCTCAGACCACTCATCGCAGTATTCATTAAACTATTGGACATGAAGAAATCCTTTTACAGCAGGTGATAAATCACGCGAACCTGCATTTATTAATATTGGGATACTGCCTGAGGAAACCGAAGCTCCTGCACAGCTTGTAATGATTATCGGCCCGACATTGAGAAACTTGAGTGAAAATATGGGCATAACACAGTTCAATTCCCAAAATAATTGGCGTCATAGTTAGGCAACTAGCAAACGAATCCCGATGAGCTTACACAAGTAAGTGATTCGGGTTCGCGCGCAGCTAGCCCCCAGTGGCTTCAAGCACGAAGGGGATTTAGAACAATTGACTGAGGTCGCTGCTGTATGCTTTGACTGCTTGCTCCCCGGCGCTTTTCATTTGCTGGATAACACTGACCAATTTTTGAGCATATTGTGGGTCGGTCGCATAACCGGCTCGTTGCAGAGCATGTGCGCCTTGTTCAGGGCTTTGGGCCGTGGCCACATTGGCGTAGCGCGGATTTTGGGTCAGTAATTTGACATAATCACTGACGGCCTCGACGTAGGAGCCATAGACCCGGAAGCGGGCTTTGGTTTTCTTCGCCACCCCTTGCTCATATTCCGTGGTGGTGATTTCACTGACCGGCCCATCCCAGTTGCTGCCCGCTTTAATGCCAAACACGTTATAGCTGCTTTTACCCTCGGCGGTGGGGATCTCACGTTGGCCCCAGCCGGATTCCAGTGCGGCCTGCGCCATAATAAGCTGATGCGGAATACCGCTTTGCTGGCTAGCAATTTGTGCCGGAATTGACATCCGTGCCACGAAATTACCGGTGCTTTGCGCCAATGCTGCTGAACTGTTCGCCGATGGCGTCGGCATTGCTCGACGCACCATTTGCGCCAAAGCTTGCGCCGGCAGGGTTTGCAGGATGTCATTATCCAGCATCATTGGCTTTGTCCCGGCCGTTTCACTCGGTGACGTGGTACCGGAAAGCTGCTCCACCATCATGTCCGCCAGGCCTAGCCCCTTGACCGACATTTGCTGGGCAATCTGCTGGTCATACATTGAGGTATAGAGCCGGGTTTGATCACTGTTCATCACGCCATCTTGCGGCAAAGCAGAGCGCATGCTTTTTAGCATCATCTGCACAAACATCCCCTCCACCTGCTGGGCAACCTGCTTTAGGTTGCCATCGGGATCTCTTGCCGCATCGCGCTTTAAGCTATTCAGTGATTGGGCGTCATAAGCCGCCCCGGACATCGCCATCAAATCACTCATCAGATAATTTCCAATTTAGCCCGTAAGCAGCCAGCACTTTGCATCGCCTGCAAAATAGACATCAAATCAATCGGTGTTGCACCCAGTGAATTCAAGGCGCGCACCACATTATTCAGATTCGGGCTGGCATTAACGCGCTGCAATACGCCACCTTGTTGCTGCACGGAAATCTGGGTGTTCGGTGTCACCACTGTCTGGCCACCACCAAAAGGTGTATCCGGCTGGCTAACCGTATTTTGCTTATCCACCACCACGGACAGGTTCCCCTGCGCTACTGCACAAGAGTCAAGCATCACATTGCGGTTCATCACCACCGACCCCGTGCGCGAGTTAATAATCACCTTGGCGTCACCAGCATCAATATTCACCGGAATATTTTGAATATCCGCCAGGAAACGGACTTGTGAACTATTGCCGCGCGGCACCAAAACCTGAATGGTGCGGGCGTCGATGGCTGTCGCCGATCCAAAGCCGCGTTGGCGGTTAATGGCGTCACTGACCTGCTGTGCAGTGGTAAAATCTTCGGTATTCAATTGAAGATTAATCACACCATCAGTGCCGAAAGTGGTCGGTAATTCGCGCTCAATTGTGGCGCCATTGCTAATCCGTCCACCGGTCAATTGGTTGACCTGAACACTGCTACCACCGGCAGAAGCCCCAGCCCCGCCCACTAATACGTTGCCCTGTGCCAGCGCATAGACCTGATTATCGACCCCTTTTAACGGCGTCATGAGCAATGTACCGCCACGAATACTTTTGGCATTACCCATTGAGGACACCACCACATCGATGGTTTGCCCGGCCCGGGAAAATGCCGGTAATTTGGCCGTCACCATCACCGCGGCCACGTTTTTGAGCTGCATATTAGTGCCCGGCGGTACGGTAATCCCCAATTGCGACAACATGTTACTCAAGCTTTGTGTGGTAAATGGCGTCTGCATGGTTTGGTCACCAGAGCCATCCAACCCCACGACCAGGCCATAGCCAATTAATGCGTTATCGCGCACTCCCTGAACGGTCACCAAATCACGGATACGCTCGGCTGACGCCGGTGATGACACCAGCGTGAACAGCGCAATAAGCTGGATGATAAATAGGGTAATAAGTGACTGTTTACGCATTAATGGGCCTCTTAGTATGGCGAAACATTAAGGAAGAACCGCTGCAACCAGCCCATGGTTTGCGCTTCATTGATATAGCCGTTACCCACATACTCGATGCGCGCATCAGCCACTTGTGTTGACGTCACGGTGTTGCTGCCGCTGATAGTGCGCGGGTTGACGACCCCAGAGAAGCGAATGAATTCGGTTCCCTGATTAATGGCAATCTGTTTCTCACCCACCACATGCAAGTTGCCATTTGCCAACACTTGATTAACCGTCACTGTGATAGTGCCACTGAAAGTGTTGTTCGCGTTGGCCCCACCCTTACCACCAAAGGTGCTATCTCCCGATATATCTAAATCAGCACGGGCATTACCCAGTGGCCCCTCCAGATAGCGCGGTGCCGTTGCCACACCAAACTTGCTGGAGCCATTACGGCTGGCATTGGCGGAAGAACTTTTACTGGCACTGACATTTTCCTGCAAAGTAATGGTCAGCGTGTCGCCAACATTACGTGGGCGACGGTCTTCGAACAGCGGCTGATAACCATAGTTCATCGGCTGAGCAGCTTGGAAAATAGAGCCATTCGGCAGTGGCGCACTGGCGGGAGCGGGCTGCGCAGACGTCGAGCCATCCACCAGCGATTTATGCGGAATATACGCACAACCATTGAGCAGCAGCATCGCCATCAGCGGCGCTACCCCCCATCTCAACTCACCTAATTTTCGCAGCGGCGATGTATCCATCTCTGATTATCAATCCTGTAACCGGTTAGAGGCTGGCAAGGTCAGCCCCGAAACTCATTATTCTGCGCCTTTCAGGGGGCACCATTGCCCCCCGAGAGCGGATTTACAGCTGTGTCAGTTTTTGCAGCATCTGGTCTGAAGTTGAAACCGCTTTACTGTTGATTTCATAGGCACGTTGCGTCTGGATCATATTGACTAATTCTTCCGCCACATTGACGTTAGAAGTCTCCACATATCCCTGATACAACAACCCTCCGCCGTTCAAGCCCGGCGTCGTTTCATTTGGTGCACCGGAGCTGGCGGTTTCCTGATACAGGTTTTCACCCATGCTTTCCAGACCACTATTATTGATGAACGTGGTCAAGGTCAGTTGCCCCACTTGCTGTGTGGCGGTTTGCCCTTGCAAGGTCACACTCACTATCCCATCGCGGCCTACCGTCATGCTCAAGGCATTCGCCGGAATGGTAATAGCGGGCTGTACTTGGAAGCCGCCGGCGGTCACCAACTGACCATTTTGGTCGACCTGGAAAGAGCCGTCGCGAGTATAAGCATTGGTGCCATCAGGCATTTGCACCTGAAAGAACCCTTCGCCTTTGATAGCAACATCTTTGGTGTTATCGGTTTTGGACAGATTGCCCTGACTGTGCAAACGCTCAGTGGCGACCGGGCGCACCCCCGTACCAATCTGTAAACCCGATGGCAAAGTGGTCTGCTCGGAAGATTGAGCGCCTGGCTGACGCATGGTCTGGTACAACAAATCCTCAAAAACTGCCCGCTGGCGTTTAAAGCCATTGGTGCTGACGTTCGCCAGGTTGTTGGCGATGACATCCATATTGGTCTGCTGTGCATCCAAGCCGGTTTTGGCAATCCATAGTGATCGGATCATCAGTTTATTCCTCTGCGCCTGTGCGCTTAGCCCATTGCTAACAGCTGATTAGCGCGCTGTTCATTTTCATCCACACTGTGGATAACTTTCATCTGCATTTCGAAACTGCGAGCATTGGCAATCATGTCGGCCATGGCTTCAACCGCTTTGACGTTACTGCCCTCCAGCACACCCGGCATAATCTTGATAAGCGGGTCATTGGCCAACTGAGCACCACGCGCCTGCTGTGTTGCCGGTGTCAGATGAAATAACCCATCGTCACCGTGCATCACTTCGCCCGCCGTGGCCCTGACCCGTTTAATCTGGCCAAGCTGAGCAATGGTATTCGGTGAGTCACCAGCGTTCAGCGCCGAAATAGTGCCATCCGCCGCAATAGTCACCGCCGCTTGAGGGGGGACTTCAATCGGGCCGTTGTCACCCATTAACGGATAACCCTGCACGGTCATTTGTCCATCAGCCGAAACCTGAATATTCCCGTTACGGGTATAGGCCTCAGTCCCATCGGGCAGTTGCACTGCCAGATAGCCATCTTGCTGCAAGGCAACATCCAACGGGCGGCCGCTATAGTTCATCGTCCCTTGGCTGATATCCACGCCAGGGGTCGATGCCGTGACCATGGTGCGAGTGGCCATGCTTGGCCCATCAATAGGCACGGCCCGCATCGCCGCCAACTGCGCGCGGAAACCCGGCGTCGAGGCATTAGCCAGGTTATTAGCGGTGACCGCTTGCAGTTCAAGGGACTGCCTTGCAGCCCCCATTGCGGTATATATTGCGTGATCCATGAGCGAGTCCCGTCAGTTCGATTAACGCAGGTTAACCAGAGTCTGTAAGATCTGATCCTGAGTTTTGATAGTCTGCGCGTTAGACTGATAGTTACGCTGCGCCACAATCATGTTCACCAGTTCTTTACTCAAATCCACATTAGAGGATTCCAGTGCGCCACTGGTCAATGTACCAAAACCACCGCCGCCCGCCGTCCCGAGGATAGGGTTGCCGGAGGCGAGAGTTTCTTTCCAAACGTTATCGCCCTCCGATGACAAACCTTCAGGGTTAGCGAAGTTAACCATCACAATTTGGCCCAGCAATTGAGTCTGTTGGTTGGAGTAGGTTCCGACCACAGAGCCATCATTGTTGATTTGGAAGCCCGTGAATTCACCTGCTGCGTAACCGGTTTGATTCTGTGCGGTGATACTGTCAGTGCCGGTATTTTGTTGTTTGCTGCCCGCCACATTCAGCGCGAAAGTTTGCGCTGGAGCACCATTAACCACCCCCATTGGGATGGTCAGTGTAAAAGGCGTCGCGGTCGGGGTATCCACTGGCGTAGTGGCTGGCGGTGTTATCAGTGGGTAAGTGGTTTCAATCAGCGCACCATTGGTATCAAAACGCATCGAACCACGTTTCTCAGCAATTTGCGCTGGGTTGGCGCTGCTGTCGCGGGTGTAAACATCCCAAGAGTTGCCATTCACCGGGTCTTCAGAACGTTTAACATAGAACACGTTGATTTCATGGCGGTTACCCAAGCTATCAAAGGTGGTCATGTTATTCACAAAGCTGTAGGTATCTGGCTTATCGGGATCGAAAGTCGGAGTGACAACACCGGTGCTGCTGGTGGTGGTCGCAGGAATGATATCGTGGGTCGACGTCAAGTTAGCCACCATATTACCGGAGGTGGTCGCCTTCGCGGGGATCATGTCCTGCGGGATAGATAAAGGAACCGGGTTGGCCCCTTGCTGTACCGTCGGAGGCGTGCCTGTTGCCGGGTAGCCGGTCAGGTTCAGGCCCTGCATGTTAACAATATTGCGGTTCTCATCCAGTTTAAACTGACCATTACGCGCAAAGTAGATACCGCCACTGCTGTCTTGCATGCGAAAGAAACCGTTCTGGCTGATAGCTAAATCCAGGCGGCGGTTAGTGGTCGTTGCGGTGCCGTCATTAAAGTCCTGAGTAATCCCCGCAACCTTAACGCCCATACCGGTCTGAGAGCCTGCAAACATATCGGCAAAAGAAACTGAGCCGGATTTGAAACCTGAGGTCGCCGAGTTGGCGATGTTGTTACCGATCACATCCAGATTGCTGGATGCTGCGTTCAAACCGCTGACTGCTTGAGAAAAGCCCATTTTCTTCTCCGTTAAATTCGGGGTCTGTGTAAGACCTTGAGCATTGATGACATATCAAACGCGTTTAAAAATGATGGCGAGTCAGTCTGACTGATTGGCTCACCGTAATGTTGTGCTTACTGCATCAGCCCTATGACCGGCTTACAAAATCTGACGAACTTTATCCATCGTGATAGTACCCGCCAGCCCGAGATCCAGTTTGGAACCATCACTGCCACGGGTCACACCATTAACAATGGCATAGCTCAATGGTGTGGCGACCACTGAAGCGCCCCCATTGGTGGCGGTAATTGCCACGGTATAAGCACCATCTGGCGCATTGCCACCGGCGTCCAGCGAACCATCCCAGGTAAAGGCATGCACACCCGCCGTCAAACCGCCAATCTCAATGGTGCGAATGGCCACGCCATTACTGTCGCTGATAGTGGCCGTCACTTTGTCTGCGGCGCGCTCCAGCTCAACACCAAATGGTGTGGTAGTCACAACCCCATCTTTGCTGCCAGCCAGCACATTGGTGCCTGGAATCATCACACCGCGCCCAATCAGACTGCTGGCTTGCAGGGATTGGCTGCTATCAATCTGGCCGGAGATAGACCCCAGTGTCGTATTCAACTTCTCAATGCCGCTGACGGTGTTGATCTGCGCCAATTGCGTAGTCAACTCGTTGTTTTGCATTGGATTAGTCGGATCCTGATTTTTTAACTGCGCCACCAACAACGTCAGGAAACTGTTTTGCAAGTCTTGACTGCTACTGCCGGTCGTCGAGCTGGTACCGGTGGTGCTGTTAATTCCGTAATCGCTATCGGTCAGGGAATTGGTAATGGCCATTTATGCAGGCTCCTGTTATTGACCCAGTGTCAGCGTCTTGAGCATCAGAGATTTAGTCGTGTTCAGCACTTCAACATTGGCCTGGTAGCTGCGCGAAGCTGAAATGGTGTTCACCATTTCGCCGGTGACATCAACATTTGGCATCCGAACATAGCCCTTGGCATCAGCCAGTGGGTTACCGGGTTGAAAAACCAAACGATCTGGCGCGGGGTCATCAACTATTTGGGCGACACGTACACCGCCAGTTTCTTGCCCCGGCTGAGCCGCAACCTGAAATACCACTTGTTTAGCGCGATAGGGTTGACCATCCGGGCCGGTCACACTGTCGGCATTCGCCATGTTACTGGCACTGACGTTCATCCGCTGCGACTGAGCTGATAATGCTGAACCGGCAATATCAAAAATATTCAGTAAAGACATACGTCTTATCCTTGTTGTAACACTGAAATCATCCCTTTAATCTGACTGCCAAGAACGGTCAAATCGGTCTGATATTTCAGGCTGTTATCGGCAAAATTCGTACGTTCACGATCCATATCCACGGTGTTGCCATCCATGGATGGCTGGTCTGGAACACGGAATAACAGATCAAGATCAGGTGGGGCAACGGTACTTGCCGGGATATGACGGGCTGACGTTAAACTGAGCGACACCCCTGTACCACTGGCACGTCCTTGCTCCATCACTTTTTTCAGCTGGCTGGAGAAATCAATGTCACGGGCCTGAAAGCCGGGTGTATCCGCATTTGCAATATTGGAAGACAGGATCTCTTGGCGTTGAGCACGCAAATTAAGCGCCTCTTGTTGGAAACGCAAAGCACCGTCCAGTTTATCGAGCATAGTCCCCCCGCAAGGTTAGAATTTGGAGCCGACAGCATAAACGCCGTACAGGGAAGCCTATCGTCAGAATAAGAGCAAAATGCGTCGCTATTTGTCCCCTTAACCTCACCAAGGTACAGGTACACTAGTGCGCAAATGGGCTGTGATGGGTCAAAATGCAGAATCTGGCTGAGCAGATGAATAAGCGGGGTGGAGAGAAAATTGATGGCAATAAAAAGAAATGACGCCGTGACATTCGCTTTAGGGCTGCTGATCATAAGTCAGATATGTGCACATCAGGTGCTGGCGGCAGATTTATCTGCGCAGGTAAATCAATTCTTCCGCCAGCAATATCCCGACCCAAGTCGCCAGGTTAACGTCATCATTAAAACGCCACAAAACCAGTGGCCACAATGCGAAATGCCGGAGATAACACTGCCAGCCAATGCTCGCCCTTGGGGGAATATCAGTTTGTCGGTGCAGTGCGAGGGGGTACGGCGCTTTATCCAGACCCAAGTACAGGTCAGTGGCCATTATGCCGTGGCCGCTCGTCAACTCACTGCGGGGGCGAAAATCATGCCGCAAGATATTGCAATCAAACAAGGCCGGCTTGATACCCTCCCCCCTGGCGTATTATTAGAACCCGGCTTTGCCCAAGGTGCGGTCAGTTTACGCCACATCAATGCCGGGCAACCACTGACCCGCAATATGTTAAGACGCTTGTGGACAGTGAAAGCCGGGCAAGATGTGCAAGTTTTAGCTCAGGGGGAAGGATTTAATGTTAACAGCTACGGTAAGGCCATGAATAATGGCGCTATTCAGGATAACGTTCGCGTGCGAATGGCCTCGGGTCAAATCGTCAGCGGCACGGTGGCCGACGATGGCTCTGTCCACATTATGTTATAGTGATTAAAGTTTTTTTAACCTTTGCCGATAACTCTGATATGCAGTTATTTGCGGGTAAAATAGTGACAATCCCGCCATTCTTTTGCTGAAAAATAAAAGTCTTGCGGGTCGATAAATGACAATCCCGCGATAAAGGGAGCAACATAACATGAGTATTGATCGCACTCAGCCGCTATTACCGGTAACTCAAGTGCAACCACGGGAAACCAGTGATATTGCACAACAAACGCGTAAACCCTCCACTCAAGTAAAAACATCAGTGAGTGGTACTGAGGTTAAATTGAGTGATGCGCAGGCAAAATTGATGCAACCGGGCAGCCAAGACATCAATGTAGAACGTGTCGAAACCTTAAAACAGGCTATTCGCTCAGGACAACTGACCATGGACACCGGCAAAATTGCTGATGCCTTGCTCAAGAATGTCGCGGATGACCTGAAAAATAGCTAACTCCAAAAACAATCGTTAACCGTAAAAGGATACGTGGTGGTGGAAAGACTGCAAACCAATTTGGACCAGCAACTGGAACTGCTTGAATCCCTGAAAACTGTGGTAGCGCAAGAGCAGCAATTACTGTGTTCCGGTCGGATTCAAGGTATCGTGTTGCAAGGTGTCACCGAACAAAAGAGTTCAATATTGGCTACCCTGGCTTATCTGGACCAGACTCGGCTCACCACCGAAAAAGCATGTAATATTGCCGCGCCCTACAGCGGGGTGAATCAGTTGGCGCTGCGCTGGCAACGTATTTTAGAACTGGCCGAAGGGCTGCGATACCGTAATTTGCATAACGGATTGTTGCTACAACAGCATATTGAGCATAATACTCAAGCCCTTAGCATATTAAACACCCGCCATGGTCAGTCACTGTATGGGCCGGATGGCCACTCTAAAGGTGCCAGTTTGCTGGGCCGCAAGATTGGTATTTAGCGCTATCTGATCCACAGAAATAAACTGTCGCACTGCGGGGTTTATTTCTGTGTGAGCCGCCCTGTCTTGCATCCGTCAGGTTTCAATCTTATCTAGCATTATAACACCCTGAACAAAAAAGGATTTTTTCTCTTTTTAGCCGATACGCTAATCTGGCATGGCTAGGCAAATACGAGCTTAGTTTAAAGGAGGAAATATGAAGAAACAGGGTGTATTATTTGGCTTGGTTTTTTGTGGTCTTATGGCGATGTCAGCACATTCAATCGTGCAGGCCAAAGAACTAAATAGCCATCCACCGACCCCTTACTGCTATCACTGCTTTTCCCCGTGGTGGATTTAATCCGATTTTAACATTAGCGATAATTGACGATGACCTGATTGCTAATCACTTGCAGCGGCGGGTTTACCCGACCTTTTCCTGCAATAAAGTAAACAAAAGTCAGTTGAGTCGCAGCGGCTTCCCCTGCTAGCCCGCGACTCTGTCCACTGCCTCCCTCAAGTGGCATGCAACGGGTTGGAGTACACAACTTTACTTGTAAACCGTCTGGTGCTGCTGACATCAATTGGTAGCGCCAGCTTATCGAAACAATCCGCGCGTTCTCTGGTGCCAGAGCCACAGGGGATTGCAACGGTTTAGCCGATATTGCGACCCCGCGAAAACTCTGAGTAACGCCGATATCATCAGCCACCCACGAACCCGAAGCCGCAGCAGTCAGTGGCCACAGCCCGAGCACCCACAAACTGCTCAAAATCACACGGGAAAGCCGGGTCAGCATTAGGCCGCTCCTATTGTTGACGTCATCCGAATCTGACGATTATCACCAATTTCCAGATTAGACAGCACCACCATCTGCGGTAAACTGCGGCGCAAGAAACGGGCGAGTAAGGCACGCAACGCATGGTTAACCAGCAACACCGGCGGCGCGCCCAGCATTTCTTGGCGCTGCAATGCTTGTTTAGATTGTTCCAATAACCGGTCAGCTAACCCCGGCTCCAGCCCACTCCCCCCTTGAAGTGCCTGCAATAACAAGCGCTCTAATGCCGCATCCAGCCCAATAACTTGAATCTCGCCCGTGCCCGGGAACCACTGCTGCGCAATTGAGCGCCCCAGCGCCACACGCACTACAGCGGTTAACTCGTAAGGGTCGGTTTGATTTGGCGCGTGCTCAGCCAGGGTCTCAATAATGGTGCGCATATCGCGAATGGATACTCGCTCCATTAACAGGTTTTGCAACACTTTATGCAGTGTGGTTAAGGTCACAACGCCTGGAATAAAATCTTCGGTCAGCTTCGGCATCTCTTGTGAAACTCGGTCTAGCAGTTGCTGGGTTTCCTGACGGCCGAACAATTCACTCGCATATTGGCTAATCAGATGGTTCAAGTGGGTGGCAACAACGGTACTGGCCTCAACCACAGTAAACCCTTGAATTTGCGCCTGTTCACGTAATGCACTTTCAATCCACACCGCCGCCAAACCAAAAGCGGGGTCATGAGTCGCTTCACCGGGCAGTGTTCCAACGGCGTTGCCCGGGTTAATGGCTAACCAGCGGCCGGGATGGGCTTCGCCGCTGCCAATTTCGACCCCTTTCATTAATATCCGATAACTGGCGGGCGGCAGTTCCAGATTATCGCGGATATGAACCACCGGCGGCAGGTAGCCCATTTCTTGGGCAAACTTTTTACGAATACTGCGAATTCGGCCGAGTAATTCGCCATTTTGTTGGAAATCAACCATTGGAATCAGGCGATAACCGACCTCCATACCCAGTGGGTCTTCCAACTGAACATCTGACCAGGTGGCTTCCGTAGCTTGTTGCTGGTCTTGTACTACCGGCGCTTCTGCGGCGGCCGGTTGCTGCGATTGATTACTGCGCAAGCGCCAAGCTAATGCCAATAGAGCCGCAGTAAACAGCAAGAAGACAAAGTTAGGCATACCCGGCACCATGCCGAGCAAACCTAACACTGCGGCACTCAATACCATCACCCGCGGGTTGTTGAACAACTGGGTGACCATTTGCTGGCCCACGTCTTGATCGGTACTCACGCGGGTCACAATGACCCCCGCCGCCGTGGATATCACCAATGCCGGGATTTGTGCCACCAAACCATCACCGATGGTCAATAAGGTATAGGTTTCTGCTGCATGGCCCACCGGCATATTGTGCTGCAATACCCCGACTAACAGGCCACCGACCACGTTAATCACCATGATAAGCAGCCCGGCTACCGCATCACCGCGCACAAATTTACTGGCCCCGTCCATTGAGCCGTAGAAGTCCGCTTCCTGAGTGACATCAGAACGGCGTTTTTTCGCTTCGTCCTCACCAATTAATCCGGCGTTTAAGTCAGCATCAATCGCCATCTGTTTGCCGGGCATCCCATCAAGGACAAAACGTGCGCCCACTTCGGCTATGCGCCCGGCCCCTTTGGTGATGACCATAAAGTTGATGATAACCAAAATGATAAAGACCACGATGCCGATGGCGAAGTTACCGCCCACCAGGAAGTGGCCAAAAGCTTCAACCACCCGCCCCGCCGCCGCCGCACCAGTATGGCCATCCATCAGAATGATACGGGTGGAGGCAACGTTCAGAGATAGACGCAGTAAAGTTGAGAACAGCAGAATGGTCGGGAAGGCGGCAAAATCTAAAGTCCGCTGGGTAAACATGGCAACCAGCAACACCATAATGGACAGCGCGATGTTGAAGGTGAAGAGCAAGTCCAACACGAAAGGTGGTAACGGCAACACCATCATCGACAGGATCATTAAGATCAAGATTGGCCCGGCCAGAATTTGCCACTGCGTATCTTTGAAGTTGCCCGGTAAACGAAGCAGGGCGGCCAAATTAGCCATTAGTCAGTCTCACTCTCTGTTGCAAAATCCAGACCTTCCGGTACCGGGAGATGTTCAGGTTTTTTCGGGATTAATCCACCTTCCCGCTTCCAGCGCTTTAGCTGATACACCCAAGCAAGGACTTCAGCCACCGCGGCGTATAAGGTGGCTGGAATATGTTGGCCGACTTCACTGTGCCGAAAGAGTGCCCTGGCCAGTGGCGGTGCTTCTAATAAAGGAATGCGATGTTCAGCGCCCAGTTCACGGATGCGCAATGCCACCGCCCCCGCCCCTTTCGCCAACACTTTGGGCGCACTCATTTTGGCTTCGTTGTACTGCAAGGCGACGGCATAGTGAGTCGGGTTAGTCACTATCACATCCGCTTTAGGCACATCCGCCATCATTCGGCGGCGGGCCATCGCCCGTTGCTGCTGACGAATGCGCCCTTTCACATGCGGGTCACCCTCTTGATCTTTGAATTCATCACGTATTTCCTGTTTGGTCATACGTAATTTTTTAATATGGCTGGTTATCTGGAAAAACACATCGAACCCGACCATCGGGGTCAGGCCAAGCACCACGACCAATCCGCAGAAAATAATCAAATGCAGCGCGTCACCTAATGCTGCGACGGGAGGAGCGGCCATTAAGCGCATCATATCTGGCCAGTTATGCCACAAGAATATACCGGTCACCCAGCCAACCAGCGTCGCCTTCAAAATCGCTTTTAGCAGTTCAGCTAGCGCTTGCGAGGAAAACATCCGTTTTAAGCCCGCAATGGGGCTCATCCGCTTCAGGTCAAACTTGATTGATTCACCGCTAAATAGCACGCCGCCCAACAGCATCGGTACGGCCAGCGCCACTATCACCAATCCGGCAAAAATCGGTACCAACGCCATGAGTGTTTGGCGCAGTAACATGCCAATTTGGCGTAGCATTTGTTTGTCATCACTGATGATGCCGTGATCAAAGTGCAGCCCTTGGGCAATCATGGCGGCCAGTTGTCGCGCCATCGACTCCCCCGAAACCCACAAAATAGCCAAACCGGCCCCGAGCATCAGCATCGAGGTCAGTTCGCGCGAGCGCGGGATTTGGCCTTTCTCGCGAGCTTTCTCCAGCTTGTGGGCTGTGGGTTCCTCGCTTTTGTCTGCATCGCTATCTTCAGCCACAGCAGGTTTTCCTGTTCAGCGTAAGCGTTCCCATCCAAGAGAAAATTAATATGCGTAGCATGACAAACATTTAGATAGCCTATGGATGGAACAAAGCAGCAATTAGGGGGTTATTTCTCGGTTCAAGGCGTTCGGGCGGTTGGCTGGGTGTTTATTGCCTGGCTAAGTGACAGGAGTGGGTAGATGAGAGCGGCCTCTCACCTACCGATTAAGGTTTCGGCCAGCTTAGAAGCCCAGGCTGTCAAGCAGGTCATCAACCTGATCCTGACTGGCAATCACGCCCGCGCCATTTTTATCCAATTGTGGTCCATTGAGTAAACTGTCGGCCTGTTTCTGCGGTTTTGACGGCATATCAGGAATGTTTTCCATCAATACCATCAATAACTGTTTCTCAATTTCCTGCACCACATCCATCATGCGCTTGATAACCTGGCCCGTCAGGTCTTGGAAATCCTGCGCCATCATGATTTCCAATAATTGCGCATTGGTAAATGATGTATGTTGGGGCACCACATCCAGATAATCTCGGGTATCGGTGACCAAAGAGCGGGCGTCTGATAACTCGATTGGGTTTGCGAACCATTCATCCCAACGAACTTTGAGTGCCTTCGCCGATGACTCCAGCTCATTTTGGCGCGGTTGCGCTGCTTCAACACAGTTCAATGCTCTTTCAGCCGCCTGTGCCGTCATATGAACCACATAGTCCAGGCGGTCGCGGGCATCAGGAATGGCTTCTGCCGCCTGAGCAATGGCTTGATCCAAGCCTAACTCTCGCAAACTGTCACGTAGCATCCGCGTCAGTTGCCCAATACGGCTAATTATATCACTGGCAGATGCCGCATCTGTTGCGGGCATTTGATGGTTACTCATCTCGCCTCCTTACATACCCAACTTTTCAAAAATCTTATTGAGCTTCTCTTCCAAGGTAGCGGCAGTGAAAGGTTTCACTACATAACCACTGGCACCGGCTTGTGCTGCTGCGATGATATTCTCTTTCTTCGCTTCGGCAGTGACCATCAGAACAGGCAGAGAGCCGAGAGAACCATCAGCACGAATCGTTTTCAACAGGTCCAGGCCATCCATATTGGGCATATTCCAGTCAGAAACCACAAAATCAAAACCACCCGTACGTAATTTATTCAATGCGTCTACGCCATCTTCGGCTTCTTCCACATTGTTAAAACCCAGCTCTTTCAGTAGGTTTCTGACAATACGACGCATGGTCGAAAAATCGTCTACCACCAAAAATCTGAGATTCTTATCCGCCATACCAACTCCTAAGGTTTGTTGCTCACCGCTGAGCGATTAACTATCAACGCCCGATTTCCACCGGAAAATAAATGCCCAAATCGCTATTTATATACGCAGGGCTTGGCCACTACTGATTTGCGCCAACATCCGTTGGCTTATCTGGTTCAACTCCAACACTTCATTTACCCCGCCCATCCCAATGGCTTCGCGCGGCATACCAAAGACCACGCAACTGGCCTCATTTTGGGCGATGGTATAAGCACCTGCCCGATGCATTTCCAATAACCCGGCAGCACCGTCATTACCCATGCCGGTCAGAATCACACCGACCGCATTGCGCCCGGCGTACTGCGCCACTGAACGGAACAGCACATCGACCGAAGGACGATGGCGATTAACTGCCGGGCCATCATGAATACGCACCTGGTAGTTTGCCCCGCTGCGCGCCAATTCCATGTGCCGATCACCGGGTGCAATATAGGCGTGTCCGGGCAATACCCGCTCGCCGTCTTCTGCTTCTTTCACGGTAATCTGGCACAGTTTGTTGAGCCGCTCGGCAAATGAACGGGTAAAACCCGGTGGCATATGCTGCGTAATCAACAGGGCCGGACTGGTCGGCGGCAAAGGCTGCAATACCGTACGGATGGCTTCAGTCCCCCCGGTGGATGCACCAATCGCAATTAACTTTTCACTACTGAGTAACGGCGTATGGCTGAGCATCACTGGCGCATGTTCTGGGCCACGTTGTGGCAAACGCGCTTTCGCTGCGGTGCGAATTTTCTCGGCAATCAGCTCACTGTAAGCCAGCATCCCCTCTCTGATACCCAACTGAGGCTTGGTCACGAAATCAATCGCCCCCAACTCCAGCGCCCGCATGGTTATCTCGGAGTTTTTACCGGTTAAGGATGAGACCATGACCACCGGCATGGGCCGTAATCGCATCAATTTTTCAAGAAAATCCAAGCCATCCATCCGCGGCATTTCAACATCGAGGGTTAATACCTGCGGATTGAATTTTTTAATCAAATCACGGGCGACCAGCGGATCAGGTGCCGCTGCAACCATTTCCATGTCTGGGTGACTGTTAATAATCTCTGTCATTAACTGGCGCATCAATGCAGAATCATCAACGCACAATACTCTGATTTTACTCATCACCTCTCCTTGGTCAGTCCATAAACGGTCTGCCCACGCAAATAGAATTCCCGACTAATTTGACTGAAATTCTCCGAGTGGCCTGCAAACATCAAGCCACCGGGTTTTAGCAAAGGGACAAAGCGACGCAAGATGCGCTCCTGCGTTTCTTTATCAAAATAAATCATCACATTACGACAAAAAATAGCGTCAAATTGCCCGGGCAATGCCCATTCGGGTGCCAATAGATTCAGTTGCTGGAAATGAATCATATTGGCAAGCTCTGGCCGCACTCTTACCATGCCCTGATGAGGGCCGGTGCCACGCAGGAAATAGCGTTGCATTTGTTGCGCAGACAAAGAGCGCAATTCATCTTGCCGATACACCCCATTGGTGGCTTTCTCCAGCACTTGCGTGTCAATGTCACTGGCCAAAATCTGGCAAGATCCCGACCTGTTTCCCAGCACATCACATAATGTCATGGCAATGGAGTAAGGCTCTTCACCGGTTGAGGCCGCCGTACTCCAGACTGCATAGCTGCCCGAGCGCTGGCGAGCATGCTCAGCCAGAATCGGGAAATGGTGCGCCTCACGGAAGAATGCCGTCAGGTTAGTGGTCAATGCATTAACAAATGCCTGCCACTCTGCACTATTTGGGTCAGTCTCCAATAACGCCAAGTATTGGCCAAAATCATCAATTCCCAGCAACCTTAACCGCCTGACCAGGCGGTTATAGACCATTTCCCGTTTGTGATCCGCCAGGACAATCCCGGCCCGTTGGTAAATAAGTTGGCAAATGCGTCGAAAGTGAACATCCGACAGCGGGAGCCGTTGAATCATCTGGGTCAGGAGAGACCCAGACTCCAGGGGTGATGGTTTCATCCGGTTTCACCCCACAATACCGTCTTTGTTACGCCGTTTGACAATCTGGGGTTTCCTTTGCAGCCGCTGTTTTCACAACAAATTGCTTACCACTGCCCGCTGCTGCTTGCCCCTCCCCGCTGTCGCTATCCTGCTCCAAACGAAAGACAGACACTGCATCGGAGAGCATACCTGCTTGCTCTTCCAGTGCATTAGCTGCAGCTGCAGCCTCTTCCACTAATGCGGCGTTTTGCTGAGTGACCTGATCCATCTGTGTTACCGCGAGTGAAACCTGCTCAATACCTCGGCTTTGTTCATCCGAGGCGGAAGCGATTTCACCCATAATGTCGGTAACCCGAGTCACTGAGCGAACAATCTCTTCCATGGTGGTACCCGCATCTTCGACCAGTGTGGAGCCCTGGCGAACACGGCTAACCGATTCATCGATAAGCCCTTTAATTTCTTTTGCGGCTTGTGCACTGCGCTGGGCTAAGTTACGCACTTCACCGGCAACAACTGCGAACCCCCGCCCTTGCTCACCAGCACGGGCTGCTTCCACTGCAGCATTCAGTGCCAGAATGTTAGTTTGGAAAGCAATACCATCGATAACACTGGTAATAGCGCCAATCTTCTGTGAACTGGTGGCGATGTCGTGCATTGTTGTCACCACACTCCCTGCCAATTCCCCCCCTTTGGCCGCGGTTCCCGATGCCTCTTGCGCCAGTTGGGTCGCTTGACGAGCATTATCAGCATTTTGTTTCACCGTCGCGGTCAATTGCTCCATGCTGGCGGCAGTTTGCTCTAATGATGCGGCCTGCTGCT
This sequence comes from Yersinia hibernica, assembly GCF_004124235.1. NCBI lineage: Bacteria > Pseudomonadati > Pseudomonadota > Gammaproteobacteria > Enterobacterales > Yersiniaceae > Yersinia > Yersinia hibernica. The sequence goes on from NZ_CP032487.1 coordinate 2,287,310, forward strand.
CAGTTCTTGCGGATAAATCATTGTTACCGGCAGAGATTTCCTGAATGCCGGTTAACATTGATTCGGTGCCGTCGCGCACATGGCTAACCGTGGTGATCAGCGACTGTTGCATCGTGCGCAGGCTGGCAAACATCTGGCTGATTTCATTACGACCCGAAACTGAAATCTGGCCGGATAAATCTCCTTTTGCGATGCAGTCAAAATGGTCGCGCATCATCTTCAATGGCGACACAAACATGGTGCGTAGCCAGACCAGTGAAGAGATGGCCATCGCGATTACCATTAAAATCGCCCCGGCAAAGATCCACATTGAGAGGTGATAAGCCTGCTGGTTTTCCGTGCCCGCTTGGGCAATCACTTCATTGGCATACTGTAAATACTGCAAGAAATCAGCTTCGAACAAATCTTGAGTTTTTTGAGTGGGTTGGTCCATAAAACTCTGCAAATTGCCGGCTTCTAGGAAATCAATTAATTCCCGCAATGAATGCCGTAAGTTCTGATAACTGTTTTTGGTCGCATCTAACAACTCACTACCGGTGTCACTCTCGTCAAGACGGGGGACCGCCAGAAACTGATTAAAATAGAGATCTGCTTTCTGTAATGAGCTACGCGCATTACCCATTAACGCGTTGACTTGCTCCTGAGGGACTTTGAGAGCCGAGCGAGTCCCCGCTCGGTTTAAGGTATTACGCGCCTGAAGCAAGGATACCCAACTAAGGCTTAATGCATCCCGTTGCTGACTGCTGAGGTCCACACGGTTTAAATTTTGGTAGTCTGAGCGAAAAGCCGTAAATGACAGACCACTTGAAATTAACTGTATTGAACAAATCAACATGAGTAACAGGAAAAAGCTGGTAGAAATCCGGATTCGGCCAAACATCGTAACCTCTTCTCAGCCGGCTCATTGGCCGGCTTTATTTATTCCCGTCATACTTCAAGCTGCATATGCGTTGGCGACCTGCATTCACCCCAGTCACTTACCAATGGAAGCGCTTGGGGATCTTCTTCACCGCCGCCGTCCGACAACTCGAACTATTGAGGGTATGTTTTGTGTAGGGGTCTAGAAAGTTTCCCAATTCTCTTGCAGGTCACTTCCCAGTGTTTTTTTAGCAGTTCCGCTCTTATCCTGTGTCGGCTGCTTTGGTTTTCTGACATCTTTTGTGGTACTACCGTTGTCCATATGCAAAACAAATACGGACATGGATTGGGTTAACATGCTGGCTTGTTCTTCCAGCGCGGCGGCGGCAGAAGCTGATTCTTCTACCAAGGAGGCGTTCTGTTGGGTTACTCGGTCCATTTCCGTCACGGCCTGACCAACCTGATCAATACCCCGGCTTTGTTCATCAGAGGCGGAAGCGATTTCACCCATGATGTCAGTCACTCGGGTCACGGCATTGACGATATCGCCCATGGTTTCACCGGCACTTTCTACCAGGACAGACCCCATATCGACACGGCTAACGGAGTCTTCAATCAACCCTTTGATTTCTTTTGCGGCTTGCGCACTGCGCTGAGCCAAGTTCCGCACTTCACCAGCCACGACAGCAAAACCACGACCTTGTTCACCAGCACGGGCGGCTTCAACCGCGGCATTCAATGCCAGGATATTAGTTTGGAAGGCGATACCATCAATAACGCTGGTAATGTCAGCAATTTTCTGCGAACTACCGGCAATCTCATGCATGGTTTGCACCACATTGGCCACCACTTTCCCGCCTTTTTGCGCGGTTTCTGATGCACTCAATGCCAACTGGCTGGCCTGACGGGCATTTTCAGCATTCTGTTTTACGGTAGCCGTTAGCTGCTCCATGCTCGCCGCAGTTTCTTCCAGTGATGCCGCTTGCTGTTCGGTACGGGCAGACAGATCATTGTTGCCAGCGGCAATTTCTGACGCGCCACTGTAAATAGCATCAGCCCCCAAACGTACATCGCTGACGGTAGTAATCAATTCAGATTGCATATGTTTCAAACTGGCCGCCAACGTGCCCATTTCATTGCGGCTCTGCACTTCGATTGTCTGAGTTAAATCACCATTTGCGATGTGTTTAATATGTTCAATCAAATATTTAAGTGGGTTAATCAAGATATGTTGCATACCCAGCCAAACAATGACAATCACGACAAATACTGCAATCAGGACGAAAACAATCACACTCATCGCATAAGTAAAGGAGCGGTTGCTATCCTCTACTGCACCGGCGTACAGGCGATCATTTTGTGTCAGATAGGTGTTGTAATCATGCTCAAAAGCATTTTGGAAGCTTGAGGTGGGTTGATCGAAGAATTCATTGATCTTGCCTGCTTCCATTAACTGGATAAGTTCTGTCAGCGCGCCAAAATATTGGTCATAGGTCTGTTTTAATTTTTTAGCCGATTCAGGGTCTTGCTGGCTATCCAGTGGAATTTGTTCATAACTTTTAAAACGTTCCGCTGCCACATCCAATGTCCCTTTGGCTGAAGCCAAAAGGTCATTCACTGTCGGGCCACTGCCCGTGTGGTTGACATCCATCATGTAGCGGATGCCCGCACGGTTAAGCGTATTACGTGTTTGCAGTAGATTGACCCAGCTTTCATTTAAGACCGACTGTTGCTGGCGAATAACTTGCAAAACCGCGAAGTTTTCTTTGTCATTTTTTAGAGAGTTGAAGAAAAGCCCGCCGGAAACCAGTTGTAAGGCACCAAATAGCACTAACACCAGCAGCAGGCTGGTGACCACTTTCATACGCTTGAACATGTTATCCCTTCATAAGTACGTCAAAACACAGGTACGCCAAAACATAAGACGTTTAATTAACTGTGTTATCGGCACCGAAAGGGGGAACTTTACCGAGGAGAGGGATTATTTTACCGGGGAGATACTGGGTATTAACATTTCGGATTGTATTTTTAGCACGCTGTTGAGCACAAGATGAGCCGCCAATGCCTGTGGTTTTATGTGTTAGCAACAGACCTCAGATCAAGCTAATCGGAGGCCTGTGCATATAAGCCGCGGTAATATAACCCCAAAATGCATGGCATTTGAAATCCGGCCTTTACCCTTTGGTCACTGCATCAATCAATGACATCTCTTCACTGCTCAGCAACTTCTCAATATCAACCAGAATAAGCATGCGCTCACCCAAGGAGCCTAAACCGGTCAGATACTCGGTCGCCAGAGTCACGGCAAATTCAGGCGCTGGGCGAATCTGTTCAGCAGTCAGTGACAGTACATCAGACACACCATCAACCACAATACCGACGACGCGCTGACCAAAATTGAGCACGATCACTACCGTATTTTCGTTATAACTGACGCCCTGTTGAGCAAATTTAACCCGTAAATCAATAATAGGAACAATAACGCCGCGTAAGTTAGTGACACCTTTAATGAACGCCGGGGTATTAGCGATACGGGTCACTTGGTCATAACCCCGGATCTCCTGGACTTTCAAAATATCAATGCCGTACTCTTCAGCACCCAGCGTAAAAATCAGGAACTCTTGTCCTACCGTTTCGCCAGCCAGCTTCGTGACGGTTGCTAGTCCTGCCATGTTTTTACCCTTAAATCAATAGGTTGAATTTATGTTTGTTTTCAAGGCCAGGAACAAACTCCGTGCCCTCTACCTGTTTTCGTACAGGTTCCACACCGGCGCTACAAAAGTACATCTGTTACGCAATGGCAACATCATCCGCCGTGACACGCTTTTCTCGGTTTAAGGCCTGCAATGCCGACACATCGACAATTAATGCCACACTGCCATCGCCCAAGATGGTAGCGGCGGAGATCCCCGGAACTTTCCGATAATTACTTTCCAGGTTTTTCACCACCACTTGGTGCTGACCAATTAATTGGTCTACTAGCAGTGCATAACGACGACCAGCACTTTGCAGAATCACCACAATACCTTGAGTAGCTTCAGTTTTTGCATTTTCAACATCAAAGACACGGAACAATTCTACCAGTGGCAAATATTCACCGCGCACTTGTAATACGCGCTCACCGCCAGCCAGTGGATGTAAATCCTCAGCTAATGGTTGTAGTGATTCCATTACTGCATTCAATGGCAAAATAAACACTTCATCACTAACTTTGACAGACATGCCATCAAGGATAGCCAGCGTCAATGGCAGCAAGATACGGATAGACGTGCCCTTGCCCGCCTGGAAACTGACTTGCACATGGCCGCCCATCTCCTGAATATTTCGCTTGACCACGTCCATCCCCACACCACGGCCGGAAACGTCCGTCACCTGCTCAGCAGTCGAAAATCCGGGTGCAAAAATCAGCATCCCGACATCTTCATCACTCATATGTTCATTTACCGCCATGCCCTGAGACTGCGCTTTCGCCAGAATTTTCTGCCGGTTAAGCCCGGCCCCGTCATCAAGGACTTCAATACAAATATTGCCACCTTGATGTTCTGCAGACAGTGTCAGATTACCCACCGGTGCTTTGCCCGCCGCAATACGCGTTGCAGGATCTTCAATGCCGTGATCCAGACTGTTACGCACCAGGTGAGTTAATGGGTCAATAATGCGCTCAATCAGACTTTTATCCAGCTCAGTCGAGCTACCAAGCAGTGTCAGTTCGACCTGCTTATTCAGCTTACTGGCCAAATCGCGCACCAAACGCGGGAAACGGCTGAAGACATATTCCATCGGCATCATACGAATCGACATTACCGACTCTTGCAAATCACGCGCATTGCGCTCCAACTGCCCCATACTATTAAGCAAATCGCCATTAATCACCGGGTCTAAGGTACTGGAGCGCTGGGCCAGCATGGATTGAGTGATAACCAATTCGCCCACCAAGTTAATCAATTGGTCGACTTTCTCAACCGCCACACGAATACTGGTCGATTCACTGGCTTTCGCTTTAGGTTTTACATGCTCAACACTGGCAGGCGGGGCAATAACGGCCTCAACCGGACGGGTATTTTTTATCTCCGCGACAGGCGTTTGAGGGACTTCAGCGGCCACCGGTACGATAAGCGCAATCTCCGGTTCTGCCGCAGATTCGGCCTGTACGAAACTAATTTGATCAGGCTCCAGCACAAAACACAATACGGCGCTGATATCATCTTCACTGACAGAGGTAATCAGGGTCGTTTCAAGGCTGTCTACACCTTGGTGGGTATCTTTGATTTCCCCTAAATTACCCAGCTCTTCCAGCATCAGTGGGATTTCTGGCTCTTTCAACCCAGACAGGCGAATCCGCATTCCGCCCTGAACCAAAGCGGGAGACTTAGTGCTGGCCTTGGTTTCTGCCGAAGGAGTCACTGCTTGCTCAGCTGTCGCAACATTATGTGTAGTTTGTGGTTCTAACGCTTCAAGTGCCAGTTGGCGCAATGCGTGACAAATATACTCAAAGCTTTCTGCGTTAGGTTCTTGAGAGGTTTTATAGGCGTCCAACTGTTCCTGCATAATATCTTTCGTTTCCAAAAACAGGTTGATGATATCAGTGCTCAAGCGCATCTCGTCACGGCGGGCACCATCCAACAGGTTTTCCAACAGATGGGTTGTCTCTTGTAATACCGTAAAACCAAATGTTGCAGCGCCGCCCTTGATTGAGTGAGCAGCGCGGAAAATGGCATTGAGTTGTTCATTGTCTGGTGCCAGCGGATCCAGCAATAACAAATGCTGTTCCATATCTGCCAGCAATTCATCTGCTTCATCAAAGAAAGTCTGATAAAACGCGGTAATATCCATGCTCACGGTGTCACCTCTACTGTGCGTCGCGGCTTGTCGGAGAGACCGGGACATCACTGGCCGGTGCCGCTGGCAACGATGTCGTTGGCCGGTTGGCTGCCGGAGTTATGTTCCCCGTGCTCAATGGTTGTGTTTGTGGTGCTGTTGCTGGCGGTTCTGCCACTTTCACCGGCTCAGTCACGGGTGTCACCGGTATTGTTGCCGTCGCTGAACCGGTAGTCACAGGTTGCGCCGCTGGCTTAGCCGCACCCGCGGTCACTGCGGGGTGAATCGCCCCCGTTGTCGCCGCTGCTGGAGCGGCCATCGCAGGCGTTGTCCCAGTGGCATCAATCTGTTTTAAGCTCTCGGCTTTTTCTATATCGAGCGCTTTATTATCTAAATTCTCGTGCTCAATATCGTGTTGAGTCTGCTTATTCAGCACCAAAATGCTGATACGACGGTTAACCGGATCATCGGAGGCTTGCTCTTTTAATCGCATTGTCGAGGCCATACCCACCACACGTAATATCTTGCCTTCATCTAAACCACCGGCCAGTAATTCACGCCGTGAAGCATTGGCCCTATCAGCTGATAGTTCCCAGTTACTGTAACCTCGCTCACCCGATGCATACGGTAAATCATCGGTGTGTCCAGACAGGCTTAGTTTATTGGGGATGTCATTCAGAATCGGCGCGATAGCACGTAAAATATCGCGCATATACGGCTCGACCTGAGCACTGCCCATCTTGAACATCGGCCGATTTTGACTATCAATAATTTGAATTCTCAGCCCTTCATCCATCATGTTAATCAACAGATGTGGCCGTAGCGCTCTGAGCCTCGGATCGGATTCAATTAATTGATCGAGTTTTTCCCGTAACTTATTGAGTCGATACTCTTCTTTTCGGCTCTCTTCAGAATCAATGTGCTTGCGCACCTCCCCCACTTGTTGGGTCGGGTCATCACCGCCCCCCGGAATAGGGCTGGTGCTATCACTACTTTTCTCACCATGGGTCAGCGCGACTTTCAAGGGGGTGCGAAAATATTCTGCAATTTGTGTTAGCTCTTGCGGGCTGGAAACCGACAGCAACCACATCACCAAAAAGAAGGCCATCATTGCGGTCATAAAGTCAGCATAAGCAATTTTCCATGACCCGCCATGGTGGGCTTGGCCATGTTTGGCCTTGCGCTTTTTGACCAGAATAACGGGGTGGTTCTGATGCTTCATGCGTCCTCTTCTGTCGCTTGCGGTGCCGGCGCTTTCACTCTGCGCACATGCTCTTCCAGCTCAATGAACGAAGGACGTTCCGTGGTGTAGAGCGTTTTACGACCAAATTCCACGGCAATTTGCGGTGCATATCCGTTGAGACTAGAAAGCAGAGTCACCTTGATGCACTGCATCATTTTGGTCGTTTCTGCACTCTGTTGACGTAATAACGTCGCTAACGGCGAGATAAATCCATACGCCAATAAAATCCCCAGGAATGTCCCTACCATCGCATGGGCAATTAATGCCCCAAGTTCTGCCGCGGGCCGGTCTGCTGATGCCAGGGCATGCACGACCCCCATAACTGCGGCAACAATACCAAATGCCGGTAACGAATCGCCGACCATCGCCAGACTACCGGCGGGAATTTCACATTCTTGCTCGTGAGTTTCTATTTCTTCATCCATCAACGCTTCGATTTCAAAAGCGTTCATATTCCCACTGACAATTAACCGCAAATAGTCGGTAATAAATTCCACTAATATCTTATCGGCCAAAATCCGCGGATAATTAGAAAAAATTTCACTTTCTAAGGGACTTTCTATATCCCGCTCTAATGAAAGCATTCCCTGTTGGCGGGATTTTGCTAATAAACGGTACAACAGCGCCATTAAGTCCATATAGAGAACTTTGTTATATTTAGAGCGCCGCATCAGCTTTGGCAGCGCTTTCATCGTGGCTTTTATCGCTTTACCATTGTTACCCACAATAAACGCGCCAATACCAGCTCCGCCGATAATTAAAAATTCGGCTGGTTGATATAATGCGCCTAGGTGACCACCGACAATGATGTAGCCGCCAAAAACCGCACCTAAGACCACGATATAACCCAAAATAACTAACACGCGATATCCTTAGCAAAGTGTGTGGGTGGAAGGTGAGGCGTTAGCACCCTTTGAGAGCCGAGAATTGCCACTAACGAGTTACAGGAGCGGTATCCATACCGCTGCTGTAACCCAAAATGCTAGCAACTCAAAGAAACTCAAACTGCGCGTCTAACCTGCTCATCCAGCAGTTGTGAAGTTATATCGGCAGATTGCGGAGAAAGTTTACGTTTTTTTACTGCGCGGGAAGGTGGCTGGCAAAGACTGCAAACAAAGCTGTTTCGTGGTTGGTGAGCATGGGTGATAAAAGTCCCACCGCAACAGTTACAACCAGAGAGCTGCAACATACCACTGTCGACGAAGCGAACCAAAGTCCAGGCACGGGTTAACGCCAGTAATGGCGGTATTCCAGACTGATCCGGGCACTGTTCGAGATAAAGACGATAAGCCTTAATAACGGCCTCAACACCGGTGCATTGCCCGCTTTTTAGCAAGAAACTATAAGCGTTATAAAACATCGATGAGTGAATGTTTTGTTCCCAAGTCATAAACCAATCGGTCGAAAACGGTAACATGCCTTTAGGCGGAGGACTGCCTCTCAGCTCCTTATAAAGCTTGATTAAACGCCCTCGGCTGAGTTGCGTTTCGCTTTCTAACATCTGCAAACGCGCACCTAAAGTTATCAACTCCATGGCCAAATGAATATCTTTGGCTTCCTGAACAATACTTTTCTCAACCATCGGTCATGCTCTTTTCTTAGACGCACTACCGTCTTTTAACGATAGCTCGTGGAGTAAGTGACTCGACAATAAAATTCCGGTGTGGATTTGCTGCAAGTCATCCACACGAGATTCTTTCGTCAGATGATGAATTGTATTGTGATCACTGAAACGGAAATGACAGACCAATTGGTTAGTCTCAGCTAATTTAACCATCTGCGGTAATGTTAACTGCGATAATGCATCGGCCATGTTATCTGTAATACCCAGACGAAACATCGCTGAGGGTTTCTCATCGTTAATTAACCGTTGCGCTAAAAGCAAGTATGACAAATTAATATCATAAATATGTTTGAGTAATTCAGACGTACTCATTTTACACATCCCGACTGATTATGTTTTAAAACATAAGTTGGATGATAGTATTTTTCACCCAAGACCTGGGATCCTTCCCGTTATACAGTTAATTAGAACCCATAGAGCTAAAAGTAATTGAAACCTACTGGTGCTACATTACAAAAATACCGTTTTGGTATGAAATAACATGTCTTCTGATTGTCAGCTTGATTTTACGCTGCTCTGATATTGCATCTTCGACATGAAACTTTTCTTACAAAATATTGGGATTATTCCTAGTGAGGGCCAACTCTACTCCCGAATCGTTAGCACATACAATGTGACTAGTGATTCATTTTAAATGTAATGTGATATGCGTCACAAAAATAAAATATAAATTCATCTATTGCACATTTTTTTGTGCGTTTTTTAACCTCTCTGGCGTTCAAAAAATAGCCAGAAGTCAGAAAATAGCTAAAAAACTAAGGATATAGGCCCAATTCTTAGTGTTTTTAGATCAATTCGAACAAAAGCATTACTAAAGCAAAATAGCAGAATATAAATCTGTCATAACAGCAAATTATCAGCATTAAGGGCTAAAGTAACCCTTTATAACTCGGTAATCCTACATATAACCGCCCAAAACTATTTTGTTTTAACGAATACTTATGCGATGAAAAAAAGTGCTTTTCATTGTTTATTTATTAACCTATTTGCATTTTTTCGACAAAAAGATCGGCAATGCGTATTAAAAAAGACAATAGAGGTAACTGCATGTTTCACTCTAACTCCCCACCGGGATTTTTATCATGTGCATTCTCAACTTTGGTTCATATACGCGTATTTGCAAGGGAATTGTAAGTGAAATGTAATTAAAATTAATTAATAATGTTTGAAGCATAAGTTTCACATATCATTTTATTTAATCACCTTTATTTAACTATCTGCTGTGGTTGGTTTTTTTCTTGGCTACAATCAAATGTGATTAACATCTCATTTCTTAAAGATGCGATCCCCTAACCTTTACACTATAGCCACGCTTATGGGAGCTCAATAATGGGATACAGGAATGTCTTGGTTGCAGTGGCCCTTTCACCGGAGAGCCAACAATTGGTGGATAAAGCCGTTTCTATCGTTCGGCCTTATGACGGCAGAGTTTCATTGATTACACTGACAACAGAACCTGAAATGTATAGTAGCTATGCCGCCCCGATGCTGGGTGATTTGCGTTCTGTTTTAGAAGAAGAGGTGCTGTTATTTATGGACCAACTGGCAATCAATGCTGATTATCCTATTGAGAACCGAGCTGTTATTCATGGTGAGTTCGCCGACAGCATGGGCTATTTTTGTCAGCAGCATCATATTGACTTGGTAATATGCGGCAACCACAGCACAAGGCTAATGAATAAATTCTCCTGCTCAGCGGCCCGCCTGATTAATACCAGTACTGTAGATGTGCTAATCGTCCCGCTTTGAAAGCCCCTACTTTCATCTAATGGCGCTGACCCGAACCCGCGCTTTTTCGCACTATTACCAGACTGCACTAACAATGACCCAGATTGTTTGCCGCGGTGACAAAGCATTATTTTGCGGCAACGAATTCAGATGTACGGGCTTATTATTTCGTACGAACATGGCCAATATTTTGATGATTTCCTCCAGCAAAACATCACTTGGTACAACCAAGGAAAATCAAGTTTTGCGAGGATTTAGCTGCAGGGCTTGAAAATACACCACCCAATTTATTGGGCTATTGGCGGGAAAGAACTTTGGCTAGCATGAGATTTTAATCATCATTCCGGGGCCAATTATGGCCCCGGATATCTTCATGTTAGAACCATTTACCGAAGCGGCGGATATAAAACTGCTTCATCAGTTGGGCAACAACACAGTAGCTGATTAAAGTGCCAGCTAACCATGGGAAATATTGCCATGGCAACGGCTGCAAGCCGACCAATGCCCCTAATGGAGAGAATGGAATATAAATACCTATCGCCATAATCACCCCAGTGGTTAATAGCACCGGTAGCGCGGCAGTACTTTGAATAAACGGAATTTTTTGCGTGCGTAGCATGTGAACAACCAGAGTCTGTGACAATAACCCCTCAATAAACCAGCCTGATTGGAACAGCGCCTGATGCTCGACACTGTTGGCCGCAAATACAAACCACATCAAGGCAAAGGTTGTAATATCAAAGATTGACGACGTCGGCCCAATCCACAGCATAAAACGGCCAATATTTTTAGCATCCCACTTACGGGGTTTGCGTAAAAACTCTTTATCCATTTTATCCCACGGCAGAGAGAGCTGGGAAATATCATACATCAGGTTTTGCAACAGTAAGTGAATGGCAAGCATCGGTAAGAATGGAATAAATGCACTGGCCACCAAGACGGAGAAGACATTACCGAAATTTGAACTGGCCGTCATATTCAGATACTTGATGATGTTGCCGAAAGTTTCTCGCCCTTTAATCACGCCCTCTTCCAACACCATCAAATTCTTCTCAAGTAAAATGATATCAGCTGACTCTTTGGCTATATCAGTACCGGTATCAACGGAAATCCCCACATCAGCATCGCGCAACGCCGGCGCATCATTAATACCATCCCCAAGAAAACCGACGGTATGGCCGTTGCTTTGCAACATTTTCAGAACACGTGATTTTTGCAACGGAGTCAGTTTGGTGAACACCGTGCGCAATTCCACCTCGCGCGCCAGCATTTCATCATCCATCTTCTCGATATCCAGGCCACTCAGTGGTTCTCCCGGATCCAGCCCAACATCACGACAAATTTTAGCCGTAATAATCGGGTTATCGCCGGTTAATACTTTTACTGCCACACCATTCTCGCGCAATGCCGTAATCGCCGCCTCGGCACTTTCTTTCGGCGGATCCAGGAAGGTCAGTAACCCCTGAACAACTAATTCGCGCTCATCGTCAATATTTAAAGGCAATTCGCTAACTTTAGTGCCCAACTCGCGGGTGGCCAGCAGCAGCACGCGAAAACCATCTTCATTGTATTGCGTGGCGAGTGCCAATAATGAGGCTCGGCGCGTTTCATCCAACAGATAAATGTCATCGCCTTCGCGCACATGGGTGCAAATACTTAGCATCTCTTCCACGGCACCTTTGCAGATCAGTTTCTGCTGTTGCTGCTCATCTTTCACCACAATAGATAAACGACGACGAATAAAATCAAACGGTAATTCGTCAACCTTATTAAAACTGCGCAAAGCATCAATTTCGGGCTTGCCACGGCTGAATTTGATAACAGCCTGATCCATCAAGTTGCGCATGCCACTTTGATGGAAACTATTCAGCCACGCCAACTGTAATACTTTGCCGTCATGACTGCCGCGCGCATCTAAATGATGCTCAAGAATGATGCGGTCTTGTGTTAATGTCCCGGTTTTATCAGTACATAGCACATCCATTGCGCCAAAATTTTGTATGGCATTCAATCGCTTGACGACAACTTTTCGGCGTGACATAGCAATTGCGCCTTTAGCCAGGTTGGAGCTGACAATCATCGGCAGCATCTCTGGCGTCAAGCCAACCGCCACCGCTAAGGCAAATAGCGCCGCCTCACTCCAGTCCCCTTTAGTGAAACCATTAATCAGCAATACAATCGGTACCATCACCAACATAAAGCGGATCAATAACCAGCTAACACTGTTAACCCCCCGATCAAACGCAGTTTGGGCGCGGTTACCCACAATCGACTTAGCAAGAGACCCGAAATAAGTATTTCCCCCCGTGGCGACAACAACCGCCATGGCGGTTCCGCTGGCAACGTTGGTTCCCATTAGGCAAATATTAGATAATTCAAGTAGTTTGCTCTCACTGCTGGCATCAGCATCCACAGATTTTGATGTAATCGCCCCCATTGCATCATATTTCTCAATGGGTATGGCCTCTCCGGTCAGAATTGCCTGGCTGATAAACAAATCTCTGGATTTGATCAGTCGCAAATCAGCCGGAATCATATCTCCAGCGGATAATAAAATAATATCGCCCGGCACCAATTGCTTAATTGCAATTTCCTGTTTGGCAGGCTGAGCACTGTGACTACTGCGGCGCAGCACTGTCGCTGTGGTGCGAACCATCGATTTCAGCGCTTCGGCAGCTTTATTGGTGCGATATTCCTGCCAAAAACGCAATAACCCACTGATCAAGACCATTGTGACAATAATACTAACGCCAACAAGATCAGTTTCTTCGCCATGTTGCAATGGCAGCCAATAATCAGTCACAAAGCTGATTGCCGCCAAGATCATTAAAACAAAAATAAAAGGATTATTGAATGCAGCCAATAATTGAATCAGTGCCGGCGGTGCTTTCTCATGTGCAACTTCATTGATGCCGTATAATTCCAGGCGCTCTTGGGCATCTTCTTCAGTTAGCCCGTTCAAGTTAGCATTCAGCTTGGATAATGTTTGATCCAAGCTATTTTTAGCCTCTAATGCAATAGTAAAAGGTTTCTTATTATTATTGCTACGGCCTGTACCTGTCTTTTGAAATTTGGTCATAACGCTTCTCTTTTAATTCTAAACGCACAAGGTTTATCCGCTCAGTGATTGAGAGATAATGTGCAGAACTATTATTGCGCTGCCAATTTTGTATTTATATTTAATCAGCAGCGACTCATTACGTTAACTCTGGGGTGATCGTCCATAACAACTCCTTACTACCGCATGGGTCAGTATTATTTATTATTGCTAATTTTAAAATTATATTAACTGCCTAAGTTATACTGGTAATTCAGATGCAATACGCCAATGAATAGCACTGACACTTCGCTCCAAACTGACACGGCAAACAATACCTTCAATTTCTTTTTGTGCCGCTGGTGTTGCCATTATTTCAGCACAGACTTCCAACTGGCCGGGCTTTGCAATATCGGCACTGCATAATGATTGCAACCGTAATGCTACACCATTAAGTGCTTGTAAAATTAGCGTACGAACTAGCACCTCATCTTCTGCACCACAAGTGACTTGAATGCGGTAACGCACTTCTAAATCAACGGCTTGTTGTTGAGGTTGCATATTAATACGTTGTGCTGCCTCGCGGAGCAATATATTGGCGCACAGAATAACGGCGGTTGCTACAACAGCATTCCAATATAATCCCAGACCACAAAGCACGCCAATACCCGCAGAGCACCACAAGGTCGCGGCCGTATTTAAGCCTCTAATATTCATGCCTTCGCGCATGATAACGCCAGCACCCAAGAAACCAATTCCTGAAACAACTTGAGCAGCAATACGACCCGGACTATCAGGAGATGTTGCATAAGAGCTAAGAATAAAAACGGCCGCCCCCGTTGCAACTAATGCATTGGTCCGTAAACCGGCCATACGTTGACGCCATTGTCTTTCGGCACCAATTAACGCGCCCAAACACATCGCCAGTAATAAATTTATGACAAAAGGAGTTAATGCCATGATTCTCTCCATGAATTAATCATTGGTAGAATAATCATGTGCTATTTAGCACACAGGTAATTGTGCTGATATACCTCAATGGAAATCAGCAGTAACCAGTGTTCGTGCCTGGAGGAAATAGAGCGTGGTTGTTAAATACCATAATAAAAACCCGAATTAATATCCTCGATGATTCTTTCATCGAGTGAGAATATCATATCCTATTTAGTTCGAGATATAGCCAGTAATTTGGGTAAATAAGCATCGCCCACACTGCTACAACTTTAAATAAAAGGATTTTTTTGGGTATGCACAGCTCAGGAAATATAGAGAGGGTGCTGCCCGCCATGTTTCGGCAAGCAACAAATCGGTTGGGAGATGAGTTAGCTTGCCTTGCTTATTTGACTACTACTTTGCGTATCCATTAGTTTCTCCACCGAAATTTTCCAAGAGTATAGTTGCCGATGATAACTATGTAAAGGTTATATTTCTAAACAAAACTTAAACCAATTAGAATCAATTAAATAATATGGAATAGTATTAATAAAGGTCGCTAATAATTTATTATTTATCGGTGGATATCATATTGCTAAAAATAAGGCCTATCCAGCAAAGTATTCAGCTTGTTGCTACACAGCAAACGCGGGGTTGCCACTGGATTTTTTCATGGAAATACAGCAGGCCGTGATCAATATATAAGTCATCAGTGCAGATTATCTGCCGCCCCATATCCTCACCAATCACTCTATGCTATTGACGGCTTGCTGCCTCAGGACAAGAAACTGCACAGTGACTTCAATAGCTCCGCCGGCTTCCTCGCTAATCGGTCGCGAGCTGGGAATATCAAGTCCTTGACGTTATTACAGAAATGTAGTGAATCTTTAATCCAAACTGAGATCGTGATCTCATTAATAGTGCTAACTATTTTAGGGCCATTGCCGATAGGTTCTTAAAGGACTGTTGAGATGACTTTAGATATAGAGGTGGATTAATTTTAAGTAGCGATGCCTACACCCAATTATTGAAGTGGCCGTCCGGTAGCTCACCACACAACAACTTCAAGTATATGGGTATATCAGGCAAGGGCCTTTCCTCGAGCGACTATAGAAACGGAACTAACGATGAAACGTGGAAGTACGCATAAGCCATTAGAGATGAAAATAACGCCAGAGCATAATAAAGATACGAAAGTATTATTTGTTAATAATGTGCGCCTGGTCACTTTGTTTATTGCCATCTTGGCAGGAATACTGCTTTTATTTGCAGCAGCAATTGGCACCTCAGGCTATTTCTTAAAACAAAGTAACCAATCGCTGGAAGAAGCGACGCAAGAACTGGATATCCGTCTTGGCCTGTCTAACAGCTCGAACCATTTACGTACTGCACGCCTTATTTTGATTCAAGCGGCATCATCAGCGCGTATTGGTGATGCCGCAGGCTACCAGCAAGGGCTGAAAAATGCAGAGGATCTTATTTCTCAGTCGCAACAAATGTTTGACCTCTACTATAACCGCCCGATTAAGTCCGAAACTGACACTGCCTTAGACGGCCCACTGAAAAAAGCTTATGAACAGTATCGCGATGATGGGATGAAACTCATGTTAGAGGCGACCAAAGAGGGGCATTTCGAAGAAGTTATCTCCTTAGAAGCCGAAAAACTCAATCCGTTAGATGATGCTTATAATGAACCGCTACTAAAAGCGGTTAAATATCGTACAGAACGCGCTAACCAAATTAATCAATCTGCCCAGCAAGAAGCACGCCTCGGCTACATGTTGATGGGAGGAGCCTTTATTCTGGCTGTTTTGCTGACATTAATCGCTTTTTTAGTGATAAGCAAAGTCATTATCAAGCCAATTAATTGGCTAGTGGAGCGTATTCAACGTATTGCCCAAGGGGATTTAACACAAAACCCGCTCTCATTCGGCCGCAATGAGATTGGTGTGCTAGGGAATAATATTCAGCAAATGCAGGATTCATTATCCTCTACTGTAGAAGCAGTGCGAAGCAGCGCCGAATCTATCTATCAGGGCTCCAGCGAAATTGCACTGGGTAATACAGACCTTTCTGCACGAACCGAACAACAAGCCGCTTCACTTGAACAAACCGCAGCCAGCATGGAACAACTGACTGCAACTGTTAAGCAAAATGCTGAAAATGCCCACCACGCCAGCCAATTGGCTGCTAATGCATCAGGCAAGGCGGCCCAAGGTGGTGATATCGTAGATGATGTTGTCAGCACTATGGATAAAATATCCCTTAGCTCAATGAAAATTGCTGAAATTACAAATGTAATTAATAGCATTGCTTTCCAAACTAATATATTAGCATTGAATGCTGCAGTGGAAGCCGCTCGTGCCGGTGAGCAGGGCCGTGGATTTGCCGTCGTCGCCAGTGAAGTTCGTAATCTGGCACAACGCAGTGCTGATGCGGCCAAAGAGATTGAGTCGCTGATAGAGGCCTCAGTTGACCTTATTGGTGATGGCTCAATTCTGGTCTCTGATGCCGGTAAAGCCATGAATGAGATAGTCACAGCTGTTACACATGTGACGGATATTATGGGTGAGATTGCATCAGCTTCCGATGAGCAAAGCCGTGGCATCAGTCAGGTTGCGCAAGCGGTATCCGAAATGGACAACGTCACACAACAGAATGCTTCTTTAGTTCAGGAAGCCTCAGCGGCGGCGGCCTCTTTAGAGCAACAGGCCGAAATACTGACCCAAGCAGTTGCGGTATTCCATTTACGAGGACGTAGCCCAGCCCCAACCCTTAAAACGCCCGCGCCCACCCCAACAGGTCAGAATAAAAATGGCGGAAATAAAAAACCGTCTGATGACTCGCTAAACTGGGAAACGTTCTGATTAATAAATAGAAATAATTCAGCCAAGCTATAATTGTAAGGCTGATAACAAGACCGGAGGCAAGGTTCTCACCCTCCTCCGGTCTTTTATTGCCACACAATAAACGCCAGCAAATAAAATGCTATTTGTTAAGCGGCTCGACAAAAGTGCCATCATTGCTATCAATTTCATTAAAGAACCAGACACCGGCTGGATAATCTTCTAATGAAACCAAGTACATGACTCCTTCGCTAAACTGTTCTACCTCTAAAACAACCCCTTCACGCCGTGGGCCACCATCGGTTTTTACTGTCACCCGATCATTTACTTTCATGATGTTACCTTCAATTAAATCAATGCTGCTAGTGTAGTACAGAATTAGGTGAGAATGATAAGGTTTACGCACAATCAAACGTATACTTTTGATGAATATATTTCAGGAAAGAACAGGGAGTGGAGGTACTAAGCAGATAGAGGGAAAACCCTTAACGGGGAGCCAAACCAGAGTGAGTAAGCTCAATTTACCTCACACCAGAAAGAAAAAAACCCGCCTTAGCGGGTTTTTTTATAATCAGCCAAAGGCCAATTAGATTGCAGTTACGTTTGCTGCAGACGGACCTTTAGCACCGTTCTCGATAGAGAACTGTACATTCTGGCCTTCAGCCAGGGTCTTGAAGCCTTGATCTTGGATTGCAGAGAAGTGAACGAACACGTCTTTGCTGCCATCAGCTGGAGTGATGAAACCGAAGCCTTTAGACTCGTTGAACCACTTTACTTGACCTTTCATCATGTTAGACATGTGTATTTCCTTTATTAAAAAATTTTGCCACCATGGGCGTGTTATAGCCGGTTATCAGTCGTTACTTATGGAGGCACTATGAAGGAAATTCGTCAGTGAAGAGCTATCAACGATAACGCTTTAAATATGAACCACTTTACTCAAGATGTCGTGCATAAATAGGTCTGTACCACAGGCCGAGACGCATTAACTCATGACCGGCTTTTAATAGCAACTCTTTTTAGTGGGCAAACTGAATATTCTCGTTCGCATGACTAAAATAAGACCAAAAAAGCCATTTATTATACTCTTGCCGCTCAGGTTTATGCAGAACAATCACTAAAAATATTGTGAATATCCCCCAACACGCCCTTATTATCAGAATCTAGAAGAGTAAAAAGTCTTCAATATCCTGCTTTAATTCTATTTGCCGTGTGGCGCTGAAAGTTTATCCCTTGAGTTTGCTATGATAAACCATCGCCTATCCTTGAGAGAAATACATGAAACCCAAGTCTGCTACTTTAGATGATGTTGCTCGCCAGGCTGGTGTTTCCTATCAAACGGTATCGCGAGTTTTAAACCAAGCGCCTCATGTCTCACTTAAAACCCGTAATAAAGTTGAAGTGGCAATGGCGGAACTAAACTATGTCCCTAACCGGCTAGCCCAGCAGTTAGCGGGTAAACATAGCCTGACTCTCGGGTTGGCTACCACTGACCTTGCTTTGCATGCCCCGTCGCAAATAGCGGCCGCAATAAAAAGAAAAGCGCGTGAACTGGGGTATAACATCGTCATTGCCATGGTAGATGACCATAGTGAACATGCCTGTCAGCAAGCCATGAACGAGCTGCTGGCTCAACGAGTGGATGGAATCCTAGTTAATGTGCCATTGAAGCCAAAACGCAGCCAGAAAATCACCGAACAATGTGCTGATACTCCAGTACTTTTTCTTGATGTAGACCCACAATCTGCCGCGTTTAGTGTTTTATTTGATGCCAATGTAGGCGCAGCTCAAGGTGCCGAGCACCTTATAGCATTAGGCCACCAGAAAATAGTGCTGATATCAGGCCCCAAAGACGCTATTTCGGCCCAGTTGCGCTATCAAGGCTGGCTACAGGCATTAAATAATGCCTCACTAACGCCACAAGCGGTCTATTACGGCGAATGGAATGCACAAAGTGGCTATCAAGCTACACAGAAGCTGATTGCCAGCAATACTGCTTTTAGCGCTATTTTAGTGGCTAACGACCAAATGGCCCTCGGCGTACTACGCGCTCTACATGAACACAATATCAATGTACCAAACGACGTTTCTATTATTGGCTATGACGACACCGCAGACAGCGCCTATTTTCAGCCGCCACTGACCACTATCAGGCAAAATTTCAGACTATTGGGGGAAGAGAGTGTTTCCCGCTTGGTCGTTCGGCTGCACCACACCATTGAACCGCCCTCTAAATCACTGTCATTAGCAACTGAGTTAACAATACGCCAGACGACTGCGCCTTTTCAGCGCATTTGGTACAAAAATGAATAAATGCGATCGTCCTCGACTATTTAGCCAACTACTATTTACTTTATTTTCAGTTGAATTCATCTTGTAACAACAAAATTGTGAGCGCATAACATTTTACCCAGTTAACTAAGCGCACGGATAAAATACGCCCATTTTCGCCAACGATAAGGCTGAAATCATGACAGCACAGCAAGCAGTTCAACCACAGATTAAACCAGCCTTATCACAGATTTTATTGCGCAGAGATTGGGAGAATCCGCAGGTAACACAGTACAATCGCCTTGAAGCACATCCTCCATTTCACAGTTGGCGTGATGCCGATGCTGCTCAAAATGATGCCCCCTCACCGCAACAGCAATTACTTAATGGGCAGTGGTTATTCAGTTATTTTACGCGCCCAGAATCGGTACCTGACACATGGGCCAACCAAGATTTGCCTGAGGCCGTCTCGATGCCTGTGCCTTCCAATTGGCAACTCCATGGCTATGACACGCCGATTTATACTAATGTGCAATACCCTATCCCCGTTGACCCACCACGGGTGCCAAAGGACAACCCAACAGGCTGTTATTCCTATAATTTTACCTTAGAACCCCATTGGGTCTCGTCGGGCCAAACCCGCATTATTTTTGATGGTGTCAGTTCTGCATTCTATCTATGGTGCAATGGCCACTGGGTCGGGTATTCCCAAGACAGCCGCCTGCCTGCTGAGTTCGATCTCACACCTTACTTGCAAGCTGGCGATAACCGGATTGCAGTTCTCGTGTTGCGCTGGAGCGATGGTAGCTATCTAGAAGATCAAGATATGTGGCGCATGAGTGGGATCTTCCGTGACGTCAGCTTACTGCATAAGCCAGATATTCATTTACGAGATGTTCATATCTCGACGCATTTATCACCAGAATTTACTACTGCCCACCTAGATGTGATGGCAGCGGTGAACATTTCCCCGCTTGATATCAATGATTCGCAAGTGACCGGTGCCTATCAAATCCAAGTGCAGCTTTGGCTAGCAGATGAGTTAATCACCACTTTACAACACCCTCTTGGAACTCAACCCATTGATGAAAGAGGGAATTACACGGATAGAACCCTCCTGAGAATGCGGATAGAGCGCCCGCTATTATGGAGTGCGGAACAACCTACGCTATATCAAGCCGTCGTGTTACTGCTTGATAGCCAGCACCAGTTGGTAGAAGCAGAAGCCTATGATGTCGGTTTCCGGCAAGTAATCATTGAGAAAGGTCTACTCAAGATCAATGGCAAAGCATTACTGATTCGTGGAGTAAATCGTCATGAGCATCACCCAATAACGGGGCAAGCTATTGATGAAAAAAGCATGCTGCAAGATATTATTCTCATGAAACAGCATAACTTTAATGCCGTACGTTGCTCCCACTATCCTAATCATCCGCAGTGGTATCGTCTGTGTGATCGCTACGGTTTATATGTTGTTGATGAAGCCAATATCGAGACACATGGCATGCAACCTATGGGACGGCTTGCTGATGACCCACAATGGTTTTCTGCTTTCAGTGAACGTGTTACGCGCATGGTTCAGCGTGACCGCAACCACCCTTGTATTATTATCTGGTCATTGGGAAACGAATCAGGCCACGGTGCTACCCATGATGCCCTCTATCGCTGGATAAAAACCAATGACCCTACACGACCAGTGCAATATGAAGGAGGAGGAGCGAATACCCAAGCAACTGATATTATTTGCCCAATGTATGCTCGTGTCGATGAGGATCAACCCTTCCCTGCGGTACCTAAGTGGGCGATAAAGAAATGGATTGGTCTACCGGATGAATCTCGTCCGTTGATTTTGTGTGAGTATGCTCATGCCATGGGCAACAGTTTTGGCGGGTTTGCCCGCTATTGGCAAGCATTTCGCCAATACCCTCGGCTACAGGGCGGGTTTGTTTGGGATTGGGTCGATCAAAGTCTTACTCGTAGTGATGAAAATAGTCAGCCTTATTGGGCCTATGGTGGCGACTTTGGAGATAGCCCCAACGACCGCCAATTTTGTATGAATGGGTTGGTTTTTCCTGATAGAAGCCCTCACCCAAGTTTGTATGAAGCGCAGTGCGCACAGCAGTTTTTTCAATTTTCATTAGTGAGCACTGCACCGCTGACCATCACTGTTTCCAGTGAATATCTGTTCAGAAATAGTGACAATGAGCATCTGTACTGGCGTATCGAGTCAGCAGGTGAGTTAGTGCAGGAAGGGAGCCTTCCACTAGATCTGTTGCCTGAAAGTACACAGCATTACACCTTATCCGAGGCATTCCCAGCCATCAATAATAGGGCTGATTTATGGTTGAATGTTGAGATAAGGCAGATAAAAGAGACGCCTTGGTCACCAAGATATCATCGCAGTGCCTGGCAACAATGGCGTTTACCACACTCATTATCCACCACCGACAACCCCTTGAGGAGCATTATTACGCCCAATCCTCTCCAATTACACCAAGATGTACACCATATTACTGTGGTTTATCAGCAGCAGCGCTGGCTATTTAACCGCCAAACTGGCTTGCTAGAACAATGGTGGGCGGGTGGAAAAAATAGATTACTTACCCCACTGCGTGATCAATTTGTGCGTGCGCCACTAGATAACGATATTGGTATCAGTGAAGCAACTCGGATTGACCCTAATGCCTGGGTTGAACGTTGGAAAAAAGCAGGCATGTATCAGATGGAACAGCGATGTTTATCATTGCAGGCAGATATGCTATCCCATGCGATACAAGTCAGTGCTGAATATGTTTATGAGTTTGCCGAAGAACAATTATTGCGGACTTCTTGGCTATACCATTTTGATCAACAAGGGCGCATGACCATTGATGTCCGAGTTCAAATTGCTACTTCACTCCCCTCTCCGGCAAGAGTCGGTATGTGTTGCCAATTATCAGATATTTCAGAGAATGTTGGCTGGTTAGGCCTAGGACCACACGAAAACTATCCTGATCGTCAACTTTCAGCACAATATAGTTATTGGTCGCAATCTCTCGCACAGATGCACACCCCCTACATTTTCCCGAGTGAAAATGGTTTGCGCTGTAAAACTACAGCATTGAATTACGGAAATTGGCAATTAACCGGACAATTTCATTTTGGTATCGGCCGTTACAGTACCCAGCAACTAATGGAAACCAGCCATCAGCATTTACTTAAACCGGAGTCAGGAACCTGGCTAAATATTGATGGTTTCCATATGGGGGTTGGTGGTGATGATTCATGGAGCCCCAGTGTGCATGCCGATAATTTACTCACAAATGAAACTTATCACTATCAGGTCTGCTGGCAGTACAGAAATGAAATCTGATGGCAAGCGATAGGCAAACTCTGCAACTGCCCTAGCGGGCAGTTTCAGATTTATCCCTATATCGAACCAAGAAGAAGACTCCTAGTATCAATATGTTCTAAACATCTCTTAGTCTCGCTTATCACCATGCAATGAGTCATACGTGTACAGCTCATGTGCAAATTTATGCGCCCACCCTGTTGGGCGTTTTTTTTGTCTTTTGCTGTCATTTGCTGCATTCGGCCCTTTGTGACCTTGTCGTAGGTTAAGCACATTCACTCCATGAATTATTTGCGTGACAGGACTAAGATAATCACTCAGTCATCGCATAGCATCTAACTCGCTATCTTCATGTGACAAGAGGAATATTATGACATTGTTAACTCATCTCCCGGCAAACATGGTCGCAATTGAAATTACACATTTTGGTGGCCCTGAAGTCTTAGCCCCCGTTAAGCGCCCAACCCCCCAGCCCGCCGCGGGTGAAATATTAGTTAAGGTTTCAGCCGCCGGAGTTAACCGCCCTGATGTAATGCAACGCCGTGGTCAATATGCACCACCGCCGGGGGCCTCAGATATTCCGGGATTAGAAATTGCAGGTGTGGTGGTCGCGTTGGCCACTGATGTCACAAGATTTAAAATTGGAGACAAAGTGTGTGGGTTAATCGCGGGTGGTGGTTATGCTCAATATTGCGTCATACATGAAACCAATGCTTTGCCAGTCCCACGCGGCTTAACAGAAATCGAAGCTGCAGCACTACCGGAGACCTTCTTTACTGTATGGACCAACCTATTCCAACGCGGCCACTTTGCGGCGGATGAGACGGTATTAATTCACGGGGGATCCTCCGGTATAGGGACTACAGCAATAATGCTGAGCAAAGCATTCGGCGCAAAAATGGTCATTGTCACGGTGGGTTCAGAACAAAAGCGTCAGGCCTGTTTGACATTAGGAGCAGACATTGCCATTAACTATCACACGGCAGACTTTGTTGCTGAAACTAAACGAGCCACCACAGGAAAAGGGGCTGATGTTATCGTTGATTTAATTGCTGGTGATTATGTCGCACGTAACTATGAAGCCGCAGCAATAAATGGCCGAATCGTCCAAATTGGTACTCAGAATGGGAATGCTAAAGATCTAAATTTAATGTTGATGCTACTAAAACGTCTGACGCACACGGGATCTACATTGCGCTCGCGCACTGTGGCTGAAAAAGCGCTAATTGCCACAGAACTGGAACAGCGAGTTTGGCCATTGCTGAATGATGGAAAAATCAAACCCCAAATATTCCAAACGTTCCCATTCGAGGAAGCAGCTAAAGCCCATAAATTGATGGAAAGCAGTACACATATAGGTAAAATTGTCCTGACATTTTGAGGTTATTCAGAACGCTAATTACCCGAACTCTGAAAATTCATCAGGTGAAATTGAAACACAAGTTATTGTTTTCACTTGATGAAAAAGTAATATATCGATATTACTTGTCACTCAACTATAACAGTTTCGCTAACTAATTCGTCAAACTGATATACCTTGAAATTAACTTTTCATGCTAACCTATAACAAACCATCATGGTAACTTTTATGAGTTATTAATCACAAGGTCATAATTATGGGCATAATTAAAAAAATATTAATCGACGACATCGCGAGAATAAATCAGAAAGAAAAACGAGATGGCCGGTTAAAATTTAACAGCGATTTTGTCTACAAGCACCCCTACCTTTGCCTTGCCATGCTGATATCATACTTTTTTGTCTTAGTTTTAATGTACTTAACACCCTATTTTGGCATGAGTTATATGATTGCTTTTACTATTTTCTTTGTTTTGATGTCCGCCGTTCTCATGATGGAAATCAAACCTGTATTTAAGTTTGAAGATATTGGCATTCTCGATTTACGTGTTTGCTATAATGGTGAGTGGTTCTTTAGCAGAGCGTTATCAACACAAGCAATTGATGAAATATTAAATAGCAAAAATATCAGTGACGACTTCAAGATTCGCTTTAACCATATTATTAGTAATAAAGGTGAAATAGACTTCTACGATGTCTATGATTTAGCCTATTTGCAAAAAAAATCTATGCGCAGCAATGAACCCAACCAAACCGCGTCGTTAGCAAGCACCTCGGCTATCGGACATTAATTCTAGCCGCCAACATTCCCCTACCAAATCTCCGGTAGGGCATGAAATCTCAGAACCTCCTTCTTCCAGAACAAACTGTCATGGCATACATGACAGTTCGCTTAGACTTTTCTCTATACAACTCACACTAACAAAGCCACCTTTATTCATCAAAGTCATTATATTAATTAGGAAAATATCGTTAACATATTAAAATGAGATCTATAATAATCTTATTGTTTCTAATAATAAAAAGGCTGGTGGGCATGGACAAGATTGATGAACTATTGATAGCTATTTTAGCCAAAAATGCGCGGGTATCTCTTAAAGATCTCTCACAGCAAGTAAGTCTCTCCTCCCCCAGCACCGCTGAACGCCTACGACGCCTTGAAGAGCGTAATATCATCCGCAGTTATACACTAGATTTGGATCAACAAGCCTTCGGCTATCACTTGCAAGCCATTGTGCGTGTCAAACCCTTACCTGGAAGTTTACATATAGCTGAAGAAATGATTCAGGCAACACCTGAATGTGTTGAGTGCGACAAGGTAACAGGTGACGATTGCTTTGTTTGTCGTTTATATATTCACTCAATGGATCAACTGGATACCATTATTGACCGTTGGTCAGAGCACGCTGAAATCCAGACCTCAATTGTGAAATCCTCTCCAATTATACGGCGGTTGCCGCCTTTAGTGCGCCTGCCCAAGGAAAGTAAAATCTGAAATCTGTATCCTAGCCCTCACTTTATCTATAAAAAAAAGTTATGCTTTACATAATATATATACAGAAGCGAATAGTTGATGAGTAATAATCGAAACCGCGCGTCAGATCCATCGATTCTTACGCTCCCTTATACCGATTGGGGGCAAAGCCACACGCAAGGCTCCAGTGCCATTGAAGCTCTGGAGCAGGGTAAAGTGCTTTTCCTGCCTTATTTGGCGTTTGAACTAAGTGAACAGGAACAACAGTTGCTTGACCCTGATCTGGTTGATATTAAACGCAAAAATATCAGCTTCAAGCCACTTGACGGCGCACTAACGGGTGTCACTGATGCAAGCAAAGCAGCATTAACTCGCCAGCTACTTGAGCGCTACTATCAGAGTTGCCTCAGTCTGGTGAGCCAATTATTGCCAGAATATACTACGGCACTGCACAGCCCGACCAATAGCCTACGCTTGCACCCCGTTACCGCCTGGCGCGACAAAACCTCCTGGCGTAAGGATGATAGCCGTTTGCATGTCGATGCTTTCCCTTCCCGGCCTAATTATGGTGAGAGAATCATCCGCATCTTTACTAATATCAACCCTCATAATGAGCCTCGTTCATGGCGTGTAGGGGAAGATTTTACACAATTGGCCCGCCGCTATTTACCACAGCTTGATAGCTACTCCCCGATTAGCAGTTGGTTGCAGCATAAAGTTGGGATAACTAAGCGCCGCCGTAGCCATTACGATCATTTGATGCTTCAACTACATGACAAAATGAAGTCAGATATTGATTATCAAAAAAATGGCGTGCAACAAGCGATTGACTTCCCAGCGGGTAGCAGTTGGATCTGTTTTTCAGATCAACCCCCCCACGCGGCAATGGGGGGTCAATTCATGTTGGAGCAAACTTTCCTGCTCCCCGTTGACGGAATGAAGAACCCTCAGCAATCCCCGCTAAAAATATTGGAGTCGCTAACGAAAAAAGCGCTGATATAGCGTATGACTCGCTGACTATGGCTGACAACAGAAAATCCGCTGACCACGCGGATTTTTTATTTGCCCCCACTTTGCACACTGGCATGATATATCTTGCCAGTGAACAACCAAAAAAAAATACTTTCTTGACTTGATCCTCGATAAAAAAATAAATATCATTTTTACACGATGTAAGCCAACTCGATAATAGTTTAGCCTGAGGCGAGGAAATTGACCTCATCGACGTAGCCTATGTGTGGCATTATTTATGCCATTCATCTTTGTGTTAGCGATAAGTTTATCTCTTAGATATTAGTTTGATTTTAAGTATGAATTTGGTATCCGACAGTGGTTGAAACCTATCAGATAACTATTGGAGGTTAATATGGTTAAGGTCTATGATAGAAATAGAAACCAAATTATCCCAGGCAAACGTGTGATGGTCGCGCAGACTGGGGAGATTGACGTAGCCAAAGCGATTCACACTGAAGGTCTGGCCCCGGTACAAGCAGAGCGGAAGCCGGTTGTCGAGTTACAGCATACCGGTGAGCGCTATGTGCCTTTTGATTTGGTCAGACTAGGGTAACGAATTTAAATTGTAGTCACTCCGCTGAGCGAAATATTATCTTGTCAAGATAGCCACTTATTTTCCGGGGCTTGCCTGTTTCAAATAGGCCGCCTCGGTTTTTTTATTTATATTACACTGACTATTATTAAACTCGGGTTAATGCCAACCGGTAGATATTAATCAACGCCGGATGGCCTCCATTTAAATATGGCAGGCCGGCGCTATCACTTGAGTGACTTTCTTGTGGAATGTCTCAAGCCGACAAAGTTTGTTATTCCCCTCATTTTCACAACCTTCAATAGCAATTGGGATCATTTTTGCCGGATTATTTTTTAGATCTAACTTCTCGGCATTTCGCAGTTGATCCATTGTCTGATAGAACATTTTCACTGCAACAAAGCGCTGCTGGCTATTCGGGTTCAGCCATAACTCGAATACCAGCCCCCCACCAGGCGGGGTATTATCAGGCTGCTGCGGCAATTGCCAATTCGCACCTAACATCCCAGCAATATTAGCAATATTGGTATCATGCCCGGCAAGGAACAATAATTTAGTTTGTGGGGATAGTGGCAATGTTTGCCCTTTAGCATCACGTTGTAATACTAATGCCGTGTCAATCTGTTGTAATAATGGCGTTCCTTTATGACGGGCAATGTAAGGAGTTTTCGCCATCAAATCAAACTGTGCATTATGCAGCGACAATAATGAGACCCAGTTATTTTCACCACTAAGGCGATGCCAGGCAACATCAGGCATAGCTTGCGAGTGCTGTAGTAGGAAAATTTCACCTAATGTTGATGAGAGTGCCAGTGGTCCACTCAGTGCAACCTTTTTCCCCCCTTCACTGACTTTAATTTCATTTGCCGCAAAAGTGGCAAAGTCACAAACTTTTCCTTGCTGTTGCAGAGACTGACAGTACGGGGATGCCGCGAAGTTTAGCACCTCCCCCATCAGCGCAAAGGGTTTGGCATAGCGCTGGCTCAGCCCACTCAATGGCCCACCGAATCTTTCTTCAACCGCCTGCTGGGTTGATGCCGAATCCAATTTACACACTCCCGCTTCAACAGGATGAAATAATGGGTCAATTTTTTTCAAATTAGCCTGATAATGTACTTTCAGGCCACAACCCGGTGCGACCCCATCCAAGAAAGCCTGCCCCGTTAAGCGGGTTCGTTGGTCAATATCAGCCTGCGCATAGATGCTTCCATCTAGCGGACACCCCGCTGATAGCAACCCATGGTGACGGAAATAATCACCATAAAATCCGCCCATTAGCGTCACCAATTCGGCACCTCGGGGGGTTAAATATCCAGCTTTTACTGGCCATTGCGGCCATTTGTCGGGAGTGACATCGTTCATTAGCTGCGTTTGTTTCGTCGGGGAACGAACACCATGACGGCTCAAAATAACCACTCGCTCCAAGGTGTAACCGTCAGGTAATGCCGCAACCGGTGCAGCGCTAGCCGTAAAACTGCTCAGAACCAAGGTGAGGGCGCATAGGCGCAAGCATTTTTTTGCTACTGTCATCATGTTATATCCTGATTAAAACTACGAATATTTTTGCCCTACAGAGTATGGGCGACGATCACGGCCCCCACAATATGGAAAAACTGCCAATATCCCCCGCACATAAGATTTGTGCCGCAAAAATGTTAATGCTGAACGCGCTAAACTTGATTCGCTTCTCATTGTTAGAACGATAATTAACCGATTATGTTATAGACAATATCAATACTTAAAGGAGGGATAAAACCGCTCTATCGTTCCGGTCATTATCCGGACAATACTTAGCGCATTAGGGTTGATGGATATAGCCCATAATCCGGCGGCTATACATACAAATTATAAGGAGTCTGACATGCGGAAAACAGGCGATATCGACAGAGTTATGTCGGCCAGGCAACTTCCCAATAAAGCTGTAGCCCTGATTCTTGCAGGTGGCCGCGGCTCTCGCCTTAAAGATCTTACGTCTGTCCGAGCAAAACCCGCTGTGCACTTTGGCGGCAAATACCGCATTATCGACTTCGCACTCTCAAATTGTTTGAATTCAGGTATTCGCCGTATCGGCGTGATAACTCAGTATCAATCCCATACTTTGGTTCAGCATATACAACACGGCTGGTCATTTCTCAGTGAAGAGATGAATGAGTTTGTCGATTTATTGCCAGCACAACAGCGCCAGGGGATGGAACATTGGTATACCGGCACTGCCGATGCCGTTTTCCAAAATCTGGATATTATTCGGCGCTATCGTGCTGAATATGTAGTGATTCTGGCGGGAGACCATATTTATAAGATGGACTACTCGCGCATGCTGCTGGATCACGTTGAAAGTGGCGCGGCCTGTACTGTGGCTTGTATTGAAGTGCCCAAAAAGGAAGCGACCGCCTTCGGTGTGATGGAAGTCTCCGAAGAGCTGCAAGTAAAGATGTTTTGGGAGAAACCTGAATCCCCACCCACACTGCCCGGCAAACCAGATAGCAGTCTGGCCAGTATGGGGATTTATGTGTTTAATGCGGAATTCCTGTTTGGTCTACTTGAGAGCGACCATGCAGACGAAAACAGCAGCCATGATTTTGGTAAAGATATTCTGCCGAAAATCACTGAACAGGGCCATGTTTGGGCACATCCGTTCTCATTATCCTGTGTTTCCACCTCGCCAGATGCCCCTGATTATTGGCGTGATGTCGGAACATTGGATGCCTATTGGCAAGCAAACCTTGACCAAGCGGCTATTACCCCAGAGCTGGATATGTATGACTCACATTGGCCAATACGCACTTATGCCGAGCCATTGCCTCCCGCTAAATTTGTTCAGGATCGCTCCGGCAGTCATGGCATGACCATGAATACCTTGGTTTCCGGTGGCTGTTTTATCTCGGGCTCCGTGGTGGTCAACTCAGTGCTGTTTTCTCGAGTGCGAATCAATTCATTCTGCAATATCGACTCTTGCGTATTACTACCCGACGTCAATGTGGGCCGCTCCTGCCGCTTACATCGCTGTGTAATCGATCGCGCCAGTACTATCCCAGAGGGAATGGTCATTGGGGAAAATGCGGATGAAGATGCGCGCCGTTTTTATCGTTCGGACAGTGGTATTGTGCTGGTGACGCGAGAGATGCTGGCGAAGTTGTGATCGTTGGAATGTTATCAATGCACAGTCGGCCAGACATGGACAACTAGAGAATAATTTATATAATCAGGCCAAATAAATAAAAGGGTCTGAATATGTCATTTACTGAATGGGTTATTTTGGGTGTAGTGATTGGTTGTGCCATTGGCGCCTTACTGAAGATTTTTGGCAAGAAAAAAGATAGCTAGCCCTTCAGGTCCCGATTGATTAAAACGGCACTGATACAGTGCCGTTTCATGAGACTTGGCACAAAGGCCCCTCAACCCATAACTATCAAATCAATCAATGGTGCAAACACCAGCAGCAGCCATGATAATAAACTGCTGATCATTGCGCGACGCAATAGTTTAGCCGCCCCCTGCCAGCGCGAATGGAGAGTGTGCCCAGTCGGCGTTTTGTTCCCCCACAACTGCGCTAATGCCGCCTCAAAATCCACTGCTTGTACTTCGTGGGTATAGAGCAATGCGAATAACCGCTCATCCAACCATAAGCGCCAGCAATAATAATGGGTCACCCCCGCCAGCAATAATAGCAAGCCAGCAACGAGACTATCAGCCCCCCATAATGCAAACACTATCGGTGGCAAGGTCAACGCCGCCAGATAACGCCAACTGGCAAGATGAATCGTCAGAACCTGCCCGGCGACCGGGTTATTGAGCATAGTTTTTCCCTCTTTGCCTTTGTGCAAGTGCCTGTAAATGCTTGGGCTGCAATATTACTTGCGGGCGAACTTGGCGTAATAATTCGGCCGCCGCTTGTGGTGTCGCAACGCGCTCTTGGTCAAGTAACCACGCCGCAATCACCACCGCGCTACGTGACATTCCCAACGCACAATGAACGAAAACCGTCCCCTGTTGCTGATGCAGTTGATTAAGCATAGCCACCGCCAGCGCCAATTGTTGTTGACTCGGCACCAGCAAATCCATCAATGGGCAGCAGAGATAGGGTTTATGGTGACTATAGCGGTTGCGGCTAAATTCTGCCGTCACATCCAATACGCTAGCTTGGGATAGCGGTGATCGCGGGTAACTGCCGATAAAAATGCCATCAGCCACAGATATTTCCTGAGGTAATTGGCGGGTAAATCCATACATTGACAGCCAGGCTCCGCACCGATAAGGCCATAATAGCAACCGCGCTGAGAGCGACATTCGGCCATCTGGCTCTTTTTGGAACACACTAGTGCCCCAGCCACTATAACCCGCGGCCACCGCGAGCAGAGCAATTGCAGGCCATCCTAATACATAGCCGCCCCCTCCGAGCCACCACGCTCCCCCACCCAGCAGTAAAGCCCCGCCGCCGTACCAAAATGCCAACTTCAAGGATGAGCGATTAGGCCGCTGCCAATGCCAGCTGCTATTGATGGGGATAAGGTAGCTGACAATAACGCCCGCCGCCAAACCCGTAGCGATATCAATCACATGATGTTGCCAAGTGGTCAGAACTGATACTGCGATTAATAAAAACCAGCCAGTCATTAGCCAACGCAATATTCCTTGGCAATGTGGCCAAAAACGCAGCCACAGTAACCAAGCCAGCATAATATGCAGTGACGGGGCCTGATTATAAGGTAAATCAAACAGTTCAAGTTGCTGAAATAGCCAGCCAAAGGGCCCATCAGTTAGCGGGCGAACAAAACTGAATTTGAGTGGGAATAATAGAAAACCAAGACATGCCACCAGTGATGCCATAATCAAGCGAAATGCATGACGGGTTTGTTCGCGCAACGAAGTACAGATAAATAACGACAAACCATAAAGTAGGTCAATACTCCAGTAGAGCACAATCGTCCACGGCAGAAAAGGAATGTGCTGCTCCCAGCCATACACCACACTACCCACC
Source organism: Yersinia hibernica (assembly GCF_004124235.1). Lineage (NCBI taxonomy): Bacteria > Pseudomonadati > Pseudomonadota > Gammaproteobacteria > Enterobacterales > Yersiniaceae > Yersinia > Yersinia hibernica. The sequence continues at coordinate 2,319,356 of NZ_CP032487.1, forward strand.
CCCACACGGCTAGCAGTGAAGTGATTAGTCTGGCCATAGCTGATAAAAAACAGTGGGGCCAGTAACAACAGCCACAACACAGCACGCCGCCAGATTTGCTGGCGAGTTCCCCTATTCTCTCGCTCAATTATCAGCACGACGCACCGCCAACGATACGGTGAAAATCCCCCACTCATCAATCAATTGATGGCATTTATCAAAACCGGCCTGTTCAACCAAAGCATCCATTTCCCCCTGGCTGCGCACCCGCATGACCCACGGTTGCCCGGCTTGATGGCTGGTTAATGCCCGGGCAATCATGTTTAATTGTGGGTGCCAAGGTTGGCCGGTGTAAACCAATATTCCCCCCTCGGGGATAGCCGCGGCCAGCCCCGCCAATGATGCCTGCACCGGGTCATTTTGAGGAAATAGCTCATATAACCCGGAAACAATAGCCAGTGTGGGGGTTGGGGCAAGATTCGCCAGCGAGTCCCGGTCAAACGCATCGCCTTTTTCGAAACGCGCGGTTGGCACCAGATTGCGCTCTGCAATCATGGTTTGCCCTTTTTCGACATTCAGCTCGTTGTAATCACGCAGTAGAATTTGCTCAACATCATGCTGGTCGGTTAGCGCATCCAAGACATAGCGGCCGTGGCCTGCCGCGATATCCACAATGCGCAGTGGCATGTTTTTATCGCGTAACTGCTGCAGCGCCATTTGGATGGTTTGCTGCAAATGCACCTTGCGCACACGGATCCCGCGCCAACCAATACTATTGAGATATTGCTGGTCGATATAGCGCCCCAGTTTGTTATTGCCCTCCGGCTGATTGCGATAGACGTAATCGAGGGTACTGCCCGAGTCAAAACCGGTTTCTAACCCTAATCGCACGCCAGTGGCGCTGCGGCCCAGCGTCTTCATACCGTACCGCAATGCTCGATAGTACAAACCTTCAGCCGAATAGGGTTTCAGCGGCACTTGCAGCGCACGATAGCAATCGGCACTGGCACTCCAGCAGTCCTCATAGCCGTAATTGTGGGTGGGTAATTGCTCGGTATACAGCCGCTCAATAAAAACTCGCATCTTATCAAAAGCCAGTTGGCGGTCTTTCTCACCCAAGGTGTCATGATAGAAGCCGGGCAAAACATGCTGCTCTTTCACTGGGCTGCTGAGCCGTTGATAGAATTTCTGCTGTGGCGCACGATGCACAACAAAATCATCGCCGGAAATCAGTAATTGTGTCGGCAACGTAATAGCCGCAGCATCTTGCACGATCCGCTCGGCAGTCCGATAAAGATCCAGCAAGATATTGGCCGCAATCGGGCGGCTCACCAGTGGGTCATTATCGAAACTGGCAACCCGCGATGTGTCATGAGTCAGGAACTTACCTTTGACATAAGATTTAACGTAAAATAGCCCACGCAACCGCTGCATTAGCATCAATCCTGGGCGAGCAAACGGCACATACAACTTCACTTTAAACGCCGGTGATGCCAAAATCATGCCGCGAATTTTGGGGGCATAATCATGTACCCAGGTAGCAACCAGCACCGCCCCAACACTTTGAGCGATGACCATAATATCCTGCATCGGCACCTGGCTATCCACACTAGTAAAATGGACAAACTCATCAACATCTTGCACCGAACGCGCCAAACTTGGGCTATAACCCCGCGGTCCCGGTGACTGACCATGACCGCGGGCATCCCAAGCATAAAACGTGACATCCGGCAGCATCAACTCATCAACAATATGCTGCAAACGCCCCGAATGCTCATGACCACGATGAAACAACACTATCACTCGTTTTGCCGGGCCATGCTGGGCGGGCCAGCAGCGATAGAATAATGAAGTATTGTCGCTGGTGATAAATGTCAGTTCCTGAGCAACACGGTTTCCTTGAGTCACGGCATTTTCCTTGTAGCGAGCTGTTGCAAAGTGATAAACCGTTGTTGTAATTCAGTTCGGAATATCTGTTTGTCATCATGAAAATAGAAAGGTTTATCAACATAAATATCAATAAAGAAGGGCACCGGAATACGCTGGCCTTTGCCCATAGCCCGCCCTAAACCGTGCATATATACCGGGGTTATTGGCGTGCTCGGAAACTGTCGGCTCAGATACCACAGACCCGATTTAAATTCGGAGAATTTTTCCGGTTCCCCGCGCGTCCCCTCGGGGAATAAGATAACAATTTTATTATTTGATAACGCCTCAATACACCCCGCCAACGGGTCACTGCCCTTACCTGCTCCACCGCGCACAACCGGAATAATGCCAATCACCTTAATGGCAAACCAGGCGATGGCGCGATGACGTAAAAAGTAGTCAGCTGCAGCCACTGGGTGAACTTGTGACAATGTTGAAAGCGGGAATAAAGTAAACAGCGTCAATATATCCAAATGGCTATTATGATTTGCCACCACAATGGCCGGCCCTTTGAGGGGTAACTGTTTTCGCTGCCAGACAGAAACCCCCAGCCATACCAAAACTACCGGATACACCACACACAACGTAAATATCCAGCGCAATAGTCGGTTCACGGCCAGCCCTTAATAATAAAAATAGCGAATAAAATGAAAGAACAGCGGCGCGGTATAAATGAGGGAGTCCAAGCGGTCAAGAATACCGCCGTGGCCGGGCAATAATTTACCTGAATCTTTCACCCCCAGATCACGTTTAACCGCCGACATCACCACATCGCCACAGAAACCAGTCAACCCGATCAGTAATCCTGCAAGCAGTGAAAAAGTGAAGTTCATTGGTGTTAATATCGGCCCCAAAATACCCGCTAAAACCATAGTCGTTGCCACCCCTCCCAGTAAACCCGCTAAGGTTTTATTGGGGCTGACTGTCGGAGTCACTTTGATTCGACCTAATGATTTTCCCCATAAGTATTGCGCTATATCATTCAGTTCCGTCAGCGCCACTAAGAACACCACCAGCAGCGCCCCCTGCCCACCAATACCACCGGGTAACACCATCAAAAAGGCCACATGGCTGAGGGCAAATACCGTGGTCATCAAGCCCCAATGCATATTCGATGCTGCATGCAAGAAACCGTTGGTATCACCAATCAGTACCATCCGCACTGGCAAGAATAGAAATGCATAAATTGGGATGAAAATAACGAACATGCCGTACCAGCCTATGCCAATCCACAGATAGTGAATAGGAATAGCCAGATACATCCACAGCAAAGGAATATTGTCAGAGCGACGAGTGGAAATGAGTGTTAAAAATTCTTTTAATGCCAGAAAACTGATAAAACCGAAAATAACCAATGACAGCCATTTTGGGCTCACCATCGCCACGGTGAAGACCATAATAATCAGCCACCAACTGGTAATACGCTGGCGTAATTCCAACCAATTCCTTTCCGGATATCGCCGGATTAAAACGATAATAATGATGCTGGCGATCACTAATAGAGCAAAAATAACTGCCAAACTGATAGCCAAGAGTGAGTTCATATTATGCCTCTGACCTTAATGCCGCTCGGCAGCGATTAATGCATGTCCACAATAATAATAGGCAGGCAAAACCGAACAGCCACCCCGAATAAACCAAGGCCGTTGGCCACACCGCAACCGCCAGCCCATAAGTGCCAAATAACAGCGCTCGGTCACTTTTCCCTAATGGCCCCTGATATCCTCGTGATCGGCCCAATGTTTGCGCCATAACACCACAAAATTCAGTCAGTAAGGCTAAAAACATCGCTAATATCACCCACTCAGAATGCGCATAGGGAAGCAACGCAAATGGCAAGTAAAGCGCAATATCCGACACCACATCGCCAATCTCATTAAGTAATGCCCCTAAGCGCGACTGCTGGTTGAACTCCCGAGCCAGCATGCCGTCAATAGCATTCAGCGCCATTCGGAAAAACAGGAATACCGGGAGCAGCAGAAACATCATTGGCGTGGGATATAATGCCAATGCAGAGCCGACGACTAATGAAGCGACCAAAGTAAACAAAGTAACTTGATTCGCGGTCACTCCTCGCTGATATAACCAAACCAAACATGGGCGCAGCAGCGCCTGAAATCGTGGTTTAATATCATAAAGCGTCATAAATACACCTGTGTATTGACCCTGAAAAAGTCAGCCGTTGCCAGATAGGGTGTTATTTACGTGATTCCACCCAAAATGATGCTAGAAAGGTATCACTTGTGGCGCGCAAGACCAACAGGAAAAGCAAGTAGAAGCGCAAGATACACAATTGATTTATAAGAATTTTCTTAAAAAAATAAGATTCTTGTAACTGTAGCAATCAGCTTTGGCTGATATACCGATCTTCAGCTGTGATAGTTAAGTAATATTCGATTCAAGTAAAGTTGTAGTCGATATATTTAAAAAAAATTAAAACTCATAATAGCCGCTTGTCTCGGCTGGTAGACAACTAAAAAAGGGCTGAATATCTCAGCCCTTTTTATAATATTGTACCGAATTGGCATCGATTAGATGCCGAATGCGAAGTTCATGGTCATTGAACCGTCGATTTCTGCATCTTCAGTAATTGGGCCGCCCATCGTCGTGGTGCCAGCCAAAACTGGGCTAACTGTAATATCAGCACTGAACACTTTACCGGTGCTCTGGGTATTCGCAGCAGATGACCAGCCAGTTCGCATGCCGGTTGTCAGCGCCGCAGTTGATGTCAGCGTAAAGGTTGAACTCGCGGAAGTGAACACGCTAGAGGATTTATTATCCACTGTGCCGTTCTTTATCTGTGCGGTGTAATAGCCGATTTTACCGGTACCATTCACGTTGCCCATACCGAAGTTAGTTGCCCCTGCCACGCTGACAGATGCCGCGCGGTTATCAATAGGCGTGAAGTTCAGGTAAGTTTCCGCATCACAACTGACTGTCCAGGTTTTCGTCATTGCTGTCAGTGGAGTCGTTGCAGTACCTGATTTAACCAAAGAGGAAGACATTTTACCAAAGTCATAAACTCCCTCATCCGGAGAGGCAACCGTGCAGCTTGGTACCGTCAAAGTACCGATAACTTTTAATTCTGCAGTGGGTGTAGCAGCTTGGGCGGCAGTGATGCCCAGAACCAGAGAAGATAATACCGTGAGGCCAATCAGTCGCTTTTTCATGTCAATAATCCAATAAATATAGGTATACAGTTAAAGAGATGAAAATAATCACATTTAACAATATAAAACCCAGGCGACCGATACTTTGTTATTCGATACCCAGGCAGTAATGAACACTACATAAGGTTGTAGGTGCCAAAAGATTTAATTCGCACACCATTTCTTACTGGGTTATATTCTAAAAGAAGCCCCTGTCATATAATATTGGCCTTCTCCTGATTCTTTGTAGGAAATTTCATCACTGACTGTAACGACAGATTTATGCTGGCAACCCAAAAATATTAGATAGCGACAACTGTCCAAGTGAGATAATAGTATGTATTTTATTTTTCAATAGAATAAGTGAATACCTATAAAGTATCAGGCTGGCAGAAGTTAAACCCTAATAACCTTATGGGTTTAATGGTCTTTCTAATAAGTAAAGGATAAGTTACGGGGATAAACTCAATGAACTGAGCCGATGTTCGAAATATATAGATTAATAGCTACTCACGGCGCTATTTCGTCTCAGTGTTTAGATGTTAGTTGTAGAGAAATATGCCTACTCTACTAATGCACATTCCGTAAACCTGCGTTCTAATAACCTCGAAAACCCATTATAAAGGGACTGTTTATCGCTATAACAATACTACAACCTGTTATGCCAGCTAATGATTTATGGTTAAAACAAATTGGTTATTTTAATCTTTGATATAAATCAATCAGATTTTTTGCTTCATACTTAGTATGGATACTCTTTTTGTGTGCTGACACTGTCTTATGGCTAATAGCAAGCTTCTTTGCTATATCATAATTAGTCATGCCAGATAAAATTAGTTCACACACTTCAGCTTCTCGAGTAGTTAATATCCGTTTCGCATTTACCTTGCTTCCTTGCTGATAAGTGGCGTCATCGTTAAATATAAATTTATATATCGAATTCTCAATATGGCTTTGAGATGCGGTCTTACTCAGTAAAGATGATGAGAAATCCAGCATTAGGCCGGTATAACCTTGTGAAAACTCGTGTTCTTTTGTAAAAAGACAGATCCTGCTGTTCACTGCATGAATAAAATGTGAGACTCTGAAAAGTTCAGGTTTAGAAATATCATCTGTGTCGATAATAATAAAGGCTTTCTTTGTTTTTATTACATGCAATTCTAAATCACTAAAGCTTGAGCAAACAGTGACATTGATAACATCTTTAAGATCTTTATCAATAATCAACTTATTGATTAAATTATTTAAATAAAAACGAAGCAAGTCGTATTGACTAAATATAATAATATCTTTCATAGGCTCACCTATTTAACCATAGTTAAATTCTTGCAGAACAAAACATGCACATATAAAATTAACAGCTATATAAATCAGCCAAGTGTAAACTTAAAGAGAATGGTAATATATTTTATCTACATATAGCGCACTGCCTATATTACAGCTGCGTATCTTACCCATTGGCTAATGAGTCGCAGATAGAGACATTTAAGCTTTCCACTAAGACCATGTAATAGATGGTAGTGGAAGACTTTCACTCATAAGATATTTCCTCACTCGTATTTCGAGGAATAATAATAGCGATAAGTTATTAAACTAGATATAAGACAGAGATTATTTTTTTGAAAGCGGCACCCTACACATGTAGGTGTACTGGGAGGTGGTAACGATAAACTGGCTGTTTCCCGTTTTTATAGCTTCACTTCACTAATGGAAACAGGTCAATAGTAGGCGAAAAAACTTAACATTAAGGTCGCTAAACTCATTTTAGCTACAAATAATCAGACTAGGAAGTTTTCTCGGTGAGAAAAAATAGTTAGCAAAAAGCGTTGATCAAGGCGGACAGAGAAGGCATTGATATACAATATCGCACCGGACTTATATTGATTAGATATCTAAGCGAAATTTATGTTCATTGAGCCGTCGATTGCTGTACCTTCAGAAATTGTGCCAGCTGGTTGGTTAATAATTACGTGATAGCCTGAGGTAGATACAACCCGTTCTTGTCTGGAGTTTCAATCTATGGCGCAGAATTTGGCTGAATACGAAAACTCATTTACTGATGAATTGGCATTATTGCTGCTTTGTCCGATAGTAACTCAACATCGCAAGGCACAGTTTTTAACTAAGCTGCTGAATTCAGCACTGTGTCATTACAGGGAAAGAGATAAAAGGAATGTTATAAGCAAAATAGAGCGCGATGCGCAAGAATTATAGTGTTCTAAAGTAAGGGAAATGGATAAGTTAGAGATAATATTAAGAGCGTGCACAAGACTATTAAAGATAGCCTTGTGCATAGGATTCTTATCAACTAAATAGCAAAAGAAAAACTCATGGTGGTAGAACCATCAATATTGATATTTTCAGTGATAGCTCCCCCCATAGTGGTTGAACCTGCCAATGTCGGAATTACCGTAAAATCAGCACTGAATACTTTACCGGCTTTCGCCGTGGTAGTATTTTCAGACCAGCCAAAGCGGAAGTTATTGGTTAATGTCTCCAGAGTATGCCCACCTTGTAAGACGTTATTTGCATCGATGAAATACAGTAAACTGCTCACTCCATCGACGGCAGCATTGTTCATCGTCGTTTTATAGAAACCCAATTTTCCGCTGCCATTGACAAAACCCAAACCGAAATTGTGAATACCCGTGGTATCGCTGACAGAAGCTCTGCGGTTATCTGTCGCAGTCAAGCTCAGGTAAGTTAGGCTATCACAAGTCACTGTCCAGGTTTTCTTAATCGCAGACAATTCGGTTACTGCTGTACCGGTTTTTACCTTACTTGATGAGATCTCACCAATATTATAAACACCACCATCAGGTGCATTGACAGTGCAGGTTGGGATTCCAATCTTGCCTTTAACCTTCAATTGAGCAGTAGGTGTTGCGGCATGAACAGCAACACCCAATAATAAAGAAGATAATATGGCAAACTTCATCATCAAGTTTTTCATAACAATTAAATACCAAATGAGAAGTTCATCGTTACTGAACCATCGATATTTGCGTTTTCAGTAACCGGGCCATTCATGGTCGTGGTTCCCGCCAATATTGGTGCAATAGTAATATCTGTACTAAACGATTTACCCGCCGTGGCGACAGCAGAGGCGTTAGAAAAACCATAATAATAACTATCGACCAAATATAAACTGGCACCTGCTGTTGCAGCCCCAGTACTTAATCTGTAGTACATTGAAGTGACATTACCATCAACACGCGGATTACTTAATGTCGCAGTATAAAAACCAATTTTACCCGCTCCATTAATATTACCCAGCCCATGGTTTCGGGTTGTTGAAGTATCACTGGCAGATGCTAAGCGGTTATCAATGCTGGTGTAACTTAAATACGTTACTGCATCACAATTGATAGTCCAAGTTTTGGTCACTGTGGGTAATGCTGTTGTGGCGGTTCCTGGTTTGATGTTGGTCGCTGAAATCTTGCCTAAATCGTAAATACCACCATCTGGTGCTAGCACCGTACAGCTAGGAACACCTATTTTCCCTTTAACTTTTAACTCCGCGGAAGGCGGTGCTGCCTCTACCCCGATAGAGAGAATTAGTGAGGTCAAAATAGTTAATTTGAAAATATGCGTTTTCATAAAATGAGAATCACTCAGAGGTATTATTATCATCAACGTTTATCAAAAATATGACTTCAGGCAAAATGAAGGGCAGAAATACGAATCTGCCCTTATTTATAGCGTGACGCGCAGAGTATTAGATGCCGAATGCAAAGTTCATGGTCATTGAACCGTCGATTTCTGCATCTTCAGTAATTGGGCCGCCCATCGTCGTGGTGCCAGCCAAAACTGGGCTAACTGTAATATCAGCACTGAACACTTTACCGGTGCTCTGAGTATTCGCAGCAGATGACCAGCCAGTTAGCATGCCGGTTGTCAGCGCCGCAGTTGATGTCAGCGTAAAGGTTGAACTCGCGGAAGTGAACACGCTAGAGGATTTATTATCCACTGTGCCGTTCTTTATCTGTGCGGTGTAATAGCCGATTTTACCGGTACCATTCACGTTGCCCATACCGAAGTTAGTTGCCCCTGCCACGCTGACAGATGCCGCGCGGTTATCAATAGGCTTGAAGTTCAGGTAAGTTTCTGCATCACAACTGACTGTCCAGGTTTTCGTCATTGCTGTCAGCGGAGTCGTTGCAGTACCTGATTTAACCAAAGAGGAAGACATTTTACCAAAGTCATAAACTCCCTCATCCGGAGAGGCAACTGTGCAGCTTGGTACCGTCAAAGTACCGATAACTTTTAATTCTGCAGTAGGTGTAGCAGCTTGGGCGGCAGTGATGCCCAGAACCAGAGAAGATAATACCGTGAGGCCAATCAGTTGCTTTTTCATTTAAATAGTCCTGGGATAATGTTTATCGCGTTGCGACACTCAAAATTTATTTTTAGGCCTAATGCCTGGGAATTGAATTCATTTATTATTGAGTTGAATTAGATAAAAATATGAATTCAAAATTTATGCTGACATTAAACCTTTTAGGACATTCCTTGTATATAAGACTGCAAGCTGACTTAGCGTAGGAAAGGTCTTACACACCCGTTACTTATGGCGTGATTTTAATGAATAAATGCCCTTTATCTGTGTTTAATCATGCAAAAAACCAAAGAATATATCGAAGATAAAATCGAACATAATATCGGAATGTAAATGAAATCAAATAATTGGATTAACCATTCTGCCGAGTATTTATACTTCCCCCATTAGAACCCCAGAAATAACAGCTAAATAAGGCACTAATACTTAGCCATTAAAATCCCCTTTCCTGTGGCAAAGATTATATTTTCTGTTAACCCTGACAGTTCTCTTTTTATTAGGCCGCCAAAATCTGTTCAGCCGTAGCAGACTGCGAAAGTGGCTGTAGCGGATCACGGTTAAATCGCCTTGAACTGACTGCGAGCGCACTCTAACCTGGTAGGATTTTATGTGCTCAAAGTGGTATTGGGCAAGTTTGATGGGGTCATCTGAGCGGATATTGATTATTGCAGTGGATTCATGTTGGTCTTATTTTCATATGTGACCATCGCCGCATAAATAGCACTCGACGACATAATAATTACTGCCAGTATGGCAATTGAACAGGTTAAGCCACGAATAGTTTTCTCCTGTATTAAGACGAACAATGTGAGCCTCTCATTAACTATAGGTCTAAATATCAACAAGCAATCAACAAGCTGGGGGATTATTTATTGCCTTGCTTAGCCAACTTACTGTGATAGGGATCGCTGAATTTTTTTTCTATAAGTGCTTGAATAATTAACGAGCATAAGGTGTCCTGCTCCGCAGAAAGTGGATCTCCTCACCGGCATTCGAGGCGACCCTTTCAAGTGCTTGGCTATCTCTTCATGAAACGGTTGCGTTCGTGCCCGCTTTTACGGCATGTTTACAACAACACTTCCCTGCTTTAGACGTTCGAATTATCACTTTGTGAGCAACCTGATGATTAAGTGGCTGTGGAAAGCAAATCAACCGCAAGCGAAGATGCTTGCACAGTGGCGTGAAGCGCTGAATATTCCCCTATTGGCACCTTTAAATGAGGAGGAACAGCAGCGGCTGGTTTCTGTCGCTAGCCATTTGTTGCAACAAAAACGCCTGGTGCCACTGCAAGGATTGGTACTAACGCCGTTGATGCAGGCTCGCCTAACACTATTATTTGCCTTGCCGGTGATGGAGTTGGGTGCGAAGTGGTTAGATGGTTTTCATGAAGTGCTTATTTATCCATCTCCTTTTGTGGTTGACGACGACTGGCAAGATGATGCTGGCCTGGTTCACTCAGGTCAAACTGTGCAATCCGGCCAGAGTTGGGAGCAGGGGCCCATTGTTTTAAATTGGCAAGATATTCAGGATTCCTTTGATTTATCAGGCTTTAATCTTGTTATCCATGAGGCTGCTCATAAGCTGGATATGCGTAACGGCGGCAATTCAAACGGTGTGCCACCGATTGCTATGCGCGATGTTGCGGCATGGGAGTATGACCTGCATCAAGCAATGGATAACATTCAAGATGAGATAGATATGGTGGGTATTGACGCCGCCAGCATGGATGCATATGCCGCCAGTGACCCCGCAGAATGTTTTGCGGTGTTATCAGAATATTTTTTCAGCGCACCTGAACTGTTGGAAAATCGTTTTCCGGCGGTTTATCAACATTTCTGCGCTTTTTATCGCCAAGACCCATTGGCCAGGCTAAAACGTTGGGAAAATAATAATCAGAACGCCGAGGGTTCACATCCCCTAAATGGTTAGTGGCTTTATTCCAAGGAATAAAAGGACTAAAGGAAGAATAAAAATGGCAAGTTCATCTTATTTTGCCATTATAAACGCCGCCTTTGCTCAGATGCTGAGCAGTCGCCCAAAATGTACCAATTTAGCGTTGACAGTATCGGGCATGCTAGATATCATGCGCCCCGTTCACACGATTCCTCTGTAGTTCAGTCGGTAGAACGGCGGACTGTTAATCCGTATGTCACTGGTTCGAGTCCAGTCAGAGGAGCCAAATTCTTGTTTTCGTGCAGCTTCATTAATGCCTGTATGGTTTTAATACAACAGCTTAGCGTGAAAACTTATCCTGATGCATTTTGATTTTATCCTCCGCATCGGGAAAAATTGGTGGTCAAATCTGGGGTCCGGTTGGTTCTATTATGGAGTGACCCCATATGTCTCTTACCGACACCAAAATTCGCAGTCTCAAACCATCTGATAGACCCTTTAAAGTTTCCGATTCCCACGGTCTGTATCTCTTGGTCAAACCAAGCGGTTCACGTCACTGGTATCTCAAGTACCGTATTAAGGGTAAAGAATCCCGCATTGCACTCGGTGCCTACCCAGTTATTTCCCTCTCAGACGCCCGTAGTCAACGTGAAGGTATTCGCAAAATGCTAGTACTGAACATCAATCCAGCAGAGCAGCGAGCAACTGAGCGGAGTTCACGCATACCGGCGAAAGTGTTTAAAAACGTGGCGCTGGCGTGGCATAAGAGCAATAAACAATGGTCACAGAACACCGCCGACCGTCTGCTCGCCAGCATGAATAACCATATCTTTCCGGTCATCGGCACCATGTCAGTTTCAGAACTGAAACCCCGACACTTCATCACTTTATTAAAAGGAATTGAGGAAAAGGGTCTATTGGAGGTTGCATCCCGTACACGCCAGCACCTCCGGAATATCATGCGCTACGCCGTGCATCATGGATTAATCGATTTTAATCCGGCAGCAAACTTGGACGGGGTGACGGCTCCACCAGTAAAACGTCACTACCCCGCTCTACCGCTGGAGCGCCTTCCTGAACTGCTTGAGAGCATTGAGAGTTTTCAGCAGTGTCGTGAACTCACCCGCCTTGCCATCCTGCTAACACTGCATCTATTCATTCGCTCGAGTGAATTGCGTTTTTCCCGCTGGCATGAAATTGATTTCGGAAACCAGGTCTGGACAATACCCCCCACGCGCGAAGCTATTGAAGGAGTGCGTTACTCTGGTCGCGGTGCCAAAATGCGCAGGCCTCATATCGTACCCCTCTCACAACAGTCGATCGCGATCCTGAAAAAGATTCAGGATATCTCAGGAGATAATGCACTCGTGTTCCCCAGGGACCATAATGCGTATAAACCCATGTGTGAAAATACGGTGAACAAGGCGCTACGCCTGATGGGCTGGGACACGAAAATGGAAATCTGTGGTCACGGTTTCAGGACAATGGCATGCAGCGCCCTTATGGAGTCCAGTATATGGTCACAGGATGCTGTTGAACGGCAAATGAGCCACCAGGAACGTAACTCCGTGCGCCAAGCATATATTCACAGGGCAGAGCATCTGGAAGCCAGAAAGGCAATGATGCAGTGGTGGTCGGATTATCTGGATACTTGCCGCAAATCCTATGTACCGCCCTACATACTGGGGAGAGGAAAAACGACGCTTCTAGCTGGCTAGTGATTTAATAGTCCTGATAAATCAAAGCCGTATCAGTGCAGACTGATGTGGCTTTTTTGCTTTCTCCAGCAAAACGGAAAAACGCTGCGTCGTAGATTCACTTGGCGCATGCGGGTTATTCAATCAGAACGACATATTATAATTTTTAATGCCAGTAGCTTCGTACAGTCCGACAGGGCTTAAATCATAATCGCCCATTTCTCGTTCTCACCGAGATATTGGCACCTTTCACAATGCAACAATAAATGATTCTTTCTGTATTCCGTTGTGTTCAAAATGACAACGTTTAACGGGGACGTGGAAATAATCGGCGAGGAGAGATTCTTGTAAGACACTCTGTGTAGTTCCAAAACAGTAACTATCTTTGCCCATTAGCAAACATTTATCTGCAATGTTATTTGCATGATTGATGAAGTGCGTATTCAGGATAATAGTAACATTTTTCTCCCGCGACAACGTGTGCAACCAATTGATAATGAGAGACTGGTTATTAAAATCAAGATTTGATTCAGGTTCATCAAGCACAAGGATGTCCGGCTCTGATACCAGCGCCTTCGCGATGTAACACATCTGTAGCTCACCACCACTGATCTGGTTAACGTCTTTGGTTGCAAGATATAATGCACCAAGTTCCGACAATATTTGCGCCGCTTTTTCGATATCCCTCGCCCCAGGAGATGCCAGCATTCCGCCCCGTAATGGGCACCCAAAGGAGATGAAATCGAGTACATTGTAAGAAAAGTGAACACGTTTGGCCTGCGGGACATACGCCATACGAGCTTTCCGGTTTCCCACTCGGCCAATATGACATGAACCACTAACCGGTTGATACAGACCGGTAACCGTTTTAAGCAATGTTGTTTTGCCAACACCATTCGGTCCTAATACGCACAGTACCTCACCTTCATCAATGGAGAAGCTGATATTGTTAAAGGCAGTTTTACTCTTTTTGAACGCGAACGTCAGATTATTCACTTCTATCATATCGGTTACTCATGATGAACAGTACAGCAAATAAAGGCGCACCAACTAGAGCAGTAAGTATTCCAATGGGGATCTCTGCGTAAGTCAGGGTCCTGGCAATGTTGTCGATGACCAATAAAAACAACGCACCACATACAGCCGAAGCCGGGATCAGCTTGCTATGGTTGTACCCGACCAGCGTTCTAACCAGATGCGGGATAACCAGACCAACCCAGCCCACCACGCCAGCGATGGTGACTGATGCTGCCACCAAGATTGAGGCTGTGATTAGCAAAACTGCATTCAACAATTGTGGGTTCATTCCAGCAATTTTGGCCTCATCATTTCCCAAAGACAACACATTGATTTTCCATCGAAGTTTGTAGATAACCAGATAACAAATGATGTATAGCGGGATAAGTCCGTAAACCTGCTCTTTGACCAAAGAAGCGAAACTCCCCATAAGCCAGAAGACGATAGCCGGGAGTTCGTCCTGTGGATCGGCAACATATTTAATGATTGATACAAAAGACATAAACACCGAAGCCACTATGATGCCCGACAGGATAGTCGTGAGCTCCCCATTGTTTTTCTTGAAATGGCAAAGTCCCATCACGCATAAAAGGCTGACAATGCCAAAGAAGAAAGAGGAAAAAGCGCTGATTTGTAGTGGAAAACCTAGCAGTATCCCAAGTGCTGCGCCGAACGCTGCGGGCGGAGACCCTGTAAATAATTCTGTGTAACTGCCACCATATTAAAGGTGATCGCTCAGGCGGTCACCGAACTCGATAATAAAACGACTCATCGCCAGCCGCCAGTTCTGGATCGGCATACTCCATTTTTTTGAAGCATCCTTGATCGCCAGATAAATAACCTTTCTCACTGAGTCGTCTGTCGGGAACACTTTGCGCTTTTTGATAGCTGCACGGATCACGCTGTTCAGCGATTCGATAGCATTAGTGGTGTAGATGGCTTTGCGGATGTCGGGCGGGTAGCCAAAGAACGTATTGAGATTTCCCCAGTGCGCACGCCAGCTTTTGCTGATTTGCGGGTATTTATCGTCCCAGGTTGCCGCGAAGTTATCCAGCGCCATCAGTGCCGCCGCTTCTGTCGGAGCCTGATACACCGTTTTCAGTCCGCTGGTGACGGCTTTGTAGTCCTTCCACGACACGTATTTCAGGCTGTTGCGCACCATGTGAATGATGCAAAGCTGGATATGCGTCTGTGGATACACGCTGTTTATCGCATCCGGGAAGCCTTTCAGGCCGTCCACACAGGCAATCAGAATATCCTGAAGGCCCCGGTTTTTAAGCTCCGTCAGCACACTGAGCCAGAACTTCGCCCCTTCGTTTTCAGCCAGCCACATGCCCAGAAGTTCTTTCTGACCTTCAGTATTAATGCCGAGAGCGAGGAACACCGCTTTGTTTATCACGCTACCACTTTGACGAACTTTCACCACGATACAGTCAAGATAAACAATGGGATACAGCGCATCCAGAGGCCGACTTTGCCATTCAGCAACCTGTTCTTTAACCGCATCGGTGACTTTAGATATCAGCGTGGGTGACACGTCCGCATCGTACATTTCCTTGAATGTGGCGACGATTTCACGGGTTGTCATGCCTTTGGCGTACAGGGACAAAATCTGGCTGTCCATCTGCGTGATACGCGTCTGATTTTTCTTGATAAGCTGTGGCTCGAAGGTATTTTCACGGTCACGAGGCGTGCTCAGTTCAATCTCGCCATCGTCGCACAGCAGCGTTTTGGATGAATAGCCGTTGCGGGTATTTGAACCGGTTTTTGGGGCATTTTTCTCGTGTCCGAGGTGTTCAGTCAGCTCTGCATTGAGCGCTGTTTCGACGGTAAGCTTCGTCAGCATACGGGAAAACGCATTGAGATCGGCCTCGGTTTTGAGGCCTTTAGCCAGTTCTGCAGCGAGAGCTTTAAGTTTCTTCTCGTCCATAATTTGCCTGTCTCCGTTGTTGGAGTGAACATATCAAAAACAGGCAATTACACAATTTTAATTACAGTCTCGCGGCGGAAGATGTACCGAGCACATCCGGGCTAGCCAGTGCATTTCGCAACACCGCTTGATACGTCACGCCTGCTACTGATAGCCCTGCCCCTACCATCATTACGGCAATAATCCTTGGCAACCGTAGATTGCATATAACCGAGAATCCTGGGTCACGTATTCAATGTGTAGATAGGGTCATTGCAGGTAATGCTCACGCTCAATGAACGTGCCGATTATCTTGTCATGCATTTCTGCCGATTTTGAGTACCCAGGCGTTTTGCGATTCAGTCGTTTTAACCGGTTACGAAGATTCAGGTTTTCGCGTTCAATCCGCTGGGTGTAAAGCTTACCTGTGATGTCTTTTGTAGCCGGTAACATCTCATAAGCACTGAAGTTGTCTGTACACCAGAAGGCGACTCTGAAGCCCGACAGTAAACCCAGTAATTTGCACTGCGTCATTTTGCTCCTGCGCCCAAAAGCATGAGCAACAATACGTTTGAGACGAGGCTCCCATGCATACCACAGCCAACGCTGACGCTTTTTATTGCCAACAAACGACCACATTTCATCAACTTCACAGATAAGCTGAATTTGCAGGTTATCCAGAGGAAGCGTGGTTACAACTCTCGGCGAGAGTTTTTTAGTGTGCGCACAACGGCATTAATGCTGATATGTAAAGCTCGGGCAGTGTCTCGAATACCGGCATTGTTCATTGCAAGGTCGACAATTTGTGATTTCATGCCGGGTTGGCAGGCGCGATAAGCATAATCGAGCTGGAAAGTACGGCAGCACGACTGGC
Source organism: Yersinia hibernica (assembly GCF_004124235.1). Lineage (NCBI taxonomy): Bacteria > Pseudomonadati > Pseudomonadota > Gammaproteobacteria > Enterobacterales > Yersiniaceae > Yersinia > Yersinia hibernica. The sequence continues at coordinate 2,336,142 of NZ_CP032487.1, forward strand.
ACCGATAGCGCTGAAGTTTGGCCTTACCCAGGCCATGCTTTTTAACAGATTCGATTTGCTCACAAAACGGGCATTTTACGTCAACTTTAGCCATCAGATGCACACTTCAAAAAGAGTGATTCTACCGCATGATCAACACATTGAATACTTGACCCCTAGCCTTATATTTACCGTTCTTCGTTAAAGCTTTATTGAGTCAATCGGACATATCATATAATTAGCGTAACTTCTGACTGGAGAATATATGAATGAACTCACCCGCTGCACCCTACTGCCCTTACTGTGGCTCTGTGCTACTCAGGTATACGCTTTCCAAAGCACACCGACAGAACAGCCCTTCGCTACAAAACAATCCGTAAATTCGGAGCAAAACATTCAGGAATATAGTTACTCTGACAAACATGAACCGTTGCAAACAACACCCTTAGGGGGCTGTAGTGCTAGCCCGATCCCAGGATGTAATTACCCAACGCAATCGGATTCCGATTTTCACCAGAAGGAATGAGTGTCATGTATACTAAAACAAGCACCTAAAGGTCTCCTTCAGGTGTTGAGAGTCAGCTTTGAGCGAAAAGCTGAAATTGGCAACTGTTCTAACCACTGATTATGGCATCACTAAAATCGCGGTGTGTTAATCAGCGGTGAGCAAGGCAGTCCGCTTGGAAAACCGAATTTATCCTACGCTAAGACTAACCTACGGCTTTATGACGAAATTTTTCTTAGATTAGATAGGAAGCCATGCTGTTTTATGATCTGATAATTCATGCCCTTGTCTGCAATCACAAATCGAGCCTGAAACGATACCTCGATTCTTCCCCATAAGGCCTAAGATAAGCGCCTGTTCAAATCATTTTTTCACTGCCTTCGCAATTCCCAATATTAATGAATGTTATTCATAGTCCCTATCCTCCCCTCGGTGATTATCAGCGAGCTTAAACCCGTTAATATGCCCTTATCTCTTCATGTCCAACGGATTACCATGCTTAATCAACAGACACGTACACAGTCAGCTACAGCTAACAATACAGGTCTATCATTTCTACTCATTCTGAGCGCCCTGATGGCTGTTACCTCTTTATCAACCGACATCTATCTTCCGGCTATGCCCGTCATGGCAAAGGATTTACAGGGTGATGCAGAGCTGACAATCACAGGGTTCCTTATCGGCTTTTGCATTGCACAACTGATTTGGGGACCGATTAGCGATCGTTATGGGCGTCGACTGCCGCTGTTTATCGGTTTAGGTCTATTCATCATCGGCTCGGTGGGCTGCGCGTTATCAACAGATATCGTGCAAATAGTCTTCTGGCGTGTTTTTCAGGCGTTAGGTGCCTGTACTGGGCCGATGTTGGCACGAGCAATGATCCGTGACCTGTTTAGCCGCACTCGCGCAGCACAAATGCTTTCGACACTGATGATCATCATGGCTATCGCGCCGATTGCCGGGCCCCTGATCGGCGGGCAGATGATTAAAGTCACCTCGTGGCATGCTATTTTCTGGCTGCTGGCGATTATCGGAACATTAATGCTGATGTCTTTATTCTGGTTACCCGAAACATTACCTGCCGAAAAACGCTCGCAAGCCTCCGTAACCACAGCTTTTCAGAACTACTATTCCTTGCTAACCAATGCCAAATACATGCGGTTTACGCTATGCCTGACGTTCTACTACGTTGCAGCCTACGCCTTTATCACGGGCTCTCCGTTTGTGTACATCACGTACTTCGGCGTTGACCCGCAGCATTACGGTTGGCTGTTTGCAGTAAACATTGTTGGACTGATGGCGGTGAGCATGGTCAACAGACGTCTGGTTCACCGCTACCCACTGGAAGCGTTGCTCAGGAATGCCGTATTCATCGCCGCTATTGCGGCGATAGTGCTGGCGGTCACCACCGGCCTGGGTGTGGGTGGAATTACCGTGATTGTCGGCGCTGTATTCGTGTTCTTCTCTATGAATGGCATCATCGCGGCGACATCCACGGCTTGTGCTTTGGACGCAGTGCCTAATGTGGCTGGCTCCGCGTCGGCGCTAATGGGCGCGTTACAATACGGCAGCGGCATCATCTCTTCACTGCTTCTTGCCCTGTTCAGTGATGGCACACCATGGACGATAGGCTGGATAATTGCGTTGTTTACAGCAGCCAGCGCCTTGATGGCATTGACTGTTCAGGTAAAAAACAACTATCCCCTGCCCGAATGATTTTATGAATTTCATTCATAGTGGCTATTAATCAGGCGTAATTATCTTTCATCCCGACTCCGTTAATCTGAACGATAAATTCTGGATAAGTCGATACCCGCCGGGGTATCGACAGATGCGGATTAAATATTCTTATCGAAGAAGACGTCTAACTTTTGCATTGCCTGGTCAACGTATTTTGGCACCCAATACGTCTCGATATGGGTAGCGCCATCGATTAGGAAGAGTTCTTTGTCCTTCGTACCGGTGGCTTTCGCGAACGCATCTTCGGTCATATAGAGCGTATCCGCTTTTGTACCGGCAATCATCAGCAGTGGTTTATTGATGAGATTGATATGGTCCGTTACGTCAAAGCGCATCAAATCCAGAAGACTGCTGGTGGTGTATTTAAACGTGGAGTTCGGGTGGGCGTGGGTTTTCCAGTAGTACTCGTAGCCCTGGCGGTACAAGGCAAAAGGTAATTTAGCAATCTGTTCATCAGTCAGGTTGGCATCGCCGGAGTAAAGCACTTCTCCTCCGACTGCTTCCTGAGCACGTGCCTCAGAAGCCTGCTGAAGACGCTGCTGGATAGTATCCAGCTGTGAATCCTGCATACCGTTGCGGCGCACAAGGCCTGAATTAAACATGCTGATGGTTGCTATCGATTTGAACCGCTTGTCAGTTTCAGCCGCAACAAGTGAATACCCGCCACCTCCGCAAATACCCAGCAGACCAAGGCGGGCGGTATCTACACCAGGATACTGACTGATGTAGTCAGCCATGCCGTGGATATCCTCAATGCGATTAGCGGGTTTATCCACGCTGCGAGGCATCCCACCGCTGGCGCCCTGATAAGCCGCGTCGGCGGTAATCGTGATGTAGCCCTGCTCGGCGAGACGCTGGGCATATAACCCGGCGACCTGTTCTTTTACGCCGCCATTTGGATGTGCAACCACCACGGCAGGATATTTTTTGGCGGGATCGTAGTTAGCAGGGGTATAGACATTCGCAGCAATCTGGATGCCATGCAGATCGTATTTCACGGGATGAATGTTGACCTTGCCTTTAAGGTTCTCGGTGATGGCACCGTCATAGGTCAGTGTGAATGGATTTTTTTTGTAATCAGCCGCATTGACTGAGGTCACTCCGGCCATTGCCGTGAGTAGCATTGCACTGATAAGCGTGAATTTCATGGTCATCTCCCGATGAGTGTCGGCCTGGTTAGTCAGGCTCGCGGAATCAAATTTGCAGGCTCAGATTAGGCGGAGAGGGCTGTCAGCATCGTGACAAGGAAATAACATTTTTGTCAGGAAACAGGCTGGGATGGGAAAGCATTTCTGACAGCGCTGTCAGGTAGCCGTCAGCTTTATGTTGGCAATCACAACGCAGAATGGTCTCGCTTAAATGAGAGTCATGTTTAATTTTCTGAGAAACGGAGCGATCAATGAAAAGCCAGAATGCCCCAACAATGCCAGAGCGGCGCAAGCTATTAGTCGCCGGGGCCGGTATTGCCGCCGCCTCGCTGATTCCGCACGTATCAGCGGCGAACCAATCCTCTCAGAGCGATTCCTCCCGACAAACCAGCCAACGCAATGCTGCTCCGGGCAAGCGTAAACTCGGGAAGCTGGAAGTTTCTGCCGTCGGTCTGGGCGTGCAGAACATGAGTCGCAAATACGACACTTCCGTTCCCTGGCGTCCCGAGATGATCAATGTTATCCACCGGGCATTTGATGAAGGGGTAACGTTTTTCGACGCTGCTGAAGCCTACGGCCCGTTTGAAGTCGAAAAAATTCTCGGGGAAGGCATCGCCTCGTTCAGGGACAAAATCGTTATCGCCACCAAGTTTGGCTGGAACATTGACCAACAGACGGGTAAGCGTCTGCCGGGCCTTAACAGCAGGCCTGAGCATATCAGGCAGGTCGTCGACAATATGCTCAAACGCCTGCGTACCGATCGTATCGATTTACTGTATCAACACCGGGTTGATCCGCAGATCCCTATCGAAGATGTCGCCGATGTGGTGAAAGATTTAATGGATCAAGGAAAAGTCCTGCACTGGGGTCTGTCTGAAATGGGCATCAACACGTTGAGGCGCGCCCATGCAGCATTACCCGTGACCGCCGTACAAAGTGAGTACTCCATGCTCTGGCGTGGCCCTGAAAAACAGGTGCTTCCAGTGTGTGAAGAACTGGGCATTGGGTTCGTGCCATGGAGTCCACTCGGCGTGCAGTTTTTAACGGGCTGGATTGATGAGAATACCCGGTTCGCTGCCGGTGATTTCCGCGCGACAGAAACACGCTTCTCGCCTGATAACCTGCCACATAACTTACAGCTGGTGGCGCTACTGAAATCCTGGGCAATAAGAAAAAATGCCGCACCGGGGCAGATTGCACTGGCATGGCTCCTGGCCCGTAAACCGTGGATTGTTCCCATTCCTGGCACCACCAATAAAGACCATATGCTGCAAAACACAGCGGCTACCGGCGTGTCGCTGACTTCCGCCGAGATGACCGAACTCACCCGCTCACTGGACGCCATCACTATCCAGGGTCAACGTCTGCCGGATGCTGTGCAGGTTTATTCTGATGTTGAAGCACCGATGAAAAGTTAAGAGGAAGTCCCGTTATGCGCCTGTTGTTAGTCGAAGATGAAGAAAAAACGTCAACCTATCTCAACCGTGCGTTGAGTGAGTCCGGATTTACGGTAGATGTCTCTGCAGACGGAGCTGAAGGTCTTCATTACGCGCTGGAGTTCGACTACGACGCGATAATACTGGATGTGATGCTGCCGGGGATGGATGGCTACCGGGTGCTCGAGGGTGTGCGAGCAGCCAAACAGACGCCGGTGCTGATGCTCTCGGCACGGGGATCGGTTGACGAGCGCGTGAAAGGGCTTCGTCTTGGCGCGGATGATTATCTCCCTAAGCCCTTTTCGCTTATTGAGCTGGTGGCGCGTATTCAGGCACTGGTGCGTCGCCGCGCTACGGATGGCGCAGACATCACTCAGCTGCAAATTCACGATCTGCATCTCGACTTACTGGCTCGCCGCGTATTTCGCGCCGGAACGCGACTGGAACTGACTGCGAAAGAGTTTTCCCTGCTGAGCCTTCTGGCCCGGCATCAGGGAGAGATACTGTCAAAGATGATGATAGCTGAGCAGATATGGGACATGAATTTCGACAGTGATGCCAACGTGGTTGAAGTGGCCATTAAACGCCTGCGAGCCAAAGTGGATGCGCCGTTCGACGTCAAACTGCTGCATACCGTTCGTGGCATGGGTTATGTCCTCGAAGTACGGTCCGAATAAATGAAGGGGATAAACATGCCTGAGCGTTCCATCTCCGTTCATCTGGCGCTGATGTTTGCCTTATCCGCGCTGCTGATTGTGTCCGTTATCGGCATCCTGCTCAGAAGCTCCTTGCATGACTCTTTGCAAAAGCAGATGCACAACGAACTGCTGTTCCGGGAATCATTAATGAGTCCGTGGATCACCGCCCGAACCTCGGCTGACGGCTGGTCGACGCTGGCCAATAAATTCACCTTATTAACCAATTCTGAAGGCGAGCGCGTTCGCTACTGGATAGTAAGCGATAACCCACGCTTTAGCATGGGGGGAACACCACCGGTAGGTGTTCAATGGTCTTCATTACAGGAGGGCTTTAATAAAGTGCCCGGTGCATCAGAAAGTGCATGCTCGCTGTTTCTGTTAGTGAAAACTATCCCCGCGAACGGAGAAAGACCTGAGCTGCGCTATGTGGTTGCCATCGACTCCACGCCGTACATGGGCACACTCGATGCGTTCACGCGTACACTGCTGATCATTACCGCACTGGGCGTCGTGATTGTCGCCTTACTGGGATACGTCGTTTCAAGGATCGGTCTTCGTCCCGTTGGCGCGCTCAGTAAACAGGCCCGGCAACTCGCTCCCGGCGACCATGGTCAGCGCCTGAATACCGAAGCATTACCTGACGAATTACAGCAATTAGCATCATCTTTTAATGGCGTGCTAGAACGGCAAGAGGTCGCCTGGAGGCAGCTCGAAAGCTTTAATGCCGATGTTGCGCATGAACTCCGAACTCCGCTGACTAATCTGATCGGCCAGACGCAGCTGGGTCTCTCGCGCCGACGTTCGCATGATGAACTGGAAGAGTTATTGGGTTCCAATCTCGAGGAGCTTGAACGCATGACGTCTATCGTTAACGACATGCTGTTCCTGTCCCATGCCCACGCGGGTGAACATGCGTCCCAGCTGACTAAGGTGTCCCTGCGGGAAGAAACCCTGAAAACAGTGGAGTATGTGGAACCCTCTTTTGCTGAAAAACAGCTCTCTCTGGATGTTCAGGGCGACGTCACCGCGCATATCGACCGACGGCTGTTCCACCGCTCACTGGCTAATTTACTGGAAAACAGCGCAAGGCATTCACCCTCCAATAGCACGGTTATGGTGCGGTTAAGCGAAACCGGTCATCAAGCCTGTGTTGAAGTGTCAAACCCGGGCGATCCGATAGCGCCAGAGCACTTACACCGGCTTTTCGAGCGGTTCTATCGCGTTGACACCTCCCGAGCCAGGAGTGATACCCATCATGGACTGGGCCTGTCGATCGTGCGTGCTGTCGCCATTATGCACCGGGGAGATGTCTTTGCCCGTAGTGAAGGTGGCATCAATACATTTGGCCTCACCTTTGCGATACAAGCGGATAAAGCGGCGGGCAATGCTCAATTCGGCGCTGAGCCGGGACCAGGTTTAACTGACAGAATTGTCAGGGGGGCGTCAGCCTGACGTCATTACTCCCTCGATAAAATCATCGCAGGCAATCCCCTCTTCATTGATAAGGACGCTTTGCATGATCGGACATTTACGTTACTTCGGGCTGTTACTGCCCCTCTTCACATTTTCATCCTGGACAGCGGAGCAAAATCCCGCTGTCCATATCGCCCCCGCAGGAAGTCAGAGCGCGGTGTTCGGGCCAGCCGAGAACTTTACCGGTCGCGTCAGGGTTGATCCTCTCTTCAAACCGGATAACGATATCCGTGTTTCAGGGGCTTATGTCACCTTTGAGCCTGGAGCCCGTTCCGCCTGGCATACGCATCCGGCAGGCCAGCGGCTAATTGTGACCTCTGGTGTTGGGCTCACCCAACAAGAAGGCCAGCCGGTGCAGGTTATCCGCGCCGGTGACGTTGTCTCTTGCCCGGCGGGCGTCAAACACTGGCACGGGGCGGCCCCCGGCAGCGCGATGACGCATCTGGCGATAACCGGGATTGTGGATGGCAAAAGCGTTAACTGGATGGAGAAAGTGACAGATGAACAATACCACGCCCATTAAAGCATTAGCGGCAGCGGTACTGCTGACCTTTGGTTTTGGTCTCGCGGCACATGCTGCGCCCGTCAATAAAGGAGCCTCAGAAATGCACCACGAACAAACGGTTTCAGATACGCTGTCAGCCCGCCAGCAGGCCATCCCGTTAATTGCGGCAACGATGGCCAGCAGTCAGATGGATAAGCTGAATACTGCACTTAATCAGGGGCTTGACGCCGGGCTGACGATAAACGAAACCAAAGAAATTCTCGTCCAGCTTTATGCTTACACGGGTTTCCCCCGTAGCCTGAATGCGCTGAATGCGCTGATGAAGGTCGTCGAAGCACGTCAACAACGTGGCATCGAAGACGTTGAGGGCAAAGAGCCGGTTGCCCCGATCCCTGTCGGGGATGAGCTTCGCCGTATCGGTACCGCAAACCAGACAAAAATCTCAGGCGCTCCCGTCCAAGGCCCGCTGTTTGATTTTGCCCCGGTGATTAACCAGTTCCTGCAAGCGCATCTTTTCGGTGATATTTTCGCCCGCGATAACCTCGACTGGCAAAGCCGCGAGCTGGCAACGGTTGGCGCATTAGCGGCCACACCAGGCGTTGAAGCCCAGCTGTTATCGCATACCCGAGCCAGCATGCGGGTCGGCCTGACGGCAGCGCAGCTGCGCCAGCTGGCACAGGTTCTGCGTGAACATGGCGAAAGTGATGCAGCAACGCGAGCAGAAAAGGCGCTGCAGCAGGCGCTCGCAAACAAGTAGGAGTAGGTTATGGAGCATGATCCCAACCGCAGAATGTTAATCACCGCACTTGCCGGGCTCACGCTGGCGAACGTCTCTCTGGCATCGGCAGCCACCGGAACCGCAAACGTGCAGGGTAAAAACCGTGTTCTGGTGGCGTACTTTTCCCGCAGCGGAAATACACGAGTCATTGCGGGCGTCATTCACCGCAGCCTGAATACCGATCTGTTTGAAATCGAACCGGTTACGCCTTATCCGGAAGACTATTTTCAGACCGTTGAACAGGCGAAAAAAGAGCGTGAGCGAGGCGTAAAACCGGCATTAAAAAATAGCGTCGCAGATATCTCACGCTACGAGACCGTATATTTAGGCTTTCCTGTCTGGGGGACCAGCGTGCCGCCTGTAGTGCAAGCATTTCTCAGCAGCCACAACCTTGCGGGCAAATTACTCATCCCCTTTATTACTCACGGTGGCTACGGTAAAGGAGGCAGCGACGACATCCTTGCCAGTCTCGCCCCAACTGCGCGTCGGGAAAAACCGCTGGTCATTGAATGCGACCAGGAGCGAAGAACCACTGAAACGGTAACAAGTTGGTTAGAGACAATACGCAGTTAATCGTCCGCATTCATGAGTCTGCCAAATAAGGGCAATCAGGGGTGCTAAATAATTAACGCTGACTACTCAGATATGATTGAACGGCAAACATAACAGAGGATGTAATCTTGAAGACAATCTTAAAAACGCTGGCCATCTGCGTGATGGCGGGTGGCCTGATGGCTCAGTCGGTATACGCCGAGCCGCTGGTCATTCAGGAACAGGGAAGCTTTTCTGCCGGTGGCACTATCATCACCGCACCAGGAACATTTGATGCAAAAAAGCCGCTGGATTCAGCTGGCCAAACCTACCATGGTGATCATGCCTCAGTGTTCTACCAAATTCCGGAAAATCCGCATAAATATCCTATCGTCATGCTGCACGGCGCGGGTCAGTTCTCCCGTACCTGGGAAAGTACCCCGGATGGTCGCGAAGGGTTCCAGAACATATTCCTGCGTCGCGGGTTCTCAACCTATCTTGTCGATCAGCCACGCCGTGGCAGCGCCGGGCGCACGACTATAGAAGGTACTATTACGCCTAAACCGGATGAACAAATGTGGTTCAACCAGTTCCGCGTTGGCGTGTGGCCAGAGTATTTTAAGGGTGTTCAGTTCTCTCACGACAAAGAAGCGTTGAACCAGTATTTCCGCCAGATGACCCCGAACACCGGGCCGTTTGATATCAATGTCATCTCTGATGCGATGTCCGCCGTCGTGGATAAATCCGGCCCCGCTATCCTCTTCACCCACTCTCAGGGTGGCGGACCAGGTTGGTACACGGCGATGAAAAATGACAAGGTCAAAGCCATTGTCGCCTTTGAGCCTGGCAGCAGCTTTGTCTTCCCGGAAAAAGAACTCCCTGCCCCTATGCCAAGCGCGTTTGACACGCTGAAGGGTGAGCCTGTGCCAATGGAACAGTTTATGGCACTGACCAAAATCCCGATTCTGATTATTTACGGCGATAACATACCGGATAAGCCTGTCACCATGCCTGCGCAGGACAGCTGGCGCGTACGCCTGGCAATGGCTCGGGAGTGGCGTGACGTGGTGAACAAGCATGGCGGTGATGTGACGGTGACGCATCTGCCTGAAGTGGGAATCAAAGGAAATACCCACTTCCCGTTCTCTGATTTAAATAATGTGCAGATTGCTGATTTGGTGAGTAAATTCCTGAAGGAAAAAGATCTGCAGTAGGACGAGATTATAGCGAGCCTTCATTAATGAAGGCTCAAAACAAATATAAGCTTTATATAATTAAAAAGGCCTAATCCTGGCGGTAAATTGTTGAACGTGACTGTCCGCTGTGAGCGAGGAGCTGACCTAAATATATAGCTTAAAACATGCGATGATGATTGAGCTGCAGCCAGGTTTCAGAAGGACCGGCAGATCTGCGGATGGATTACTTCAGCTCCAGCACACTTATCACATGGGCAATATCCGCGATATCGCCTACTGACAACGGTTGCAGAGGTCGAGGCAGGCAATCCATGTCAGTAAGCCCAAGCACACCAGCAGCAGCGGCAATAACGCGAATACTTCCGCCATGTTTACGGAACAGCGACCACAACGGCTCAAGGTGGGTTGTCAGGGCAGTAACGCGTTGATGATCGTTTGCCGCCGCTGCTTCAGTGATTTGTTTCGCCATCTCAGGGAACAGACCGCCACACACGGAATACCAGACTTCACAACCAGCGTTTAATCCCAGCCCCGCATAAGCGTCGCCACTGATACCGATTGTTACGCCAGGGCGCAGATGTTGACGTAGCGCATTCACCCGCTCAGTCGCTGCAGCTGGGCTATCCGGGACGCCAGGGATCTTGACCGAGCGAACGCCCTCAAGTGATGAGAGACGGCCGTGGAGTTCATCCGTAAAGATAAAATGCGTAGTACCCGGATTATCATAGATACACACCGGTACAGACACGTGCCGGGTAACGGTTTCAAAGAGTGACAAGACTTCTTCGTCACGTAGTGACTGGTAGCTGACTGCCGGGAGTAACAAGGCATTCGCGCCAGCTGCCTGTGCATCATCTGCCAGGTGCAGGATAGCATCGGTATTGACGGCACCCACGCATACCATCATTGGGATATTCCCGGCATGCTGTTTTGCCAGCGTTGCTACGCGCTTGCGCTGCTCCCGGGTCAGATAGGCGTAGCTTCCGGTTGACCCCAGGATGCCCATAGAATCAACCTGGGCCTCTGTAAGACGGGAAAGAATATGGCTGAAACCCTTTTCATCCACGCCGCTGGCGGTGACTGGGGTCAATGGAAACGCCGACAAGCCGGTAAACATAACTGTTTCTCCTGAATGATATTACTGGTGTTGTTCTTCGATGAGAGCAACGTCAAACCACAGGCCGGGCATCATTTTTTCAAGCCCATCGGTCAGCATCTTCCCGGCTTCGTGAAGTCTCTCCAGCGGCATCTGTGGGAGACTCTCCAGAATGAACCACATTTCCTGAGCTTCCACACCTAAGCGGGTTCTGATCCCCTGTCGCCAGTTCCATCGACGGCAGGTCACTCCGGTATCATCACACCAGATAACCTCGCCTTGAGAAGGATATTCAACGACCGCTTCACCCTCCTTGACGGTATCAAAAGGCTCGGTTCCTTTTGCCACAGCCAGACGTGGCGCCCCCTGATAAGCAGAGATATTCTCTCCACCAACCGGAACGGCATAGCGGAGGCTAACGGCATTATAAAGATCAACGATGGGGTCGAGCGCTGGCATCGTTCCGTCACGTAGTACGCGCTTACGTAACGCATCCGCTGAGCAAGGAGTGCGTTTAGGTTTAGCGCCAAATTTTTGAAAAACTTCGGCCCATGCGGCCAGATGAGATTCCGCCCATTCAGGTTCACCGGCCAGAACGGCTTCGCAGGCTTCCCGCAGCGCCGTTTCTCCAGTGTCGGGATTAAGCACTGGCGCAGCTTTTACGTAGATACTGAGTGCCCGAAAACCTGGCGCAATGCGATAAATTTCAGGGGCAATTGACGGAGATACTGTTAACACGTGATAATCCTGTAATGACTAATTTACTCCATAATAATGACCGATGACCAAAAAAGTCAATTTAATGACCGATGCGAATTCTATCGTCAACACGGTGAATGAAGCCGTATCCCAGCGGATCAAACTGTATCGTAAGCAAAAGAAAATATCCCTCGATGAACTCTCCCGTCGGGCGGGCGTCAGCAAAGGAGCGCTGGTTGAGATTGAGGGATGCCGGGCGAATCCCAGCATTGCCCTGTTATGCCGCTTGGCTGCCGCAATGGGGGTTTCGGTGGCTGATTTTGTGGATGTCAGTTCCAAACCGACCGTGCATCTCATTGCTGAAGATGAGATCCCAGAATTGTGGGCTGGTGAAAAAGGTGGGAGAGCAAGATTGCTTGCTGGGTCGGGTGGCCCTGATATGACCGAGCTCTGGATGTGGGAAATGCAGCCAGGAGAAAAGTTTGCTTCACCCGGCCACACGGAAGGGACGCTTGAACTTTTTTATGTTCAGAAGGGCACGCTAACACTGGGCGTACAGGACCATCTGTATCGGGTAAAAACCGGCTGTTCGGCAACGGCCAGAACGGACGTTCCTCATTTCTATGAAAACCGGGAGGAGGATCCATTGGTATTTCTCATGACGGTACATGAGAAAGCATCCTGAGTTGTGGCCCGGTATGCCATTAGGGCTTGTCTCATCAAAGCAAGTTGCAAGGAGTGGTTTAGTGGATAATCAGCATCTGAGTTTTACCAAAGGCCGGTTTACCGTCACAACCGATCCCGCCTTTTTTCAACTGGAAGCCATTCACGATTACCTCTCGCAATCGTCCTGGGCTCCTGGCATTGATGCTGAAACGGTCAGGATATCAATCCAGAACAGCCTTTGTTTTGCCCTTCTGGATGGAACAAGACAAATCGGCTTCGCCCGCCTGGTCACAGACCATGCCACTTTTGGTTATTTGTGCGACGTCTACGTTTTGAACGATTATCAGAAAAGTGGTCTTGGTCGTTGGCTGATTGAATGCTGCCACGCCCATCCATTGATGCCACGTCTGCGACGAATAATGCTGGTCACAGACAGCGCGCCCTGGCTATATCAGAAACTGGGGTATACCCCCTTGAACCGACCAGATTTTGTCTGGCAAATCAATCGACCCGATATTTATCGCAATGCCGGGCAGAAATAACAATATTTTTCAGAGAGTAATGATAAATGTTAATCCGTAGGGCCAGTTCTTCTGATGCAGAAGAGCTGGCTATTTTAGCCGAGCGAACCTTCAGAAAGACTTTCCAGGATGGTAATACTCAGGAGGATATGGATCTTCACTGCCAGGCAAGCTATTCAACAGATATCCAGTTGCAAGAAATCCTCAGACAAGACTGGATTACATTAGTCTGCGAATACGAGAGCTACCTGATAGGGTACGCTCAACTGAGGTGGGAAGAGTTTCCACCCTGTGTCAATAGCATCCATGCCGGAGAAATTCTGTGCCTGTATGTCGATGAGCTCTACCATGGTAAAGGATTTGCGCAGGCACTGATGCAAAAGTGCTTTGCTGAATTTGAGGCAAAGGGATCAGATCCTCTCTGGTTAGGTGTCTGGGAACATAACCCAAGGGCAATCTCTTTTTACCGTAAGCTTGGGTTTACCGAGGTGGGTGAACATATCTTCCAGGTTGGGACAGATCCCCAAAGAGATATCATTATGAAACGCTCAACTTGTGTCAGTTGAACAAACATTGCGACGTCCACTTATGGCACAAAGCCGACCTTCAGCCCGCCCTAAAAATTAATGAACACATCTAATAAACCCTAGCTAATTACCCCACCTAATCGAATAAATCAGTTTGCGTTATTCTTTTCCTGCACAACAGCCAAAGGATAACGTCATGCAAACTGTAAAACTGAACAACGGTATTGAAATGCCCCTGCTGGGCTTTGGTGTATTTCAGATGTCTGATGCCGCTGAATGCGAAAGAGCCGTTATTGATGCCATCGATACGGGATACCGCCTGATCGATACCGCAGCGTCTTACCAGAATGAAACCCAGGTCGGGAACGCGCTGAAACAAAGCGGTATCGCCCGTAACGAGCTCTTTGTCACGACCAAACTGTGGTTGCAGGATACCAATTACGAAGGCGCTAAAGCACAGTTCGAACGCTCTCTGAATCGACTTCAACTCGATTACGTTGACCTGTACCTGATTCACCAGCCTTACGGCGACGTCCATGGAGCATGGCGTGCCATGGAAGAATTACAACAGGCAGGAAAAATTCGTGCTATTGGCGTCAGCAACTTCCATCCTGACCGACTGGCCGACCTTATCGCCTTCAACAAAGTTCCCCCTGCGGTAAACCAGATTGAAGTTAACCCCTTCAACCAGCAGCTGCATGCCGTTCCATGGAATCAAAGCCATGGCATTCAGCCGGAAGCCTGGGCTCCGTTTGCTGAGGGTAAAAATGGTCTGTTCCAGCATCCCGTGTTAACGGCAATTGGTCAGAAGTACGGCAAAAGCGTGGGCCAAGTGGTGCTGCGTTGGATCTTCCAGCGAGGCATCATTTCACTGGCGAAATCGGTGCGCAAAGAACGCATGGAAGAGAACATCAATATTCTCGATTTTGAACTCAGCCCTGAAGATATGCTGCAGATTGCCGCCCTCGACACCGCAACCAGCGCCTTCTTCTCACACCGCGACCCGGCGATGGTGGAATGGCTGACTGGCCGCAAACTTGATGTTTAAGTCGCGATAAAAGAGGTATTCATTCAATGCAAAAACGTTATCTGGGTAAATCCCGACTCGAAGTCTCCGCACTTGGGCTCGGTTGCATGGGCTTAAGCCACGGCTACGGCCCGGCGACCGATACCCGACAGGCTATCGAGCTCATTCGCGCTGCGGTTGAACGTGGCGTCACCTTCTTCGATACCGCCGAAGTGTATGGCCCCTTTCTTAATGAAGAGGTGGTCGGTGAAGCCTTAAAACCATTTCGTGACCGCGTGGTCATCGCCACTAAGTTTGGTTTTACTTTTGGCGACGACAACAAGCAGCAGATTTTAAACAGCCGTCCGGAGCATATCCGTGAAGCGGTGGAAGGATCATTACGCCGTCTTAAGACTGATGTCATTGACCTGCTATATCAACACCGTGTCGATCCGTATGTCCCGATTGAAGATGTTGCGGGAACGGTGAAAGACCTGATCGCTGAAGGCAAAGTTAAACATTTCGGTCTGTCCGAAGCGGGTGCGCAAACCATTCGTCGTGCGCATGCCGTACAACCTGTCACTGCCCTGCAAAGCGAATATTCAATGTGGTGGCGCGAGCCTGAGCAGGAGATCCTGCCGTTACTGGAGGAACTGGGTATTGGTTTTGTGCCCTTCAGCCCATTAGGCAAAGGTTTCCTGACGGGATCGATTAAGCCAGGAACCACTTTTGGGAAGGATGATTACCGCAGCACCGTGCCGCGTTTCGCCGAGCAGGCGATTGAAGCCAATGAAAAGCTGGTCTCATTGCTGGGTGAACTGGCGGCAGAGAAAGGCGTGACGTCTGCACAAATCGCGCTGGCATGGCTGCTGGCACAAAAGCCGTGGATTGTTCCTATCCCTGGTACCACGAAACTGCACCGGCTGGAGGAAAACCTGGAGGCTGCCGACATCATTCTTTCACAGGATGACTCACGGCAGATAACCCAGGCGCTTGAAACGATTAAAATCGTCGGCGAGCGTTACTCTCCTGAGCATCAGGCTCGCGTAGGTCGTTAATATCCAGACGGGTCTACGGACCCGTTATTCCGAGTAGCGAAGTGCATCGATCATCAGCGCAAAAGCGGGTGGATGCTGCTTACGGCTCGGGTAGTAGAGGTAATATCCGGGGAAAGATGGGCACCAGTCCTGCAAAACCTGAATAAGCTCTCCTGACTTTATATAATCCTGCACCCTGTCTTCAGGTATACAGGCAATGCCAAAACCGGATAATGCAGCATCAATCCTTTCCGCCTGCAGATTAAAGGTTACCTGCCCTTCCACTCTGACCCTTAACGGTTTCCCTTCCTTCTCAAACTCCCAGTGGTAAAGTCCACCGGCTGTCGGCAGGCGCATATTGATACACCGATGATTTTGTAGCTCGTGCGGCGTTTCAGGGGCAGGGTTTGCAGCGAAATAAGACGGCGCTCCTACGACGGCCATTCTCATGTCCGGCCCAATTCTTACCGCAATCATGTCTTTATCCACGCTTTCGCCCAGGCGGATCCCGGCATCAAAACGCCCCTCAACAATATCGACAAAGCCGTTATCCACCACCAGTTCGAGATTGATTTCCGGGTATTCCCGCAGAAAAGGCTTTAGCTTCGGCCATACCAGACTTCGCGCGGCATGTTCCCCGGCAGATAAACGGATATTGCCGGAGGCGGTGCCGTTCAGCTGAACCAGCGATTCCAGCTCCTGCTCAAGATCGGCAATACGCGGTTCAAGGCAGGCAATAATTCTCTCACCGGCTTCCGTAGGGGCAACGCTTCGGGTCGTGCGGGTCAAGAGGCGGATATTCAGCCTTTCCTCCAGGGCCTTCATCGCGTGGCTGAGTGCAGACTGAGAAACCCCCAGTTTACCCGCTGCTTTGGTAAAACTTCGCTCCCTCGCCACCACAAGAAAGATTTGCAGTTCGTTGAAATTTTCTTTGAGCATCGGCGATTTCCTTATGGAGGCATTCCCTTCATCGCACACTCATGAAGGGTGTTCATAGACACAATCATTTTAGCCCTATTACTGACAATAATGATAATTGATATTCTGACCGTATCGAAAATAAGCCCTAATTATCAGTAGGTTTATCATGAAAATACTCGTTGCAGGGGCGACAGGAAGCATTGGCCTTCATGTCGTGAATACCGCTATTGAAATGGGCCATCAGCCTGTAGCGCTGGTCAGAAATAAACGCAAAGTGAAATCGCTTCCTCGGGGAACAGATGTTTTTTACGGCGATGTTTCAATGCCTGAAACCCTCACCGATTTGCCGAAAGATATTGATGGCATCATCTTCACCCTCGGTTCCGATGGTCAGGGTCGTATTGGTGCCAGGGCGATAGATTACGGCGGAGTACGTAATATTTTACGAATTTTCAAGGATACGCCTGTTCGTATCGGCCTGATGACCACAATTGGCGTGACTGAACGACTCAGCACCTGGAATCAACGCACTGAGGTTCATGACTGGAAAAGACGTGCCGAACGACTGGTGAGGGCCAGTGGTCATCCTTATACCATCGTCAGGCCCGGCTGGTTTGATTACAACAATGAGAATGAACACAGAATTGTTATGCTTCAGGGGGACCGCCGCCATGCAGGAACACCGGAAGATGGTGTGATATCCCGGGAGCAAATCGCAGAGGTTCTGGTCAGTGCCCTGACCCACGACGAGGCAAAAAATAAAACGTTCGAGCTGGTAGCTGAGCGAGGCGAAGCACAGCAGGATCTTACCCCACAGCTTGCAGATCTGCTGGCTGATGATCCACAAAAAAATGATGGGGTTCTGGACATAGACAATATGCCTCTGCGTGAAGAACCTGACTGCATTATTAACGAGCTGAACCTGTATTCAAAAAAATTAACCAATCTACAACCCTGACAATTTTGTCATATAGCGGTCAACCTCATGACAGCTTAGGTCTGTATATTTACATACACAGACGGGGATAGTTCCCCTGATACGAATCCAGTTTTAAACATAGATTTTAAAAGAGGTATTAAATATGAAAGCACTACTTATTACTATATTGGTCATGGGGTTTATTTCAGTGAATGCCGCATCTGCAGCTCAGGAAATTAACCATGCAGATGGGAAAGAAAAGATCGGCGTAGTCTCAGCCACCAATGCCTATACGCTTGATGATTTATCAAATGCGCTCTCTCGTAAGGCTGATGAGCAAGGAGCAACCTCGTTCAAAATTCTGTCGACAACGGGGGATAACAGGCTACACGGGGTTGCTGAAATCTATAAATAAATTATAAGACACTAATATTATTGTTAATGAAGGCAGCTAACTGATTGGCACGCTGCACTTCCTACAACCTTTTCTATGTATCGACCCGTTGAACTCACAACGTTAAGCTGACGGTACGTATGAATATGTTCTTAATAACGAGCACAAAATACATGAGACCTTTCACCTACTACTCGTGGTGGTCATTTTGATGGTCTTGACAAGACTGAATTTCTTATTTAGCTTAATCTTCAGCCAGTTAATGGCAAAGGCGATCCCAGTCAGAGGAGCCAAATTAGAAAATCCCGCTTAGCCAACTAAGCGGGATTTTTGTTTGCATTATTAGCATCGCCATGTGCTCTCTTGGTGAAACGCTTAAATATTTATTATTAATCTTTTATCAGCCCATCACTCACAGAATCATTATCAAATTAGCTGCTATCTATCTGATATCTATAAGAGAATAAGACTGACAATGTAGCGTGGAACTTTCCTACGTGTGACGGCGAAAAATCAGATATATTGACATTCAGAATTAAAACTTAACTATTTGCTTTCTTTTTTTCAGAAAAATCGATTCTAATTATAATAAAAAAAATTCCTAACTCGTTTATAATCAAATCACTAAGCAAATTAATGCCGGTGAGATGAATTTGGTTAGGCAACCTAGGCATAAGTAAGAATCTTTTCTTGATAATCTATAATTAGAGATTAAAATCACCAAAATATTACCTCAGATAATTAGTACTTTGGGCATCGGTAGTTGCGGTTCTTGTTTATCTCGTCTTGGGTAATCATTTAAAGTCGGTCGGTGCAAGCGAGGAGCAGTGAATTAACTCTGCGAATCCCAAGATATAACGGTTTACGGAGATAACATGACAAAATCAGTGATGATAGTTGATGACCACCCAGCGATTCGTGTCGCCATTCGTGCGTTATTGTCACAAAGCAATGAATTTTCAACTATTTATGAATCAGTTGATGGCAGTGAAGCCTTAGAAATATTAAAAAATAATCCTGTTGATCTGGTTATTATCGATATTGAACTGCCAAATTTTGATGGTTTCTCATTGCTGAAAAAACTACAGCAACGTGGCTTCACTGGTAAATCGTTATTCTTGTCAGCTAAAAACGAGCAGGTTTTTGCTGTGCGAGCATTACAGGCTGGCGCGAACGGTTTCATTAGTAAGAATAAAGACATTAGTGAAATTCTTTTTGCCGCACAGAACGTATTACGTGGGTATTCTTTCTTCCCATCAGAAACTTTGACCCAATTAGCGGGGCAGCCTTCAAGCCATGACCCTGTCAATCGGGCTCGCTTATTGTCCGAACGAGAAATTAATGTTTTGCGGTATCTGGTCAATGGTCTGTCTAATAAACAAATTGCCGATGAGATGTTTATCAGTAACAAAACTGTCAGTACCTATAAAACACGTATCCTAACTAAATTAGGACTAAGTTCTGTCATTGAACTGGCTGACTATGCACATACCCATAATTTGGTGTAGCTCAACAAAGCCTGATTTGTCGCGTATCGCGCGATTCCTACGTCATTGGTTTTCCTTGCGCATTTTACTGTGTTGCTTGCTATTACTTAGCGGGCAACTTCATGCCACCCTGATGACCAGTCGTCAGGGGTGCGATACCGGTCAACCGCTGACCTTACACAGCATCGCAAACAGCTACAGTGAAGACTTATTACTCCCGCCGTCCACTGATGCCCGTCAGTCAAGCCGGCGTACCGTCAAGGTGGGCGTCGTTATTGATGCTAATACCCCTTTCGTCGTTAATCTTGATGACAATTCCATCGAAGGTATCGTCGCGGATTATCTAAAAATCATCAGTGATGCCAGCCAGCTCTCTTTCCAGATGATTGGCTATTGTGATTATGGTCTGGTTTTGAATGCACTGGAAAATGGCCAGGTCGACTTAATGGCGGGGACGCCAATGCCTGCTCAGCCAGGACTGATTGCTTCCCATGCTTTCTTTACTAACCGGCATGTTGAAGTGCGCAGTAAAAATTGGGATCCCACTAAACGCACACATCCGGAAACGGTGGCCATCGTGAATAACGAGCCGCTCTCGCCGGAGTTTTTATTTAATTATCATGCCGATAAAATCGTCGCCTACCCTAACCAATTACAGGGGTTGCTGGCGGTCGCCTATGGTAATGCCGATGTGTTTGTCGCCAATGCTACGTCAGCTAACTATTTGATTGACCAATTACAGCTGCTGACACTGCAAATTCGAAATTTTGCACCTTATCATCCTGCTCCTTATACCTTTTTGGCGCTGGAAAAAAATCAAAAGCTGATTGATTACATTAATCAGATTCTGGAATTACTGCCTAGCCGGGCCACCGGTGATATTCAACAGCGTTGGTTTGGTAGCAAACATCATTATAATATTGATGCCAAATTACTGCTGACAGAACAAGAAGTTAGCTGGATTCAACAACATCCGGTGGTGACCTATGTAGCCCCGCTGGATTTGGCACCGTTGATTTTCCGCGATCGCCAAACCGGGGAGATGGCGGGTTTCTCTATTGATCTGATTGATATTATTTCACGCCGAACCGGCATTAAATTTAAACCTGTTTACACCAAAGATAGTGGTGAAGGTGTCCGCGATTTTATTGCCGGAAAAACAGATATGCTGCCCATCGTCGCGGTGCGTAATGGTCAGTATGGCAACAACCTCTACTCGCTACCGGTTGCCCAATCTTTATGGGGCATTTTGACGCGAGAAGATCGTATCGATATCAACAACGTCGCAGACTTAGCTGGCAAGCGCGTTGGGATACAATCGGGCAGCACTTCCGCTGGGATGATTAGCAACCCTCTTTTGGCCCAGAAAATCACCTTTGTCGAAGCCCCCGACACCATGACGTTGGTGCGCTGGTTACAACAAGGGAAAGTAGACGCAATCATCAAAAATATGATGACCGCTAACTACCTATCAGCACAGAATTTTATCCCCAATATCAAGACGGTCGCGGTTACCGGGGAAGAACCCTTAATGATGGCATTTGCCATTAACCCGGTGCTGCCTGAATTAAAAGCCATCATAGATAAAGTGATTGAATCTATTCCCCCAGAAGAATTAGACAATCTGATCAGTGAATGGAGTACATTCAAACCGAAACCAACCTCTTTTGATGAATATTCAGCAGAAAATGAATGGCTGATGCTGGCGTTAAAAATAAGCTCCGGCTTATTGCTTGTCTTCGGTTTGTATCTTTGCTACCTGGTGTTTAATAAACGCCGCCAGGCCACGTTACTGCATGCCCGTTTACTCCAGCAAGAGTCGATTATTAATGCTTTACCCTTTGCTGTTTTTATTCGCACCACAAATGGTGAGCTAGCGGTTTATAACAGCCACTTTGCAGATGCACATCAAGATAAGCTGAACGATATGCTCAATCAGAATACTGAGCAAGCCCACTGGCCGATGACCAGCCAACTTGATCGCGAGATAGATAAGTATTGTCGTGATGTTTTACGCGATAGAACGCCGCAAATGGTGGATTTATCTCTTGAGATCAACGGCGAATTGCGTGATATCTTCCTGTGGATTATTCCTCTGGATAATGCTGAGCGCAGCCTACTCGGCGGTTGGCTGGATATTAGCCAACGAAAAACTGTTGAGCGGCAACTGGAAGCGGCCCGTGTGGAAGCCGAAAGCGCCAACCGCACCAAGAGCACATTCCTGGCGACCATTAGCCATGAACTGCGCACACCAATGTATGCCATTATGGGGCTCTTGGAGCTGGAAATACGCAGCGCCCAGCCAGTGGATAAAAATACACTGGTGACGGTATCGAAATCGGCTCAATCTTTGATGCTGCTGCTTGATGACATTATCGACTCCGCCAAAATCGAAGCCGGTCAACTGAGTGTCCACCCTGCTGTCGTCGATTTCCGCCAAGAAATAGAGCGAATGTTTACGATTTATCAACCTATTGCCGATGAACGCAACCTGAGATTCTCTGGCTGGCTGGATAACCAAATCCCTGATTTAGTTATGGTTGACATGCTACGCGTACGTCAGGTGATGGGCAATCTGTTGGGCAATGCGCTGAAGTTTACTGAACAGGGCAGCGTGTCTGTGGATATCACTTGGGAAGCCATCGACGAACAGTATGGCATAATGAATATTGATATTACTGATACCGGCATTGGCATCTCCCCGGCGGCGCAAGCCACCTTGTTCCAGCCATTCAGTCAGGCCAATGAGGGCAAATCGCCACGTTTCGGTGGTTCCGGCTTAGGGTTATGGATCTGCCATCAATTGATTCACAAAATGGGCGGACAAATTACCTTAGAAAGCCAGCTCGGCAAGGGGACTAGCCTGTTCATTAGTTTGCCGCTCGCGGTGGCAACTGCCGATGATTTACCGCAGGATTCAACCATTGTACACGCAGATGAAACGCAGTTGAGTCAGTTGAAAAACTTGCGCATTCTGGTCGTCGATGATTTACCGGCCAATCGTCAATTACTGCAACAACAGCTAGCCTTTATCGGCATTGAGCAAGTCATGAGTGCTGAAAATGGCGCAGAAGCTTGGCAAATATTACAGCATTACAGCTTTGATGCCGTAATTACTGACTACAATATGCCGCTGATGAATGGTTACGAATTGGCCGCCCATATCCGCAATAGTGCGGCCATGAAAGATATGGTCATTATCGGCTGTACCGCGGATGCGCGGGAAGAGAGTATGACCCGTTGCGGTGACGCCGGTATGAATGACTGCATGGTCAAACCTGTGACGATTGATACGCTGCGTACCACCCTGCTTCGCCAAGAAATTATTGGTAGTGATATGGATATTATCCATCAGCACGCCGTCATTGATGTTGATGTCACCGCGCAAGATAGCGCGCATCAGGAAAACACCATTTCAGTTGACAGTGAGCAACCTTCACCCCTTCTGACGGCACAAAAAAAGCTAAAGTCACTCTCCGGGGGCAACAGCGAGGTGGAGCTGAAACTATTGCAATCATTGCTGGAAAGCAATGCGCAAGATACAGCGACATTGACGACACGGTATACATATCTCACCACCCATGATGACAATGCTATTTCTCCTGATATTTATACAGAAATGGCCAGCTTGGTTCACCGAATTAAAGGCGGTGTACAGCTGATTGATGCCCTGAAACTGGTAGAGAGTTGTCTTAAATTCGAATCTTTACTGCATGCACAGGATAGATATGCCGTCATTTCTTATGGCGTTGATTACTTGACATTATTGACGGAGACGAACCAGTTATTGGTGGAATTAATTGCCTCCTACTCTGAAATAGGCAGTTCTGCGCGATAAAATAAAAGTCGGAATAACGTTATTACTAAAGGCCCATCAGACATTCTGGTGGGCTTTTTTAATATCTAATTTTTATATTTTATAACACAAATATAAATCCGCACTCAAACACCAACCCAACCTATTGTAATAATTATACATTTTAATTTCATATCGTTTATTCAGGATAAGTTCCTACACGATTTGTGGGAAATTTCATATATAAAACAAAGACGCCTCTCATTCTGTTACTTCGATTTTCCCTTTACACTACCGGTGATTCCAAAACCAGATAGAAAATATAAATAACGGATGGTCATATTTAGCTTAATGATCGCTCATTTTGTTGAATGCTGGAGATCCCCGTTGACCAAAATATAAATCATAAATTTAAGTGGAAATAACATGGGAAAAACATTAATGACGTTGGTGCTACTTACCCTACCGGGCGTAGCGTTGGCAGCGACCTCAAATAACACTATCAAGTTTCAGGGAGAAGTTGCCGAACAAACTTGCATGGTTGATATCAATGGCACAGCCAACACACCTGTTGTTCTATTACCAACTGTCTCAACCAGCAACTTGAATCAGGTCAATTCAGTCGCGGGTAAAACCAATTTCACCATCAACCTGACTGGCTGCAATATCGCCATACAAGACACCAAAATCAGCTCGGTCTTCCAAGGGATGAATGTCACACCTGCTGGTAATCTGGGGAATGTTGGGACAGCACAAAACGTTGCTATTCAATTACTTGATACTAACGGAGCGCCTATTCGTATGTCTGGCGGCAGCGTTTCTGTCCCCGGAATTACTCTGGCCGCGGGTGCAACATCTGCATCCCAAGATTTGGCCGCACAATATATTACGGAAGAAGGTCGCGCAACAGCTGGGAGCGTTATTGCTTCTGCTCAATATGCGATCACCTATCCCTGACTATTCGTGAAATCCAAACTGTTTCATGAATACGTTGGCCAACCGGTAACGGAGCCGATACAAACCAGAAAAACCAAGGATATGTAAGCGCTATGACACTGATTGCCCACAAATTTATCGCCTGCTCGTTGTTGCTGCTTAGCGGGGTACCCTTATGGACGCAAGCCAGTGTTGTCATGACAGGGACACGTATCATTTATCCTGAAGGAACACGGGAAAAAGTGCTGCAACTCAGTAATAAAGATGACCATCCTAATTTAGTTCAATTATGGATGGATGACGGCAACAATCAGTCTTCACCATCAAAAAATGATGTCCCTTTCACATTGACACCACAAATATTCCGCATGGAAGCCCAAAGTGGGCAAGTGGTTCGTTTATCGTATATTGAACATAATTTACCCAAAGATCGTGAGTCGGTTTTCTATTTAAACTTCTTACAAATACCCGCGTTAAAAAAAGCAGACACGCAATCTGAAAACAAACTGGTTTTGATTGTTAATAACCGGCTGAAAGTCTTTTATCGCCCTGCAGCATTAAAAGAAAATGTTGATGACCTGGGTAAGAAAGTCCGTGTCACTCTGGAGAGCACAAACGGCGACAAAATCAAGATACTTAACCCGACGGCTTATTACATAAGTCTGCGTGATGCCAAATTAGTGAGTGACGGGAAAACCATTTCATTTGCAACTAGCGAAATGTTTGCGCCCAACTCAACCACTTCTCTGGCTTTGCCCGCAGGTGTTAAAGCTAAAAAGGGGGAATTGCTCACGCTGAACGTGGTCAATGATTATGGCACCAACATTCCCAGCGATTATCATTTGTAATGCGGTCGTGATGATAATCCGCTATGTGCCAGGCGACAGGGATAGCCAGTGAAGTTTGCTCCTTGGTTACCCTACCTGCTGACACCAAGCCTGTTGGTCAGTCATTTTGTATCAGCGGCAGATGAGAACAAACAAGACGAATATGTGTTTGAGGATGCGTTATTACGCGGTTCATCACTCGGCTTGGGTTCCATCTCCCGCTTTAATAAAAAAGACAGTTATGAAGCAGGCAAATACCAAGTTGATCTCTATATGAACAACAAGTTTGTCGATCGGATCGGGCTGCTGTTTGTGACAAAAGATGACGCGGTTATCCCCTGCTTATCAGCATCACAACTGCAACAAGCCGGCGTTAATGAAAATGTGCTGAACAATGTCGACCCGGAAGATAATTGTCTGGACTTTAAAACCCTGCTGCCCGCCAGTGATTACCACTTCGATTATGCCAAGTTGCGTTTTGATTTATCAGTGCCGCAACTGTTTGTTAAAAATGTCCCACGCGGCTATGTTGACCCACGCAATCTCACGGCAGGAGAGACCATTGGTTTCAGTAATTATAATTTAAACCAATATCACGTGGGTTATAACAAAGATGGGATTAAACGGACGACGGACTCAAGCTATTTAAGCCTGAATAATGGTATCAACGCCGGTATGTGGCGTTTTCGCCAACAAGGCTCTTTGCGTTATGACCAAACTCGCGGTGCAAGCTGGACATCTAATCGGCTATATAGCCAACGAGCCCTGCCCAGCATTGGTAGTGAAGTTACCGTGGGTGAGACATTCAGTTCTGGTCAATTTTTCTCCAGCCTCGGGTTCAGTGGTGTGGCACTGAGCACGGATGACCGCATGCTGCCAGAGTCACAACGGGGTTATGCACCGATTGTTCGGGGGATTGCCAGAACCAATGCCAAAGTCACGGTATATCAAAATAATCGGCCCATTTATCAGAGCACCGTTTCGCCGGGTGCATTTGAATTCAATGATTTATCTGCCACCAATTTGGGCGGTGACCTCACCGTTGAGATTCAGGAGGCCGATGGCAGTCTTAGCACCTTCCAGGTGCCATTCTCCTCGGTGCCAGAATCATTGCGCCCCGGTTATTCCCGTTACAGTTTCGCCGCCGGTCAGGTTCGCGACCTGAGCAGCCATGAAGTATTTAGTGAATTGACTTACCAACGCGGGGTCAGTAATGCTATTACAGCCAATACTGGGATGCGCTTGGCATCAGGATATCAAGCGGTTATGTTGGGCGGCGTTTTCACCCACTATATTGGGGCGCTGGGGCTGGATGCCACCTATTCCCATGCCAGCCTTCCTGGCGATGCCGACTCACCTGACAATAAACAGCAGAATGGCTGGATGGCCCGCGCCTCTTTTAGCCGGACGTTTGAGGCCACCAACACGACATTATCTGTCGCGGGTTACCGTTACTCCACGGAAGGTTACCGTGATTTAAGTGATGTGCTGGGCATCCGGGCCACCAGTAGTGGCAAAGTGTGGAATTCGGGCACTTACCAACAGCGCAGCCGAGCAGAAATATCCCTCAATCAGAATTTCAACAGTTATGGTTCGCTGTATTTAACCGCCTCCTCACAGGATTACCGCAATTCGCGCAAGCGAGATACTCAGCTGCAATTGGGCTATGCCAATACCTTGTGGCGCAATACCAGTTTTAACTTGGCGGTTTCACAACAAAAAACCGGCGGCG
The DNA here is from genome assembly GCF_004124235.1 of Yersinia hibernica. Taxonomy (NCBI): domain Bacteria; kingdom Pseudomonadati; phylum Pseudomonadota; class Gammaproteobacteria; order Enterobacterales; family Yersiniaceae; genus Yersinia; species Yersinia hibernica. The sequence goes on from NZ_CP032487.1 coordinate 2,362,695, forward strand.
GCAACAATGAAACTTACTTTGTCGACCCCGGCAGTGGCATGCCTGCCGCGAATGGGGCCAATATCTTCGCCACTAATGAGACTGTGGTACAAATGTCGCTCTCATTCCCATTAGGGGGCAGCCCACAATCACCTTATATCTCCGCCGGGGCGGTCAATAGCCGGGTTAGCGGTGCCAGCTATCAGACATCGCTCGCCGGTGTGATGGGCGATGATCAGTCGGCCAGTTACAGCATGGATTTTGCCCGCAGTGAGCAAACCAAGGAAAACACCTTTAGTGGCAGTTTACAAAAACGTTTGCCCACCACCAGCCTGAGCGGCAGTGCATCGCGCAGCCCGGGTTATTGGCAAGGTTCTGCCAGTGCGCGGGGCGCGGTGGCATTCCACAGTGGCGGTGTCACGTTGGGGCCGTATCTCAGTGATACCTTTGCATTGATAGAAGCTAAAGGGGCCAGTGGGGCTAAGGTGATGTATGGCCAAGGTGCAAAAATTGACCGCTTCGGCTATGCCTTGGTTCCGACCTTGACACCCTATCGCTACAACACCATTACCCTCGATCCCGATGGGATGGATTTCAATACTGAACTCCAGGATGGCGAGCGGCAAATTGCGCCTTATGCCGGCTCCGCCGTGAAGGTCAAGTTCCGTACCCTCAGCGGATATCCAATTTTAATCACGGTCAGACTGGCCGATGGTAGCCAAATACCGATGGGAGCTGTGGTTTACAGCACTGGCGCTACAACCGATGACAACAGCGACGCGACGCCACAAAACTTGGAAGTCGGCATGGTCGGCCAAGCCAGTCAGGCATATTTACGGGCTGAACATTCCCACGGGTCGCTGATGCTGGTCTGGGGGGATGCCGCCAATGAACGCTGTCAGTTAGATTACGATTTAGGCACGCCTAATCACGATAAACAGCTGTATAAACTCGATGCCTTGTGTGTCGTTACCCAACATTGAATCAGAGAAACAGTATGAATCCTATGACACGTCAGGGTGCCAATCACCCCCTATGCAAGCCTCTTTTCTCCGGCGGTTGGCGCTTATTCTTTGCACTCTCGCTACTGAGTTCCGTGTTGCCCGGCTATGCCCAATGTGTTTGGAAAGGGGCAAATATTGGTGGCGATAATTACGGAGCCTCCTTGCAACTAGGCAACATCAATGTCACCAGTAATTATATTCAGCCCGTCGATTCAATTTTGGCGTCCAGCATTATTAGTTTGGTACCGGCGCGTTTTTGGTCCGATCCCGAGGCTGTTATCTATGAATGTGATCTCGCCGATAAAGACAGTTTATTTGAAGTATTTGCCACTAACGGCGACAGCAATGTCGGTGGCTATAGCAATATGGGCGACAACTATTTTCAAACTTTTTTCCCTTACACCGCGTTAAAACTGATTCATGTGGATAGTGGCATTGAGTTCACGCGAATCTGGCAGCAAGTTCCGCTAAAAAAGTATGATATGGTTGGCAATAAGATTCAGATTAAAGGCAAGCATTTCAGCCAGATCCGCGCTGAATTGAAAAAGGTCGGCACTGTCGACCGAACCCCCGGCCCCTCCAGCTGGGGCTGCTCGGGGCCAGCGGCAGATAACTATTCCGGTAGCTATACCTGCAATCAGCCCAATGGTTATGTGGTGTTCATGGGGCCGGGCATGCCAGTGCCGGAAACAGGCTATGATTCAGCGACAAATTATCAGACCTGGGGCTCAGGCCGCTATATGGCGTTCGGCATGAATACCTCGCCAGTTTCTATCCTGACGCGTAAAAATACCTGCGTTGTGCGCAATGTCACGCCCTATGTCATCTTCCCCATCATCACCGTCAGCGAACTCAATGATAATCAAACGCGCAGTGCGGATATCACCGTTGACATTGAATGTCAGGCCGGCACCGAATCAGGAATTAATAGCGGGCAAACCGCGCTCGGCATTCAAACTTCATTGCCAGGCTATCTGATAGCGCAAGGGCTAGGATTGGTCAATTCCGCAGGCGGTGTCAGTTACTTGCTTTCCGACCATTATGGTACTGACAGCCGCATTGCCACTGGCGTGGGAATCAGCCTCAGTGATAGCAATGGCGGGCCGATGAATTTTGTTGGCTGGGGCGGGTGTGTCAGCAATTGTGCCTCGACAGCCAGCGCAGGTTGGTATCCGGTGCTGAGCGGGGCCAATGCGAATGGCAGCCATGCTGCCGGTTTCAACAGCTACTCACACAACTTCACTGCCACCTTAAAAAAACTGCCTAACGGCACCCCAACCGCCGGTAAAGTTGATGCTACCGCCTATGTTTTGGTGAAAATACAATGAGAAACTTGTGCCTATTTTTATTGATGTTAAGCATTAATCCGCACGCCAGCGCGGGGCTGGTGGCGGCGTCAACCCGCATGATTTATCAGCCTGAATCGCGCGAGCGCACACTGATGTTGGCAAATACTAATGATTACCCGGTCGTGGTACAGACTTGGGTTGATGATGGCGATGTTGACAGCACACCAGATCAAGCCAAGGCCCCGTTCATGGTGTTACCGGCTGTATTTAAAATGCAACCCGGTGCCGCCCAAGGGCTACGTATTATCAATAAAGGGGACAATTTGCCGAGTGACCGGGAATCAGTTTATTGGCTGAATTTGTACGAAATCCCGCCGAAATCACGGCGTAACACCGATGCCTATGCCCAAGTGGCGATGGCCATGAATACACAGATGAAAATCTTCTATCGGCCAGCGGGATTAACCCCTCAACCGGCGGAAGCCATGAAAAAAGTCAGTTTTACCCTCAATAAGCAAAATAAAGAATATGTCCTCACTGCTCATAACCCTACGCCCTATCACGTTTCTTTCGGTCAGATTCAGCTCAAAAACCGGCAGCAAAGCTATACTATCGCGCAAGAGATGAACATGATGCTCGCCCCCTTTGCAGAGCGGCAATATCAGTTTGAGCATTCGCCAACATCACTTAGCGGTGAACAGACCTTGGACTATGTATATTTCGATGATGCTGGTAATCAGGTAAAAAACAGTCAGTTAGTCAAAGTGACACCGTAATATCTGGCGATAAGTTTGAATAAAAACCACATGAAAACCGACAAGTTTGCTGAAAAACAAGCCAATAAGCTCATTCTCTCAGCAAACGCACGTTTTTAGTGTTTTTCTACTTTGACAAATGCCACCGCCCTCGCTATTATTCGCCTCGTTCACACGATTCCTCTGTAGTTCAGTCGGTAGAACGGCGGACTGTTAATCCGTATGTCACTGGTTCGAGTCCAGTCAGAGGAGCCAAATTCTTGTTTTCATGCCGCTTTGCGAATCCTTATGTGATTCAGATTCAATAAGTTAGCGTGAAAAACCTTCCCGATGCATTTTCAGTCTTCCTTCCGCATCAGGAGAGTTTGGTGGTCAGATTTGGGGTAAAGTTAATTCGATGCACTGAATGCCCACTAAATGTCTCTTAATGATTCAAAAATCCGCAACGTAAAATCATCAGCAAAACCCTTCAAAGTTTCCGATTCTGACAGTCTGTATCTTTTAGTTCATCCAGGCGGTTCACGTCTCTGGTATCTCAAATATCGTATCAATAGAAAAGAATCCCGCCTCGGGCTTGCTGAATAAATCTAACTATTGGTAGCTATCAGGATCAAGTCATCACACTCCTGGCCTTGTCGCGCTATCTCGTGGCAAAACAAATGTTAAAAATGACGCGGCAGGTATGCCAGAAAGTGTACAAATTGCCTGAGGAAGTTACTGACAGAGGGACTTTTATCTAAATCCGATTTATTCAACAAATCCATTGCAGGGATACAACAGAGGCTAGCTTTCTTATATTTGGCCTATTCTAGCTGCTCGGATACCAGTAAAGGGCCACTTCATTGTTCTGCAGGCAACAAATTGTCACCGGCAGAACAATTTTATCTGTTGCCTGCCTAAAATATCGGCATCGTGGCTTCTGCTAATTGACGACACCAATGAGATCGAGTCTATTAATCTAGGCCATAAGTCAGAGTGTAATAGTCCTTGTTGAGTGGTCTGTTTTTGGTTTCAGTCTCTTCCACACAGGGCGAGCTTTTATCTGGGCTATCTTTTAGCGAGTTACCTAACAGCGGATCGCTATCAGATAAATGCTCATCCAACTCGCATTCCGCAAGCGGATTGTACTCGCCGCTGAATGTTGCATATTCATTAGCCTGATTATATGAGCCCGCATTCACATGGCGAGAATTCGCTAAACCAGCGACTTTAGTGAGTGTGCCGTCGTTTTCCAGGATTCCAGCAGTCTTGTTGATTGCTGAGCCTACGATGGGATGAATATTTTTAATCGTGCCGGGGCGGGTGACTGGCACGGAAGCAATCATCCCTTGGAAAGTATTGCCGTGGCGGTTAAGCGGGTTATAAAGCGCTATTTTGGCCGCCGGTGTTTGTTGTGCTGCGGTGGAGTGAATATTTTTAATCGTGCCGGGGCGGGTGACTGGCACGGAAGCATTCATCCCTTGGAAGGTGTTGCCGTGGCGGTTAAGCGGGTTATAAAGCGCTATTTTGGCCGCCGGTGTTTGTTGTGCTGCGGTGGAGTGAATATTTTTAATCGCACCGGGGCGGGTGACCGACGCGGAGGTCATCATCCCTTGAAAGGTGTTGCCGTGGCGGTTCATTGATGACGACGTATTTCTTATCGAAGCGACGCTGGCTGAAAATTTTGTACTTATCCAGTCTGCGACGAACGAGGCGCGAACGGTATTTTCAGTTACCATGCGCAACCCATTTATTGAGTTATTGATTGCTGTCATTTTCTTTACTTCCGTTTGATGGTGTTAGGGTTTGCTATATTCAAACGGCAGGGATTTTATTTCTTCCAAAATACGCTTATTTCTGGGTTCGCGGCACAACCGCAAAATGCGACATTTGATTTTTGTGAATACAAACGGTGAAAAAGATCAACTGTGAAATATTTACATTTGTAGGTATCAAATGCTATTACTGTTCTTGAACCAACATTTTACACGTTTAATAAATAGGCCTATTCTGGAGAATAAATGTTAACAATAAACGATAGCAAGCATAGAACAATAGATATTGAAAAAAGAAATCACTTTTTAAGACGGCATTCGTTTTCTGAAGGAGATCAATTTTCTTTAAAAAACAAATTAAAAGAGATAAATAACTCGCCATTGAGTCTAAGGCGTAGTGAGTTAATTTCTAATCTTGCACTGTCTGATAGTAATCAAACTCTAAGTAATCTAGTAAAAATTGAATATAAGGACAGTAAATTAAGTCAAATAAACAGCAAAGATTATGTATATTGTGGTTCAACAACAACACTCCCTGTTAATTATTGTGGAATGTCTCTCGATAATAATGGCCACTTAGTTTTAATTAAAGGGGATAGTTATGATTTTTTTGAAGGGATCTTCAAAAAATACACTACAGGTTATAAGTATAAAACTTCACAATTGATAGATAGTGAATGTGACAAGAAATTTAAAAGTCTCTACATAGATGATAATGGTCTATTAATCGGTACTGAGCGAAATACAGGAAAAAGTTATGTCATAAACATCTCTATTCCTGAACTCGATGTAAATAGTAAGGGGCAGTTCATTACTCTTGATTTAACAGACTATTCCTTGGAAGGAAAAAAAGAAGATCTAACATTTAAAATTGACAATAACCACTCCGTTTCATACTTTACAACAAACAATAAGTTATATTTAAAATCAATTCAAGAAGGAGATAATGTAAAAGATTATTCATGTTTACTTTATGAAATTAAAATCCCATTACGTACAGGTTATAGCCTCTCAAGCATAAAAAAAACAATGGGTGTTTTACAGGTGGAGATTAAAAATAGAAGTAAAAGGAGGGTTCTGTTTATCGACCCCAGACATATATCATCTAAGAAATTGGTCGTTAATAAAATAAGCCATAAGCCGCCACAAGTGTTTTCATCGCGCATAGGAAATGATCCTCATGAAAAATATCATGCAGGTCAACCTTTTACATCAGATCGCAAGGCTAATTTCAGCAGCAAAAATATCCCTTTGTTTTCATCTATAATCGATACATTTAGGACAAATATAAAACAAGCTAAACAACATTCCGTAGAAGGTCGACATAAAGAGGCTATAACGCATATCGCAAAAGCTATCGACCCGGGAATTAGTGCGGTTTATACTACAGTTCCAAGTTTGGTTAAACCAACAGCCTCAGCAATTGGGAATAATATTGACAGTAAAGAAAAATTATACGGCCATAATATAAATAGACTGAGGGCTAATGCTAAACCTTTATCAAAGGTCGCTAATGATGCTCTGGGGGTAAAACCAGAGCAAAACCTGTCAAAATCATTAATAAATTTGGCTAATGAAATTAAGCCCAAAGATACATTACATTTGACCAGTTCTGACAGGATAGCTGCATTCTTTGGCATTGCTCCCGGTGGCCCCCCCTTCGCTCCGGGATGGTTCGCTGGTATTGTCGCAGAACTATCAGATAGTCACAGCCTGACAATAGCCAAAACAGAAACTAGCAATATCAGAGTCTCATTTAACAATCGTCATAAAGTAGCTGCTACTGGTTTGGTTGGCACCGGACAAGGGTGGGAAAAAACATTACTGAATACGCCGAAGATAGATTACATGAAAGTAATGCCCTTCGAGGCAAATGCTATTATTGCCGCACAATGTATCTTAGGTAACAATTTCTCATTTGATATGTCAGAAGAACACTTCAAAGAATTTGCCACACAGTTTTCAGAACCGAAAAAAGACTCTTTGCTTAGAAATATGACCATTACTGAAGCTAAAGCCGAAAAAATAAAAGAAAAGGAATTTTTCATTAGACTTGAAGTCAAAGGAGAACTAAGGCTACAAGTAGGAAGTATGGTTAATCCCAGCACTTATATGGTCATGCCCCGAACAGCGGTGGGGGCGCGCTTGGCATTAGATTTATTAAAGATAAAAAGCAATACGTCAGAAGCGGCAGATAAGAAGGATAATATATTCCATCCCGACAAAGAAAATTTTAAAGTTACAGCGCTTGACCATGAGGCTGCTCTCTTCGCTGAGTGGAAGATAATGCCGATTGCTATGCATGGTGGGGGGGATGATATACTCTGGTGTTATCCATTACCTTTACTGGAAGAAAGTAAAACGCTGGCTCAATACACTAATAAAAATTCATTGACCATTTTTGAAAAGGCAGTAAACAATAAGCAATCGACAACACTTGTCAATAACTTACCTACCATAAATAGTATTAACATTGTTAGGGATACGCCAATTTTAATTACTATTAATGATAAAAAAGGTGTAAAAGCAGGGCTAAAGCTTAAAAAAGCGGCAAAGGTGGATAAATATATGGGGGTGGTTGATGATACCCTTAGAGAATTAAGAAAGTCTTTAGTTAATAAGCAAAGGAACAGCCAGAATAAATCCAGTGAAATAAACGTTATATCTCATTATGAACCAATTACCAGCCCATTTCTTCCTTCGGAAGTGGTAATGGACAATCAGTTATCGAAACCCAACACTTCTGAAGCCAAAGCTTATAGATTAAAAAAACTGGAGTTTCGCAGGAACAGTTCATTACAACACAAAGATGCTACTGTTCCGATGCCAATTCTGAATTTATCAAGTATTCACAGTATTACTTACGATCAATTCTTAGGTGAAATTGAATTTCTGTATCACAGTAAGAGTGATTTATCGCCGGTGAATGTAAGACGTAAGCTAACTACTTTATATTGATAAGATAGGGTCGACTGGTAGTCAGACTCGGGGTGGCGGCCGGGATCTGCCCTATCAGTCGACGGTACTTGTGGTAGCGCCCATCCTCCCGGCTCAAAAGAGCACTTTTCCCTGAAAAGTTGTGTCCAGCGGATTTTTGGTTAAACTCTGAACTAAAATTTCTTTTTTTCATTGAGACACCTGTGTTGTTCTGAGGTGAGCATATCACCTCTGTTCAGGTGGCCAAATTCAGTGTGCCACTACAGTTATAAATCCAAAATCATTGCATCACAAGGAATTGTGTTTTTGCTGGTCACTCTGGGGTCTTGACAGAGAGATGATTTAGATTCAGCTTATATATTAGCCAGTTACTGGCTAAAGAGAACCCAATCAGAGGAGCCAAATTAGAAAATCCCGCTTGGGCAACTAAGCGGGATTTTTGCTTTCTACTGCAAAAAATATCGTTAATCAAATACTCTGTAAGTGGAGCTTGGTCGGGAATAATAAAGAGCTATCATCACAGCGCATAAAAAATTAAAGCAGCAATGCCTCCGAATAAAAGCCACTTAATAAGATAATATATTCTGCGATTCCAGGCTTTAAGACGTTTGCCCACCTTACGTACCGCATAGATATATTTAAAAATTCGATTGACGCCCCCAGTCCTGTCCCCCTCTTCATTGGGTGCGGTAGCGGCACTCATTAGATTTCGCCCTAGCCAATGGTTAACCCACTGTGCCCAACGATAGCGCATTGGGCGCTCAATATCGCAAAATAAAATAAGCCGGTCTTGCCCACTCTGATTTTCAGCATAGTGAATATAGGTTTCGTCAAACAATATTCCCTCACCATCACGCCAACTGTAGGTTGTCCCATCCACATCAATAAAACAGCGATCATCATTCGGGGTAATTAAACCAAGATGATAGCGCAAAGAACCGGCGTAAGGATCACGGTGACGAGGTAAACGGCTGCCATCTGGTAATTCAGCAAACATTGCTGCTTTCACCGAGGGCAAGCCCTGTAATAATGTGGTTGTATGGGGGCACAACGTCATTGCCGATGGGTGGCTATCTTCATACCACTTCAAATAAAAGCGCTTCCAACCCGTTTTAAAGAAAGAGTTAAAACCGGCATCATTATATTTATCCGATGCTTTTATTTGCTGGATTTCCATTAATGCTCTGCCTTCCTCCCTGATTTTTAACCAATTATCTCGTAATACGGCAAGTTCGGGAAAAAGGTCTTGCTTTAAATAGGGCGTAGAGGGGACTCGTGAAAATAAATACATAAAGACATTCAGTGGCGAAACGAATGTCGAATGGTCTGAGAGTTGACGCCAGAATTTATAACGAACCTTGCCGCGAAAATGCACATAAGCTACACATAGGATGAAGAGCAATAGCACTATATATTTCATGATGTCCTATCAATAAATATTTTCAGTAGCTAATATTTAGTCTATTCCAATTGAACTTTCCAACCTAAAAATATTAAAAATAATGTCATTTGGCGATAACATCATAATTAATAAGCAATAAATGTTTGAATGTCATGGTTATTTAATGTGAAACACCCGGTAAAACAGCGCCCAGCAGGAAAGTCTTCACTTAACTCTCGCAACAATTGCAATTCAAAACGCCCAGTATCAAGCGAATAGCTGAGCAACTTTGCCTCAAGAAAATCAAAATAACGCCCAAGTTGTGGGTATACCGCTTTAAATAAACTCTCTTTAGCAGAAAAAGCCAATGTCAGCAATTGGTTGAATGGTAATGGGCCATCTTGAAAACAGTAATATTCCTCTTCACTAAGAATACCCGGCCATAGGTTGTCCGCTCTTTCAACAGCAATTAAACTTTCGATATCTAGGCCAATACCATGCAGTCGACGACTTACATCTAACAGCTCATTAGCAGGTGCTATTATTTGTGCGCCGCACAACGCGCGTTGGGTATTATGGCTGATGCTGCCAATCAGCCCGGCTGGCCAGCATGGCGCGCGGTCGATACCATTGAGCAAAGAATAATCGCGGACTTCTAGCATATTAAGGACTTGTCTGGCAACAAAGCGCCCGGCCAGATATTCAGCACGCCGTTTAGCAACGGCTTTTTGTAAACTGCCCGGGAACGCGATGCCATATACGGTAAACAACTCATCCCGATAAACATTGACATCAAAATCACATTTAGCCAAAAGCCCATGAAATAAGGGTTGATTATTCAAACCGGCGGCGGGTAATGCGGCAAAGGTAAAATTACTGAGAAATACCGGCGTCACACGTTATCCTGCTTATGTTGATTCATAGCGTTTTATACCCTGAAAAATTTGAATCACAGGAGAGCGGCAATTAAGCCATCCCCGCAATCTGACACATTAAGTGACTGGGGTGGAACAAAGAAAAGACAGCTAACACTTCTGCAACTTGCAGTATGGCGGATATAGTAGTAGCTAACTCGCATTGTCACAATATCAGACCCAGCCATTTGATGTAAAACGTTAGTCACTTCAAGTTGCACCTCGTAAATGGCCTAAAAACGATGTCATTCACTCCTCATTTTTTGATTTTAATTCATCATGAAATGCCACTTCACAATTATTGAAACGCAGTTTCTCCCATTTCTTTTTCTGTGACAATGGTCAATTTAAAAGCAAATGTAAACAGCTAGGTTGAATGTCATGGGATAAAGGAATAACCCTTTCATATAACTATTTCACTATTAGAAATACTGTAATTTTATTTATTATTTTAATGAATTCTGGAGACCGCCGAATGAAATTTCCTAAGCCACTACCAACACTCTGCCTAGCAATTTCTACCATTTTATTTAGCCAAATAGCCACCGCGCAACAAATTAAAGCCGCTGATGTTCACCCTAAAGATTATCCCAATGTGGTCGCAGTTAAAAATATGGGAGACAAACTGAAGACGGCCACTGATGGTCGCCTGGAAATTAAAACATTCCCAGGTGGGGTGTTAGGTGATGAGAAACAAATGATAGAGCAGGCTCAAATGGGAGCAATTGATATTATTCGTGTCTCTATGACACCCGTTGCTTCTATTTTACCGGAGATCAGTGTCTTTACTCTGCCCTATATGTTCCGCGATGAAGATCACTTGCATAAAGTGCTTGATGGTAAGATAGGTCAGGAAATTGGCGATAAAATCACTAACAGTAAAGACTCAAAATTGGTCTTCCTCGGGTGGATGGATGCCGGCACTCGTAATCTAATAACTAAACAGCCGGTCATTAAACCTGAAGATCTTAAAGGCATGAAAATCCGTGTACAAGGTAGCCCTATTGCGCTGGCAACACTGAAAGCCATGGGCGCTAACTCACTGAGTATGGGGGTCAGTGAAGTATTCAGTGGCATGCAAACTGGGGTTATTGATGGCACTGAAAATAACGAACCCACTTTTGTCGCACATAACTATATGCCAGTCGTTAAGAATTATACCTTGAGCGGCCATTTTATTATTCCCGAATTGTTCCTTTATTCTAAAACCAAGTGGGATAAGTTATCTCCTGAAGATCAGCAAGCCATTCTGAAACTGGCAAAAGAAGCACAGGCAGAACAGCGGGTATTATGGCAAGCCTACGTACAGCAATCTCATGACAAAATGAAAGCTGGCGGTGTGCAATATCATGAAATTGATCATGACCATTATTACAAAGCTACCCAATCCGTTCGTGATGAATTTGGCAAAGATTACCAAGACCTTATCCAGCAAATCAGTGCTGTCCAATAATACTCTTTTGGCGGTATGACGCTGTTCGAATACCGCCTATATTCTGAGGTCTCCACTATGGCTCGCTCTTATCTATCAACGATGGATGTTTTATATCGCCTGTCAATCTGGGTTGCTGGTATTGCTTTAATTATTATGGTTGCGGTTATTCCTATAGGGATATTCGCCCGTTATGTGCTCAATGATGGCTTATCTTGGCCCGAACCCGTGGCTATTTTATGCATGGTCACTTTTACCTTTGTTGGCGCAGCGGCCAGTTATCGCTCCGGCTCACATATCGCGGTCAGTATGGTCACCGACCGGCTGTCTGAAACAGGTAAAAAAGTCTGCCTGATATTGGTGGATTTGCTGATGATATTAATAAGCCTGTTTATTTTGGTGTACAGCTACATTTTGTGCAGCGAACTTTGGTCACAACCCGTGGCGGAGTTCCCATTACTGACCGCCGGGCAAACTTATATTCCTCTGCCTATCGGCTCCGCTATTACCTTACTCTTTATTATCGAGCGCTTGTTTTTTGGCCCACAAACCCACCGCCCGGTCGTCATGATTGGCAATTCATAATTTGGGGAACTTTGCCTTATGGACGCATTTATTTTAGTTTTTACTTTGGCAATTTTGTTGGCTATCGGAGTGCCTGTGGCCTACGCCGTCGGCTTAAGTGCTATTGCTGGCGCATTTTGGATTGATTTACCTCTCGAAGCCGTAATGATTCAAATTACCAGTGGCGTAAACAAATTCTCATTATTAGCCATTCCATTCTTTATTCTGGCGGGTGCCATTATGGCCGAAGGGGGAATAGCGCGGCGGCTGGTAAGTTTCGCCTATATCTTCGTTGGGTTTATCCGTGGCGGTCTGTCACTGGTCAATATTGTCGCCTCAACATTTTTCGGTGCCATTTCAGGCTCGTCAGTGGCAGATACTGCCTCAATTGGCTCAGTGATGATCCCCGAAATGGATAAAAAAGGTTATCCCCGTGATTTTGCCGCCGCCGTGACTGCCAGTGGCTCAGTGCAAGCAATATTGACTCCTCCTAGCCATAATTCAGTGATTTATTCATTAGCAACCGGCGGTACGGTCTCTATTGCGGCTCTGTTTATTGCCGGGATCCTACCGGGCCTGTTGCTCAGTTTCACACTGATGCTGATGTGTGTCGGCTTTGCTTATAAGCGGGGCTATCCCAAAGGTGAACGCGTGCCCTTCCGTCAGGCGCTTAAAATCTTTGTCGACACATTATGGGGGCTGATGACGGTAGTCATCATCATGGGGGGCATTCTTTCCGGGATATTTACGGCCACTGAATCAGCCGCAATTGCCTGTTTATGGTCGTTTTTTGTGACCATGTTTATCTATCGTGATTATAAATGGTCAGAGTTACCCAAGTTGATGTACCGCACGGTAAAAACCGTCACTATCGTGATGATTTTGATCGGGTTTGCGGCCAGTTTTGGCGCCATCATGACCTATATGCAATTACCCGAGCGAATCACGGAGTTCTTTACCTCAGTTTCTGATAATAAATACGTCATTCTGATATGTATCAATATCATGCTGTTGCTGATCGGCACTTTGATGGATATGGCGCCGCTGATTTTGATATTGACCCCGGTATTGATGCCGGTCACCAATTCATTAGGCATTGACCCGGTGCATTTCGGCATGATTATGTTGATTAATCTCGGGATTGGCTTGATTACTCCCCCGGTCGGCTCGGTGTTATTTGTCGCCAGTGCGGTGAGTAAACAGAAAATTGAACAAGTGGTGAAAGCCATGCTGCCGTTTTATGGCGCGCTGTTCTTGGTGCTGATGTTGGTCACCTATATCCCGGAAATATCGCTGTGGTTGCCCAGAGTCTTTGGTGTGCACAACGGCTAAGATAGGCCGCTTTTACTCAGTTGGGCCGCTGACTGGCCCAACCGAGATAAATAAAATTAATTAAATCAATACCATAGACTCATGATTGGCCACCCCACCAGCAGCAACATGGTAATGTAGAACACCCCCATGATCCCGCCCAGCCGCCAATAGTCTTTTGATTTCACATAGCCGCAACCATAAATAATCACGCCAGGGCCGGTAGCATATGGGGTGAGAACCCCCATGATCCCAATAGACAATACTAGCAACATGGATAAATGTTCCATCGGCACGCCACTCAACCCTTTACCGACAGCTAAAATCACCGGCAACATGGTGGCGGTATGGGCAGACAAACTGGCAAACAGATAGTGGGAGAAATAAAACACTAACACTAATGCGACAATGGTCATATTCGGTGAGAAACCGTCCAGATGGGTGCTCATGGTGTTGGCGAACCAATCAATAAATCCGGAGCGAGTCAGGCCGTTGGCCATCACCACTAATGTCGCCAGATTGACCAAGGTATTCCAGGCGCTGGAGTATTTGGTAATATCCTTCCACGACACCACATGTAGCGCCAGCATCAGCGATACTGCCAGTAAACCGACCGCCGTTGCATCAATAAACTTACTGCCAAATACCCACAAACACAGGCTCAACAGCACCAAGCCAATCAGCGTCATCTCTTGGCGAGTCAAGGCCCCCATCTCTTTCAATGCTGTTTGTGCCCAAGCCGCCACTTCATCACTTTTGGTGACACCGGGCTTATATAGTACATAAGAGAGCCAAGGTGCGACGACCAGCAAAATTAAGCCCACGGGCAGGAATGCCAAGAACCACTGCATCCACCCGATATGCACACCGGCAATCTTATTCACAAACTCAATACCGAGCACGTTAGGTGCCGCGCCGGTTACAAACATGGAGGAACTGATGCTGGTGCCGATCACCATCATCCACATCAGATAACCGCCAATCCGCCGTGACGAGGGGTCATGCGGGTAGGAATCAAATAGCGGTGGCAGGTTTTTGACCACCGGGAACACCGTCCCCCCCGTGCGGGCAGTATTCGATGGAGTAAATGGTGCTAAGAGAATATCAATAATAACAATAGCATAACCCAATGTCAGAGTCCGTTTGCCCATGAATTTAACCATGAACAAGGCGATTCGACGGCCCAACCCGGTCGCTTCATAGCCGAGCGCAAAGATAAATGCGCCAAACACCAGCCAGACGGTGGTGCTGGAGAACCCCGCCAGCCCCCATTTCAATGACTCTTTACTACCATTGAAACTGGCATCGGCCACTTCCGCCGCACTGAATAGCACCCAATCAGAGCTCAGCACGCAAATCGTTACCGCAATAAAGCTTATCGCGGTGGCGGGAATCGGCTCTAAAATCATCCCGACAATCATAGCGACAAAAATCGCAAAATAGCGCCAGGCTTGAGGTGGCATACCTTCCGGCGTGGGTATCAATAGCAAAACCGCCAGCACCACAAAAGGCGCGAGCGCTTTCCATAATTTCTCATGCGACTTCAACATAAAGTGACTCCTATATACCCAATAGATTTCAAGTTGCAGTTAGACGGCAACGGAATGAACCCAGGAGTTGAGATAACTCAATGACTTGGGTGAGTGATGGCAGCCAACAACCCTGCATCTTGAAAGATGACGGGTATAACTCCGTTATTATTTTTGTCAGGGATATGATGAGGAAATTGCGCCAGAAACCAGGTCAGGATCAGCAGGTCAGCGCTGCCGCCGGGGCTAAGATTACGGGCGATACACTGGGCGTCAAACCTCCGCACTTTTAACTGGCTGAGAGGCGCGCGCATCCCTGCCGGTGAGAGTGAGGCCAGAAGTTCTGTCGCCTGTTGTTGTAACCATTGCAACCCCGCCATACCGCCACGAGAAACCACATTGGTATCGCGATTGACGGACATCAAAATCAGCAAGGTGTGCAATAGGGCATGATCAGGTTGCGCTCCGTCAGCTAATAAGCGCCGGTATGCGGGTAAAGCATGGGTTAACACCGTCGCAAAACCTGATTCCGCCTCACCGCGCGCACCGGTCAGGCCATGTTGATAAAACAGGCGCTGACCCGCAGTTTGTTGCGGATTGGATTGGTACAACTCGCGCTCGGTTAGCCCACAACATAAGCTGGCAACCTCCTGACACACCGTTTCAGCACTGATTTGTTGCGCACGCACACTCAACCGCCCGAGCGCACAGCACATTAATCCCAGTGAAAAAACGCTGCCTTTATGGGTATTCACACCGCCGGTGGCCAAAAACATGCTGTTTTCACACGCCAGCCCCAGTGGTCGTAAACGGCTCAGTGCCGCCTGCCCGTGCACATCACTGTGGCGAATACCATGCTCAATAAAACGTGGCAGCCACGGCGCAATAGCATCCGCACTGTGATAAAAATCGAGCAGCGCCATATCCCGATGTGCGCCACAATTAACGCGGTCGACCAAACCGGGTTTGGGAGTCAGGTTGACTTCGGCCAACAGCGCCTGATAAGCCAGTGCACCATATTTTTGGCTAAAGCTAGATCCCTGCCAATGTGCCGACGACGACAGCACCATGTCGTCAGTGCGTTGCAGTTGTGGCATTGAGCATCAACTCCATCTGGGCCAGTAATTCTTCGATACTGTGGGTTTGCGCTCGAGCACAAACATGCGCTGGGCGGTGGCATAACAGGCAGCGGCGGGCAGCCAAGCCGACATCACGACGCGACAAAATTCGCCCTGAAATATCAAGCACATCGATATCCCATAACCGGCCCTGCGGGTGCTTTAGCTCCAGTAACAGTGCGGCGTCTTTCACCTGCTCCGCAGGCAAATCAACCGCTATCAGCCCTTCACACCCAGTCGGCAATGGGAAAACTTCTTGCTGCAATACCGGCCAAGATTGCTGCTGGCTCAATGCAGTAATCGCTTGCCACGCCAACGCAAACAGCTTGCGCGTCAATGGGTTATCTTTCACTGCACCGGGCGCGACTAAGGTCAGAGAAATCAACGTGACTTGGTGGCGAGCCAACCAAACCTGTTGACGGCTCTGGCGCGACTCTCGACTGGTCAGCAATTCCGGCAAACTAATCGGCCGGTTAGCCGCTAACGCCGGGGAAAATGTATTCATCGCCTACTCCTGTATCTGATGAACAACATCAATCACCGAGCCGTCGCGGTAACGCACTACGGCCACCACACGGTCGGTGAATTTGATAGGTTGCGGTGCGCCCGTCAGGGTCAGCGCGCGCTGATAAAGCCAATCGATAGTCACCACCGGTAAACCCGCCTGTTGCAAACGTTCTGCCAGTTCTGGCCGTGCCGGATTGACCGCAATACCGTGATCGGTCACGAGAATGTCCACACTGGAACCCGGCGTCACGCAGGTTGTCACTTCCTTGACTAAGGTCGGGATCCGCCCACGCACCAGCGGCGCCACAATAATTGACAATCGCGCCGCTACCGCGGTATCACAATGGCCACCCGAAGCCCCGCGCAGCACGCCATCAGAGCCGGTCAACACATTGACGTTAAAACCAATGTCAATCTCCAGCGCACTGAGCACCACCACATCCAGCCGGTCAACTGATGCGCCTTTTGAACTGAAATTGGCATATTGATTCGCACTGATTTCAATATGCTGCGGATTGCGAGCCAGTGAAGAAGCCGCCTGTTTGTCAAAACTTTGCACATCTAACAGCTTGGTAATCAGCCCTTTTTCATGCAGTTCCACCATGGTTGAGGTGATCCCCCCGAGGGCAAAAGCCGCCGTGATATTGCGGCGCACCATTTTGTCCTCCAGGAAGCGGGTCACGGCCAGTGATGCCCCGCCGGTGCCGGTCTGCAAAGAGAAGCCGTCGACAAAATAGCCCGAGCCCGCAATCACCTCTGCGGCGCGGCGAGCAATTAATAATTCGCGGGGATTAGAGGTCATTCGGGTGGTATCAGCACCAATCTTGTCGGCATCTCCCACTTTCTCAACTTGCACAATCAAATCGACCTGATCCTGAGTAATACTGGCGGGATGGTGTGGATAAGCCAGCAAAGCTTCAGTTAACAGCACCACACAGGCGGCATATTCAGCATCAACACGGGCATAGCCCAAGGAACCACAACAGGCATTCCCACTAAAACCATTGGCATTGCCGAACTCATCACCGGCCGGAACCCCAATAAAGGCGACATCAATAGTCAATTCGCCGGACTCAATCAGATTAACGCGGCCACCATGTGAGTGAACTTGAACAGGTTTGGTTAATAATCCGCGCGATATTTCCTCTGCCAGCGGCCCGCGCATACCCGAGGTGTATATTTCGCTGACTACGCCATTGCGAATATGCTCAACCAGCGGTGAATGGCAGTCACTCAGGGAGCTGGAAGCTAAACGTAAGTTTTTGAATCCCATGGCTGCAATGGCATTCATGACCAGATTTAAGGTCAAATCACCGGCACGAAAAGCATGGTGGAAGGAGATGGTCATGCCATCTTGCAACCCACTGCGGCGGATAGCATTTTCCAATGAATCACAAACCTTGCTATCGCGCGGTTTTTGCGCCTGTAAATTCGCTTTCGAGCTGCTTTGATATGGGGGATGCGCCGGGCTGTTATCCTGACAATCACTTAAGCTGGCTATCCGTTGTTGCCTATTCATTTCTTATTCCTCACGCAGGCCGCTGGCCGCACGCTGTAAAACCAACCGCGCCCGCTCAATTACCGGGCTGTCCACCATCTTGCCGTTCAGGGAAACCACCCCGCGTCCTTCGGCTTCTGCCGCAACAGCGGCATCGACCACCGCCTGTGCATGGCGGACTTCTTTCTCAGTCGGGGCATAGAGGTTATGTAATAGTTCGATTTGGCGTGGGTTTATCAGCGATTTGCCATCAAAACCCAGTTGTTTGATGAGCGCGGCTTCCTGCAAGAAACCGGCTTCGTTATTGGCATCGGAATACACGGTGTCGAAAGCTTGAATACCGACAGCGCGGGCCGCCTGCAAAATTGAACAGCGCGCAAATAACAGTTCAATGCCCTCGGGCGAGCGATCAGTGCGCAAGTTGCGGACATAATCCTCGGCTCCCAAGGCAATGCCCATTAAACGCGGGGATGCCTGTGCAATAGCCAGCGCCTGCGTAATGCCCTGCGCAGACTCAATTGCCGCTAACAGGCCGGTGCTGCCCACTTCGCGGCCGCACTCCGACTCGATACGGCTGATTTCATCCGCCATATCTGCCACATCTTTCGCGTGGTCAGTTTTCGGCAAACGCACGATATCCGCCCCACCGCGCACGACAGCCTCTAAGTCAGCCAGACCATAAGCTGAATCCAATGCATTGACGCGAACTATGGTTTCCACATCTTGATACAGTGGATGCTGCAAGGCGTGATAAACCAAACGACGAGCGGCATCTTTTTCGCGCAGGATAACCGAGTCCTCCAGATCAAACATCAGTGCATCAGCCTGATAAATAAAGGCATTACTGACCATGGCAGCATTAGCACCGGGAACAAATAACATGCTGCGGCGCATTCTGTTTTTCATTTCGGGTTTCATCAATGCGCTCTCCATGGCAGAATTTTTTCATCGCAGGCTCTCAGCAGCGCGGTTTCCAGCCGTGCTTGCAAAACGCAATCTAGCGCGCCTTTATCGTCAATAATCAGTTGCACCCCGGTCACTCGATACTGTTCCAGCAACGCCAATACGCTGTAGCGAATGGCTTCACCAAATTGCTTGTCTACACTGCTGTGTATTTGCAGGTCTATTTCGGGTGGATTTAATGGCGCGATGCGCACCATAACGTCGCTTGACTCCAACGTTCCGGCGACGGCCTCTCTAATAATTTTCATGTTTCACCTGATTAACTTGTCTTCAAATTCGCGGTTTCTGATTTACACATCAGTCCCTATCTTTGCGCCCTGCTGTAACCAACTGCTTTTAATCAGTTAAAACAGGGCTGAATTCTTTACTCGCGTGGGGCTTTTCTCGGCGCTGGCTGCCTTATGTGCGCGTTGCGCCAACAGTCGCTGTAAGTAATGGCAGGTCGCCGGAGGCACTAATTTTCGAATGGTTTCGCCATCTCCCTGGGCCAGTAATTTGCGCACCCATGAGGCGGAAATGGCGGTGTTGTGATATTTGAGGCGTTCAATTTCTACCAATGCAATCGGCGGATAAGGCAATGATGGCGTTTCCAGCCAAAAGCCCATGTCGCGGTTATATTTGGCCGTCACGCTACAAAACGGCTCAGTTCCAACAAAACGATGAGTGACACCCAGTGCCGGAGCTAAATATTGGCGGAATATTTTCAGGTCAATCTCGGTATAACAGTCATCTGCCACACCTTGATCTTTAATGAAATAGCACGGGAATGTGGCGCGGGAAATCATATATTCCGAGCCGGGGTGTACCGTCAGATTTGCAATATCTTGCGTGCCTTCGAGCACCAATTGCAGTCGATCTTCGTACGGGAAACGCGAATTATCTTCTTTGACTAAAAACAGATGTAACCAATCACATTGGGCCGCGGCCTGCCGCACCAAATATTGATGCCCGCGGGTAAACGGGTTGGCATTCATTACAATACTGCCAATTTTCTGCCCTGGCTGGCGTAATTGACTTAATTGTTTGGCATAGCGCTGCAAACGGCAGTCGCTATTTTCCATCAACACCGCAATACCCGGGACACTGGCTATAGGATAAAAGCCACAAGCTTTAAACAAGCTCTCATTTTTAGTTTTGGTATAAATAAACAGATGGCTATGGTGGCGTTCATAGGCCAGATTGACTAACTCAGTTGCCAACGTGAGTGCCAACCCTTCGCCCCGCACCTGCTCACTGATTGCCACGCATTTGATAATATTGCCAGCAATGCCACCACAAGCTACAAGCTTTTCATTACGGCTTACGGTAATAAACACCTCAACGGTGGTATCTATATTCAGATCATTGGCACGTAAGAAACGTGTTATTTCTGCAATCTGCTGATGGTCTGAACGATTAATTCGGTCAAATACCGTGTCCATAATTCACTCTCTACCATAACGTTTACATAACAAATAAAAAACAAGTTAAGAAGCGAACAATAAAATAAAAATTCGCCACAATTTAAAATAAATAATTCACGTAGAAACAACAGCATGAAATAAATCGGAGTCAGATTATTTTTAATTTTAATTTTAATTAATTTACGAGCACATGCTAAACATAAAAACAACGCGGTTAATTGACCTATTTCACAGATAAGAAAGTAAATATAAGTTATTTAATGGTTTTAATTTTCTTAATTATAAATATATATTTTTATTTCTCTTAGCTATTTAATTATTTCTTAAATTAACTTATGTTATCGCCAGTGCAATAGCCCATATGTTAATTAAGGTGAGTCGTGTGCCAAGTTATTCCATAGCAGAAAAATTAAAATGGCGCGGCCGCATATGGGGCCGGCTGAAAAACATGGCCTTTCCACTGCGCATATTTCTGTTGCTGTTAACCGTGTCTATCTTACTGGTCGGCGCGCTGGATCGTTTTCTCAGTCATAACTTTGAGCAATATCTGTTGGATCAAGTCAGTAAAACTGCAATGAATCAGGCCAAGATAATTGCGTCGATGGACTCGGTGGTCAATGCCGTTAAACATCGTGATAAAGCCCAACTAGCACAAATTGTCGGCCGGCTTGGCAATACCTCCGACCTTGACTACCTGGTCATTGGTGATACCCAGTCAATTCGCCTGTATCACCCAAACCCGCAGATGATTGGCTACCCGATGCAATGGACCAAAGCCGGCGCATTGGAAAGGGGCGAGAGTTACATTATTTTTGGTAAAGGCTCAATGGGCGAGGCCATGCGCGCCAAAACCCCAATTCGTGATGAACAGGGAAAAATCATTGGTGTGGTTTCGCTCGGTTATCTGATCAGCAAAATAGATCACTGGCGACTGATTTATCTGCTGCCCCTGACCCACTCTTTTATTCTGGTGCTCGTGGTGCTGTTGCTTTTGTCATGGCTGTTTGCTCACCATATCCGCCGCCAAATGATGGGAATGGAGCCGAAAGAGATAGCGCGCGTGCTAAGACAGCAAGAAGCGCTGTTTGGGGCTGTATTTGAAGGGCTATTAGCGGTTGATCCTGAGGGGAGGATCACTGCAATCAATCAGAATGCGCGTAAAATGTTACACATCTCAGCCACGCCACAGCAATTGATTGGCCGTAAAGTCAGTGAGGTGGTCTCTCCTGACCACTTCTTTCTCGAGCAAAGTGGTGACAATCGCCAAGATGAACTCTGTACTTTTAATGGCTTAAATGCCATTGCCAACCGGGCGGGCATTTGGTCGGAAGAGAGGGTTTTTCAGGGCTGGGTGGTGAGTTTTCGCAGTCAGGATGATATTCATACTCTCAGTGCCCAGCTCAGCCAGATTAAGCAATATGTCGAAAATCTGCGCACAGTGCGCCATGAACATCTTAATTGGATGTCGACGATGAGTGGGTTGTTGCAAATGAAAGAGTTTGACCGGGCACTGGAGATGGTGAAAACCGAATCTTCCTCCCATCAGGCACTGATTGATATGCTGCGCACCGCATTCAATAACCGGCAGATTGCGGCGTTATTATTTGGTAAATACCACCGGGCCAAAGAGTTAGGTCTGAATTTGAACTTTATCCCCGGCTGCCAGTTAGGGCATTTACCGCCCAATATCGGCGAGAATGAACTGGCCGCTATTATGGGAAATCTGCTGGATAATGCTTTTGAAGCCAGCTTAAAAAATCCAGAGGGTGACAAACAAATTGAAATTTACCTATCTGATGAGGGTGATGATGTGATTTTAGAAGTCGCCGACCATGGCTGCGGTATCGACCCACACCTGCAAGATAGCCTGTTCGAGCGGGGTATCAGTTCTAAAAATTCAGACGAACACGGTATTGGCCTGTATCTGGTGGCCACCTATGTTCAGCAAAGTGGCGGCACCATTACGCTAGAAGAAAATCCGCCGCGCGGCACCTTATTTACCGTCTTTATACCAAAGACGCATTGATCTCAAAGACAGGGAGATCCCATGGAATGTCTTAATATTTTAGTGGTAGAAGATGAAACGCCACTGGCAGAAATGCATGCAGAATTTATCCAGCAAAGCCCCCATTGCCAGCAAGTCTGGCTAGCAGGCAATTTGCAGCAAGCCCGCAGTATGGTGGCCCGCTTTCATCCTGATTTGATTCTGTTGGATAACTATCTGCCCGATGGCAGTGGTTTGGCGTTATTACGAGAACTGACTTTACAGGGGTTTTCCGGCGGCATTATTTTTGTTACCGCCGCCAGTGACAGTGAAACAGTCTCTGAGGCTATTCGCTATGGGGTATTTGACTACCTGATAAAACCGGTCGCTTACCAACGGCTGGAACAATCTTTGGCCCGCTATCGCCATCGTCATCAAGTCCTGCAAGATGGTACTAAGGTCAATCAGCGCCAAATTGATGAGATGTACAACACTTATGCCCGTGGCGAACAAAAAGTCACATTGCCATTGGGTATTGACCAAATGACTTTGGATAAAATTCAGATGTTGTTTGCTAATAATGCAGATGAATATACCGCTGAAAATGTTGCGCAGGTGCTCGGTTTAAGCCGGACAACAGCCCGCCGTTATCTGGAGTTTTGTGCGACTAACCAAGCCCTACAAGCAGAGATAATTTATGGCAAGGTGGGCCGGCCGCAGCGAATCTACCGCAGTAAAAAAACGGCGTAATCCTAAACCTGTCTAAGTTCCACGCCACCTCTTTCATGCTCCACACTCCCCCTGTGGAGCACTGCATTTTTCAGTGAGAATTGCCTATTTCTCCAGCAGATTTCCGCCGCATATGTTAAGCCTCTTACATTTTTAATAACAATTATTGCCACGCTAATGATTGATGAGCATCATGCCAACTTATGTCCCGTAATAATGAAAAATCATGATTAATGTCGCATTGATAGATGACCATATTGTTGTGCGCTCGGGTTTTGCCCAGTTGTTATCGCTGGAAAAGGATATTCGTATTATTGGTGAATATGGCTCAGCGGCAGAAGCTTGGGCCAAGCTGCCCGAGACAAATATCCATGTCGCTGTTATGGATATTTCAATGCCGGATGAAAGTGGCTTAAGTCTGCTCAAGCGCCTGCGCCAAAAAATGCCCCATTTTCGCGCCATTATCCTGAGTATTTATGACACTACCGCATTTGTACAAAGCGCGATGGACGCCGGGGCCAGTGGCTATTTGACTAAGCGCTGTGGCCCGGACGAATTAGTTCAAGCGCTACGCACCGTCAATGGCGGTGGGCTGTATCTGTGCGCCGATGCATTGCGGGCATTGCGCCATATGCCACAACAGCCGCAACAACTGGCGGTGTTAACACCACGAGAGAAAGAGATTTTCCAGCTATTAATCAATGGAATAAGTGTTAAGTCGATTGCTGAGAAATTATCGCTCAGCCATAAAACTGTGCATGTTCACCGGGCTAATATTCTGGGTAAACTGAATTGCGAAACCACTGTCGAACTGGTGCATTTCGCCTTGCAACATCAGTTATTGGCAGGAAACTGACATGTGGCAATTGCGCTCTGTGGGGTTATCGCTGTTTCTGGCTATTTTCTTCTCGCTGAGTTGGCTGGCACTGTGGACAATTAGCTTTTATCTGAGTGATGATGGCCTGCACGCCGTTTTATTACTGCCCCAAGGCCTGCGGCTAGCATTGATAATTCTGCTGCCACGCCGCTATTGGTCGGTGTTATTGCTGACAGAGTGCGCTGCATTGGGGTGGTTGCACAGTGAGCAGTTGCAACCGACGATTTTGATTATGTTGTCCCCACTCCTCAGTTTGCTACCCGCCGGACTGACCCAGCGTTTTTGGCACCATTACACCCTTTATTGGCAGCGGCTATTACTGCTGCTCGCCGCCGTCACGGGTAACAGTCTGCTACACGGGCTAATTTTTAGCTACTGGCTACCTTTGCCATTAACTCAAACCCTGCTCGCCACTTTTACCGGCGGCATCCTGCTGGTGCCATTTACCTATCTAATATATGAATATTTAAAACAGCAGCATATTCGAAACTTATTCTCTCAACAGATGCCAGACCCGCCACTGCGCACATCTCTGCTCATTTGGTGCTCGCTGATTTTCGCAATTGGGGTTTGTGTGCAGATAGCCATTGCCCCGAATATGGAGCGGCTGTTGCTGATTTTTGTCTTCCTGCCCAATGTCTTCATGGCCTATAAATTTGGCTGGCAAGGAGGGGTGTTAGCGGCGGTATTAGGCAGTTTGATGATAACAGTGACCCGTCAAGCCAGTGGGGCATTTCATGATTTAGCTGAACTGGAGTTGTTCCTTTCGACTCAAGCACTTTTGGGGCTGACATTAGGCATCGCCATCAGTCGCCAACAGCAGTTGGCACAACATCTGCACCGTTATCGCAATCAGCTAGAGCAAGAGTTGCAAACCCGCCGCAAACTGATGAAACGGCTGGTGCATACAGAGGAAGATGTACGCAAGGAAATTGCCCGCGAGCTACATGATGAAATCGGCCAGAATATCACCGCCATTCAAATTCAGGCGATGCTAGTAAACCGCAGTGCGCCCTCGCCAGCAGCACAATCTGCCGCCAATCAAATTAGCAGCTTGTCACAACGTATCCACCAAACAACTCGCCAATTATTACGACAATTGCGCCCGCCAGTGCTTGATGAAATGCCACTCAACCAAGCACTGCATCATCTGGCAGAAGAGTTTGCTTTTACCGAGCAAGGGATTCATTTTCAAATGGATTATGCGCTACCCTCACCGCCCGGTGAGGATGTGGTGATATTTACACTTTACCGGTTGGTGCAAGAGTTGCTCAATAATATTAATAAGCACGCTAACGCCAGCAATATCCAGGTAAGTCTGCACTTGACCGACGATATCATCACTTTGGAAGTGCGTGATGACGGAATGGGTATCCCGGAGTCATCTCCCGGCGGTGGATTGGGCTTGCGCGGTATTGAAGAGCGCGTGCGGGCGCTGGGCGGCGACTGGTTGCTACAGCGCCGCTTAGGCACCCGGGTCGTGGTCAATCTGCCCACCCATGTCCGCACCAGCGACTCTGTGAGCCTGCCCACAGAACGGGATCAAAAGCCCGCATAAATAAGCATTATTCCTAACCGTCTACAACCTTGTCTGATCCCTTTTATTTTTTCCTTCCTTACACTCAACCTAATTACCGGAGGAATCCATGTCAGCACCGCCATTGTCGTCAAAGACTTTACCTGCCGAGCCTTTGACACCGGAACAGGTGAATGCGCGCTACCGCTATTGGCGACCGCGCCTGATGGCCGCCATGGTGATGGGCTATGCCGCCTTTTATCTGACACGCAAAAGTGTCAACTACGCGATGCCGGTGATGCAACTGGAACTGGGTCTGGATAAAGGGGATATCGGCTTACTCGGCACACTGTTTTATTTGGCATATGGCGGCTCAAAATTTGTTTCCGGCATTGTCAGTGACCGCAGCCAAGCGCGCTGGATTATGGGCATCGGTTTGATGATGACCGGGATACTGAATGTGGTCTTTACCCTGTGCCACTCGCTGCCCGCCCTGTTGGTGGTCTGGACTTTAAATGGTTTCTTTCAGGGCTGGGGATGGCCGCCTTGCGCCAAATTGCTAAGTACTTGGTATTCACGCAATGAACGCGGCACTTGGTGGGGATGTTGGAATACGTCCATCAGTATTGGCGGGGCGGCGGTGCCGCTGCTATCGGCTTTTCTGGCCTCGCACTACGGCTGGCAGGCCGCACTGCTTGTGCCCGGGACCATCGGCATTGTGTTAGGTATTTGGTTATGCTGGCAATTGTGTGATAAGCCGCAACAGCAAGGTTTGCCGACCATCGGCCAATGGCGACGAGATCCGCAAGATCAGTGGCAAGAGCAACAAAGCCCGCCCATGCCGATGGGGCGTATTTTTCGCGATGCCATTTTGCGCAACCGCACCATCTGGCTGCTGGGCGTTTCTTATGTGCTGGTCTATTTGATCCGCATTGCCCTCAATGACTGGGGCAATATTTGGTTAGCAGAGAGCCATGGCGTCAATTTGCTCAGTGCCAATGCCACCCTATCACTGTTTGAGTTAGGGGGATTATTTGGCGCGTTATTTGCCGGTTGGGGGTCAGATTTATTATTTCGCGGACAGCGCGCGCCCATGATTTTGCTGTTTGCGCTGGGGTTATTTCTGACCATGACCGCCCTGTGGCTGGCCCCGGTACACAACTATGCGCTGCTATCAGTGACGTTTTTCAGCATCGGCTTTTTTGTTTTTGGACCACAAATGCTGATTGGCCTGGCGGCCACCGAATATACCCATAAAGATGCCGCTGGCACTGTCACGGGGTTCCTCGGGTTATTTGCTTATCTCGGTGCTGCGCTGGCGGGGTGGCCACTGGCGCAAGTATTGCAACATTATGGTTGGCAAGGTTTTTTTGCTTTGCTTACTCTGGCGTCAGCCGCTGTTGGTTTGTTATTGATGCCGCTCTTGATGACCGGCATCAATCGATTGAAAGCAGTACGTTAGACAAAGTCAGTCATACCGCTACCTACAACTGTTGTCTCTGTAACCGTTGTCTCTATAACGACAGCCCAACCTGCACCCGGTAACGTGTGCATAAGGGTATAAAAAGGATAATGTGATGAAACTTGTACCTCTCTCAGCATTGATCGCCGCCGGCCTCGCCCTAAGCGCCTGGACTACCGTTGCCAAAGCGGAAGGCCGTTTGGTTATTTATTGCAGCGCCACCAATGCCATGTGTGAAGAAGAAGCCAAAGCATTCGGCGAAAAATACGATGTAAAAACCAGCTTTATTCGTAATGGCTCCGGCAGCACGCTGGCCAAAGTGGATGCAGAGAAAAAGAATCCGCAAGCCGATGTTTGGTATGGCGGCACGCTAGACCCGCAGTCACAGGCCGGTGAAATGGATTTACTCCATCCCTACGCCTCTCCTAACTTAGCGCAAATCATGCCGCAGTTCCGTGACCCGGCAAAACGCAAAGGTAATTACTCCTCCGCCGTTTATATCGGCATTTTAGGGCTGGGAGTCAATACTGACCGCCTGAAAGAGAAGGGCCTGCCAGAGCCAAAATGCTGGAAAGACCTGACCAACCCGGTCTATAAAGGCGAAATCCAGATTGCCGATCCGCAAAGCTCTGGCACCGCCTACACCGCACTGGCAACTTTCTCACAGTTATGGGGGGAAGAGGCGGCATTCGATTACCTGAAAAAACTGAATGCCAACGTGTCGCAATACACCAAGTCAGGTATCGCCCCGGCCCGTAACGCCGCACGTGGCGAAACCACCATCGGCATTGGCTTCTTGCATGATTACTCTCTGGAAAAAGAGAAAGGCGCGCCACTGAAATTGATTTCACCCTGCGAAGGGTCTGGCTATGAAATTGGTGGGGTCAGTATTTTGAAAGGGGCGCGGAATCTGGACAATGCCAAGTTATTTGTTGACTGGGTATTGTCAAAAGACGCACAAGAATTGGCATGGCAGAAAGGCCAGTCATACCAGATTCTGACCAACACGACGGCAGCGACCTCCCCTAACTCACTCAAGCTCGACGATCTGAAGCTGATTAACTACGATATGGACACTTATGGTGCCACCGAAATGCGTAAGAAACTGATAACCAAGTGGGTCAATGACGTCAAGATGGGTCAATAACCACCAAGTATAAATATTAATAACTTATCGACTACTTCTATACCCAAGGTCATTGGCGTTGCAGCAAAGTTAACCACACCGCTGTAGCGCCAAAGACACCGGGTGGTTATCTAGGGAACACCATGACACATACTCTGCGGCTCCCGCAGACACGGGATGCTATTTTCTATTGGCTGGCGTTTGCCGTGGCTGCTTTTGCCTTATTACCCACTTTCAGTCTGGATTACGGCCTGCTTGAAGCGAGCCGCTCTGAGCTGCTGCTCGCTTATGGTTGGTCTGGGCTAAACATCAGCACATTGTGGTTTACCCTGCCATTAGTATTGCTTTTCAGACCACTCTCCCCGCAAGGGCGCGAACACCGTGCTCGCCATTTATTTGATGCCGGTTTTGCCCTATTCTGCGCTCTATTCGTGGTAATAAGCTCTGCATGGCTGCAACGTGGCTTAGGTTTTGCCACGATTGGCTTGTTTATTGCTTTGGGGGCCATCATTACATTGGCGCTCGCTCGCCTTGAATGGCTGGGCGGCGACCGTTTTGTAATCGGATCATTGGTCACCATTATTGCTTTGATAACCGTCTTCATTCTGTTTCCCAGTATCGCTATCTTCATTCCGGTGTTTACTGACGAAAGCGGAGCGTTTGCGCCATGGCAATTTATGGCGATCCTCGGGCAGGCGCATATCCTGCAAGTTATCTGGAATTCGTTCGTGCTGTCGGTTGCAGTCGGTATCGGCTGCACATTCTTTGGCATGGTGCTAGCCATTTACACCACCAGAATTGCCAAGCGCTCAGCTTTGCTGGGGCGGATTTTCTCCATTCTGCCGATTGTCACCCCGCCGTTTGTGGTGGGGCTGGGCGTCACCCTGATGATGGGCCGCTCCGGTTATGTCACCGAGTTAATGGTCACGTGGTTCGGCCTAACGAACACTAACTGGCTCTATGGTTTTACCGGTATCTGGCTGGCACAAGTTCTGGCCTTTACCCCGATGTCATTTATGATCCTCGACGGCGCGATTAAAACCATTCATCCGTCGCTGGAAGAAGCCTCTTATACCCTGCGCGCCAGCCGCTGGCAGACTTTTATGCAGGTATTTCTGCCGCTATTGAAACCGGCACTGGCGAACTCATTTTTGATAGTCATTGTGCAGTCACTGGCAGATTTCAGTAACCCACTGGTATTGGGGGGGAACTTTGACGTGCTCGCCACGCAAATCTACTTCTACATCACTGGCGCGCAACTTGATTATCCGGCGGCATCCACACTCGGCGTCATTCTACTGATGTTCTCGCTGTTTATTTTCTGTATCCAATACATGTGGATAGGCAAGCGCTCCTACGTCACCATCTCCGGTAAATCTTCGCGCGGCGATGTCCAACCATTGCCCGTCACTCTGGTGTGGGGCACGACGGCCATGTTGTATGTGTGGATTGCCTTTAACGTGTTGCTTTACGGCAGCATTTTCTATGGCAGCTTTACCGTCAACTGGGGCGTCGATTACACCTTAACGCTGAATAACTTCAATCAGCTATTTGGCCAAGGTTTCAGTGACGGTGCTTGGCCCTCATTGCTCGATACCCTGCTCTATGCCGGTATCGCCGCACCTATCACCGCCGCTTTTGGTCTGCTCATTGCCTATATCGTGGTTCGCCAGCAATTCCGAGGGAAAAAAACCATCGAGTTCAGCACCATGCTGTGTTTCGCCGTACCGGGAACCGTGGCCGGGGTCTCCTATATTTTGGCCTTTAACAGTGCGCCGGTGTACCTGACTGGCACGGCGGCCATCGTCATTATCTCGATGGTGATGCGAAATGTTCCAGTTGGGATACGTGCCGGGATTGCCGGCCTCGGGCAACTCGATAAATCACTGGACGAGGCCTCACTCAGCTTGCGAGCCGGTTCGCTGCGCACCGTGATTTACATTTTGCTGCCATTGTTGCGTCCGGCGATTTTATCGGCACTGATTTACAGCTTTGTGCGGGCTATGACGACGGTCAGTGCCATTGTTTTCTTGGTGACGCCAGATACGCGAGTCGCCACCTCCTACATCCTTAACCGCGTAGAAGATGGTGAATACGGTATCGCGATTGCCTACGGCTCAATTCTGATTGTGGTGATGCTCGCCATCATCTTCCTATTTGATTATCTGGTTGGCGAAGCGCGAATTGCCCGCTCAAAAGCCAGTAACGCCGAATAATGGCGCACTGAAAAGGCTTAACATGATGACTAACGAAAATAATGGGTCTAACAAAAATTATTTTTCTGATAAAAACCAAGTGACTGAGAAAAAGCATTTTGTCGAACTCAAGCATGTCAGTAAGCGTTTTGGCAGCAATACCGTCATTGATGACTTAAATCTGGCTATCCCTAAAGGCGAAATGGTCACCTTACTTGGGCCCTCCGGCTGTGGTAAAACCACGGTATTACGGCTGGTTGCCGGGCTGGAAAAACCCACTGGCGGGCAAATTTTTATCGACGGTGAGGATGTTACGGACAGATCTATCCAGCAACGGGATATCTGTATGGTGTTTCAGTCCTATGCCTTGTTCCCCCATATGTCTCTGGGCGAAAATATTAGTTATGGCCTGAAAATGCTGGGGCGTCCAAAAGATGAAATTCGCGAACGGGTGAAGGAAGCACTGGCATTGGTGGACTTAAACGGCTTTGCAGACCGTTTTGTCGATCAGATTTCAGGGGGGCAACAGCAGCGCGTGGCGCTGGCAAGGGCACTGATTCTAAAACCTAAAGTGCTGCTGTTTGATGAGCCCCTCAGTAATCTGGATGCTAACTTGCGCCGCAGTATGCGCGATAAGATTCGTGAATTGCAGCAGCAGTTTAATATTACTTCGCTCTATGTGACACACGACCAAAGTGAAGCTTTCGCCGTTTCTGATACCGTATTGGTGATGAATAAAGGCAAAATCATGCAAATTGGTGCACCGCAAGAATTATATCGCCACCCGGCGTCACACTTTATGGCCAGTTTTATGGGGGATGCCAACGTCTTTCCCGCGCGTATCAACAGTGATAGCGTCGAAATCTTTGGCTATCACATCCCTCGTCCACAAGGATTTGCTGCAGGATATCAACAAGCTACCGTGGGTGTAAGACCAGAGGCCATTACCCTTAGCCAGCAAGGTGAGCCAAGCCAGCGCTGCACTATCAATAAAGTAGCTTATATGGGGCCGCAATATGAGGTTTTAGTTGATTGGCAGGGTCAATCATTATTATTGCAAGTGAATGCCACACAGTTGCAACCGGCTCCTGGCGATAACTATTACCTGCAAATTCATCCATATGGCATGTTTGTCCTGACGGATGCCCCGCAATAAGTTCTCTGGCGGGCAGTGTGACCACACAACTGCTCGCCACTTTATCGGCCGCCATGGCGATTTTGTCGGCGAGTATTGCTCGAAAAGCCAAAAATCTCAATAAGTTGCACAAACTGTAAGCAAACAATCCAAATTTACTGTTTCCCCTTTGACATGTTCCTCGGACCCCGCTATTATTCGCCCCGTTCACACGATTCCTCTGTAGTTCAGTCGGTAGAACGGCGGACTGTTAATCCGTATGTCACTGGTTCGAGTCCAGTCAGAGGAGCCAAATTAGAGAAACCCGCTTAGGCAACTAAGCGGGTTTTTTGCATTCCAATCCCATGATTAGAATCGCTTTCTGATATACAAGATCCAGAGCAACGCCGCCAACACGCACTGGCACAATTACCAAGCTCGCCGCTCTACACACGTAAAACCGCTCCGGCGAGGATTATTCTCAGGAGCGGTCTGTTGGAATCATTATTGCCGCTATGGATTCAGGACTTTTTTGAGTCCAATGCTCGGTGAATCGCCGCTTCCAATTCGTTAGCTTCGAATTTTGCTACATAGGCATCAGCACCCACTTTGCGGACATGATCTTCATTCGCACTCCCCGATAATGAAGAATGGATAATGACAGGAATATTCTTCAGGAATTCATCCCGCTTAATATTTAATGTCAGGGTAAAGCCATCCATCTCCGGCATTTCTAAGTCAGTTAGCACAAATGAGATTTTATCCGAGACAGGGCGGCCCTCAGCCCTCGCCTCTTCAGCTATCTTCTTGATTTTATTCCATGCCTCTAAGCCAGTGATATGCATCACGGCGGGAATATTCATCATCTTCAGCGCTTGTTCCAGCATAGAGCGGGCCACTTTTGAATCTTCTGCCACAATAGCCACCGCATCCGGCTTCAAATCAAATGCCTTGGTTTTCTCGCTATCAATTTGCACATTGCGGTTAGCGGGAATAATGTCATATAAAATTTGTTCGACATCTAATACCAGCGCTAACCTGTTACTGGCGGTGTCATTATCGAGCCGGGCGATACTGGTGATATTGCGGCTTTTTACCCCCGCATCGGCAGCCAGTACCTGGCTCCATTCCAGACGAACGATATCGTCAACAGACTCCACCGCAAAGGCCTGGGTGCTGCGGGCATATTCAGTCACCAGCAGAATATTCAATCCAGTTTTGGGCACACACCCCACAATCGCTGGCAGGTCAATTACAGGAATGATTTCACCACGTATATTCGCCACGCCCATCATTGGTGAAGCCATGCCTGCCGCTTTGGTTAGGGTTGGCATCGGGACAATTTCGCGCAATTTAAACACGTTAATACCGTATAACTCCGATTGTTGTTCCTTTTGGGACTCCCCTAAACGGAACAGCAACAGTTCAAATCTGTTGGAGGAGGTGAGATTAGTTCTCTCCTCTATCTCTTTTTGAAAATTATCCATACTTTCCCCGCTGCAAATAAGAAGTCCAATACAACACGGCACGCGCTCATCCCACGACTTCTCATTACCTTGCTGGTGCGCACAATAGTAGAACTTATTTCTTTATCGGCAATTGGCGCGAAATGCTTAATAATTCGATATCAGATTGATAAAGTGCGGCGGGTCTTTGCTATCAATGCACTGGCGCGGCTTGGCTCCGTAAACTGGGGTTACGGATATACTGAACTTATGCCGCTGGCCGATAACGCCATAACCAGCGGCCAGTGGACATCCGGCGGTAAAATAGTACGCCGCGCACTATCCAGTCGAGGAACATCCCCATCCATACCCCGGTGACACCAAATCCTAATGTCACCCCCAAAATGTAACCGACGATAATACGGCATCCCCACATTCCAGCAAGTGCGACCCACATAGTGTAACTGGCATCTTTCGCGCCTTTTAACCCCGACGGCAGCACCCAGGCCGCCGCCCAAATTGGCATGAAGAGCGCGTTTATCCAAATCAGGTGCTTAACGACGTCGATAACCCCCGGCTCATTGGTATACAACGCGGCCAAGAATCCGGCGCTGGGGATAGACAGCACCGCAATAAAACAGACCCCCAGCGTTGAGAGCCAAAAAATATGCTGGAGCTGACGGATGGGCTGCAAAATCTGCCCTTTCCCCAAGCGGGTTCCGATAATAATCGTCGAGGTATACCCCAGCGCATTACCCGGCAAGTTAATCAGCCCGACGATTGAGAATGCAATAAAGTTGCCGGCAATGACTTCTGTCCCCATCCCGGCCACAAAGCGCTGAGTAATCAGCTTTCCAATACTAAACATCACCGACTCAACACTGGCAGGAATGCCAATACTCAAAACCTCGAACATGATGGCCGAAGTAAAGGGCATAAAATAGGCTTTAAAGGGGATGCGCAGAGTATTATTGGCCCCGAAAATCAACACCAACACCACGACCAGGGCACCTAAATAACGGGAGAGTGTGATGCCAATCCCCGCACCGACAAAACCCAGCCCTTGCCAATGCCACAAACCGTAAATCAGCACACTACTGATGGCAATATTGAGAATATTCATGGCGATATTGATAAACATCGGCAGCCGTGTATTACCCGCGCCGCGTAAGGCACCGCATCCCACCAGGGTTATTGCCATGGCCGGATAATTCCACACCGTCAAATGCAGGTAGGTCAACGCCATCGCCTTAACTTCAGGATCAGCCTGGCTGGCCATTAGATTGATAATGGCTTCCCCGGCAAAATGCACCAATAACACTAATAAACAGGAGATGAGGACTAACAAGGAGATGGATTCACGTGCCGCGGTTTGTGCCTGTTTGCGCTTGCGCTGGCCCAAGCTGAATGACACTACCACTGACGTACCGAGCGCTACTGAAGCAAAAAAAGCCGCAATCAACATATTGAAACTATCGGCCAGCCCCACCGCGGCCATCGCTTCTTTGCCCAACCAGCTGACCAGCAAAGTGCTAAACACGCCCATCAGCAACACGCACAAGCCTTCAATAAACAGTGGGATCGCCAGCGGCGTTATTTCACGCCAAAACAGTACCCGATATGATTTTCGCTTTTTATACCAGGCATTTTCGCAAAAGATTTTCAACTTAACAGTCCCTGAAACCCTACCCATTTGCATACCTCCGCGCTTTCCACCACTATGGTGAAATATCCCTAAGCGCAGATTTACAATGGCGATTTCTCACTTTAAATTTTAACGTGTAATACACGATAAAAAGTCGACCCACCCATCATAACAGAATGGCAGGTTAATTTAAATGAAACGCAATTTCACAACATAGATAATGAAATAGTTATGCAATAAGATATACATAAATATGCAAAATCTCTTTGACTCGAACACCCGTTTTGCGATATCAATGTAGGCATTGAAACCTTTGCCAGACAGACCTAATTCATACAGGATTTAATTGATGACAACTATTCTCAAACACCTTCCTATTAATCAGCGTGTTGGTATTGCTTTTTCCGGTGGTTTGGACACCAGCGCAGCACTGCTGTGGATGCAGAAAAAAGGGGCGATTCCTTACGCCTATACCGCCAATCTGGGTCAGCCTGATGAAGAAGATTACGATGCCATTCCGCGTAAAGCGATGGAGTACGGTGCTGAGAAAGCTCGCCTGATTGATTGCCGGAAACAACTGGTTGCTGAGGGGATTGCCGCCATTCAGTGTGGGGCTTTCCATAACACCACTGCGGGTGTTACTTACTTCAACACCACGCCACTGGGTCGGGCGGTTACCGGGACGATGTTAGTTGCCGCAATGAAAGAAGACGGCGTGAATATTTGGGGTGACGGCAGTACTTACAAAGGTAATGATATTGAGCGTTTCTATCGTTACGGTCTGTTGACCAATGCAGAGTTAAAAATTTATAAGCCATGGCTGGATACTGACTTTATTGACGAACTCGGTGGCCGCCATGAAATGTCCGAATTTATGATTCAATCCGGTTTCGATTACAAAATGTCGACCGAAAAAGCCTATTCCACTGACTCCAATATGTTGGGTGCCACTCACGAAGCCAAAGATTTGGAATTCCTGAACTCCAGCGTCAAAATCGTTAACCCGATTATGGGCGTAAAATTCTGGGACGAAAATGTGGTGGTGAAAGCGGAGCAAGTTTCTGTCCGTTTTGAGCGTGGTTATCCGGTTGCGTTAAATGGCGTGGTGTTTGACGACAGTGTTGAGCTGATGATGGAAGCCAATCGCATCGGCGGTCGTCACGGTTTGGGTATGAGCGACCAAATTGAAAACCGCATTATCGAAGCCAAAAGCCGTGGTATTTACGAAGCCCCGGGGATGGCATTGCTGCACATCGCTTATGAACGCCTGCTGACCGGTATTCATAACGAAGATACTATTGAGCAATACCATGCTAATGGCCGCGTGTTGGGCCGGCTGCTGTACCAAGGCCGTTGGTTCGATCCACAAGCACTGATGCTGCGTGACTCGGCTCAGCGTTGGGTCGCCAGCGAAATCACCGGTGAAGTCACACTGGAACTGCGCCGGGGCAATGATTACTCCATCTTAAATACGGTGTCTGAGAATCTGACTTACAAACCAGAGCGCCTGACCATGGAGAAAGGTGATTCGGTGTTCTCACCCGACGACCGTATTGGGCAGTTAACCATGCGCAATCTGGATATCACTGATACCCGCGAGAAACTCTTCAACTATGTTGAGACCGGGTTACTGTCATCTTCTGCGAC
Source organism: Yersinia hibernica (assembly GCF_004124235.1). Classification (NCBI taxonomy): domain Bacteria; kingdom Pseudomonadati; phylum Pseudomonadota; class Gammaproteobacteria; order Enterobacterales; family Yersiniaceae; genus Yersinia; species Yersinia hibernica. Next base: position 2,398,773 of record NZ_CP032487.1, read on the forward strand.
GACGGGTTTGCCGCAGGTGGATAACAATAATCTGACCGTACATGGGTTGCAGAACAAGAATAACTAATTGTTATTATTAATATAAATTGCCATTGGCATACACTGAAGCAGGTTTGGGTTATCAACCGAAACTTGCTTCAGTCATCATTGTTGAAACAATATCAAATAGTTGGCGTTGGCAATTCGATATTACTCTCCGCCAATGACCCCATATTGTTATACATCGCGCAGGCCGCATCCACCAAATGCATGGCGAGCGCCGCACCGCTCCCCTCACCTAGGCGCATGCCCATTTGCAGGTAAGGCTCAAGTTGCAAATGGTTGAGAGCGATAACCGCGCCTTTCTCGGCCGACAAGTGCGATGGAATCAGATAATCATGCACTCCCGGGGCAATACGGCAAGCGGCCAATGCCGATGCATAGGAGAGAAAACCATCCAACACCACCGGCAAACCTGCAGCCGCCGCACCTAACATCACCCCGGTCATACCCACCAAATCAAAACCACCGACTTTGGCCAACACATCAATACCATCACTGCCATCCGGTTGATTGGTTTCAATCGCCCGCCGGACAACCGCCACTTTATGATGCAATTGTTCACTGGGGAAATTTGCCCCAATCCCCACAACACATTGTGGGTCGCTGTCAGTGAACACACTGACCATCGCCGCCGCTGGTGTCGTATTCGCCATGCCTAATTCGCCCACACCAAACACTTTCACACCATCAGCCGCCTGCTGTAATGTCAGCTTCGCACTGGCGAGCAGTAAGTCTTCAGCTTGCAGGCGGGTCATGGCGGCCTCACAGGCGATATTGCCACTGCCTCGCGCCACTTTCATATCTAGCACGCCCGCTAGCGTCTCACTGTCGATCCCCACATCAACCACTTTCACTTCAACCCCGGCATTGGCGGCCAGCACACAAACACCGGTGGTGCCTTTCACCATATTCAATGCCTGAACCATCGTCACGGCGCGCGGGGAGACAGCCACCCCCTCATCGTAAACACCGTGGTCAGCGGCCATCACGATGATTTGTTTGCGCTCGACTTGATGACCATATAACCCACGCATTCCAGCCAGTTGAATCGCCAATTGCTCTAAACGCCCTAGGCTACCAGGGGGTTTTAGCAAACCATCCAGCCGTGTTTTGGCGCGGGTCATGGCCCTGCTATCTAGCGGCCCAATAGTGCGTAGAATTGATGACAGTGTTTGCATGTATTTAACCTCGTGTTGCAGGCTGCCAAACAGCCCGGCTGTTGAACGCACACAACGTGACAAATCCTTGGTGGATCTCCAACACGCTGTATGCCCCCTGCTCAAAATGAAAATGCCACATGGCTGCCGCCGGCATTGCCAGTAAGCGCGCCAGCATCAGGCTTAATACCCCTTGATGGGAAACCAGTAACTGATTGTTATCGTTATTTTTTATTGAAAGCAGTGACTGAACCACGCTTTCTATCCGGGCTGAAAACTGTGGAAAAGACTCCCCGCCGGTGGGGCTGGCCTGTTGCCAGTCCGCCAGCCATGCCGCCCATGCATCAGGGTCTTCACGTTGTAAATCATGGTGATGGCGCATTTCCCATTGACCAAAATTCATTTCATTTAATTGGTCGTCGGTGCCTGCATCCAGTGAATGCCCCGCCAACACAATATTGGCAGTATGGCGCGCGCGCAGTAACTGGCTACTGACGCCATGGCCGAACGCCACATCCGCCAGCCAACCCGCGACATCGCCAGCCTGTGCTACCCCCTGCGGGGTTAACGCCACATCGGTCAGGCCGCAAAAAACACCGCGCAAATTGGCTTCAGTTTGCCCATGGCGCACCAGAAAAAGTCGCATACAATGGCTCATCAAGATTGATCGGAAACCGGCCGCCTCACAATAGCGCCAGTAAGAATACCAATTCACCCACTTCAGCAGCGGCACCCAGTGTGTCACCGGTTTGCCCCCCTAAACGGCGGCGCAGGTAGACCGCCAATAGCAGCACAACAACCATGGCGATAATCAGCGCCAACAGTGCCGCCCCCTTACCGAGCAACAGTGTCAATACCGCCCCACCGGCCAAAGTGACGGCGGTTTGCCACCCCGTGACTTTACCAATGTATATATTGCCTAACCCATTACCTTCGCGCGCATAACGTTGGCGATACATCAACAATACAATGACCGTGCGCCCAGCCACGGATGCTGCAGTGAGCATCGCTAACATGGGCACATCGCGCAGTGCCAATTCACTGACCACCAGCACTTTGGCGACCACGATAAATATCAGCGCCAAACCGCCATTAGTACCGAGGCGGCTGTCGCGCATGATCTCCAGCATTTGCTCGCGTTGACGGGCAGAAAACACCCCATCACAGGTATCTGCCAGCCCATCGAGATGAAAAGCGCCGGTCACCAGCGCCAATACCAGGACATATCCCAGCGCCGCCAGCGGCACACCACACCACGGAGCCAACAGAGTGAATCCCCCCCCCGCGATCGCCCCGACAATCAAGCCAATCAGAGGAAAACCAATAATACCGCGCTCATAGTTATCCATCGCCAGCCCGTGAGTCCAGCGCTCAGGCACCGGAATGCGGGTCATAAACTGCAATGTTGCGAGAAATAAACGCAGGCTCATTTAATTTTTACCTCAATGCCAGAAACCACGAGAAACACCTCGTCAGCGGCGGCAGCCAGGCGCTGGTTGACCCGCCCGGCGATATCACGAAAATGCCGAGCCAAGCGGTTTTCCGGCACAATTCCCATGCCCAACTCATTGGTGACCAGATAGATAGGCGCTGAACTTCGGGCACAAGCTGCCAGCAGGTCGGTAATTTGCTGCTGAATCCCCACTTCCAATAATGTAAAATCCATCTGCTCCGGCGGGGTATCACCCGCCAGTTCAAACAGTAAATTGGTGATAAGTGTCGTGATGCACTCCAACATCACGGCTTCACCGGGCTCAACCTGTTGCTCAAGCACCATGCCGAGGTCTCGATACCCTTCCCAAGTTCGCCAGTGCGCTGGGCGGCTGGCGCGATGTAATTCCACTCGCGCGGCCATTTCTGTATCTGTCACCACCGAGGTGGCTATGTAAAACACCCGCTCAGCAGCTTGCGCGGCTAGGCGTTCGGCTAATGAGCTCTTGCCACTGCGCGCCCCCCCGGTAATCAAAATCACTGCGCGCGCTCCTGTTGATGTGTTTGCATGAGTTGAAAAATTTTATCAATATCAATATGTTCGCGCATGCATGATGCCAAAATGTCGAACTGTTGCTGTTTATGTTCAGCATAATTGACGGCCACCCCGTCAAAGGCCGCCAGCCCTTTGCGCTGGCGCAGGTTATCCAATAGCGCGCGGGTAAAATAGTGGCTGTCAAACACCCCGTGAATGTAGCTGCCCAGCACGCTGCCATCGGCATTTAGCGCGCCATCCAGCCACTGCTCGGATTGCCCATTGCGCAGCATTAAGCGGGCAAACGGCGTCGCATCGCTCCCCAGATGGGAGACACCCATATGGATTTCATAGCCCTCAAGCTGCTGCTCACCGCAATTTGCCAGGATCCCTGGCAGGCCAGTCTGACAATAGCCGCTCACTCGCGTGGTGACTTTATCGTGGGCAAACGCGGTCTCCACATCCAATAGCCCCAAGCCGTCCATCTGCTCAAGGCCCGACTCCACACCATCAATGATACGTTTGCCCAGCATTTGATAACCGCCACAAATACCTATCACGGGTACATTATGTTGATGCTGCGCCAGTAACGCCGCCGCCAATCCGCTGTGGTGCAACCATTGCAAATCCCCCAGCGTATTCTTGCTACCCGGCAGGATAATTAAGTCCGGTTGACCCAACGCCGACAATTGAGAAACATAGCGCAGGCGGACATCCGGTTGAGCGGCCAGCGCATTAAAATCGGTAAAATTGGCGATGTGTGGCAAGCGAATCACGGCGATATCCAGCGACTTTTCCGCGGCATCCTGATATTTGCCATTTTGCAATGCGACGCCATCTTCATCTTCTAAATCAATATCCAGCCACGGCATCACCCCCAGCACCGGCACGTCCGTCAAAGCTTCAATCTGTTCTAAACCCGGCTTGAGCAGCGCGATGTCACCGCGAAATTTATTGATTATCACCCCTTTGACCCGGGCTTTTTCATGCGGATGCAACAATGCCAAGGTGCCATAGATAGAGGCAAAAACACCGCCGCGATCGATATCAGCCACCAATAACACTGGCGCATCCGCCATCTCCGCCATGCCCATATTGACGATGTCACGATCACGCAGATTGATTTCCGCCGGGCTGCCCGCCCCCTCCAGCACCATGACGTCATATTCGCGCGCTAGGCTATGGTAAACCGCGCTAATTTGTTGTTGCAGTTGCGGTTTATATTGGTGGTATTCCACGGCATCCATATTGCAGGCAACTTTGCCCATTAACACTACCTGCGCCTTGCGGTCACTGGTGGGCTTGAGCAACACCGGATTCATACGGACATCCGGGGCTATTGCGGCGGCCTCGGCCTGAAAAATCTGCGCGCGGCCCATCTCTTCACCTTGCGCCGTAATCCCTGAATTAAGGGCCATATTCTGTGATTTAAAAGGCGCGCAGCGGTAACCATTTTGCATAAAAATGCGGCATAGCCCTGCCACTAATACACTTTTACCGACATCGGATGCTGTGCCCTGCACCATTATCGATAAATTCTTCACAGGCCGACTCATCGCATTTCCTCCGTTTCCCGCTGATGCATCAGCGCAAAAAGTTGTTCTTCTGTTTTGCACAGTGGCAACCCCAGCTCACTGTGCATTTTGACTAACCAGGGCTGAACCAGCCCAGCAGCCTGGAGTTTATCCTGTTGCAAAAATACATCGGTTGTTGCGCCCGCAATCACCAGATGCCCGCGCGATAAGACATACAAATAGTCGCAAACCTTATAAATCAGATCGATATCATGGCTGGAGAGAATAACCCGTTTTCCCTCGGCGACAATGCGCTCAATAATAGTAATCATGTGCTGGCGGCCCGCGGGGTCTAGCCCGGCGGTAGGTTCATCCAGCAACAGATATTCCGCCTCCATGACTAGCGCGCCAGCAATCGCCACCCGCTTTTTCTGGCCGTGGCTCAAATGTTGGATAGATTTATGGCGAAATCCTTGTGCGTCAACCAGGGTCAATGCCCGGTCAACACGCTGTGCAATAATATCTTCTGGCATGCCTAAATTGCGCAAACTGAAAGCAATGTCGCTATCAATGTCAGTATAAAAAACCTGCTGTTCCGGGTCTTGAAACACCGTGGTCACGCGCTGGCGTAATTCGCGCAAATGGGCTTTTTTATAACTGAGCGGCTCACCTTGCCACAATACCGCCCCCTGCTGGGGTTGCAGGATGCCGGTCAGGTTCATAAACAAGGTGGATTTACCACAACCATTGGCCCCCAAAACGCCGGTGACCGCGTGCTGACTGAAATCCAAAGTCAAATCATGCAGTACTTGCTCATCCTGATAGCTGAAACCTAACTGCCTTGTGGCTAACATGACATTCTGCCTTACAGGTGGAAATCGCCCTGATAGAGTTTCATATCCAGCGCAATGACCATTTGCTGATAGCGAATCATCACGCGGGTAAATAACATACCGACCAACATTGCTAGCGAGTGGTAGCCGATACGCAATGAGATATAGCCAAATCGCAGAGACTGCGCCTGTTGGATAGCCGCGGCCTCTTCAATCAAAATAAAGATAAAACGCCAAGTCAGCAGGATCTGCTCAGTGAGCAATCGCGGGGCATGGCAGCGCTTCAATATTTGGATAAGCTGCGGAAAAGGCGTGTTAAGCACAAACCAAAACGTCGCCGCCAATGCCGCCAAACTGCGCCACAGTGTTTGATTAGCGGTCGCTAAGCCGACTCTATCAATCCCCAGCCACCAATGACCCATTTGTACCCCCCACCATAAACTCTCCGGTTGGCGGGAAAGCGATAACACAATGGTCACCAGCCCCACCAACAAGAAAGAGAGCGGTAGCGCCAACCAGCGTAAATAACGCCTCGGCCCCACCCGCAGCAAGTAGCAGGTCAGCCCGGCGATAAACACGAGCAGCAATGCTTGATACATCGGCGGGCTAAGCATGGCCAATAATAGGAAAACGCCATATAACACCAGTTTTCCCATGGGATCGACCTGTCGCCAGCGGCTTTGATAACTTAGTTTATCAATCCCCAGCATGCTCACCGCGTTTCCCCCGGTAATAGCCTAAGATATAGAAAATCACCGCCGCCCCAATGGAACCTTGCAGGGTGAAGAGCAAACTTTCAATTTCGCCGCTGGCCGGCTCATACAAAGGCTGGAACCAGGGTTGGTAATGGGGTGCTGTTGCCTGGATCAAGGTTTCAGCTTCACCATCTGAGCCACCGTATTCACCACCGTGATTAATAAAGAACGGCATTATGACCAGAGCGATAACCATCGCCAGCAAAATAAGTGTCTTTTTCATGTTAATGTGTCTCCGCGTGAATTAACTGGCGTTTAGTTAATTGGTCATAAATCATCACCGTCAGCAGCCCTTCGGCAATGGCAATCGGGATCTGGGTAATGCAGAACACCCCCATAAATTTGACCACCGAGCCACTGACACCAAATTGTGGGTCTGGAAAGGCCAAACCGAGCTGTACCGAGGTGACAAAATAGGTGGTTAAGTCCGCCAGCATGGCACAGAGGAATACCCCAACATCACGGCGCAACCCGGCCTTACAGGCCAATTTCCAGACCAGATAGCCCACCACCGGCCCAATGACCGCCATTGACATGCCATTCGCCCCTAAGGTCGTCAAACCGCCGTGTGCCAATAATAGCGCTTGGAACAGCAGCACAATCGCGCCCAACACCGCCACCACGACCGGCCCAAACAGAATGACCGCCAGCCCGACACCGGTTGGATGTGAGCAACTGCCGGTCACTGAGGGAATTTTCAACGCAGATAACACGAAAATAAAAGCGCCGCACAGCGCCAGCAGCACTTTTTGATTACTGTCTTCAGAGACAATCTGTTTTAAGCGCACCAGCCCCATAAACAAGCACGGCAGGAACAGTATCCACCAGGCCAAGGCCCACATTGGCGGTAAAAACCCCTCCATGATGTGCATCGCAAAAACATCATTGGGTGCCAGTGTTAGCAGGATGGCGATGGCCACTCCGCTATATGAAAGTTTCTTTAACTCTTTTTCCATTTCCATTAGTTGCTCCAATCACTTTGGATATCGGTTAAAAAACTGAACGGTTCATTATTTTTAACTTACTGTTATTAAATAACTAATTTCTGCTTATTCACTAAAATAGTCGAGAAATAGGGCAATGGCTGGTCAGCGGCAATGGTATCTAACTGACGCCAGCACACTTCCCCGGGCAATGAGGCTTCCGACATCAGGAGCGCATGTGGGAACAGGTTTAATCGGCCCAACAGCGCCTGAATTCGGGCGAAACGGCCATAAACTTTCATCAGCACCACACAGTCGTGGTCACGCAGTGCGCGCTCCAGTTCAATTTCCGGGGCAGTGCAAGACATAATCGCCAGTGACTGTTGCTCCATTGCCAGCGGTAAACCGGCGCGCGAGGCAATGGCAGCAAAGGAGGTCACGCCGGGTACAATTTCCAACCAATCTGGCCGACCAATACGTTCTAGCAAAAATACCCATGTGCTAAATAACATGGCGTCGCCAAGGGTGATAAACCCGACCTGACGGCCATTGGCAACTTCCGCCTGTAACTGTTGCGCCACCTCATCCCAAACTGCTTGTTTTTCGCGGTCATCAGCGCTCATCGGGAAATGGCAGCTGCGGATTTCGGTTTGGGGGGATAAATATTCCCGCACAATCGACAATGCCAGACTGTCGCCGCCCTTACGCCCCGCCGGGGCATACAGCACATCAAGCTTGCCGAGTAATCTGGCGGCTCGTACGGTGATTAAATCGCTGGCTCCGGGGCCAACTCCTAATGCATAAAGTCTGCCGCTCATTACGCCGCCTCCTGCTGTTTTTGTTGTAAAGCATGGTCTAAATGTTCGACAAACATCTGGCGAATCAAGGGGTTTTCCCCCAAACCTTGCAGCCATGACTGAGCACGGATGCCGGCAAGCTCCAGTTGTGATTGCCATGAATCCGGCTCATCAGAGGCCATGTCATTGATAGCGTGGTCACCGGCCACCAACATCAATGGCATTAAGTGAACTTTGCGCACCCCCTGCTGCTGTAAGCGGGTAATGATCTGACTGATTTCCGGGTAACTTTCGACGGCACCGACCAAGGCGGGGAAGTTCAGAGAGGTCATTAAATGGTCCAGGCAAGCATAAGCCGAAAAGGCATAGTGACTGGCACCGTGGCCCATAAATACCACGCGCTCATCAGCCGCCAGTGGGGGCATTTGCGCCTGGAGCGCCACCAGTAATTGCTGATAATCGGCAAAACGACTCAACAGCGGCGTACCCAATACCAAGTGGTGGAAACATTCACTGAAGCTGCGCACTTCATTAGCCACTTTCTCGTATTCATCGCCATTAATGACATGCAAAGATTGAATAGCCACATCCTGGTAGCCTTGCTCAGCCAAGAGTTTCAGTGCTTCTCGCGGGTTATTGATAAGCAGGCCATCGCGTTTGCGCAGCTTGCGAATAATCATTTCTGATGTAAATGCACGGAACACATCACGATCGCTGTAAGCCGCAGCCAATTGCTGCTCACAGGCATCAATATTCTTTTGCCGGGTGTGTGCGTAACTGGTGCCGAAACTGATGACCAACAGTGCCTTTTTCATTTTATTGTCCTCGTTGTTGCTGCCAGTGCATCAGATGCTGGGTAACTTCATCCAATGAAGTCACTGGTTGCCCAATGCCCCCCAACACCACTGTGGCCGGGCGTAGCACCACAATGCAGGGAATATTCAATGCCAGACAGGGAGCCACTTTTTCCTGATAACCACCTTGTGCGCCCGATTCTTTGGTGATGACCACATCCGGCCCGCAAAACTCATACAATGCTTGATTGAATTGCATGCTAAATGGCCCGCGCAGTGCAATAATCTGATCCACCCCCAATCCCAGCGCCTCACATTGGCTCAATACTTCTGCTGTTGGCAGCACCCGCACGAATAAGGTTTTACCTATCAATTGCTGCTGATACTCAGCTAACTGCTTACTGCCAGTCGTCAGCAACACTCGCGGCCCCAGCCGCTGTGCTACAGCGCAGGCGGCCGCAATGCTGTCCACTTTGTAGAGCAGGGGGTGATTGAGCGCTTCAATTTCACTGGGGCGCAGATAGCGGGTTAGCGCCACATTAGCTTGCCGGCAAGCGGTAGCCACATTGTCACTGAGCAAATCAGCATAGGGATGCGAAGCATCAATCACCCACAATAGGTGTCTATTGATAAGGAAATCAGCCATCTCGGCCGCATCCATCCGCCCTACCAATATCTCGCCGCCAATATCCCCCGCCAGTTGTTTGCCAGCATCGGTGGCAACCGATAGGCTGTAGCGCTCGCCTGCGCTGTCCAGTAATTGACAAATCAGCCGCGCATCACTGGTGCCACCAAAGATATGGATCGGCGGATAATCCTTGCTCATAGCGCATCGCCCATCATAATGAATAGCCCCGCGGAGTAATCATCAGCCCGTGACGACAATAAGTGGCCTGATTTCCCACAATCACCAAACTGGTCATGTCTACCGGCTCATAATCCATGGCTGCCAGAGTGGTTAACCATTTTTCCTGCTTTTTACGCCCTGCCGCTTTCACCACGCCGACCGGTGTTTCAGCTTTTTTCCACGGCTGCATTAACTCAAATGCCCGCGCCAAGTGCCCTTCACGGCCACGGCTGCGTGGGTTATAGAAACAGATAACAAAATCTGCCTGCGCCGCCGCGATAATGCGCTTTTCAATCACCGCCCATGGCGTCATCAAATCACTCAGGCTGATGTGACAAAAGTCATGCATCAGCGGCGCGCCGAGCAGTGAGGCCGCAGCAATGCTGGCGGTAATCCCAGCCACCAGCCGCACCTCTAGGTCAAGCTGTTGCTGTGTAACCAGCTCCAGCACTAAGCCCGCCATCCCATAAATACCCGCATCACCACTGCTGATAAGCGCCACGTTATGGCCCGCCATGGCCAGATCAATGGCCGCCTGACAGCGCTCAATCTCTTTACACATGCCAGTTTTAATCACCTGTTTATCTAGGGTCATGGACTTAACCAAATGGGTATAGGTTTTATAACCGACGATAATTTCCGCCTCGCGAATAGCGGCGATAGCGTCCTGGGTCATCATCGATTCACTGCCCGGCCCGATGCCAATCACGGTTAACATTAATGCGATACTCCCAAAGTGATGGTGACGCCCTGCTGGCGCAGAGTATTGCCAACCAATTTACCGTCACTCATTAGCCAGGCGACGGGTTGTGAAACGCTGCCGACACCCACCGTTTGGCGGACAAAATCAGAAGCAGGGAAACGTTGCTCATGGCGGCTCAGTTCGCCGACACTAAACAGTTCAAACGGCACCCGCCAGCACTGAGCCAATTGGTGTAGCGCCGGTTCGTCTTTCTTGATAGTGACACTGCCAATAGCGCGCAATGCCATGATATCGAAATGATTTTCTGCCATTTGCTGTTGCAGCAATTCAACCAATGTTTGCAGTGACGTCGCACGGCGGCAGCCAATGCCCGCCACCACCCGGCGCGGCACCAGCTTGTAAACAGGTAATGGCAGTGGCGGCAGAGTGTCACGCAGGGTGATGCACACTAAAGCGTCCAGTTGCGGCAATGCATCCAGAGAATCAACCGGGATAAACCCGCGGGTATCGCAGCGCGCGCGTTCAACCCGCAGAGGGGTATCCCACCACAACCCAACTTTTTGGCTGCTAACCAGCATTTGATTGACCACTTTGACTGCGTGACGGAAATCCTGCATTTCGGCATCCAACTGGGTTGCCAAGGTGTCCAGCGCGGCCATCTCGTTAACATCGGTGGCGGTGGTTATCACCGGGTCTGCCCCCAAAAGGCCCGCCAGATAGCGAGTTAGTGTATTTGCCCCCCCCACGTGACCCGACAATAAACTGATTACGTGTTGCCCGCGCTCATCAATCACCACCACCGCAGGGTCGGTCATTTTGTCCTTAACTAATGGCGCAATAACCCGAACGGTCAGGCCGATAGCCCCCACCACCACCAGCGCCGAATACTGTTTAAACGCCTCGCGTAGGGTATCGCCAAAACTGCCGTTGAACGGCAAAAAGCCCGGCTCCAGTAGCTTGTCACTGGTAAAACAGGTCAGCGGTAAATGGGTTTGCAAACGCCGCGCCAGCCGCACGCCACCGGGCGTCAAGCAAAAAACGGCGATAGATTCAGGCTTGACGATATTCATGGCTGAACCCCGCATCATAGAGTTTGGAATAGTGGTATTCATCGCCAAGGAATGCCCCCACCAAAATCAGTGCAGTTTTATGAATCGCCGCCGCCTGAACCAACTCGGCGATATCGGCCAATGTGCCGCGTACCGTGCGGCTTTCCGCCCATGTCGCTTTGTACACTACGGCGACCGGCGTATTGGCGGGATAGCCACCGGCAATTAAACGCTCGGCAACGCGGTCCATTTCTTGTACTGACAAGAAGATAGCCATTGACGTTTGGTGGGCCGCAAAAGCTTCCAGTTGTTCCAATGGCGGCATCGGGGTGCGCCCCTCAATCCGGGTGATAATCAAACTTTGCGCCACTTCCGGGACGGTATATTCCACACCCAGTTGCGCCGCCGCACCCAAGAAAGCACTGACCCCCGGCACCGAGACAAAGCCAATGCCATGTTCACCCAAGACCTCGCCCTGCTCACGAATCGAGCCGTACAAAGAGAGGTCGCCGGTTTGCAACCGCACCACCAATTTGCCCGCGCGCACGCCATCCACCATCAGCGTAATGATTTGCTCCAAATTCAAACCCGCGCTGTCGTGGCACTCCGCTTGGGGGGAGCAATACGCCAGCAATTCGGTGTTGATAAGCGACCCGGCATAAATGACTACCTGTGCCTGTTGCAGCAGGCGGTAACCTTTTAAGGTAATCAGCTCTTTGTCACCCGGCCCGGCCCCAACAAACCAGACTTTTTGCGTATCCCATGTTTGTGTAACCGCTGTCGATACGGCATTAGGCTGCTCAGACATTGCTCGCCTCCTTGTGGCAGGAAATAAGATAAGTAGGATTATTCGGTTTAAAATAGTGCCCGCTGCCCAGAGGGGTTAGAGTGGCGAGTTGCAATTGCACACAATCCAACTCGCTGACGGCGCAGGTCTGTAAATGGCTTAATGCTTCATTGAGGTTATTGAGTAAAATAAAGGTCAGAACCAGGCGGCCACCGGGATTGAGCATCATCAGCGCCCAGTCGATAAGCTCCGTTAAATGGCCACCGCTGCCGCCGATAAAAATGGCATCGGCTTTATCCGCCAATGGCTGTGGCGCGATGCCCGCGATGATGGCCACATTGCTGCACCCCAACCGCTGACGGTTTTCATCAATTAATTCAAGGGCAGCCGGATTGCGCTCAATGGCGCTCACCCGTAAATGGGGGAAACGCAGCGCAGCCTCCAACGCCACACTGCCGGTTCCGGCACCGACATCAATTAGGTGAATGGCACTCGGCAATTCCAATCGCTCCAAGGCCAATGCCCGCACCGCTTCTTTGGTCATCGGGACTTTTTGCCCGCGTAAGAACAATTCATCTTTCATTGAGGATAACCACCACATTCATGTCATAACGGGCTGCCACTTGATCGGCCGGCAGGCGGTGGATGCGCTCGTTGGATTGCGAAAGGTTTTCACCAATAATTAGGGTGCGAGATAGGCCACGTTGGTGCAGCGCATCGGCAATGGCCCGTGGGCCAATAATTCCATCGGTCACCATCGCCACTTTGTCGTGCTGGAAAATCCAGTCAAAATCCGGTTCGCGGCCATGGCTGCTGGTGAGGAAAAGGTCATTCATGTCCAGCGCGACTTTGGCGCACAAATATTGAATTGCGCTGATGCCGGGGACGATCTGCAACTCCTCGGCGCTGAAGTTCGCTGCCAATAATTTCCCGATGCCATACAGCAGAGGATCACCGGAGGCCAAGACCACAATGGCGCGATTTTTGTTGCTATCCAGCCACTCTAATAACCCCAGCAGATCAGAATCCAGTAAGCGCGACTCTTTGCTATTGCCACTGAATGTTGCCAAGTGGCGTTTACCACCAATCAGCACCTCGGCTTGGTTAATAACCCGCCGCGCTTGCGCAGTCAGATACTGAGTATCACCGGGGCCAATACCCACCACAGTAATCATCGGAGCGCCTCCACAATCTCATCCAGTGGCCGGCTACTGCCCAGCACCTGATTATCAAAAGAGAATAAAATGGCGTCACACTGGGGTGGATTAACGGAAAAACGCATCATTTCAGCGACCCGTTCACAAATGCGCACCGCAATGCGCGAATACACCTGCTGCCAGCCCTGTTCGGCAATTAACTCCATTGCCGCTTCTGTGGTATCGCACTGATTAACTTCAAGTAATAACGCATGCGGCGCGCCCAGTAAGGCCAGATGCGCCACCAGCGTTTCCATCCGTCCGTCCGCAATATGGCTGTGAGTGTGAAAAATACCGGCGGCCACTTTGACTAATTTGCCGGGGTGCCCCACTAACAGGACGTGGCGAAAGCCCAGCCGCACTGTTTCTTGCAACATATAACCGACGAAATTACTCATGGTGACCACCCGCTGACTATCGAGGCCCAGATGGTCGCGAACAAAACGCTCGCCGTGATTCCCCGGCACCAAAATAACGCGATCTTCACCCGCCGCCCGTTTCATCTCCAACTCCAGCGCCAATGAGCGTTTCCAGCTCTCTTCTGACATCGGCGTCACAATGCCGGTGGTGCCGATGATGGAAATGCCGCCCAGAATCCCCAACCGCCCGTTGTAGGTTTTCTTTGCCCGTTCTTCCCCTTCTGGCGCGAAAATTTCTATCTCTGCACCGCGTAGTGGGCCGATGACCTCGCGCACAGCGGCTTCGATAGTCTGGCGTGGGGTGCGATTAATGGCGCTGCTGCCCAGCGGCAGACCAATTCCTTTGCGGGTGACCGTCCCCACCCCTTCACCACCACGGAGGGTAATCTCCGTAAGTTCAGTGAGTGTCACGCGGGCAAAAATCAGCATGCCGTGGGTGGCATCAACATCATCACCGCCGTCTTTGCGAATCGCCGCAGTTGCCTGCTGGCCTTCAATCAAAGGCTGCTCAACATTCAAACACAGGGTGATGCCAGAGGGAGTGACAATAGAAATCTGATCAATCACTTGCTGGCGCAACACCATCAGTGCGGCCACCTTCGCCGCCGCCGTGGCACAAGAACCGGTGGTGTAGCCTTTGCGGTATTGCTTGCCATTATGCCAAATGCTGTCTAATGGCTGGTTTTGCTGCATAATGTCAGCACTGGTCAGACTGTCACTCATACCGCCCCCCGTAACTGGTAGAGGATGGCATTGACAATGGCCGCTGCCACATTACTGCCCCCTTTGCGCCCCAGTGCGGCAATGCAGGGCAAATCACTGTCAACTAGCGCATCTTTGGATTCTGCCGCCCCGACAAAACCGACCGGCACACCGATAACCGCCACCGGCGTGGCTTGCCGCTCCAATAAGCGGAATAACGCGGTTGGCGCATTGCCGAAGACAAATAGCTGTTCACCGGGTTCTGCCAACGCAACATCCACCGCCGCCATCGAGCGGGTAATACCCTGTATTGGCGCACTTTCTACCACGCGAGGGTCACTGATATAGCAGCGGCATTCACAGCCCATCTGCTTGAGCAGGGTTTTATTGATGCCCGACATCGCCATGGTGGTATCGGTGTATAAGGTACACCCCCGGCTGATAGCCTTCGCAATACGGCTCAATACCTCCGGTGAAAAATGCAGAATATCCAGCCAGTCAAAATCGGCTGTGGTGTGGATAACCCGTTTGATAACCGCTTCATGCATCTCACTGACAAACACATAATCGGGCCGTTCATGGGCAATAATGTCACCAATAATAGCAAAGCTGTTTTGCTCGATTTCTTGTGGATTCTTTATATAGCTCATGGGGTTATCCTTATCAAATCCCGGCCAACAGCAGCCTAGCCAATGCGAATAGTAAAAGAGCCAATAACGACGCCATCGTCATCAAATGGATGCTGCGCGGGATATCACTCAGGGCCACGTCACGCCGCGCATCACCCATCCAGGGTTTTTCTACTCGCTCACCAAAATAGTCATTTGGGCCGCCCAAGCGGATACCCAGCGCACCCGCCACCGTGGCTTCTGACCAAGCACAATTCGGGCTGGAATGCTGATAACGATCACGCCAGCCAATGCGCAGCGCCTGCCGATAATCGGCCTGAATCAGCCAGGCGGCGGCACTCAGTAGCAACCAACTCAAGCGTGCTGGAACCCAATTTGCCAAGTCATCCATGCGCGCCGAGACATACCCGATCGACCGATATTTCGGTGTTTTGTATCCCACCATCGAATCAAGGGTATTGACCGCTTTGTAGGCCATTGCCAACGGCGCACCGCCCAACATTAAGAAAAACAGCGGTGCAATCACGCCATCAACACTGTTCTCCGCCACGGTTTCCACCACGGCGCGGGTAATTTGCGGTTTTTCCAGTTGCGAAGTATCCCGCCCGACAATCCATGACAGTTTTTCGCGACTTTGCGCCAATGACCCCTGCTGTAGCGCAGTAAACACCAACAGTGCCGCGTCACTCAAACAGCGCCCGGCCAGCAAGGTGTAAATCATCCACACTTGCGCCAGCCAGCCGAGCCACGGGTTAATCGCTGTCATCAGCCATAAAAACCCCCAACTGGTCAGCCCGGTGATACCGACCACCAGCAACCACAGCACCGCCCCGCCCCACTTCAGCGCCCGCTCACTGCGGCAGACTGCGCGGATGACTCGTTGCAGTTGAGTAATCAGGTTGCCAATCCAGCGCACCGGATGCGGCCAGTGCGGCGGGTCACCCAGCCAATGGTCCAATAAGAAAGCAACAAACCATGCGCTCAGGGTCATAGCACACTCCGGGCGGCAGTCAGCCAGCCATCCAGTAAACCGGGGCGTTGAGCAAAGTGAATATGCAGGTAGCTGGCCTGAGTCCGTTTTACTTGATAGCCACTGCGCCAGCGCTGGATAACTGCACCATCGCGCCACTTGCTGCTATCAAAAACTGGCGTCAATGGGCTGGTAAAATCGGAGTAATGGAATTCATGACCGCGTAAAATCTCGCCTTGTGCTGCCAATAACGTGTCACTGTTGGCCTGTGCTTGGCAGTAGCCAAAGCGGGTTAAACGTTTTCCCATCCGGCTGTCACCGGCCAAGATTCCTACCATCGAATGGCGTTGCCCATTCTCATCAGTTAAACCTTCGCCCAGATACATCAAGCCGCCGCATTCGGCATACAGCGGGATTTGCTGCCGGTGGGCTTGCTGTAATGCGGCATGCATCGCGGTATTAGCGGCCAACACCGGGGCGTGGATTTCCGGGTAACCGCCCCCCAGATAAATCATCTGGCAGGCGGGCAAATGGCGGTCATGTAGGGGGCTAAAACGTTGGATGCGCACCCCGGCTTGCTCTAGCAAATCCAAGTTATCGGGATAGTAAAAATTAAAAGCTTCATCTTCGGCTAAGGCCAATGTTAGGCCATCAGCCAAGGCCTGCGGGGGTAATGCGGGCGGGGTGCCCACCGGGAGTTCAGTGGCAGAAGTCAGAGCCAGCAATCTGTCCAGATCGATAAATTCTTCAACCTGCTGAGCCAGCCGTTGCCAACGTGGGTCGCTATCTGGCTGTTTGCCAGTTGGTCCGCCGCGCTCTTGCGCCGGAATCAACCCTAAGTGGCGCGATGGCAATGCCACATCTTCCATCACCGGCAAACGACCCAATACTGGAATGCCGCAATAGTGTTCTATGGCATGGCGAATAAGTTGATAGTGATTATCTGAATTGACGCGGTTAACAATCACGCCTGCAATGTGGAGATTAGGATCAAATTGGCAAAAACCGAGCACGGTGGCGGCAACCGAGGTTGATACGGCCTTGCCATCAACTAACAAGATAACCGGGCAGCCCAACTGTTTGGCCATCGCCGCACTGCTGCAATAATCAGGATCAGTCCCATAGCCGTCATACAACCCCATGACGCCTTCAATCACCGCAACATCGGCATGGCACATATGCTGGTTATACAACCCATTGAGGGTAGCGGATGGCAGCATAAAGGCATCGAGGTTGCGCGAAATTACGCCACTGACGGCGGTATGCCAGCCAGTATCCAGATAATCCGGCCCGACTTTGAAAGGTTGCACCGACAATCCACGCGCCATCAGCGCCCGCAAAATACCCAGCGTGACAGTAGTTTTACCGCATCCACTGCCGGTGCCTGCGATGATAAATGCTTGTTTGCCTGAGTGTTGCATAAAAAAATCCCGCCATTTCAAGCGGGATTTGCAGGGTCAAAAAGGTGCAGTTACGCAACGACACCGCTGCGCGCATCTGATGACAACCCGCTTCCCACCGAAGGAGTTGAAACTCTTTTACTGATTTGGCAGGTCTTCTGGCTTAGCTTCATCCTCCCCCGCTACCTTCCCAATCCTATGGATCAGTGGTCTCAGCGGGTTCGTCAGCATCACAGCAGCGGGGGCTGCGGGGGATTGTCACCCCCTTCCCAATCGTGACTTTAGTGCAAGTACACGACATAACCATTTCAGTAACTGAAATTATCTAATTACAGTAGACTCTGTTATTAATTTCTTTTCTTACTATGTAATTTATCTCTTTATTTACACTGTTATAACAGGCCATTTATTAATTGATAGCCTGATAGAATTCCTTAAAATTAATATACGCCTTTCTGATCGGAAAAAATGGTTAATTTTATTTTTTGCGAATAATTTTTTTGCTAAACCATAACAAATAATTGTCACTGAATATGATTATTAACCATTAAAAACAATAAGTTATGATGACATTTTAGTTAAAAAAAACAGCAATAAATTGCCATTATTTATTTTATATTATTAATACTAGGTTTAATTTTTAAATAGATAATCTTGAGTGAATAGCATGACCAATTGATATTAGATCAATAACTGTCATTCCATTTCGCTACGCTCAGAAGAAAGCGAGCGAAATACCTGCGGTGTCACATTGTAAGTCTGACGGAACACTTTGCAGAAATAGCTGGTCTGGGAAAAACCTAAATTCTTGGCAATACTGGCAATGCTCCAGTCACTGTGTTGCAACATCTCACGGGCATTAGCCATCCGCTGCTGATTGACCCAGGCATTAAAGCCGATGCCCTGATATTTTTTAAACAATTTGCTGAAGTAGTAAGGGCTGAGATAAACCTTCGCGGCCACTTCTTCCAACCGCAATTCTTCCGATAAATGTGTGTCAATATAGCGCAATGCTTTCTTCATTTTACTGTCGTGGGGGTGAACCGGGCGTATTCTACCCGGTTCTTTGCTGCCCATATTGTCATTGATAACCACAAAGTTGAGATGCTTTTTGAGGCAATTCTCCACAATCAACTTCAGTAAATCCGCTGAAGCAATCACCCGAGAAAAATCCATAATGGGCACATTGTGGAATTCATCCATCAGTGCCGGATTCTGTTGCCAGTGATTATCAACACTAAGGATATCAATTAAGTAAACATCCGAATGTAGCCGCACCTGACCGCATAGCACAAACCCGACCAAATGGCCGGCGATAACTAACGGGATAGAGAAATCCGTTAGCCCGGCGTGGCAACGGTAAATGCAAGGCTCATTGGATTTTGAGGCTTCAAGGCCACCACAGCGATCACTCATTCGGCAACGCAGGTGGTTAACCGGGTCTTGGCGCATCAATTGACAAAATGGGGTGAAGTTAAAGAGGTCAGAAATTTCTTCGCCGTGAATATTCACCACGACCACAGCCAGCCCGGTTGCCTGAGCAAAATCCTGCGCGATTTTATTTATGAGCTCTGAGTTTAGAGAACTGGCAGAAATCATGATAAAACCTCTCAGTTAATTTTAATTTATTGTTATTAAGTTTCGTTTGTTACTATAAATCATCCCTGTAATGAACAATGTGTTGCTGCTTTGTTATATTTTCATTCCTATTTGCAATGTGGAAAACCCATATCCCTGTCGAGGTTTGTGCTTTAGTGAAATGAAGGAAAATAACAATTCACTTTACCAGAGTCATAATCAACAGGGGACTATAATCAGTCTATTAACCAGAATAGATCACGAAATTCCCTCATCTTAATACCTATTTGCAGTCCCAAGATGAGGAAATCATCATTAATTTTTAATAGCCTAATTTACTATTTCTTCATCATCCAACTTACAGGTCTTGCACGGCAGGTTTTTACCAATAAAGAAGCGGTAAACAGCTGCACCCAAGCAAGCACCAATAATAGGGGCCACAATAGGAACGATGAAATAAGGAATATCACGACCACCGGTCATCGCGAGTTTCCCCCACCCGGCAAAGAAAGTAAATATTTTAGGGCCAAAATCACGCGCGGGGTTCATAGCAAAACCGGTTAATGGGCCAGTCGCCGCACCAATCACCGCCACCAGAATACCAATTAAAAGCGGCCCTAATGCCCCACGAGGAACACCATTGCCATCATCCGTCAATGCCATAATCAGCCCCATCAAAATTGAGGTAATAATGATTTCAACAAATGCGGCTTGCCATACACTAATAGCCGGTGATGGGAAGGTACTGAAAATACTGGCCAGTTGCAGACTATCCAAACTGCCGCGCACCATCTGATGTGCCGTTTCAAAATCAGTGAATAAATTGTGATACAGCATATAAGACAGCGCCGCACCACCAAAAGCCCCGGCAATTTGCGCAACACTGTAAGGAATAACTTTACGGCCTGGGAAGCAGGCAAACAGCCATAAAGCAATGGTGATGGCTGGGTTAAGATGAGCACCAGAAATCCCGGCAGTCAAATAGACGGCCAGTGAAATTCCAAGCCCCCACACAATACAGATTTCCCACAAGCCAAAACTAGCACCGGCCACTTTCATTGCCGCCAAGCAACTAATACCAAAAAATAAAAACAGCCCGGTGCCAAGAAATTCTGCCATACACTGGGCTTTGAGTGAGTCGTTCATAGGGTTACCCTGCTTGAAGTTATTATGATTAATACGTTGTGTTCAGTAATGCACGGCCCTTGACTCAACCACTATAAAGAGACAGAAAATGAAAGTGTTGTCGTAATCTGCCATTCATTAAACAAAAACTAGAGTTTCAATAACAAATTATTGCTATTGCGTCGTCATAAAACAACCGCAATGCCCTGAGAATAAACCAGTTAGAACTGAATTTAATAATGTGACTTTCTTGCCATTTATTCTTTCTATTATTGTTATCAAGCTCGCAGTTTCTCATTTTATGTGAGCCAACTCTTCCTTTATGTTAATGCGCGCAAATACCAAAGATAATATCGCCTGTCACCACTTAAATTTTAATTTTGAATCTGCCATAGCCAATTATTGTCACTCATCAATTATTAAATAGACTTAAAAAATAATAAGTTAATGTTTATGGTGACAATATTTTGTTATTTCGTCGCTAACCATTCTCGCCAGTAAATTCATTACAGCCATTCTTTTTCATTGCTTGTTTGTATATTCAATTCCAGCACGAACCTGACAACGTTATTTCTGAACATGACAATCCAAGCCAGAACACGGCATCTGATATTCCGTCGAGGTATTTATGCAACAAGAAGCACTAGGAATGGTGGAAACCAAAGGGTTGACCGCTGCCATTGAAGCTGCTGACACCATGGTGAAATCGGCCAATGTGACGTTGGTAGGCTATGAAAAAATTGGCTCCGGCCTGGTCACTGTCATCGTACGTGGTGACGTCGGGGCGGTAAAAGCGGCGACTGATGCTGGCGCAATTGCAGCCGCTAACGTGGGGGAAGTGAAATCTACCCATGTCATCCCACGTCCACACACCGATGTTGAGAAATTTTTACCCAAGGGAAATAGCCAATGAAAAGCAATGACCTGGTCGACCAAATTATGGCGCAGGTGATAGCAAAAGTCGGTGAACACGCTCCGGCGTCTTCTGCACCATCATTTGATAAACCATCATTCAATAAACAACCATCCTATAAACAACGAGATACGGCTATGGCTGAGAAAACTTGCAGTTTAACGGAATTTGTTGGAACCGCGATCGGTGACACGGTCGGACTGGTAATCGCCAACGTCGATAGCGCCTTACTAGATGCAATGAAGCTCGAAAAACGTTATCGCTCCATTGGTATTTTGGGCGCTCGCACTGGCGCTGGCCCGCACATCATGGCGGCGGATGAAGCAGTAAAAGCCACCAATACCGAAGTGGTCAGCATTGAATTACCACGCGATACCAAGGGTGGCGCTGGCCATGGTTCGCTGATTATTTTCGGTGGCGATGACGTTTCTGACGTCAAACGTGCGGTGGAAGTAGCACTGAAAGAGTTGGACCGGACTTTCGGCGATGTTTACGCCAATGAAGCGGGCCACATTGAATTGCAATACAGCGCCCGCGCCAGTCATGCATTAGAAAAAGCTTTCGGCGCACCGCTGGGGCGCTCTTGTGGTGTGATTGTCGGCGCACCGGCATCCATCGGTGTTTTGATGGCCGATACCGCCGTTAAATCCGCCAATGTTGATGTGGTGGCTTACAGCTCACCGGCACAGGGCACCAGTTTTAGTAACGAAGTGATTCTGGTTATCTCCGGTGACTCTGGCGCGGTTCGCCAGGCTGTGATTTCTGCCCGTGAGATCGGCAAAACGGTATTAGCCACCTTAGGCGCTGAACCGAAAAATGACCGCCCTTCTTATATCTGATGCCACAGTGAGGCTGTTTCATGAAATCGAAAAGATTTGAAGCATTGGCAAAACGCCCGGTTAATCAGGACGGTTTTGTCAAAGAGTGGATCGAAGAAGGCTTTATTGCCATGGAAAGCCCGAACGACCCAAAACCATCCATCAAAATTGTGAACGGCGTGGTGACTGAGCTCGACGGCAAGCCACAAAGCAGTTTCGACCTAATTGACCACTTTATCGCCCGCTACGGTATCAATCTAGAGCATGCGGAAGAAGTGATGAAGATGGATTCCGTCAAGTTGGCCAATATGCTGTGTGACCCCAATGTGTCGCGCCGCACCATTGTGCCGCTGACGACCGCCATGACACCGGCCAAAATCGTCGAGGTGGTTTCCCACATGAATGTGGTGGAAATGATGATGTCGATGCAGAAAATGCGCGCCCGTCGTACCCCATCACAGCAAGCCCACGTCACCAACGTGAAAGATAACCCGGTGCAAATTGCCGCCGACGCCGCCGAGGGTGCATTCCGCGGTTTTGATGAGCAAGAAACCACCGTGGCGGTAGCCCGCTACGCACCATTCAATGCTATTGCGCTGTTGGTTGGCTCGCAAGTGGGCCGCCCAGGAGTTTTGACTCAATGTTCTTTGGAGGAAGCCACTGAGCTGAAACTGGGGATGCTGGGCCACACCTGTTACGCGGAAACCATTTCAGTTTATGGCACTGAGCCGGTATTTACCGACGGCGACGATACCCCATGGTCAAAAGGTTTCCTGGCCTCTTCCTATGCATCACGCGGCTTAAAAATGCGCTTTACCTCCGGTTCCGGCTCCGAAGTTCAAATGGGCTACGCCGAGGGAAAATCCATGCTGTATCTGGAAGCGCGCTGCATTTATATCACCAAAGCCGCCGGGGTTCAGGGGCTGCAAAACGGCTCTGTCAGCTGTGTCGGCGTGCCATCAGCGGTGCCATCGGGCATTCGCGCCATTTTGGCGGAAAACCTGATTTGTTCGGCGCTGGATTTGGAATGTGCCTCCAGTAACGACCAGACCTTTACCCACTCAGATATGCGCCGTACCGCTCGTCTGCTGATGCAATTCCTGCCGGGTACTGACTTTATCTCCTCCGGTTATTCGGCGGTGCCGAACTACGACAACATGTTCGCCGGCTCCAACGAAGATGCCGAAGACTTTGACGATTACAACGTCATGCAGCGCGACCTGAAAGTGGATGGCGGCCTGCGCCCGGTATTGGAAGCGGATGTGGTGGCGATTCGCAATAAAGCTGCACGCGCTCTGCAAGCTGTATTTGCCGGAATGGGCCTGCCGCCTATCACTGACGAAGAGGTGATTGCGGCAACTTATGCCCACGGCTCAAAAGATATGCCAGAGCGCAATATCGTCGAAGACATCAAATTTGCTCAAGAAGTTATCAGCAAAAACCGCACCGGTCTGGAAGTCGTGAAAGCCTTGGCGCAAGGCGGCTTTGAAGATGTGGCGCAAGACATGCTCAACATCCAGAAAGCCAAGATTGCCGGTGACTACCTGCATACCTCGGCCATTATCAAAGGTGATAACCAGGTGCTGTCAGCGGTGAATGACGTCAATGACTACGCAGGGCCAGCTACCGGTTACCGGCTGGAAGGTGCACGTTGGGAAGAAATTAAAAATATTCCAAACGCGCTTGATCCAAATGAGCTTGGCTAAGGGGTTCACGAAATGGTGGATATTAACGAAAAACTGTTACGCCAAATTATTGAAGGCGTATTGCAGGAAATGCAGGGAGACCAGAATACCGTCTCCTTTAAGCAAGAGACCCAAGCTGCGCCAACGGCAACCGCCGTGGCTTCAGGGGATTTTCTCACTGAAGTGGGGGAAGCGCGTCCAGGCACCCAGCAGGATGAAGTCATTATTGCTGTCGGCCCGGCATTTGGATTGTCGCAAACCGCCAATATCGTCGGGATACCGCACAAAAATATTCTGCGCGAAGTGATTGCCGGAATCGAAGAAGAAGGTATCAAAGCACGCGTCATCCGCTGCTTTAAATCCTCCGATGTGGCCTTTGTCGCAGTTGAGGGCAACCGCTTGAGCGGCTCGGGGATCTCTATCGGCATCCAGTCAAAAGGCACCACGGTGATTCACCAGCAAGGTCTGCCACCGCTCTCCAACTTAGAGCTGTTTCCACAGGCCCCACTGCTGACACTGGAAACCTATCGCCTGATTGGTAAAAACGCCGCCCGCTATGCCAAACGGGAATCACCACAACCGGTTCCGACCCTAAATGACCAAATGGCCCGGCCAAAATATCAGGCCAAATCCGCGATTCTGCACATTAAAGAAACCAAATATGTGGTGACTGGCAAGAATCCTCAGGAACTCCGGGTGGCGCTTTAACAAAGGAAAACACAATGAATTCCGAAGCTATTGAATCCATGGTTCGCGATGTGCTGAGCAAGATGAACAGCTTACAAGGCCAAACGCCAACTGCAGCTTGTGCTCCAGCGGTCAGTTCGCGCAGTGATGCCAAAGTCGCTGATTATCCGCTGGCGAATAAACACCCTGATTGGGTGAAAACCGCCACAAACAAAACGCTAGATGACCTGACATTGGCTAACGTGCTGAATGGCAGTGTGACTTCACAGGATTTACGTATTACCCCAGAAATCCTGCGTATTCAGGCATCTATCGCCAAAGATGCCGGTCGCCCACTGCTGGCAATGAACTTCGAACGTGCGGCCGAGCTGACCGCGGTGCCCGATGACAAGGTGCTGGATATCTACAACGCCCTGCGCCCATACCGCTCCAGCAAAGAAGAGTTACATGCCATCGCCGATGACTTGGAACAGACCTACAAAGCGATTATTTGCGCTGCTTTCGTGCGCGAAGCCGCCGTTTTGTATGTCCAGCGCAAGAAGCTAAAAGGCGACGATTAATTTGGCGATATCAAACGAAGGGAAATAGGTCGTTGGGGTCGTAGCGGCGTGAGCCGCCGGAGCGCCCCTAGACATATAGGCCCTTCGCTCACCTCGGCTAAATCAGTGGGGTGTTACTGTCAGCAACTTAAGGTAAGAGATATGGATTACATCGTCGGGGTAGACATCGGCAACTCATCAACAGAAGTCGCATTGGCACAATGCATGACTGATGGTCAGCTGCACTTTGTTACCAGCACCCTAACCGAAACCACCGGTATAAAAGGGACGCAACGCAACATTTTCGGCATTAATAAGGCGCTGAATTTGTTGGTGGAAAAGGCCGGTATTGCGCTCAGTGATATCAGTCTGATCCGTATTAACGAGGCAACCCCGGTAATTGGTGATGTGGCGATGGAAACTATCACTGAAACCATTATCACTGAATCCACCATGATCGGCCACAACCCGAAAACCCCCGGAGGGCTGGGGTTGGGGGTCGGGCTGACTATCACTCTTGATGAGCTGGTCACCCGTGACCCTGCCCAACCTTACATTCTGGTGGTGCCATCCGCAGTGGATTTTGCTGATGTCGCTGCGGTGGTTAATGCCGCCAGCGGTGCCGGATACCGCATTAGCGCGATTATCCTGCAACGCGATGATGGGGTTCTGGTCAGCAACCGCCTAAATAATCCACTGCCCATCGTCGATGAAGTGCTGCATATCGACCGCATTCCAATGGGCATGCTGGCGGCGGTTGAAGTTGCCATGCCAGGTCAGGTGATTGAAACCCTCTCTAACCCTTATGGTATTGCCACGGTCTTCGAACTCAGTGCCGAAGAAACCAAAAATATTGTTCCCGTGGCACGCGCGTTGATTGGCACGCGCTCGGCGGTAGTGGTGAAAACGCCAGAAGGGGATGTTAAAGCCCGCTCCATCCCGGCCGGGCATCTGGAGTTATTCGCCGATGGCCGTACTGTCCGCGTGGATGTTGCCACCGGAGCAGAGGCCATTATGACCGCAGTTAACCGCTTTCGGCATCTGGACAATGTGAGTGGCGAAGCGGGCACCAATATCGGCGGCATGCTCGAACACGTGCGCCAGACCATGGCGGAGCTGACCAACAAACCCACCAATGAAATCTTCATTCAAGACCTACTGGCCGTTGATACCGCCGTGCCAGTTAATGTCATTGGCGGGCTGGCGGGTGAGTTCTCGCTTGAGCAGGCGGTGGGTATCGCCTCCATGGTGAAATCTGATCGTCTGCAAATGGCGCATATCGCCAGTGAGATCGAAAAGACCCTGAACATTGATGTACAAGTCGGGGGGGCGGAAGCCGAAGCGGCGATACTCGGCGCGCTGACCACACCAGGGACAAGGCGGCCACTCGCCATCCTCGATTTGGGCGCGGGCTCTACCGATGCCTCCATTATCAATGCCCAAGGCCAAATCGTGGCAACCCATCTGGCCGGCGCTGGGGATATGGTCACGATGATCATTGCCTCTGAGCTGGATCTTCAAGACCGCTATTTAGCCGAAGACATCAAAAAATATCCATTGGCAAAAGTGGAAAGTCTATTCCATCTGCGCCATGAAGACGGCAGTGTGCAGTTCTTCCCACAACCGCTGCCGCCCGAGGTTTTTGCCCGATTAGTGGTCGTCAAACCCGAGGGGCTGGTGCCACTGCCGGGTGATTATGCACTGGAAAAAGTGCGCAATATCCGCCGCTCCGCCAAACAGCGGGTGTTCGTCACCAATGCGCTTCGCGCCCTACGCCAAGTCAGCCCGACCGGCAATATCCGCGATATCCCCTTCGTGGTGCTGGTTGGCGGCTCGTCGCTGGACTTTGAAATCCCGCAATTGGTCACCGACGCCCTCTCCCACTACAAGCTGGTGGCCGGTCGCGGCAATATTCGCGCCAGTGAAGGCCCACGTAATGCGGTGGCAACCGGGCTGATTCTGGCCTATCAGCGGGAGAGTGGCCGATGAACTTTTCCCATGATGCACCCGCCATTGTTATCAGCCTAACCTCGTCAATACCCGAGGCGGTCTGGCACCCGATATTACTGGGAATTGAAGAGGAGGGAATTCCCTGGCAATGGCAGCAAGACGACGAGGGTGATGCCGTACAACGCGCCTGGCAGGCGGCGACCCGCTCCCCATTATTAGTGGGGCTGGCGTGTTCTGCCGACGAAATCGTGCTGCATTTTCGCAATTTACCGCCCACCAGCCCGCTGTTTCGGCAAGCGTGGGCACAAGACTCAGACCCACTACGGCGGCTAGGCAACAATGCCGCCCGACTGGTGAAAGGTTTACCGTTTAAGTTATAGCCACAACCCATAAAAGGATAAATGAAATATGAACAACGCATTGGGCTTAGTTGAAACCAAAGGTTTAGTCGCTGCTATTGAGGCGGCTGACGCCATGGTCAAGTCTGCCAACGTACAGCTGGTGGGATACGAAAAAATCGGCTCTGGCCTGGTCACAGTGATGGTCCGTGGCGATGTCGGCGCAGTAAAAGCAGCGGTTGACGCCGGTTCTGTAGCAGCCAGCGCGGTGGGTGAGGTGAAATCTTGCCATGTTATCCCACGCCCGCACAGCGATGTAGAAGCCATTTTACCGACCTCTGCCTAAGGGTTAAGAAGAGGAACACAGCGTGAAAACGTCACTGGGTTTACTTGAAGTTAACGGTCTAGCGCTGGCGATAGGCGCGGCGGATGCCATGGCAAAAGCGGCATCCGTCACCCTTACCGGGATTGAAAAAACCAACGGTTCTGGCTGGATGTTAATCCGCCTGACCGGTGATGTGGCCTCGGTACAGGCGGCAATCAACAGCGGTGTCGCCCTTGCCCAACAACACCATGGTTTAGTCTCGCACGCAGTATTGGCCCGCCCGGCAGATGCGTTAATGGCGCATTGGCAAGCGCCCAAATGTGAGCCGATAGCCGCCAAAGCGCCAACCTTGAGCGAAGTTGCGCACGAGGTCGCCATCGAGGTTGTTATCTCTGAAGTGTCCGCCGATGAGCAGGCGGAGGTTGAAGAGGCAGCAGCCCCTCGGCCTGCCGCCACCGACGATGCCCCGGCAATAGCCTTGAACGCGGAAAAAAAGAGTGCAGAAAGTGAGGCCCAGCCGGCTGTGCGTGTGAGCTGCAATCTCTGCCTCGACCCGGCTTGCCGACGCCATAAAGGCGAGCCTCGCTTTCGCTGTATCCACTTAGGTAAACGAGGAAAAATCTGATGGAAAAAGCGTTACTGGAACCCGTTGTCAGTAAGATCCTCGACGAAATGCGTCTTCGTCCGATCCCACTTGGGGTTTCCAACCGACACCTGCACCTCGCGGTGCAGGACTACCAGCAATTATTTCCCAATCAGCCGCTGGTCGAGAAAAAAGCGCTGCTACAACCCGGCCAATTTGCCGCCGAACAGACGGTCACTTTGGTCGGGCCAAAAGGCAGTTTAAACAATGTTCGCATCCTGGGGCCATTACGCAGCCGCAGCCAAGTAGAAATTTCGCGCACCGACGCCCGCACTTTGGGTATCAATGCGCCGCTGCGCATGTCGGGTAATTTGGACGACACTCCGGCTATCCGCTTGGTCAGCCCATACGGCGAACTGGAGTTACCCCACGGCGTGATTGTGGCACTGCGGCATATCCATATGTCACCGCTGGACGCCCTTATCTATCGGGTCAAACACGGTGACCGAGTGCAGGTGGCAATCCAAGGCAGTGGTCGGCGGCTGATTATGGATGATGTGGTTATCCGCGTTTCACCCCAAATGAAACTGGAAATGCACATTGATACCGACGAGGCCAATGCGGCAGGTGCCGATGATCCGGCGGCATTTGCCACATTGTTAACGCCATCACAGGCAACGCAGCCATGAACTTAACGCAGGCACAAACCGAACAACTGGTCAGCCAGATTGTCACGCGGTTAGTTGAGCGCGAACGCCGGGTGCATACCTTGCTGCTGCCCCAGCTCCGCGCCGGGCTTGATCCTGCGCTATTCATCCACCATGCCACGCTGCATTTAATGTTGCCGGACTTGGCATTTATCTGCCGGTTAGCACAGTCCGACACCCGCTGCCCGGCGGTAGCGGCCCTGAACGAAGCATGGTCATGGGGCATGAAAGTGCATATCAGTTTGCAGCGCCAACTATTGCCAGCGCTGCCCGCTGCGGCACTGCGCCGTATGCCGCTGAGTTTCAGTGACAGCCAAGGCATGGCGGTACGGTTTTATGCAGGCCAGGTGTTGAGCTATCGCGATCTCGCCACACTCGACCCCGGCTGGTTGCTTATCGACCACCCTACGCTGGTGACACCGCTGGCAAAAGACCAGCTGTTAGCCCGTCACATTCAACTGTTAAGGCAGGAGTAAATCATGCAACTGGCCAGAGTGGTAGGTTCCGTGGTCTCAACGCAAAAATCGCCGACGCTGATTGGTAAGAAGCTGCTGTTAGTGCGCCGTGTGGCCGGTGATGGGTCACTGCCACCGGATAGCAACACGCCGGATGAAGTGGCGGTCGATTCAGTCGGTGCCGGCCAAGGCGAGTTAGTGTTGCTGTCCGGCGGTTCCAGCGCCCGGCGTGTTTTTGCCGAGCCAAATGATGCCATCGACCTGGCCATCGTCGCCATCGTCGATGAATGCTCTTACTGATTGCGCGGGTGATTTTATGAGTATCTATACCAAAACTGGCGATGCAGGCACCACCGCCCTATTCACTGGCCAACGGGTGAAAAAAAGTCACCCACGGGTAGAAGCCTACGGCACATTGGATGAACTGAATGCAGCCCTGAGTCTGTGTGCCCGTGCGGCACAGGGCGAGGAAAATCTTCAGCTACTGGACGCCGTACAGCACCAACTATTTTATTTCAGTGCTGAACTAGCCAGCGAGGGCATAGCAACGCCTCCCGCAGGGCGCAAAAGTATTCATGAGCAAGACATTCATGCGCTGGAACAGGCGGTAGACCGCTGCATGGCACAGTTACCACCGGTTCACAGTTTTATCCTGCCCGGTAATAGCGAGGCCGGCAGCCGCTTGCATTTTGCCCGCACCCTAGCACGGCGCTGCGAACGGCGGCTGATTGAGCTAGCAGAACAAATCCCGGTGCGCCCGGTGCTGTTGCAATACCTAAACCGGCTATCCGATTGCCTGTATGCACTGGCGCGTGATGAAGACCAGCGCCAACAATTGCAGCAAACCGCACAAACTGTCGTGGCCCGTTATTTGGCGGCAACCGAGCTGCCGTCTGTACCAATCGCTGCCACAGCGCCAGCCAATATTGCCACAGCAGAACTCGGATTTTCCGCGGTCCATCAGTTAGTTAAGCTGGCGGTTCATGCCGCGATGACATTACAAATTGCAGTGGTGGTGGCACTGACTGACCGCCACGGCAACATGATTATGACCTACCGCATGCCCAATGCCCTGCTGGTCAGCAGTGAGCTGGCACCGAAAAAAGCCTGGACCGCCGTGGCCTTAAAAACCGCCACCCATCAACTTAGCCATGCCATTCAGCCGGGGGCTGACTTATTCCAATTAGAGGCCAGCACCGGCGGCAAAGTGGTGAGTTTTGGCGGCGGTTACCCACTGTGGCGCGATGGCCAATTGGTCGGCGGGCTGGGGATCAGCGGCGGCAGCGTCGAACAAGATATGCACATTGCAGAAGCGGCCATATCGGCTTTACACCTGAGGAATGAATAATGAACACCAATGACCTTGAATCTCTCATTCGCACTATCCTCACCGAGCAACTGACGCCCGCACCTGCGTCTGCCTCCAGCGCTATTTTTGCCAGCGTGGATGAAGCAGTGAATGCCGCCCACCGCGCATTTTTGCGCTACCAACAAAGCCCGATGAAAACCCGCAGCGCCATAATTAGCGCCATCCGCGAACAGCTTAAACCACAGCTTGCATCTTTATCTGAGCGCGGTGCCAGTGAAACCGGCATGGGAAATAAAGAAGATAAATTCCTGAAAAATAAAGCTGCATTGGAAAACACCCCGGGGATTGAAGATTTATCGACCACTGCGCTTACCGGTGATGGCGGCATGGTGTTATTTGAATTCTCACCATTTGGGGTCATTGGTTCTGTTGCCCCCAGCACCAATCCAACCGAGACCATTATCAACAACAGCATCAGCATGCTAGCTGCCGGTAATGCGGTGTATTTCAGCCCGCACCCTGGAGCCAAAGCAGTATCACTGGATTTAATTGCCCAAATTGAAGAGATAGTTTTCACCAGTTGCGGCATCCGCAATCTGGTGGTGACGGTGCAAGACCCCAGCTTTGAAGCCACCCAACAGATGATGGCGCACGATAAAATTGCCTTACTGGCAATCACCGGTGGGCCGGGCATTGTGGCGATGGGAATGAAAAGTGGCAAAAAAGTGATTGGCGCCGGGGCCGGTAACCCGCCATGCCTGGTGGATGAAACCGCCGAATTAGTAAAAGCGGCGCAGGATATTGTGGCCGGTGCCTCCTTTGACAATAACCTGCCCTGCATTGCAGAGAAAAGTCTGATTGTGGTGGAGAGTGTTGCCGACCGCCTATTACAACAAATGCAAGCTTTCGATGCTTTATTAATCAGTGATCCGCAAGAGGTCGACAGCCTGCGCCAAGCCTGCCTGACACCACAGGGCCATGCTAATAAAAATCTGGTCGGTAAAAGCCCGGCAGAGTTACTGAAAGCCGCGGGGCTAACCTGCCCGGCGAAAGCACCGCGCCTGTTACTGGTTGAAGTGGCCGGTGACGACCCTCTGGTCACCACCGAGCAATTGATGCCGCTGTTGCCGGTGGTGCGGATAAAGGATTTTGATGCTGGCCTGACACTGGCATTGCAAGTGGAAGCAGGCTTGCATCACACCGCAACCATGCATTCGCAGAATGTTTCGCGCCTAAACCTGGCGGCGCGTCTGCTGCAAACCTCTATCTTTGTGAAAAATGGCCCGTCCTATGCTGGGATTGGCGTGGGTGGCGAGGGCTTTACCACCTTTACCATCGCCACCCCGACCGGAGAGGGCACCACCTCGGCGCGTACTTTTGCACGTCAACGCCGCTGTGTGTTGACCAACGGTTTCTCCATTCGCTGAGTGAGGTCGTATGAAGACTTTTTTCCTACAAACTCGCATTTATAGCGGGGAAGGCAGCCTTAAAGTGCTGCAACGTTTCCAGCAGCGTAAAATCTGGATTGTGTGTGACGGCTTTCTGGCGACCTCGCCATTGTTAGACCGCCTGAAACAAGCGCTACCCGCAGACAACCAGATAAGTCTGTTCAGTGATATTACGCCAGATCCGAACATCGCCACGGTGGTGAAAGGCATTGAACAAATGCACACACAGCACCCCGACATCGTGATTGGCTTTGGAGGGGGATCAGCACTGGATGCCGCCAAAGCTATGGTCTGGTTTAGCCGCAAACAAGGGCTGGAGATAGAAACCTGCATTGCTATCCCGACCACCAGCGGCACCGGTTCTGAAGTGACCAGCGCTTGCGTCATCAGTGACCCGGAAAAAAGCATTAAATATCCGCTATTTGACGATGAAATTTACCCGGATATCGCCATTTTGGATCCGGCGTTGGTAGCGAGTGTGCCACCGGTTATCACCGCCAATACCGGATTGGACGTGTTGACACATGCGCTGGAAGCCTATGTATCACCGCGTGCTAGTGACTTTACCGATGCATTGGCAGAGAAAGCGGTTCAGATTGTATTCCGTTATTTACCAACCGCTTGCCGTAAAGGTGATTGCCTAATTACCCGCGGCAAAATGCACAATGCTTCTACTCTAGCGGGCATGGCGTTCAGTCAGGCCGGGCTTGGCATCAATCATGCCATTGCTCACCAATTGGGCGGCCAATTTCACATCGCGCATGGTTTAGCAAATGCCCTGCTACTGGTGCCGGTCATTCGTTTTAACGCCGCGGATGCCCGGGCACGCAAGCGCTATGCTCGGCTGGCGAAATTATGCCATTTCAGCCCAGCCAATGGTGATGACAGCGCGGCGGTCAATCAGTTGATTCACCAGATTGAGTTACTGAAACGCCAATGCGGGCTACCTCAACCACTGGCGGCAATGAAAGTCGACGAACGCCAGTTACAACAACGCATTCCAGACATGATTACCGCCGCTCAGGCCGATGTGACATTACGCACCAATCCGCGTCCGGCTGATGATAATGATATCCGTGGAATCATCGAGGCACTTTATGAGTGATATACAGATGCCAGATGCCCCATTGCTGCGCTCGCCTCCCGCCTATGGCGAGCTGGCGCAATGTGATGCCACCACTATCCAACAGCGGGTGCGTGATGCTGGAGTTGTTGGTGCGGGCGGGGCCGGGTTCCCAACAGCAGTGAAACTTCAGGCACAGGCTGAGATTTTCCTGGTCAATGCCGCGGAGTGTGAGCCAATGCTGAAAGTGGACCAGCAATTGATTCCTCGTCAGGCGGCGCGGCTGGTGCGTGGCGTGCTGTATGGCATGACCGCTACCGGTGCGCGCGAAGGCATTATTGCCCTGAAAGCCAAATATGTAGAGGCGATTGCCGCACTCACTCCGCTGTTACCTGCGCAAATTCGGTTACATACTTTACCCGATGTTTACCCCGCCGGGGATGAAGTCATCACTATCTGGCTGGCCACTGGCCGCCGGGTGCCACCGGCCGCCCTGCCCGTCAGTATTGGCGTGGTGGTCAATAATGTGCAAACCCTGCTCAATGTGGCACGCGCGGTTGAACAACAATGGCCAGTCACTCGCCGTACCTTGACGGTGAATGGCGCGGTGGCGCGGCCCTTAACACTAACCGTGCCACTGGGTACCCCCCTGCGCGAAGTGCTGGCGCTGGCCGGTGGCGTCACTATTGATAATCCCGCCTATATTAATGGCGGCCCGATGATGGGCCACGCCCTGCATGACCTCGACCAACCGGTAACCAAAACTACCGGCGGCTTATTGGTGCTGCCAGCGCATCATTTATTAATCACCCGCCGCGCCCGCAGTGATCAAGACGTGCTCGCCATTGCCCGCACCGTATGCGAGCAGTGCCGCATGTGTACCGAGCTGTGTCCACGCCATTTGATCGGCCATGAATTGCCGCCGCATCTGCTGGTGCGCGCCATTATTTATCAACAAATTGCCACGCCGGACATCTTACTCAGCGCCCTTACTTGCTCGGAATGTGGTGTGTGCGAAAGCTATGCCTGCCCGGTGGATATCTCGCCCATGCGCATTAACCGCTTGCTGAAAACACAATTACGCGCACAAGGCGCTCGCTATCAAGGAGAACTGCGCGAGGCCGACCCAATGGCCAATTACCGCATGGTGCCAATATCGCGACTCATTGCCCGCCTGGATTTAACCGATTGGTATCAGCCCGCCCCATTTGACGAGGCAGTCTATCTGCCGCAGCAGGTGATTTTGCCGCTGCGCCAACACATTGGTGCGGCGTCAGAAACTGTTGTGACAGTGGGCGAGCGGGTTGAACAAGGCCAACTCATCGGGCAAATCCCGGATAACGCCTTGGGCGCAGCACTGCACGCCAGTATTCGTGGTGTTGTCACCGCCATCAGCGCCAACGCCATCACCATTGAGCGGCTTTCTTAAGAGGAATGGGCATGTCACAAGCCATTGGAATTGTTGAATTAAGCAGTATCGCCAAAGGGATGGAGGTCTGCGACCTGATGCTGAAAAGCGCCAACGTCAACTTGTTGGTCAGCAAAACACTGTGCCCCGGCAAGTATTTGCTGATGGTGGGAGGCGCTATCGGTGCCGTTAGTCAGTCGGTACAAAATGGTGAACGGCACAGCGGCCACTTATTGGTCGACAGCATCGTGCTCCCCAATCTTCACCCCTCGGTATTACCGGCCATCAGCGGCCTAAATCCGGTGGAAAACCGCCAAGCCGCAGGGGTAGTGGAAACCTGGAGTGTGGCGGCCTGTATTACCGCAGCTGACCGCGCGGTTAAAGCCGCCAATGTCACTCTGGTGCGCATTCATATGGCATTTGGCATCGGCGGCAAATGTTATCAGGTGCTCAGTGGCGATATTGCCGATGTGCAAACGGCAGTGGATGTGGCCAGCCAGTGTGCTGGTGAGAAAGGATTGTTGGTTTACAGCGCCACTATCCCGCGGCCCCATGAGGCGCTGTGGCGTCAGTTAGTTCAGGAGGCATGATGGAAGCGAACAGCCCCCCCGAGCGCGTGATTCAAGAATATGTTCCCGGCAAACAGATAACTCTCGCGCATCTGATAGCCAACCCTAATAAGGCGCTTTATAAAAAATTGGGGCTAAACGATGTCAGTAGCGCCATTGGCATTTTGACCATCACCCCGAGTGAGGCTTCCATTATTGCCAGTGATATCGCCACCAAGTCTGGGGCGGTTGAGATTGGTTTTATTGACCGCTTCACCGGGGCGGTGGTGTTTACCGGCGATGTTTCGGCGGTGGAATATGCCCTCAAGCAAGTGATTCACACCTTGGGCGACATGATGAAATTTACCGCCTGCCCGATGACGCGGACCTGATGCCATGCAACGCATTATGTTAATTGGCCCCAGTCAGTGCGGCAAAACCTCGCTGATTCAGCGCCTGCATGGCGAGGCACTGAATTATCAGAAAACCCAGTCCATTATCTGGCAAGACAATGCCATCGATACACCGGGTGAATATTTGGAAAACCGTTGTTTATACAGTGCGTTATTGGCCAGTGCTTGTGAGGCCGACGTGGTGGGCTTGGTGCAAAACGCCGATGCCACGCAAAGCTGGTTTGCGCCGATGCTGGCGCAGGTATTCAACCGGCCGGTAATCGGCATTATCAGCAAAGCCGACAGTGTCAGCCATCCCAATCAACTGAGCTGGGCGGCGGACTGCCTCACTCAAGCGGGCGCACAGCATATTTTCATCACCTCGGCGCACACCGGCGAGGGGTTAACTGACCTTATGACTTATTTGAATCATTCTGGAGAGTCGCATGCCCGGTAAGATTATGGCGATTAACGCCGGCAGTTCTTCGTTGAAATTTCAGTTGTTTTCCATGCTAAATGCACAAAACGGCCAACAGGACGAGCAAGTGCTGTGTCAGGGGCTTATTGAGCGCATTGGCATGGATGACGCCGTGTTTAACCTGCGCGCCGGTGATGTGAAATGGCGAGAAACACGCCCGATTGCCGATTGCCGTCAAGGTGCTGAATACCTACTTAGCGCGCTGATTGAGCACAATATTATTGATTCGCTGGATGAGATCATCGGCGTCGGCCATCGTGTTGCTCACGGCGGCGAGGCTTTTGCCGATTCGGTGCTGATAACCCCGCAAGTACTGGATAAAATTGAACAACTTGGCGCGCTGGCCCCATTGCATAACCCAGTTAACGCCTTGGGCATTCGGGTATTCTTGCATGCTCTGCCCCATGCCCGCGCTGTGGCCGTGTTTGATACTGCATTCCACCAAACACTTAGCCAGACTTCTTATCTCTACCCGCTGCCGTGGCGCTACTATGAGGAGCTGGGCATTCGCCGCTATGGTTTCCACGGCACCAGCCATAAATATGTCAGCGCAGTCTGTGCCGAACGGATGGGGCGGCCCCTGGAAACCTTGCGGATTGTCTCTTGCCATCTGGGTAACGGCTCCAGCATCTGCGCCATTGGCCATGGGCACTCGGTCAATACCTCGATGGGCTTCACCCCCCAGGCCGGCATCATGATGGGCACCCGCAGCGGTGATATTGACCCCTCTATTTTACCTTTTATTCAACAAACCGAGGGCAAAAGTGCGGTCGAAATTAACCAGCTGATTAACAACCAATCCGGCTTACTGGGGGTCTCCGGCATCTCACATGATTACCGCGATGTCGAGCAGGCCGCAAACCAGGGTAATCCCCGGGCCGCCGTGGCTCTGGCGCTATTCGCCGAGCGGATCCGCGCGGTCATTGGCAGCTATATTGTGCAATTGGGTGGGATTGACGCACTTATCTTTACCGGTGGCATTGGTGAGAATGCCCGCCATGCCCGTCAACAGATATGCCGCGAGCTAGGGTTTCTTGGCATTGAACTGGACGAAGATAAAAATGCAAGAAATCAGTTTTTTATCCAGCAGGATAATGCTGCCGTGCAAATTGCCATCGTCAATACCAATGAAGAATTAATGATTGCCCGTGATGTCATGCGCGTGGCACTGAACCTGCCGGTACAACCAGCGCTGGCCGCACAATGAGAGACAATATGAACAGTGGGAAAGTTTGGCTAGTGGGCGCAGGGCCTGGGGATGCAGCATTGATTACAGTCAAGGGCTTACATGCTATTCGTCGCGCCGATGCTCTGGTTTATGACCGTTTAGTCTGTGCCGAGCTGCTGGCGGAAGCGCCAGATGGCTGTGAAATGATTAATGTGGGCAAAAACCCAAATCACCACTTGGTGCCGCAGCCACAAATTAATCAGATTCTGGTCGATTGCGCCCAGCGCGGATTAAATGTGGTGCGGCTCAAAGGCGGCGACCCGTATGTGTTTGGCCGCGGCGGTGAAGAAGCTGAGGCGCTGGCGCTGGCGGAGATCCCGTTTGAAGTGGTGCCGGGGATAAGTTCCGCTATCGGCGGGCTGGCCTATGCCGGGATCCCGGTAACGCATCGTGATTATGCCTCTGGCTTTCACGTCATTACCGGCCATTTGCGCCAAGGCAATGAACCACAAGATTGGGCGACATTAGCCAAACTGGAAGGCACGCTGATTATTCTGATGGGGATGACTCAGCTGACCACCATTTGCCAGCAATTGATTGCCGGCGGTAAAGCACCGGCCACCCCTGCTGCGGTGGTGATGTATGCCAGCCACCAGCAACAGCAAGTGGCCAGCGGCACCCTGACCACATTAGCGGATCAAGTGGCGGCACAAGGCTTATCGGCACCGGCGCTGATTGTTATTGGTGATGTCGTGCGCCTGCGCGATATACTGGCATTCACACCAGAGGCGTTGTCGCTAAACTCAATTCCCTCGCTTATGGTACTCTAAACACACAAGCTAAATAGGGGTATGACGCCGCAATGAGTGAGCATGGTGGGAATGTGCTGGAAATGGCACTAAAAATCGGAACTGATGCAGAGAATATCATTGATTTTAGTGCCAATATTAATCCACTAGGGATGCCAGATTCTCTAAAAAAGGCCATTGTTGCGCAGTTAGCTCGCGCGGAGCACTACCCCGATGTTGAGTATCGCCAATTGCACAGTGCATTGGCACGCGCCCACCATTGCTTGCCGGAGAATATCATGGCGGGCAACGGTGCCACCGAACTGATTTACGCCGTGGTGCATTATCTGCAACCGCGCAGCGCCCTGCTGTTAACGCCGAGTTTTGCTGAATACCGCCGGGCCCTGCAACGGGTGGGTTGCCAGATTCACAACTATGCGATGAGTGCAGCAGATGGCTACCAGCCCGATGAACGGCTGCTAGAAGTTTTAGTGCAATTACGCCCGGATTGCCTGTTTCTGGCAACGCCGAATAATCCCACGGGCCTGATGCCGGATGCGGCGCTATTGCAAGCTATTGTGCGCTGCTGCTATCAACACCATATCGCCTTAATTGTTGACGAAGCCTTTCTTGATTTTCTGCCCGAGGAACCGGGGCTTATCCCGCAATTGGCGGATTTCCCCGGCCTGTATGTCTTACGCTCGCTGACCAAGTTTTTTGCCATTCCGGGGCTGCGTTTAGGTTACCTACTCAGTGGTGATCTGGCGGGCATCCGGCATATGAAACAACAACGCGAACCCTGGACCATCAATGCATTTGCCGCACTGGCCGGTGAGATTATTCTCGACGACCAACCTTATATTCAAGCCACTCATCAATGGTTGGCCCAACAGCAACATTGGCTATATCAGCAACTCTGCGCCCTACCCGCACTGCGTGTATGGCAAGGCCGCGCCAACTATCTCTTCCTGCACTGCTTGAGGCCAGAGATTAATCTGCAGCAGGCATTATTGCAGCATCATATTCTGATCCGCCATTGTGCTAACTACCCAGGATTGACGCGCGATCACTACCGTGTGGCCATCAAAAGTGCGGCGGATAATCGGCTGTTGGTCAGCGCCTTGCAGCAGGTTTTCGGCCATGGCTGAAGCCCGCT
This sequence comes from Yersinia hibernica, assembly GCF_004124235.1. Classification (NCBI taxonomy): domain Bacteria; kingdom Pseudomonadati; phylum Pseudomonadota; class Gammaproteobacteria; order Enterobacterales; family Yersiniaceae; genus Yersinia; species Yersinia hibernica. Next base: position 2,437,717 of record NZ_CP032487.1, read on the forward strand.
GCCCCGCCTCCTGTGGTGAGTTGATTCAGGGCTGGATACTGGGCGGCGAGAAGCTGATTTCCTGCCCGGTAAATTGGTTTAGCACCGTGTCAGTCGCTGACGGAGTTCCGGGCCACTGCGAGCGGCCACGTATGCGCCAAATGCTGCGGGCGGTACTGGCTTACTTCGACCAACCTGCCGACAGCGCCCGTGGCCTGCATATCAGTTTTGAGTCCACGATTCCGGTGGCTAAAGGGCTGGCCAGCAGTACCGCCGATATTGCCGCTACCGCATTGGCCACAGCTCGCCATCTGGGTGAAACACTGGACGAGGCAACACTGGCTGGTTTGTGTGTCGCTTTGGAACCCACCGACAGCACCTTGTTTCAGCGCCTGACGTTGTTTGACCATCAAACCGCCGCCACACAAATTTCTTATGATTGGCAGCCCAGCATCGATATTTTGCTGCTGGAAAGCCCAGAAACACTCAATACTGAAGACTATCACCGCCGCCATCGCCAGACTGCACTGCGGGCAAGCGCGGCGTCTTTGGCACAAGCATGGCAACTGTTTACTCAGGCCGCCGAGCACCACGATTACGCCCTGTTAGGCCAATCCACCACACTGAGTGCCGAAGCCAGCCAGCATTTGTTGGTCAAGCCGGATTTTTCCGCCTTATTAGAATTAGTGGAGGATCTGGATTTATATGGACTGAATGTGGCACACAGCGGCAGTGTGGTGGGGCTATTGTTAGACCGTCAACGTCATGACGTAGAACAACTTTATTGGCAATTGCACCAGCGCAATATCAGCCGAAACTATCCAAGCCAACATCTATTAACCATGGTGCCAGGTGGGGTGCGATAACCCCGCCACACCGCGATGCAACCGCAGATAAGCGGCTAAAACACCTCAAACCAGAATGTCCATGTAAACTACGCTGTTATTACTCTTCCACCGACCATTTTTATGCAACGGTCTTTGTTTCTCCCCTCAGAATCATGACGCCAGTCACAAACCGGGAAAGCAGCTATTTTATCCATGTAAATAGCATTCAAAGATATGGGGAAAATAGCTATCGAGGCAGTAGAGTCCATCTACGGGAATGTAGTACGGATGTAAAATCTGTTTCCCAATAAATCTTCATTTTTTTAAAAACATAAATAAAACTTAACTAATACAGAATATTACGTCAACACCTAACAACGATAGCCTCAACCTACATTAGCTCCGGGAGCCTTAGATGAAAAAACTGAGTGTAAAAACGTTATTGGCAGCCAGCGTATTCAGCATGATGGTGTGCTCAGGTAGTGCACTGGCGCAAGAAGTGGAAGTCGTCAATATCTCGAAAATCGCGGGAATGCCATGGTTTAACCGTATGGGTGAAGGAGTGGAAAAAGCCGGGAAAGACCTCGGGATTAAAGCCTATCAAGTCGGGCCTTCCAGCACTGATGCCCCACAGCAAGTTAAGATCATTGAAGATTTGATTGCCAAGAAAGTCAGTGCCATCAGTATTGTACCGAACGATGCCGATGTGCTGGAGCCGGTATTCAAGAAAGCGCGTGATGCCGGTATCGTGGTATTAACCAACGAATCTCCGGGGCAGCCGAGCGCTAACTGGGATATCGAAATCATCGATAACGCCAAATTCGCCGCAGATAATGTGGAAGAAATGGCAAAAGCGATGGGCGGCAAAGGCGGGTATGTCATTTATGTCGGCAGCCTGACGGTGCCACAACATAATCTGTGGGCCGATTTGTTTGTTAAATACCAGAAAGAGCATTATCCGGAAATGTTTGAAGTCACCAGCCGTATGCCTGTTGCTGAGAGCATTGATGACTCACGCCGCACGACATTAGACCTGATGAAAGCCCATAGCGATTTGAAAGGTATCGTGGCCTTCGGTTCACAAGGCCCGATTGGTGCTGGCCGCGCCGTGAAAGAAAAACGCGCGAAAAACAATGTTCACGTATTTGGCATGATGATCCCGTCTCAGGCGGCGTCATTGGTTAAAAGTGGTGATATCGCCATGGGCGTCACTTATGACCCAGGTTCTGCCGGCTATGCCATGACTGCCGTGGCGGACAAAGTGCTGAAAGGCGAGAAAATCGAAACTGGCATGGAGATCCCTGGGGTGGGTAAAGCCGAAGTTGATCAGGGTAAACACCTGATTCAATTCCATAATGTGTTACGGGTCACCAAAGACAACGTAGACTCGCTGTATTGATTCTTTGTGTTATCGCAGAGCCGGGAACTGCCCTCGGCTCTGCCATTAATGCCCACCTGAATCAAGAGGATGTATGCAGCCATTCATTACTTTAGAAAATATCAGTAAGACCTTTTATGGCGTCAAAGCACTCAATAAGGTCGCTATGACCCTGTTACCGGGTGAGGTTCACTGCCTCGCGGGGCAGAACGGTTGTGGCAAGTCGACACTGATTAAGATTATCTCCGGTGTTTATCAACCCGATACCGATGCCGCAATTACCATTGACGGTAAAACTTACTCTACGCTAACCCCGATTGAATCTGTCCGCCTGGGAATTCAGGTGATTTATCAAGATTTATCATTATTTCCCAATCTGACCGTGGCTGAAAATATCGCCATGAACCATTATCACCACCATCTGTGGGTGAATAAGCACCAGATGCGGGAAACCGCCGAGCGCGTCATTAACAGTATTGATGCCCACCTTAATCTGGACGAATTGGTCGAGGATTTGCCTATCGCCCAGAAACAATTAGTCGCTATCTGTCGCGCACTGGCACAGGATGCTCGCCTCATTGTCATGGATGAACCTACCGCCTCGCTGACCCGCCAAGAGGTTAACGGCTTGCTGCGGGTGGTGCATGAACTGAAATCACGCAATATCTGCGTGGTATTTGTCAGCCACCGGCTGAGCGAAGTGCTGGAAATTTCAGACCGAATTACCGTGCTGAAAGATGGCAATTGGGTTGGCACCTACCCCGCGACCGAGGTAGATAACCAGCGCCTGGCTTGGTTGATGACCGGGATGAAGTTTGATTTTCAGGTGCTGCCCCCGTACAGTGCCGCGCGCCCGGCCGTGCTGGCGGTCGAAGAGTTGTCGCGTGGAAACGAATACCACAATATTTCACTGACTTTGCACCCCGGCGAAATTGTTTCACTGGTCGGCTTGCTCGGCTCTGGCCGCACCGAATTGTGCCTCAGCCTATTTGGTTTAACTATGCCTGAGTCTGGAACCATTCGTATCAATGATAAGCCAGTGTATTTCACCAGCAACCGCGATGCCATTGCCGCCGGTGTGGGCTATGTCTCGGAAGACCGTATGAGCACCGGGCTGATTATGGCGCAATCCATCCGCGACAACATCAGCGCCACCGTATTACATCGGCTTAAAAATGCTTTCCACCTGATGCGGACTGAACGAGTCGATACTCTGGTGGAAGATATGGTCAAACACTTGTCGATCAAAATCGGTAATAGCGATTTGCCGGTCAATACATTGTCTGGCGGCAATGCCCAGCGCATTGCCATCGCCAAATGGCTGGCAACTGACCCGCAAATTTTGATCCTCGACTCCCCAACTGTAGGGGTGGATATTGCCAACAAAGCCGGTATTTATAATATTATCAATGCCCTGGCTGCACGGGGAATTGCGGTGTTAATGGTGTGCGATGAGATTGATGAAGCTTACTTTAATAGCCACCGCATTTTAGTTATGCGGTCTGGGCGGCTTGTGCAGCAGTTCTTGCCGAGTAACAGCAGCGAAGCAGCCATTGCGGAGGTAGTAAATGGCTAACCCCCATGCACTTAATAAATCTGATGTCGGTAAAACGGGTTTATTCAACAAAGAAAATCTGAAACGCCATGAAGTGATGCTGGCTTTCACTATATTGATTATTTCGACTTATCTTACTTTCACCAGCCCTGACTTTCTCACCCTCGCTAATATTTATGACTTGATAAATAACTATGCCATGTTGACCATTTTGGCGTGTGGCTTGTTTATCGTGTTGATTTCTGGCGGTATTGATATTTCATTCCCGGCGATGACCATTATCTCGCAATATGTCATGGTGACATTAATTGTGAAGTTTGGTGGTAACTTCCCCGTGGCTTTCGCACTGGCTGGCGGCATCGGCTTATTACTAGGGTTGATTAATGCGCTATTAGTTAATCGCCTGCGCGTCCCATCCATCATTATTACCATTTCTACGCTAAATATATTCTACGGATTATTGCTGTATCTCAGCCGGGGAGTCTGGCTGTATACCTATCCGGAATGGTTCGAACACGGCCCAATGTTGTTCTCTTTCACCGCTGCGGATGGTTATGATTATGGTCTTTCACTGCCTATTTTGACATTGCTGGTGACCATTATTGTCACTGCCCTGCTGATGACTCGCACCAGTATTGGCCGGCAAATTTATGCATTGGGCGGCAATCAGGAAGCGGCATCCCGCATGGGATTCAGCATTCTTAAACTGCAACTGTTTGTTTATGGCTATATGGGCTTCTTATCCGGTATTGCCGGGGTGGTGCAATCCTATACCGTGTTGACGGTAGCACCAGACTCATTGCTGGGTTATGAACTCACTGTATTGGCGGCGGTCGTGTTGGGTGGCACCAGTATTGTCGGCGGGCGCGGTACCCTAACCGGCACTCTACTGGGGGTGATTTTGCTGGCAATACTGCAAAATGGTTTGAATTTACTGGGTATTTCGTCGTACTGGCATACCGTGGTTATCGGTCTGGTGATTATCATCAGTATCAGTGTGACGGCCTGGGGCCAACGTCATAAGGTAGGAATATAACCATGTCGAAAACAACTCAACGTGATCATACCGAGCGCTGGCTGGTCGCACTGCTGGTGCTGGTGGCGGTGGTATTCAGCCTCCTGATCCCTCAGGTATTCTGGTCTGCGGCTAACTTCCAATCCATCGCCTCACAAATTCCCGTGGCGGGAGTATTGACGCTGGCAATGGCTATCACCATGCTGACCGGCGGGATCAACTTATCCATTATTGCTACGGCGAATGCCAGTGCATTAGTCATGGCATGGGTTTGTACCCAACTTGAACCAACATTCAGTTCAATGATATTGATGCTGTTGGCGGGGGCTTCGGTTGCCTTGGTGGTGGGAGTTATCAATGGGGTGCTTATCTCAGTGGTGCGGGTCTCCCCTATTTTGGCGACATTGGGCATCATGACCTTGCTCAAAGGCGTGAATGTGCTTATCTCCAAAGGCTCGGCGATTTCGAATTTTCCCAACTATGTGCTGGCATTAGATCGCAGCTATTTCCTCGGCGTTCCCGTGCCGCTTTATCTGTTTGCGGCGGTGGCGTTGGTTATTTGGCTTATCTTGGCGAAGACCCCACTGGGCCGCCAGATATATCTGTCCGGTTCTAATGAAAAAGCCACCTTTTTCTCTGGGATCAATACCCGCCGCACGCTGATTTGGGTGTATGTGATTTCATCGTTACTGTGCGCTGTCGCGGCATTGTTGATGATGTCCAAACTTAATTCGGCCAAAGCTTCTTACGGCGAATCATTGCTACTTATCACTATCCTAGCGACAGTCTTGGGCGGAGTTAATCCTGATGGCGGATTTGGTAAGATTTTCGGCATAGTGTTAGCGCTATTCTTACTGCAAATGCTGGAAAGTGGGCTGAATATCATGGGAGTGAGCAGCTATATCACCATGGCGCTGTGGGGCTCGCTATTGTTGGCATTTATCTTTGTTAAAGGCACGAAATTGCCCGCCTTGAGTTTTTTGCGACAGAACAAACCATCAAACTAAGGGGGTTTTGTTCAAAAGAAAAGGCTGGCAATCAATACCAGCCTTACTCTTAATAGCATTAAAATAAGCTATCAAACCTGGGTGAAGTTATTTAACCTCGCCCATCGCCTTCAGTTTTTTCGACAATTCACGGCGTTCTTTGGACAAATCAGCATTTTTGATGATGTAATCATCAACACGATCTTCGTAGTCACCACGCATGTTAGCGATAATGGCCTGAACCTCTTCGATGCTCATCCCTGGCTTGATGTATTCACTCAAGTTATCGAGCAACAGAACGCGTTTTTGGTTATCACGGATTTTCTTTTCGTTATCAACGATTTCACGCTGCAACTTGTTTTTGCGACGGAACATACGCACAAACTCCAAAACGTCCTGGAAAGTTGGCTTACTTGCATTATCCATTTTCACACCTTCACTTAAGTTTTACACAAATTCAATTGCTGGTGACCAAGCTACCTGCACCATACCGCTTTGCCGTGCCTGGTGACAAGATTCATTGGCTTATCTTACCTGCTTTACCCGCCAGACAGAAATTTCATCTGCCTTAACACCCAATCGATCACCTGCGTAAGGTCATATTAATCAGAAAGTCCAATTCCTCAAGCTGTTTGGTTAACTCCATACTCAACCAAACATAGCCATAAATCGGCGTTTCTACCTGCTGTTCTTGCGTGACAGCCAACATCAATGATTTCAATTCGGTCGAGATTTCACTCAACTCACTGGCCACTTCGCGCTCGCGGGCCGGGGAACCATCACGCAAGCTGTCACTTAATGTATTCAGAGTGCGGACAGTCACCAATTGGGTGTTTCGTAACCCTTTGGCATTGAGCATAATAAAATGACTTTCCCGCGATGACCAATATGCATCTACCAATAATTCTAATGTGCAAATCAGATTGCGGCTTAATGTCTGAATAGCCTCAAACACATCTTTATTAATATGGGATTCTTTACTGGCGGGTACAATAAACGTACGCATTTTCACCGCTTGATTGAGCGCGGCTTTTAGTTTTGGCTCTAATCGCGGGCGGTCGATAACATTCGGCGACAAGTAAGCAGCATAAACTTGGCTGAGCGCGCGCAGATTATCACTCATTTGCATACGCCAATGGGTAAAAGCCCGCTGTGGATAGACACTGGTAAAAACCAGCGCCAATAGTGAGCCAAAAATAACATCGCCACTGCGCCACAGCGCGGTATGCATATCCCCGGGAGCAGACCCACACACCACCGTCAGCGTGATACCAATTAGCAGGGCCATATAGGGCCGTTTGCCCAAGGTCAGGTAGCCACAAAAGAACATCACTACCCCACACCAAGCCAGCATAAATGTTAGAGAATAAGTTTCAAGATACAGCGCTATCAAACCCGATATCGCGCCAAAAACAGTTCCGCCAATACGCTGCATCGCCCGGGACAACACATTACCCCAATAGGATATTGGCCCCATCACCACCACTAATGTTATCAGCGGCCAAGTGCCCTCTGGAATCGCCAGTAAACGGATAATCAAGAATGTTAGGATAAACGCCAGCGTAATACGTAAAGCGTGAGTAAAACGGTAATGGGTATAAATCAGGTTGTCCAATGGCGATATTTTTTTGTTCAGGCGCACGACAGACCTATTTCCAATAAGACAGAAAAACCTAAGTCTAGCCGAGTTATTTCGCGTTGGCACCGGCTTAACCGTTACCAAAAGTGGCAGGAACAGATCAGAGGGGGAAATATTCCCCGTCAGAGATTTCCGACGGGGAAACCGGCTTATTTAAAATCAACCGCCATTTGTTGCACAATAGACACGCCAGAGCTGGACTCAACACAGCAAGCAATATAATCGGTGAACCGTGGTGACCTTGGCATACCCAGACTAAGCAAACGTTCATTACTAAACCGCACGTTAAGCATGGCAAAAGCACCATATAAGCGCATGGCTTTCAACATTAAGCGCTCATTGCAGGGGCCGAAAATACCTTTTAGTTGATTGCGCATCTGCACCAATACGCCGTATTCCACCTGGCGATAATCCGTACCCACCGGTTTTTGTCTGGCGGCTGAAGACATGGCTTGATCAATTTCGGCAAAGCTGACACTGCCCATTTCTCCGGCAGAAATATGATAGATATTCTCCGGTAAATTAGGATGTTGCAAAATACACAATAAAGCATCGGCACAGTAATCAACTGGAATAACATCAATGTGGTCATCCAATGAGCACATGAATTTGCGCAGCATTAGTGCCATACGGAATACCCAGAAGATGCTACTGGAAGGTTGGCAACCCAGACGAGTATGCCCAACAACAATTGATGGCCGGGCAAATACCAGCGGTAACTCTGGGCACTCTTCTGCCAGTAAACGTTCAATAGCCGATTTAGATTTGGTGTACTCGACCAAATGTGCGTGATCTTCAGCAGATAAAACCTGCTCACTGACCACAGTGTCTGCATCTGGAGTGCAAGACATGGCGGTGCCAACATGAATAAACCGTTTCAAACCAGCAACTTGTGCCATTCTCTTGCCAAGAGCTAATGTGCCATCGACATTCACTTTCCAAATTAATGGATTATTACCGAAGGAAGCAACAGCCGCACAATTAATAACATGCGTCACCTCGTCAATACGCGGGTCATTAATAAAACTGTCCGGTTCCGCTAAATCGCCTAATAAAATATGGCTGACATTTATTTTATTCAAGCGCCCACTCGGGAGATAAAATTTTGCCATATTCTCTCGAATACGAGTCAGCCCCTGTTCCGGTGTGTTAGCCCGGACCAATAATAAATAATTAAAATCTGAGTTTTCCAACAATAGTTTTTCGAGTACAGCTCCGCCCAGAAAACCAGTGGCACCGGTTAATAGAAGTGTTTTCACTATGAGTCCTACTTATTATGTTCAGTAGGCGAATTGTATGAATAACTAAGTAAACGGCAGGTAAATATTAGTTAGATCGGTATACCCTGAGTGAAACATAATTATTTCAAAATAAATCCTGACGTCCCAGCACGTGGGAAATGATATTCTAAAACCAATGCCTTTGGTCACTGCGGCCTACCGCTAGCGGAGACCCACCATAAAGAATGACCATAAGAATTAAGGGTTAAACTGAATAATGTCAGATAAAAATAAGCAACCAACATTTTACGTCCACGATTATGAAACTTTCGGCCAGCACCCGGCATTAGACCGGCCAGCACAGTTTGCTGGGGTGCGCACCGATTTGGATTTCAATATCATCGAAGAGCCACTGGTGGTTTACTGCCAGCCCGCAGATGACTATCTACCGCAGCCAGAAGCCGTGATGATTACCGGGATTACCCCGCAACATGCCTTAGCCAATGGGGTGAATGAAGCTGAATTTGCCCGCCAAATCCATCAGGCTTTCAATGTGCCCGGCACCTGCATTCTCGGCTACAACAATATTCGTTTCGATGATGAAGTTAGCCGCAATATTTTCTATCGCAATTTTTACGACCCCTATGCCTACAGCTGGCAAGGGGGGAATTCTCGCTGGGACTTGCTTGATGTGATGCGTGCCTGCTACGCCCTGCGACCGGACGGTATTATCTGGCCGGAAAACGAAGATGGCCTACCCAGTTTCAAATTAGAGCATTTGACCAAAGCCAATGGCGTCGAACACTTACATGCCCATGATGCAATGTCCGATGTGTATGCCACCATTGCTATGGCAAAATTGGTAAAACAGGCGCAACCACGGCTGTTTGATTATCTTTATCAGCACCGCAGTAAACATAAAATAAACGCACTAATTGATATCGCAGATATGACGCCGCTGGTTCATGTGTCCGGCATGTTTGGCGCAGCACGCGGTAATACCAGTTGGGTGGCACCACTGGCATGGCATCCCGACAATAAAAATGCGGTGATTATGTGTGACTTAGCGGGGGATATGTCGCCGTTACTGGAATTGGACAGCGATGCGCTGCGCGAACGGCTGTATACCCGCCGCGATAAACTCAAAGCAGAAGAGGCTGCGGTGCCGCTAAAATTGGTGCATATCAATAAATGCCCGGTGCTGGCACCGGCTAAAACACTGTTGGCTGAGAATGCCGAGCGTTTGGGTATTGACCGCCAGCGCTGCCTGGATAATTTACAACTACTGCGGCAGAACCCGCAAATCCGTGAAAAAGTGGTGGCGTTGTATGCTGAGGCCGAGGCTTTTGTAGTTTCTGATGATGTGGATGCCCAGCTGTATAATGGCTTTTTCAGTGATGCCGACCGCACCACCATGAAAATTATTCTGCAAACTGAGCCGCAAAACCTGCCGGCGCTTGATTTGACATTCCAAGACCCACGACTGGAGCAACTGTTTTTCCGCTTTCGCGCACGTAATTACCCCAATACCTTGACTGATGGGGAACATCAGCGCTGGTTAGAGCATCGCCGCGCCGCACTCAGCCCTGAGCGAGTGCAAGACTATGTGCTGCAACTGGAACAGTTCTATAACCAGTATGAGGACGATAAAGAGAAGTTGGCCCTGCTAAAAGCGCTGTTTGACTACGCCAGAGATCTGGTGAGTTGATATCGGTAATGGATTTTATCCCATAAAAAACGGAGCCATCAGGCTCCGTTTTAATCAGCAATAATGCAAACACAGTTACTGTGCTAATTCGCCATTAAACTGTGGCAGTGCCTGGCGGAAAGCGCGGGTTTTCCAGACCATATACAGCAGGCCAATAGCCCCCCATACCAAGCCCAGTGTCATTGAGCTACTTTCCAGATTCATCCACAGCACTCCGACGGTTCCTGCACCAATCATCGGCAGAATCAGGTAGCTGAAATGATCCTTAAACGTGCGGTTGCGGCGCTCACGGATATAAAACTGTGAAATCACCGACAAGTTAACGAACGTAAAGGCGACCAATGCACCGAAGTTAATCAATGCTGTTGCCGTCACCAAATCAAAGGAGATAGCAGACAGTGCCACACCACCGACCAGCAACACGTTGATGGCCGGTGTACGCCATTTCGGGTGCACGTAACCAAACACTTTCTCCGGGAATACCCCGTCACGGCCCATCACATACAGCAAACGCGAAACGCCCGCATGGGCCGCCATACCAGATGCCAATACCGTGACACAAGAGAAGCACAGAATGACTGACTGGAAGAATTTACCGGCAACAAACAACATGATTTCCGGCTGCGACGCATCAGGATCACTAAAGCGCGAGATATCCGGGAAATAAAGTTGCAGGAAATAAGACACCGTAATAAAAATGATACCGCCGATTAATGCCGTCAGGAAAATCGCTTTGGGAATCACTTTACCGGCATTCGGTGTTTCTTCTGATAGTGAGCTGATACCGTCAAAACCGAGGAATGAGAAGCACAGTATCGTTGCCCCGGTTATCATCGGCACCAAATGGGCATTTTCAGAGTAGAACGGGCGAGGGCTAACCAAGGTACCCGCACCTTCACCTTGATAAACACCGTGAATCAACAGCCCCATAAAGAGCACCATGATAGCCACCTGAACCACCACAATAATCGTGTTCAAATTCGCTACCACATTGATGCCACGCAGGTTGAACAGCGTCATCAGGCTAACTAGCGCGCCGACAAAAATCCATGAAGGCACACCTGGGAAAATAGCTTCGAGATAAATTTTTGCCAGTAAGATGTTAATCATCGGCATGAACAGATAGTCCAGCAGTGATGACCAACCCACCATAAAGCCAACATTCGGGCTAATGGATTTCTGGGCGTAGGTATAAGCAGAACCCGCAGATGGGAAGCGCTTAACCAATTTGCCATAGCTGATGGCAGTAAATAGCACCGCAATCAACGCAATGGCGTAAGAGGTCGCGACGTGACCATCGGTCAGGCCGGATACAATGCCAAAAGTATCGAAAATGGTCATCGGCTGTAAATAAGCCAGCCCCATCATCACCACTTGCACCAACGTCAGGGTTTTTCTGAGTTGAACGCGGTTATTGGTGCCAGTTTGATTAGTGCCGACTGCAACGGTTGCATTATGCGTCATGATTCAGCCTCCCCATACCTTTAACCCAATTTGCAAGTGTAGCTCGCAGGTCAGAGGTGACGGGGAAACTTCGTATCTGCCTGGGATACGTCAGTGGGGAAACAAGAGCGGTGTAACGGGTATGTGCCATACCTGCTGCTCCATAATCGCTGCATGTGCAGCGCATACCGGTGGGCACCGGTGCCAGTGTGAATAATTGCCCCATCTTTCTTTCCTCATAACGGCGATTTTCGTATGTGAATAATCGCTCGCGAACCTGTTTATCTATCCGGATCGTTGTCCGGCCTCTTGATTTAGTGAAAACATGAATGCAAAAAAATAACCGACGCGTTTAAACGTCGGTTATTGCATGGGGTGTATTTTGCCCTAACTTGAGAGCAAAAAACAAGATGTTAAACCGCCTGAAACGATAATATTATTTTAGCGGCCCCGAAACGGCGACTCCCCCGCTACATCAGCGCTGAGCAGCAATTTCCACCCGCTCAATCGCCGCCCATATTTTGTCTGAATTTAGCGCAACAGGCAGATAATGAATTGACTCACTCGGTTGCAGAATTCGGCCAATTACGCGCTCAATAGCCTCGCTATCATGAATATCAACATCCAGTGCAGCCAAATGTGTCGGCAAGCCCAACTTATTAAACGCCACAATCAATGATTGCAAGGCTTCATCCTGCTCTAGCAGAGCGGTCTGGACTAAAATTCCATAGGCCACTTTGGTGCCATGCAGGAAATGCTCAGTTTGCGGCAACAGTGTCAACCCATTGTGTACCGCATGTGCCGCCGCCACCCGGGTATAACGTTCCCCCAACCCGCCGACCATGCCACCACCAGCAATAATGGCATCCACCACATCCAGGAAATCTTGCGTCAGTTCGCCCAATTTGACCGCCTGCAAAGCGGCTTCGCTCTGTGTTAACAGCACATTGCGAATATCCAGCGCGGCTTGCAACCCCAAGCGAACCGTCAATGATAACGTTTCTGGCTGCGGGCTCAATACTACCGCCTCATACCATTTAGCCAATGTATCGCCAATTCCTGCCAGCAGATATTCCACCGGTGCCTGCAAAATAATACGCGGCTCAACTAACACCAAATGGTTGGCATCTTTGAATATTTCGAAATTCAGTGCTTGCCCAGCATCATTGTACCAGACTGAAAGTGGTGTCCAGGCCGCACAAGTTGCCGCAATCGTCGGGATTGCCACCAATGGCAGCCCGAGTTTGCGCGCCACCACCTTTGCCGTATCCAATACCGCCCCGCCACCAATGCCAATCACGACTTGACGGTCACCGCCCGCCTGTTGCACCAATTCAGTCACCGTCGATTCACTGCAATGGGTAGAAAATGGAGCCCGTACCGCCTGTGGAGCATAAAATGCTGCCGGCAGGTAATCACTCGCGGCAACCAATGCCCGCTCACCATAGATCCACAGCGCATTATCCAGCGCCGCCTGAGGATAAAACTCACTCAGTTTGGCAATGGCACCCGGGAAAGAAAAGTAGTTGGCAGGCCCCACCTGCACTCGGATTGTGTTCGCGCTCATGCCCCTGTTCCTTTTAAATCATTATTTATTTTAAGTTGCGATGTTATTCGTGTTTTTCCATCTTAAGGGCATGCTTATCATTGTTTAATAATTTTTTGATATACCTTAACTATTTTAGTTTGTTGCGAATAATGGAATCTGTGTTAAAAAAGAAGACTACTGGTAGCATTAATGACTGCCTGTTTCGCTAAAATACTTTATAGGGCAGTGGTCGAAACTTATGTCCAGCATCACCTCCTCCCGCCTTGAGATGCGGAATATTTCTATCTCGTTTTCTGGATTTCATGCCCTGCAACAAGTTGATTTTACACTGGAAGGTGGTTCGACTCATGCATTGGTCGGTGCCAATGGCGCAGGAAAATCGACCCTGATGGCGATCCTTTCAGGTGCACACAGTCACTATCGCGGGGAAATCTATATTGATGGTCAGCAGATAGACCTTCACTCCCCGCACCAAGCAAAGCAGCACGGCATTCATGTGGTTCAGCAAGAGGTTGATGTCGCGCTGATCCCCACCCTGTCTGTGGCGGAAAATATTATGCTGGATGCACTGGCCGAGCAGGGGCATCTGCTTAACTGGCCGCAGCTTTACCGTCAGGCTGAAGCGCTACTTAAGCAGCTGGATCTCAAATTGAATGTGCGCCAGCGCCTGGAATCTTGCACCTTGGCCGAGAAACAGCAGGTGCTGCTGGCCCGCGCCCTTTCCCATCAATGTCGTTTTCTCATTCTGGATGAACCCACCGCGCCACTGGATCAAGAAGAGAGCGCCCGGCTGTTTCGAGTGGTTCGCCGCTTGCAATCCGAAGGTATAGCCATTGTTTTTATTTCACACCGAATCCATGAATTACACGAAATTTGCGACCAACTGACCGTATTACGTGATGGTAAGCGCGTCAGCCATGATCTGATGGGCGAGCTGAGTGGCGAGCAAATTGTGGAAAAGATGCTCGGCCATACCTTGGATGATATTTTCCCGCCGCGCCGCCGCGCCGTGAGTGGAAAAACATTGTTGTCAGTCAGTGGGTTGCATGACCAGCATAAACTGCGTGATATCTCTCTGACTTTACATCAAGGGGAAATATTAGGGATTGCCGGGCTGGCTGGCGCCGGTAAAACCGAACTGTGCAAAGCCTTATTTGGTGCCACGCCGAGCCGGGTTGATCAGGGTGAATTACAGGGCAAACCGTGGAGGCCGCGCTCGCCGGAAAAATCCGTCGCCCAAGGGCTGGCTCTGGTTCCGGAAGAGCGGCGCAAAGAGGGTATTTTCATTCACGAAAATATCCCGATGAACCTCAGTGTGGCTGCCGATGACAGTTTTTCGCGTTGGAGCATCTTTAGCCACCATCAGGAGTTGCGTTGGGCAACAGAGCTGATTGCGCGCCTTGGGATACGCACCTCCTCACCGCAGCAAAAACTGGCCCGTCTGTCTGGCGGAAATCAGCAAAAAGTGGCGATTGGTAAGTGGCTGCGCGGGGATGCGCAAGTGCTGATTTTTGATGAGCCCACCAAAGGCGTGGATATCAAAGCCAAACAGGATTTATTCAATCTGATTGACGGGCTAGCACAACAAGGAAAAGGCATTATTTATGCGTCCGGTGAATTCTCAGAATTGGTCGGTTTATGCTCTCGTATCTGTGTGTTGTGGGATGGGCGCATTGTCGCCGAACTGAATGCCGCAGATGTTGATGAAGAAACATTATTACTATTTTCAACCGGAGGAACGCCTCAGTGAGCAAAGAAATATCCCTGCCAGACACCCAACCGTGGCGACACCAGTTGTTTGATTTTCTCTACAAATGGGGGATGTTGCTCACCGTTGTGGCGCTAATCGCGTTATTTGGCTTAGCCTCCGATAATTTCCTCGACCCGAACAATATCATCAATATTTTGCGCTCCATCGCCATTGTGACGGTGATTGCCATCGGAGTATCGATTTCCCTGTCCATTGGCGGCTTTGATTTATCCGTCGGTTCGACGGCTTCGCTGGCCAATGCCATCGTAGTGTCGCTGTTTGTCTGGTACGGCTTTGGCACCACTGGCGCCATTATTCTGACCTTACTGGTCTGTACTTTGGTGGGTTTGTTTAATGCATTTCTGATTGTGGTACTGAAAATCCCCGACATGCTGGCGACCCTGGCCAGTCTGTTCGTGATTCAAGGTGTGGCAATGACATACAGCTACGGCGGCTCTATCACCCAGAATATGCTGCTACCCAGTGGCGATATGGCGGAAGGTGTCATTCCTGAGATGTTTTCAGCACTGGGCCAAGTGCCGGTGATCGTGCTTATCATGTTGGCGGTAACGATTGTGGTGCAATTGTATTTATCGCTGACTAAACATGGCCGACGCATGTATGCCATTGGCGGTAATCCAGAAGCTGCACGTCTGGCTGGCATTCGCACCATCCGCTATCGGGTATTGGCTTATGTGTTGTCGTCACTGTTGGCGGCACTGGGCGGGATTTTACTGGCATCACGAATTGGCTCGTCACAAGTCAATGCCGGTGGCGGCTACTTGATGGATGCGGTGGCGGCGGCCTATATTGGTTTCTCATTGGCCGGTTCTGGCAAACCGAATGCTTTCGGTACCTTAATTGGTGCCGTGATCCTCGGGGTGTTGCAAAATGGCCTGGTGATGCTGTCAGTGCCTTACTATGCGATGGATATCATCAAAGGGCTGGTTCTGGCGATGGCACTGGCACTGACATATATTCATCAAAAACGCTGATATTCAGCTGCGTATTGACAGGGCCAACGGCACTCAACGGCCGCAGCCCTTTCGTGCGATTAATTTAAAGGCATTCGATTTGGGTCCGGGTATTGATACTCAAACCCCAACTCACTGCAAATCTTGCTGCCATCAATCTCACGTGGCGCTTCTTCGATATCTTCAGGTGCAAATTCAGGCGGCGTCAGCTGCAATGCACGGGCACACTCAGGATAGAAGTCACGTTTACGTGGGTGACCCGGCGCACACAAATTGTAAATATGGCCGCCTCTGGGCAGATTAAGCAGCAGTTCGATTGCCGATATCACATCTTCCTGATGCACCAGATTCACCCCCAGAGAACCGCCTTTCACATTGGTTTTACCCGCCAGAAAACGGCCCGGATGGCGATCTGTCCCTACCAGCCCTGACAGACGCAAAATATCCACCGAAGTATTGGGTAATTTATGCAGCCATTGCTCAAGTTCTGCCAGCGTTTTTCCCGCCGTGGTCACTGGTTGCAATGGGGAGTTTTCTTTAATTCGCCCCCGGGTTTCACCATAGACCGAGGTCGAACTGGTAAACATAATACGCGGTACACCGAACGCCAGCGCGCTGTCGACCACCATCTGCACTGCTTGAAAATACTGTGCGCCGCCATCTGTCGTGCGGCTGGCAGGCAACGTAATCACCAGCGCATCCACCGTCATCAATTGTGTCAAATCATCCGGATCGCAAATCAGCTCCGGTGTCAGTTGTAATTGATAGCAATTAATCCCACTCATTCTGGCCGCTTCAACGCCATCTGACGTGGTTTTACTACCGACCACCTGAACTCCGCGGCGAACCAATGATTGTGCCAATGGCATACCCAGCCAGCCCAATCCAATTATGGCTACTTTTTTCATCTCAATTGCCCTCGACCGGTTCATACCGACAACCCACCCCATACTAATAACCCACACCAATTAATGTAACCTAATAATTACTCGACATTATGAATCTGTTTTCATTCCTCGGCGTAATTGTCATATGTAACAATTTTCCGCTCAAACTGACATCAAACAAAGTGATAACCGCTAAAAATAAAACCGCCACTGGTCGATAGCTCGTGGCTTGCTGCCGGAAAATAGGGCGGTCGGGTGAAAAAAAGGTTGCGTGCCACCCGCTGGATGGTTTACGTTGATTGACAGAAATTATGCCAGAAAGCCAAACACAGAGAAGCTACTATGAATCGCGTTCAATTTAATCACCATCATCACCATCATCCTGACTAGTCTTGCAGGCCGATGTGTGCTGGAAGACGGTTAACGAATCTTCCAGGTGGCGATAGAACGCAATAGAGAAAGCCCTCGGAAGATTATCTTCCGAGGGCTTTTTTGTTGCTCACAATTTTATAAAGTTAAATTAAAAATGAATAAATTAAGAGGATTACCATGCTAGATAAAACACGTTTGCGCATTGCAATGCAGAAATCAGGCCGCCTGAGTGACGATTGCCACGAGTTGTTATCGCGCTGTGGGATTAAAATCAATTTACAACAGCAGCGCCTGATAGCCTTTGCTGAAAACATGCCTATTGATATCCTGCGGGTGCGTGATGACGATATCCCGGGGCTGGTAATGGATGGCGTGGTTGACTTGGGGATTATTGGCGAAAACGTGCTGGAAGAAGAGTTACTTAGCCGCCGTGCTCAGGGAGAAGACCCTCGTTACTTCACTTTGCGCCGCTTGGACTTCGGCGGTTGTCGCCTGTCGCTGGCCGCCTCACTGGACACCGAATACACCGGGCCACAATGCCTGCAAAATAAGCGCATCGCCACCTCTTACCCACATATTTTAAAGCAGTATCTTGATAAGCACGGCGTGACTTTTAAATCCTGTTTACTGAATGGCTCCGTTGAAGTTGCCCCCCGCGCCGGTTTGGCCGATGTCATCTGTGACTTGGTTTCCACCGGTGCTACCTTGGAAGCCAACGGTTTGCGCGAAGTCGAAGTTATCTACCGCTCTAAAGCCTGCCTGATTCAGCGTGATGGCGAAATGCCTGCGGATAAACAACAACTGATTGACCGCCTAATGACCCGCATTCAAGGGGTGATTCAAGCTCGTGAATCCAAATACATCATGATGCACGCGCCAAGTGAACGTCTGGACGAAATCATTACCCTGCTGCCGGGTGCTGAGCGCCCGACTATTCTGCCATTGGCCGGTGATAAGAGCCGGGTCGCAATGCACATGGTCAGTAGCGAAACACTGTTCTGGGAAACCATGGAAAAACTGAAAGCGCTGGGTGCCAGCTCCATTCTGGTATTACCTATTGAAAAAATGATGGAGTAACCCATGCAGCCGACGAATTTCAATACCCTCATCGACTGGCAGCAATGCAGCCAAGAGCAGCAACAAGCTCTCTTGAGCCGCCCGGCCATCAATGCATCAGAGCGGATAACCGCGACAGTCAGCGAAATCCTTAACCGGGTGAAAGCTGAGGGCGACAGCGCCCTGCGTGATTTTAGCCAGCGCTTTGATACTGTGCAGGTGGCTGATATCCGTATCAGCAGTGACGAGATAGCCGCTGCGGCTGGGCGCTTGAATGACGACATCAAACACGCCATGGCCCAAGCGGTACGCAATATTGAAATCTTCCATCACGCGCAGAAAATGCCGGTGGTGGATGTTGAAACGCAACCAGGGGTACGCTGTCAGCAAATCACTCGCCCGATTGCCTCCGTCGGCCTGTATATTCCTGGCGGCTCCGCGCCGCTACTGTCTACCGTACTGATGCTCGCTACCCCGGCGCGAATTGCCGGTTGTCAGCGCGTGATTTTATGTTCGCCACCGCCGATTGCCGATGAAATTCTGTATGCTGCGCAATTATGTGGCGTTCAGGAAGTCTTCCAGATTGGTGGAGCGCAAGCCATCGCTGCCATGGCCTTCGGCAGTGAATCCGTGCCCAAAGTGAATAAAATTTTTGGACCAGGCAATGCTTATGTCACTGAAGCAAAACGCCAAGTCAGCCAACGGCTGGATGGCGCGGCAATTGATATGCCCGCCGGCCCGTCAGAAGTGTTGGTTATCGCCGATAGCGGTGCCACACCGGCGTTTATTGCCTCTGACTTACTGTCCCAGGCCGAGCATGGCCCTGATTCGCAAGTGGTTTTGCTGACCCCGGATGCGGCGATTGCAAAGGCAGTTGCCGGCGCGGTTGAAGAGCAACTCCAGCAGTTATCACGTGCCGATATCGCCCGTCAGGCACTGGAAAGCAGCCGCTTAATCATCACCAAAGATTTGCAGCAATGTATTGATATCAGCAATCAATACGGCCCAGAGCACTTGATTCTGCAAATCCGCCAACCAGAAAATATTATCGATAAGATTGATAATGCCGGTTCCGTCTTTATGGGGGATTGGTCGCCAGAATCTGCCGGGGATTATGCCTCTGGTACCAACCACGTGTTACCGACTTATGGTTATACCTCAACCTATTCCAGTCTTGGATTAGCGGATTTTGTCAAACGGATGACCGTGCAACAATTAACACCGCAAGGTTTGCTGGGTTTGGCATCCACCATTGAAACACTGGCGCAAGCTGAACAACTGACCGCCCACAAAAACGCGGTGACGCTACGTGTCGCCGCCCTGAGCGCCGCCAATAAGGAACAAGCATGAGTAAGTTTGCCAATGTCACTGAACTGGCGCGCGCCAATGTCCGTGCCCTGACCCCGTACATGTCTGCCCGCCGCTTGGGCGGTAACGGCGACGTGTGGCTCAATGCCAATGAATATCCACTGGCGACTGAATACCAACTCACGGCGCAAACCTTCAACCGCTACCCCGAATGCCAGCCAAAGTTGGTTATTGAACGCTATGCCGCCTATGCCGGTTTAGAAACCGAGCAAGTCTTGGTTAGCCGTGGGGCTGATGAGGGTATTGAGCTATTGATTCGTGCTTTTTGCGAGCCGGGTAAGGATGCTATTTTATTCTGCCCACCGACCTATGGTATGTATGCTGTCAGTGCCGAAACCTTTGGTGTTGAACGCCGCACCGTGCCAGCTAAAGCGGATTGGCAATTGGATTTGCCGGCCATTAAAGAGAGCTTGGATGGGGTAAAACTGATTTATGTTTGCAGCCCAAACAACCCGACAGGAAACTTAATCAACCCCGCTGATTTACGCGAAATATTGGAACTGGCGCAAGGCCGCGCTATCGTGGCAATCGATGAGGCCTATATTGAGTTCTGCCCGCAAGCCTCAGTCAGCGGTTGGCTAAAAGATTATCCGAATTTAGTCATTTTGCGCACCTTGTCGAAAGCCTTTGCCTTGGCCGGTTTGCGCTGTGGCTTTACCCTAGCTAACAGCGATATCATCCAACTGTTGCTTAAAGTGATTGCACCCTACCCATTATCCACACCGGTGGCAGATATTGCGGCGCAGGCACTTAGTTCGCAGGGCCTTGAGCAAATGCGCCAGCGGGTAAACGAAGTCAAAGCCAATCGTGAATGGCTAGAAAATGCGCTGCGCAACTGTGCTTGTGTCGAGCAAGTGTTTACCAGTGAGAGTAACTACTTATTAGCGCGATTTACCGCCTCCAGCAGTGTGTTCAAAGCATTGTGGGATCAAGGTATTATTTTGCGTGACCAAAATAAGCAACCGGGATTATCCAACTGCCTGCGCATCACTATTGGTACCCGTCAAGAGTGTGAGCGCGTCATCGCCGCTCTGACGCCACTGCCCGGCATTGATAGCTCGAATAATACCAATATTGCTAGCCTCCGAAAGGAAACGATATGAGCCAGAAATTTCTTTTTATTGACAGAGACGGCACCTTGATTGCCGAGCCACCGGAAGACTATCAGGTTGATCGGTTGGATAAACTGGCGCTGGAGCCAGAAGTTATCCCGGCTTTACTGGCACTGCAAAAAGCAGATTACCGTTTGGTGATGATAACTAACCAAGATGGCTTAGGCACTAGCAGCTTCCCACAGGAAACCTTTGATCCGCCGCATAATTTGATGATGCAGATTTTCAGCTCTCAGGGAGTCAACTTTGAGCAGGTTTTAATTTGTCCACACTTGCCAGCAGATAACTGTGCTTGTCGGAAACCAAGAACCGCATTGGTCGCAAGCTATTTAGCTGAGGGGGTGATGAATAACGCCAACAGCTATGTTATCGGTGACCGCGAGACTGACCTGCAACTGGCGCAAAATATGGGTATTAGCGGCTTGCGCTACCAGCGTGATGGGTTGAATTGGTCACAAATTGCTAAGCAACTGACACAGCGTGACCGCCATGCCCACGTCAATCGAGTCACCAAAGAAACAGCCATTGATGTCGATGTCTGGCTGGATCGCGAAGGCGGCAGCAAGATCAAAACAGGTGTCGGTTTCTTTGACCATATGCTGGATCAAATCGCCACTCACGGCGGTTTCCGTATGGATATTCAAGTCAGTGGCGACCTCTATATTGATGACCACCACACAGTGGAAGATACCGCACTGGCGCTAGGCGAGGCGATTAACAACGCCTTGGGTGACAAACGTGGTATTGGCCGTTTTGGTTTTGTACTGCCGATGGATGAGTGTTTGGCACGTTGTGCGCTGGATATTTCTGGTCGCCCGCATTTGGAATATAAAGCCGAATTTAACTATCAACGGGTTGGTGACCTTAGCACCGAGATGGTCGAGCATTTCTTCCGCTCCCTCTCTTATGCCATGGCCTGCACCCTGCACCTGAAAACCAAAGGCCGCAACGATCACCACCGGGTAGAGAGCCTGTTTAAAGTATTCGGCCGCACCTTACGCCAGGCGATTCGTGTTGAGGGTAACACCCTGCCAAGTTCCAAAGGAGTGCTGTGATGGAAGTGGTGATTCTGGATACCGGCTGTGCCAACCTCTCCTCCGTCACTTATGCGGTGCAGCGTTTAGGTTATGCCCCGGTTATCAGCCGTGACCCAGAAATCGTGTTACGGGCTGATAAACTGTTCCTGCCCGGCGTCGGCACAGCGCATGCCGCAATGGATCAATTAAAACAACGCGAGCTTATCGAGTTAATTAAAAGCTGTACTCAGCCAGTACTGGGTATCTGCCTCGGCATGCAGTTGCTGGCCACCAGCAGTGAAGAAAGTGGCGGTATCGAGACGCTCGGTATTATTGATACGCCGGTAAAACAAATGACTGACTTCGGTTTACCGCTGCCGCATATGGGGTGGAATCAGATTACCGCACAGGCGGGCAATCATCTGTTCCGTGGTATCCCAGACGGAACTTATTTCTACTTTGTGCACGGATACGCAATGCCAATATGCCCAAATACCATCGCCCAAGCCAATTACGGCGAGCCGTTTACCGCCGCAGTCGAAAAAGACAACTTTTTTGGCGTGCAGTTTCATCCGGAGCGCTCTGGAGCGGCTGGAGCCCAACTGCTGAAAAACTTTCTGGAGATGTAAGCCCCATGATTATTCCCGCTTTGGATTTAATTGAAGGTAAGGTGGTGCGTTTGCACCAAGGTGATTACGGTCAACAACGTGACTATGGCAATCATCCCTTACCGCGCTTACAGGATTATCAGCAACAAGGTGCTCAGGTATTGCACTTGGTCGATTTGACCGGCGCTAAAGATCCCGCCGCTCGTCAAATCCCCTTATTGCGCGAGTTACTGGCCGGCGTTGATGTCCCAGTGCAGGTCGGTGGCGGCATCCGCAATGAACAAGATGTTATCGCACTGCTTGAAGCCGGTGCTACACGGGTTGTCGTCGGTTCAACCGCCGTTAAACAGCCACAAATCGTGCAACAATGGTTCCAACGTTATGGCTCGGAAGCCATTGTGTTAGCACTGGATGTACGCATTACTGAAGCCGGTCGTAAAGAAGTGGCTATCAGTGGCTGGCAGGAAAACTCTGACACAACTTTGGAGCAGATTGTCGAACAATATCTGCCTTTCGGCCTAAAACATGTGCTATGCACAGATATCTCTCGTGATGGCACCCTGAGTGGCTCGAATGTCGAGCTGTATCAAGAAGTGTGCCAACGCTACCCACAAGTGGCGTTCCAAGCCTCTGGTGGGATTGGTTGCTTGGATGATATTGCCCGTTTACGTGGCAGTGGTGTACAAGGGGTGATTGTGGGCCGCGCGCTACTGGATGGCAAATTTAACGTGAAGGAGGCGATTGCATGCTGGCAAAACGTATAATTCCTTGTCTGGATGTGAAAGACGGCCAAGTGGTTAAAGGCGTCCAGTTCCGTAATCATGAGATAATTGGTGATATCGTGCCACTGGCGCAGCGTTATGCACAAGAAGGGGCCGATGAACTGGTATTTTACGATATCACCGCCTCCTCCGATGGCCGAGTTGTCGATAAAAGCTGGGTATCGCGAGTTGCGCAAGTGATTGATATTCCGTTCTGTGTCGCCGGGGGGATTAAGAGTGTGGAGGATGCTGGTCAGATCCTGACATTTGGCGCTGATAAAATCTCTATCAACTCGCCAGCATTGGCCGACCCAACCTTAATTACCCGCCTGGCAGAGCGCTACGGCGTACAATGTATTGTGGTTGGCATTGATACTTGGTATGACGCCGAAAGTAACAGTTATCAGGTTTATCAGTTTACCGGCGATGAAAAACGCACCAAAGCCACCACCTGGCAGACCGAAGATTGGATCAAAGAAGTCCAGCTGCGCGGTGCCGGTGAAATTGTGCTGAATATGATGAATCAGGATGGCGTGCGTAACGGCTATGATTTACAACAATTAAAACAGATGCGGGCGGCCTGCCATGTTCCGCTGATCGCCTCTGGCGGCGCTGGAACACCGGAGCACTTCCTTGAAGCATTCCGTGATGCAGATGTTGATGGTGCGCTGGCAGCCTCAGTGTTCCATAAGCAAATTATTAATATCGGCGAATTGAAAAAGTATTTGTCTGAACAAGGCGTGGAGATAAGAGTGTGTTAAGCGAACAACAAATTAACCAACTAGATTGGGAAAAAGTCGACAATCTGATGCCTGCCATTGTTCAGCATGCGGTATCGGGCGAAGTTTTGATGATGGGATATATGGATCGGGAAGCACTGACGCAGACGGAAAAAACCGGCAAAGTGACCTTCTTCTCCCGCACCAAACAGCGCCTCTGGACTAAGGGTGAAAGCTCTGGCCATTTCCTCAATGTCACCAATATCTACCCTGATTGCGACAATGACACACTATTGGTTCTGGTTAACCCTATTGGCCCAACCTGTCATTTGGGCAATAACAGCTGCTTCGCACCGGCAGCCAGCGACTGGGGTTTTCTATATCAATTAGAGCAGTTGTTGGCATCACGTAAATCAGCGGATCCGGCCAGTTCTTATACGGCAAAATTGTATGCCAGTGGGACTAAGCGTATCGCACAGAAAGTGGGCGAAGAAGGAGTTGAAACCGCCCTCGCTGCGACTGTCAATGACCGCGAAGAGTTAACCAACGAATCCGCAGATTTGCTGTATCACTTGTTAGTGTTATTACAAGATCAAGATTTGGATCTGAGTAACGTGATTAGTCGCCTGCGGGAACGCCACGAAAAATAATATTCTGGCGCACGGCTGAAGGATAAAAAAATGCCCCCGCAGCTAGCTAATCGGGGGCGTTTTTATTGCGGCAAAGCTCAGTAGCCTAAAGGTGGATTACTCCATCCATTCGGTGTGGAATACACCGTCTTTGTCGGTACGTTTATAAGTATGCGCACCAAAATAATCGCGCTGTGCCTGGATCAAATTGGCAGGCAATACCGCTGAGCGGTAGCTATCGTAGTAGTTAATCGCCGCAGAGAATGTTGGTGTCGGAATACCATTTTGAACCGCGTAAGACACAACATCACGCAATGCTTGCTGGTATTCATCGGCAATTTTCTTGAAGTATGGTGCCAACAACAAGTTCGCGATATCCGCATTTTCTGCATATGCATCAGTGATTTTTTGCAGGAACTGAGCGCGAATAATACAACCAGCACGGAAAATCTTAGCGATTTCACCATAATGCAGGTTCCAGTTATTCTCGTCAGAAGCTGCTTTCAACTGAGAGAAACCTTGTGCGTAAGACACGATTTTGCCCAGATACAGTGCACGACGGATTTTCTCGATAAATTCAGCTTTATCACCGGCGAAAGGCTGTAATTTAGGCCCAGTCAGCACTTTAGATGCGGCTACGCGCTGGTCTTTTAGCGAAGACAAATAGCGGGCAAACACCGATTCAGTGATCAATGTTAATGGCTCACCTAAGTCCAGAGAACTTTGGCTGGTCCACTTACCGGTGCCTTTATTAGCAGCTTCATCCAGAATCACGTCAACCAGGTATTTACCGGCTTCGTCTTTCTTGGTGAAAATGTCTTTCGTAATATCAATCAGATAGCTATTCAACTCACCTTTGTTCCACTCAGCAAAGGTGCTTGCCAACTCTTCGTTGCTCAAGCCCAAAGACTGCTTCAGCAAAGAGTAAGCCTCGGCGATCAACTGCATGTCGCCGTATTCGATACCGTTGTGAACCATTTTAACGTAATGGCCAGCACCGTCTGCACCGATATAAGCAACACAAGCATCACCATCATCTGCACGCGCAGCAATTTTCTCAAGAATGGGTGCGACCAGTTCGTAGGCTTCTTTCTGACCACCCGGCATGATTGAAGGGCCTTTCAATGCGCCCTCTTCGCCACCGGAAACACCGGTGCCTATAAAGTTAAAACCTTGCGCGGAAAGTTCACGGTTACGACGGATAGTATCTTTGTAGTAAGTATTACCACCATCAATCAGAATATCACCTTTATCAAGGTGCGGCGTCAGTGAAGCGATGGTCTTATCAGTTGCTTCACCCGCTTTCACCATCAGCAGGATACGGCGCGGTTTTTCCAGTGAATCAACAAACTCTTCAACGCTATAACTTGGCACCAGATTCTTGCCTGGATTCTCAGCAACCACTTCGTCGGTTTTGTCTGATGAACGGTTAAAGATAGAGACGGAATAACCACGACTTTCGATGTTGAGCGCCAGGTTACGGCCCATCACCGCCATACCGACAACGCCTATCTGTTGTTTGGACATTACAAAAACTCCTGTCTGAAGGATGACACCTGTTACCGGCTTTGAGGCCAACAGGTTTTTGATGTGGGAAACATGTTAACTCAGGATTATGTCAGCTGGGTAGTGATTGGTGCGATAGATAGCACAACTGACCAGTTGCTGTCCGCAATGGTTTGCTTTTCCTAACCGAGCAGTGAATATGACTCAATTCATTAAGATAAATTGCATAAAAAAAGCAATCACATGGATTGCTTTTCATCTATCTATCTCAAACTCAGCTTATGCCAAAAAATCTTTCAGCCAGGCTTTAAATTCGGCCCCTTGTTTAGGATGACGTAAGCCGTAAGAGACATAAGCCTGCATATAACCGAGTTTCTCACCACAGTTATAAGATTGCCCGGTTAAAGCTACAGCATCGACCGGTTCTTGTTCAGCCAAAGCATCAATGGCATCAGTCAATTGGATCCGACCCCATGCCCCAGGTTTGGTTTTTTCTAATAGCGGCCAAATATCGGCAGATAGCACATAGCGCCCAACCGCAGACAGATTTGATTTCAGATCTGCCGGGCTTTGTGGCTTCTCGACCATCGCTTTTATTCGGCTGCTTTCACCAGGAGCCAATTCAGGTTTCTCACAAGAAATTACCGAATAATTTGATAATGCTTCAGGCTCGACCGAATGCACGAGTACCTGGCTGGTGCCCGTCTCTTCAAATCGTTGGACCAACTGAGCAAGATTGTCTCGAGTCAAATCTGATTTGGCATCATCAATCAGTACATCTGGCAGCAACACGGCGAAAGGTTCATTCCCCACCAAGGGCTTGGCACAGAGTACCGCATGGCCTAACCCCTGAGCATGCCCCTGGCGAATATGCATGATAGTCACCCCGGGAGGACAAATAGATTGCACTTCATCCAATAATTGGCGCTTAACCCGAGCTTCCAACATGGCTTCTAGCTCATAAGAAGTATCGAAATGGTTCTCTACTGCATTCTTTGAAGAGTGAGTTATCAAGATAATTTCTTTAATACCAGCAGCAACACATTCGTTAACTACATACTGGATCAATGGCTTATCAACAATAGGTAACATTTCTTTTGGAATAGCTTTCGTGGCGGGAAGCATTCTCATGCCTAAGCCTGCCACGGGGATCACTGCTTTCAATTTGGTCATAATTAACCTACTGATTTCTAGTGCAAATTTAAAATTATTCTAAATTCAACCGCTAAATCATATTAGTCGATTTGCTGTTTCAGCCAGGCAGTAAACTTTTCGCCTTCCGTATTATGGCGAACACCATAGGTGACAAAGGCTTTCATATAACCCAATTTATCACCGCAATCGTGAGATTTACCCGTCATATGAAAAGCTTCCACGGGTTCTTGCTCCATCAACATCGCAATAGCATCTGTAAGCTGAATTTCATCTCCCGCACCGCGAGGTGTTTTCTTCAGCAATGGCCAGATATCTTTTGACAACACATAGCGCCCCACTACCGCGAGGTTAGACGGCGCATCGGCGACTGAAGGCTTCTCCACAACCGCGGTCATTAAGGTGCTTTCACCCGGGGCTAAATCGACATGACCACAATCAGCAATTCCGTACTTGGATACATCTGCTTTGGGGACCGGCTCGACCATAATCTGGCTACGACCAGTTTCTTCAAAGCGCTGAATCATACTAGCAAGATTTTCTTTAGATAAATCAGCTGTTGAATCATCCAGCAAAACATCAGGTAATAGCACAATAAACGGATTATCCCCCACCATAGATTGCGCACAAAGCACCGCATGCCCCAATCCTTTGGCATGACCCTGGCGCACCTGCATGATTGTGACATCCGGTGGGCAAATATTTTTAATCTCTTTCAATAACTGCCGCTTAACCCGTGACTCTAAAGCTGCTTCCAATTCAAAAGATGTGTCGAAATGGTTTTCTATCGCATTTTTGGATGAATGGCTGACCAGTACAATCTCTTTGATTCCCGCAGCCACACACTCTTTCACGATATATTGAATCAGGGGCTTATCAACCACTGGCAGCATTTCTTTCGGAATCGCCTTGGTCGCTGGCAACATACGGGTACCAAGACCGGCAACAGGAATGACTGCTTTCAAAGACTTCATTGCTATGACCTCTTCAACTTTAAACAGTTAAATCTGGTTAGATTAATTCTGTACACTAAGAGAAATAAGCTGGAATTGCTCATTATCAATTTATCTGTCTCAAAGCTTACATCAGAAAGTTCCTGATTACATTTATAAAATATCAAAAAATATTTCATAAAGCTGTCATCACGCAAAAATGAATAAATAGTGCACGACTCAAATAATATGCTATTAAAAGCCATATAAGTGCAAAAAATAAAATTACCTATCCATTATTTCATTATATAAACTGATATAGCTTGAAACCATTTTTTCAGAGGTGAAGTTTTCTAAATAACGATTTCGCGCGTTACATCCAAACTCAGCTGACAATTCAATGTTATCCCACAATTTATCCATTGCGAGCCTTAATGCCACAGAATCTGATGGTGGAACGACTAGCCCGGTTAATTGGTCAATATTAATGAATGTTGTTCCTGTCCCTATCTCACTTGAAATTAAAGGCTTACCGTACATCGCGCCTTCCAATAAAGTGATACCAAAAGCTTCGGAACGTAGATGAGATGGAAAAACCACCGCATAACAAAGCGTTAAAAGGGCTGTTTTATCTTCATCCGATACTGCGCCTAAAAAATGAATATTCTCAATTTTTAGTTCTTTGACCTGTTTTTTAAGTTCAGTCTCAATTGGCCCTGCACCAACAATAACAATTGGATAAGTTGAGTTTTTTGCCGCGTCAATAAGAATATGTAAACCTTTATAATAGCGGAAAGCCCCGACAAATAAGAAGAAACGAGGGCCAAATTTATTTTGCCAAAACTCAAGACGGTCAGCAGTAGGCAGCGGATAAGATTTTTCATCAAGACCATAAGGAATAACACTGACTTTATGTGAGAATTTCTTTAGTGTGATACTGGTAGCCACATAATTAGGTGAGGCGGCTACAATATGTGAAACACTAGCTAGAAACTTATTCATTAATGGCGCATATATTTTTAATATATTTTTCTGTTTTACAATATCAGAATGGTAACTAACAACAGTAGGCTTTTTAACTCCAGACAGAAAATGAACCATATCCATAAAAGGGAATGGAAAATGATAGTGGATAATATCAGCCTGCTGAGCTAATTTTTTAAAATCTTTCAATGCCTGAAAAGAAAAAGGGGTAGATGCCGCTTCAAAATTTATTGGAGAACAATAAGCCGTATGCGACTTTATTTTCTGATTAACAACTTCACCGCGTTTACTTAAAGAAAGCACGGTCGATTCAATGCCTCTATCCGTGCCGCCTTCGCATAATTGAAAAATAACTTGCTCAACACCACCAAATGTATCTGGATAATATGTTTTATAAAAATGCAGCACTTTTAACATTATGTTGTTATACCTGCTTGTAAGCTTTTATCGTTTCTTGGGCACATCTGGCCCATGAGAATGTTTTCGCTCTGAGAAGACCTAATTCTATTGACCGGCGACGCCACTCTTCATCTTCCAGGCTTTTAATAATAGCAATAGTCAGCCCTTCAACATCAAGTGCATCACACATTAAACCCGAGTCGCCTAAAACTTCGGGCAATGACGCTGCATTGGAGCAAACAACAGGTATGCCCGATGCCATTGCTTCAAGAATAGGTAATCCAAATCCTTCATATAATGAAGGAAATAAAAATGTTCTCGCCCCTGAGAAAAGCAAAGGCAGATCTTCGGAACTCAGATAGCCAAGATACAATAGCCACCCTTGTTGTTTGGCCAGTTCAAAGCGGCGGTGTAAACTCTCACTATTCCACCCGGAAAAACCGCAAATGACTAATGGATATCGAGTGCGCAACTCCAGCGGAAGTCGCTCATAAGCATCGAGCAAAGTGGCAATATTTTTTCTTGGTTCGATTGTTCCTGTAAATAGCGAGTATTGGCCCGCAATCAAGTTCAAACGGCTCATTAAGTTTTGCAATGAGGTATATTCACGAGGGTAAAAATCACCACTACTCGCTAATGGAGCTGATACTATTCGCTCTATAGGATAATCAAAATACTCAGCTAACTCTTTTCGGGTAAATTCAGAGTCTGTTATTAACACTTTCGCTCTTTTTAATGTTAACAATAACTCTTTTTGCATATAGCGAACACGATTTTCAGGATGGCATTTCGGCCAAGTAAAAATAGAAAGATCATGGAAAGTAGCAACAGCATTAGGAATTCGAGGTGGTAAATAAAAATTTGGACTATGATAAATGAAACTATTGTAGGAACTTAAGGCTAAACTCTTTAGCCAAGGTGCCGAGATACGATATAACTCACTAGCAATGGCATTATTTTTAACGAAATTTTTCATCCCTGAAGCCGTGCTCGATTTAACATTGATAGTAGGTAAATTTCGAGATATCTCTCTTCCTTGTAAAAAAAGAAGATCTGATATTTCATTATTACTCTGTAATTCTCGAGCTAACTCATAAGTATAACGGCCAATCCCAGTTAAGGGATATTTAATAGAATCAGTACCAAAAACAACTTTCATTATTTAGTTTCCAGCATCCAACGCAGAGTATCTTCTAATGGTGGTGTATTCCATCCATCGACAATGCGTTGTAATTTCCTGGAATCACCACACAACGTTTTTACTTCATTAGCGCGAACGAAAGCAGGATTGACATGAATAGATAAATTATGCGAAGTTATTTTTTCACATAGGCTAACAACTTCACGCAATGAATAAGTTCGCCCTGAACAGACATTAACAGTTTCGCCAATAGGTTTGGCGAGTAAAAGCCCCAAATAAGCTTTAGCTAATGCTCTTACGTCGGTAAAGTCACGCCATACATCCAAATTACCTAATTCTATTTCACTCGCTTTACGTTTGAAATGAGAAACTATTTTCGGTAGCAAAAAATTATCTGATTGCCCGACCCCAGTATAATTAAACGGCCGAACAATAATAATTGGTAATTTTTCTGACCAAAGTTTAGCCATATACTCCATAGCTAACTTACTGACGGCATAGTCATTAGCGGGATTTGCTGCGGTTTCCTCGCTCAATATACCTGCTTGCGAATTACCATAAACATTGGCACTGCTGGCAAGTAAAACAGCCTCAATATTGTCAGCAACAACACTTAGTGCCGCCAATAAATTTCTAGTGCCAACAACATTTACATCATAAAAAGCGGCAGGATTACCATGACCAACAAAAGCAATAGCTGCGAGATGAACAACCAGATGAGGTTTTACCTTCTCAATAACAGAGGTTAGTCCATCAATATCCAGTAGGTCCACTTGAAAATAGTCAGGATCATTTGAAGGCTGGGAGCCTAAACCAAATACCCGGTAACCGGCAGCGGATAACTCCGCTGCCATATAATGGCCGGTAAAACCCTGAATACCGGTGATCAGGGCACGCTTGCCATTCATTGTCATCAGAATGAGAAACCTTGTTGATTACGACGCAGGTCTTCTTCTACCATCATCAGACAAAGTTCTTCTAATGTTGTTTTTGGTTCCCAGCCAAGTACATCTTTTGCTTTTTGTGGATTACCAATTAATAACTCAACTTCGGCCGGGCGATAGAACTTAGGATTCACTTTAACCAGGGTTTTCCCTGTCGCAGTATCAACCCCGATTTCATTTTCATCCTTGCCTTCAAAACGTAAATTAAAGCCAGCAGCCTTGAATGCCATAGAAACAAAATCACGCACAGTCTCAGTACGGTTAGTTGCTAAAACAAAAGTATCAGGAACATCAGCTTGTAACATGCGCCACATACCTTCTACATATTCTTTAGCAAAACCCCAATCTCGTTTAGCATCCATATTACCTAATTCAAGAATATCCAACTTGCCCAATTTAATTTTTGCCACAGAGTCAGTAATCTTGCGGGTAACAAACTCACGCCCACGCAATGGTGATTCGTGATTAAAAAGAATACCGCTGCAGCCGAAAATACCATAACTCTCACGATAGTTAATGGTCATCCAGTGTGCGTACAATTTAGCTACACCATAAGGGCTGCGTGGATAGAATGGTGTTTCTTCAATTTGCGGTATCGCTTGAACTTTACCGAACATCTCAGAAGTAGAAGCTTGGTAAAAACGAATTTTGGTATTAACAATCCGAATAGCTTCTAATAAATTAAGTGGGCCAATACCTGTAATTTCTGCAGTGGTTGCAGGTTGGTCAAAAGAAACTCCCACAAAACTCTGTGCGGCTAAATTATATACTTCAGTAGCTTGTGTGGTTTGCAATAGGCGAATGCTGGCAGAAAGATCTGTTAGATCATATTCAACTAAATGAAGGTTAGGATGTTTATCAATACCTAACTCTTCAATACGCCAAAAGTTAACAGAACTGGTACGACGATAAGTACCATAAACCTTATAGCCCTTATCAAGTAACAACTCAGCGAGATATGCGCCATCTTGGCCAGTTATGCCGGTAATAATTGCAGTTTTCATTATTAGTCTTTGCCCACTTATTAAGAAATAAAAAACACTTATGAAAAGTACACTTTAATAGATTCAATGAGTAATTATTGAATTGTAAAATTTTTATGGCGCAGGTTTATCTATTAATAAGATACTTATCATTTAATGCGCCGGGAAGTTTAACTACAACAGTCGTCGAATCTATGATAGCTTGAAAACTCGTACTTTCCCCTGGAGTAAGAACAATTATATCCCCTTCATTCCACACCTTTCCACACATCAATATCTTTCCACTTATAACACAGGTTATCTCGGTAGCAATTTTATGATAGTGCTCTTCTTCGCTGGCCCCTTTTAAGTAGTGCTTCACAGCGACTTCACACTCATCAGTGTGAAAGGCATTTGGTGAAAATGCACCAATAAACCATCCGCCGATCATATCATTAATTTTATAGCTTTCCATTTATACTCCTAAACTCATTTTATTTCTATCTGGCGGATTGTTTTTAGTGGATGATATTGTTCAGGGTCTATTTTAATCACTCCAACACGTAACCCTTTCAATATTAATTCATTGAATGATGGGCAAATATAGAAGCGTCCATCGACCTTAGCATCTTTACGGATCATGTTTTTTACTGCATCAGTGAAATCTGATGTTTTTCTAAACCAATACGTACCAGCAGTTGCATTTCTACTGATTGGTTTTTTCTCAGATGCTTCAGTAACTAGACCTTCGTCATTTAGCATTACATAAGAATATCTAGGATGTATTGAATCAAATATAATAGTTCCTGCATCATAATTATTGTTATTCATTTCGTCGATAAAGTTTTTGATGTCTACATCAACCAGTTGGTTTCCACTGACAATAAGTAGAGACTCTGATTGTGGTAAGCTAACTGTACCCAGTAATGCAGTACATGCAGCACCGGCGGTATTATCGGGAACAGGAAATACACTGAATTTTTTATCCGATATCAGCTTAACAATATCATCTAGATGATATCTTTTTATATATTTATCTTGGAATAAATAAACAACCTCACCATCATTGAATGAAAGCTGGTCTGTAACTCTCTGAATTAATGGTACTCCATTTACCTCAGAAAGACATAAAGGATAATTTTTATCATCGGGATCGATATAATTATCCCCAGCAGCGAGAATTAATATATTCAAAACTGACCTCCTTTATCCAAACCATCAATAAATGCCTTAATACTTCTATAGTTTACATCAGTAACATCATTCACAACTAGAACATGAGCACCTGAAGCTTTGGCTGCTTTGATACCATTTTCGTTATCTTCAACAATGACACATTCATCAGGCCTAAAACCTAATTTATCTATAGCTTTATTATAAATTTCTGGATTAGGTTTACCTTGTTTCACATCTTGGTTAGAAAGAACGATGTCAAGATAGCCGATCAGTGAGGCTTTTTCCATCATAGTAACCACGCTATTTCTAACAGAATTTGATGCAACACCTAATTTATACCCTTCCTGCTTTAATTTTGAGAGAGCGTATTCATGGATGAATAATGGTTTGCATTTTGTATGAACGATTTCCATCGTGTATTGTTGTTTCATCTCATTAATGAATGAGTGCAACTGTACCGGTAATGAATATTCAGCACTTAATATATTAAGCTTGTCTTTAGTCGGTAAACCATCAAATTTTGTTAGATGATCATATCGTTCAATATTAAAACCAAATAAGTTTAATGCTTGATTTAAAGCCTCATAATGCCATTCCTTTGCTTCGATTAACACTCCATCCATATCAAAAATAACGGCCTTAATCATATATCCTCCTTGAACATTTCGGCAGCATCTATGGGAAAGTCGGTACACAAGATAATTCGATCATCTTTTGATATTCCGGAATCTCGCATTAAGCTCCACAACATTTTATAGTCATCACGTTTGTGCAACTCTGGAGATACTATACAAACTTGCTTATTATCATTAAGTAAACTAGATATTAAATTCATGTCATACCATGTACTATGAAATGCATCTAACCAAATACCTTCACATTCTTCGTAAAATGTTGCGTCTTGCTCATATTCGCTCATTCGACTGAAAACAGAAATATTACCATTTTTAATATAAGTAAGTTGATCAGGTATTGACATGTCAAATACAAAGGAATCGGAAATTTTTTCTTCTTCAAGAAGTTGGCTTAGTTGGTCTACAAGTCCATCTGATTTTATATTCAATGCTAACGGTAGATTACGTCCTTTTAGTAATTTAAATAATTCTTTTAATGTTAACTCTCCACCGCAAGGCATATCATGGGATATAACCAATTTTTTATTCAAATCTCTAATATCTGTTTCTATACCAAAGCCGAGATCGAAAGAACGTTCAAAGGCAATAAGAGAGTTTTTTTCATCACTATTATTCCAATAACCTCTGTGGCTTATAATTTTCATCTTATAGACCTTTTGTCGCCTTGAGTGATACTGGTAGTTTTAGAAATAATTCTAAATCCGCAGGTGTCCCAAGTCCATACATCCCATTAGCCTCTGAACCAATATTGTAAATTCCAATAGAAGCACCCTTTTTAATTAAATAATTGTATGCAGGGGCAACATAAAACTCACCATTCACTCGGTCATTTGCCTCGATCATTTCTTCAGCTGAAGTTACAAAATCAGCACCATGGCGGAAATTATAAATCCCAACCGTTGCTTCACTAGAAATAACTACTTTTTCAATAACTCGATTAATCCGGCCAGAATCATCGAATCCGACAAAAGACCATTTAGGATCATTAGCAGTCATTGTCATAATCCCCCCCTGATGATTTACATCAGATATAGCTGAAATATAGGTATTAATATCACAGTCTATATATTGGTCACTATTGGCAATCATTAAAGGATCTGTACTATTTATATATTCTTTTGCCAATAAAACAGTACATGCAGCGCCTTCTGTCAAACTATCTGTTTCAATAACAACCGAGTTTTCTGCCCACTCCATCAATTTATTAGCCACATCATATTTTTGGACATGAGATTTTTGGACAATAAATATGAATCGATGTTGACATTGTGGTGTAAGGTTATTAATGACAACTTTCACCATAGGAATATTATGAACACTAATTAAGGGTTTAGGATTTTCAAATCCTGCATCTACAAAGCGACTACCAGCACCAGCCATAGGTATAACAATATTCAACATTTTTATTCACCTTCTAAATTAAAAATTTGATAATGAATCATTAACAATAGCTATATATTTTACAAGAAATCATTTACAGGCTTAGAAAGAAATATATGTTATCATTTTATTTTAGTTACCTCTGTACTTATCTTTCAATACAAATTAATGCTACTTAAAATAATTGATTACTCTACGGAGAAAGTTTGATTTTAAATTTTTAAATTCAGTCTGACAACGAGTCAACTTCTCATTCACCTCTGATAACTCTATATTTAACCTATCATTCTCCTTTCTTATATCATTTAGTTTATTTGTTAACTCAATAATATATACTTCAGGAAACTCTTGTCGGTTAGATGGGAAGTGCCAGTAATGTTTACCGTCATAGTATTTAAGCCCCCGTAAATTTAACTCATTTTCCATTAATTCATATTCTTTCCCTTTTCTACAAAAAAATATATTAAACTCATTTGAGGCTGGGTCATTAGGTTTTATTTTGTATGCGTAAAAATTATTTTTATCTAAAAATAATAATGCTGAAAGTAGATCATCGTCAGTTCCAGAATATAAAGATAAATGCTTAACAGACGGGACCTCTAGCATTCCACCATCAATCCGATCTATATATTTTCCTCCCGTTTTCAATGCAATCAAATCCATCCCTTGTATATCAATTTTAATAAATCGAATACGGTTAAATGAAAGTCGATCTAAAAACGATGAAAGTGTCATTGTTTCTACATTGATCTTATTGGAGTGAATTAGATCTATTCTATTAGACCAATACTCATCTGTATTAAGATGTTCAGTGGAGAAGTCTAAAAGGCTTGAAGTTCCAAATTCTGATTCAGTTGATATATTAAAATTACTCTTTCCATTCTTTTCAGAAATTGCAATCTCATGAATGATATGATTTGAAATTTTCTCTTTTTCGGTTTCTTCCTTTAAAAATATAGCTAATTGCGGATATGGCTCCACTGCATGAACTGTGATCTCAGGGTTTCTTTTAGCAACTTCTAATGAGAAACCTCCCATATTAGCGCCTAGATCAATAATAATATCATTCACACATTCTCTCCTATTTTTTAATTAGCTGAGCGATAAAGTTAGTTATATTTTTATGCCCTAGACTTTCATTCTTAAGGTCGTAATTATCGGGAATATTTATCACGTTATTAATTATAGTTGTATTCTTTGACAACTCATCATTGAGATCAATGATAAAAGAGGATTCGACAAGCTCATTGAGTGGTTTTATATTTGAAACGATAGCAGGTGTATTACAGGCAAGAGACTCCAAGACCGGTAATCCCAACCCCTCATTAAGAGAAGGAAATAGTAATGCTCGTGCTCTCTGGTATAATTCAATCTGTTTATGTGTTGTTACTGATGACCACCACTCTATTTTTTCTATAGCGATATCCTCAAAAAAACTAAGCAGCATATCAAAAGAACACCGAACACTACCGAAAATAATTATTCTCTCGATATCAGAATTGTTTATTAATTTGGGAATAAAAATGACACCTTTTCTTTCGTCAAATGGTGCCGCTAATACAACAGTTTTTTCTTCATTACTTCTAGTTTTGTTAATTATTGTTTGTTCAAAACCAGCCGGAATAAAAGGCGGAATAGATAGTATCTTATTTTCATTAGTAACAAAATACGATATTTGTTTTTTACTCTCATCAGAGATTGAGAGTATTAAGTCATAATACTCAAAGCCTATTTTATGCTGCCATGCAAATTCTCGCAAACCCTGATTATCAATATTATGTAGTGCATATATATTTGGAATAGCATCTAGTCCAATACAAGCAGTGACACAAGAAAAAGAGTGCTTGTTAATATGAATCCATGGCGCAGCTACAATAACTAGAGAGTATTCATCAGGAATTTTTTCACCTAGATATGAACAAGCATAAGTAACCTTAAGATTATTGCTGATATTTATATAGCTATGCGTTCGAATTTTTCTTATTATCTCATGACGAGATTCCCCAACAAGATTATTTTCATAAAAACCATTATTTATAACGAAGTCTCTACTAAATACAACTCTAAAATACGTATCTATTCCAGAAATTTTTCTGTGTATTATATAATCCACATCTAAATAGTCTTTTATTGCATTGGTAAGAGACAAAACATAACGCCTGACACCATGATGACTATTGATTATACTATCATCAAGAATTAATAGTATTTTTGATTTTTTCATATAACTTGGTTCCTGCCAATTTGACTCTTACCGAATGGGGTAAACTAGCCCATATCAGAAATAGTATTTTTATAAAATTTATTTTTAATTTATAACGCAATGATTGATGGTTTTTTTTAATTTTAGATGCAGTTTTAAATGTGGATGTATAACCTAGTGGTGTATCGATGCTTACCGCCGAGGAGAAACCATTAAATCTAGCGATAATACCATTCTCTGAAAGATAAAATGCTAGTTCAACATCTTCAGCTTCATTATGAAGCAATAAATCGTTAAAGATAGGCTGTACAGCGATATGTTTCTTTACAACAATCAGGCCACCATTAATAAACGATCCAGATAGAATCTGATCATATGTATCTATATGAATTGGTGTTTGCCATCTTTTCTCTCTTGTTGGGAAAGCAATATATGCAGGAAACTCACTCCCATCGTGATAATATTGTTTTATTGTTAAAAAATCAAAATCGTACCCAAATTTTTCAAACCCATCAAAATAGTCTTGATTTACAATGTAACGATCATGAAATATTGCAATATTAGCATATTTAGCAGTCGATATTATTTTATTCTTTTTCTCTGCTATTCTAGGTAAATCATCATTAATATCTGTAGCAACATAGTATATGTCTAAAAGAGATATTTTATCGCTAATTATCTCAGGTCCAGCGATAATAAACTCGATGGGTAATCGATTAGTATTAGCTTCACATATACTTAATATAAGATTAACTACAGTATCATTCTTTTTTCCATTAGAAAGAATTCCAATGGACCAACTTTTTTCACTATATAGATGGTTTTTCTCTTTTATCACATCAAATATACTAATAGTGAAACCATCATCCAATTTAATTTGTTTTAATAATTTTATTGAGATATTTTTTTTCCTAAATAGCTGTGATTTTAGTTCAAAAAGAGTACCACTGCTACTATCCTTACTTCGTATAATTAATTGACCGTGAATTTTTAGTGTTCTAATAGACTCATCTAAA
Source organism: Yersinia hibernica (assembly GCF_004124235.1). NCBI lineage: Bacteria > Pseudomonadati > Pseudomonadota > Gammaproteobacteria > Enterobacterales > Yersiniaceae > Yersinia > Yersinia hibernica. The sequence goes on from NZ_CP032487.1 coordinate 2,476,698, forward strand.
ATAATTTTCCAAGAGTCAAAATATTCAAATATACTACGCGAATATATAAACACTCTCCCATATCTATTATGATGAATCGGATCTGCTCTCATATTAGTTGCGAGATTGAGAATTAACTGGTTGCTATTAATTGGTGAAAGTGACTCACCTATCCATGCAGTCTCACCCGTATTTTTTTCATCAAGATATTCTTTAATGACGTCAAAAGTTATTGATTTATTTACTGCCATGAAATAGTTCCATATCTAAATTAAGATGGTTGTTTTGATAGAGTTATATCAGGTTATTCATATGGTTTTTCAAAAAAAATTACTTTACACTATTTTTATCTCTGGGTTGATATTAGCTATACCAGCCCATTTGTGTAAATTTGGGTTTTCAATTACCTGAAATACCATTACTCTTTCTGTTAATGCAATTACCTGTTCGAATAGTCCATCACCATAACCTCCAGCCTCTACACCTATTCCTAATGTATATTCTCCAGGTGCGAGTATATTATCAAAACTTAATATAACTTTTGAGTAGTTTTTATTTTCTACATCTGTGTGTTGGCAATGAGTATTTGTCTCATATATAACTTGCCCTAGCCTATCCTGAATGCGAAACCCAATATGTGGTTTGTTATATTGTTCAAGCCCTGTTAATTCGAATTCGAAAATGTACTTATTACCACTCTCTAGACAATTAACCGGTTTTCTATTGTTATTAAGAATAAGATAGCTTTTAACAAACTTATCAATTTTTATAAATCTGTCACTAATTTCTTTCTCTTCTTGTATGATAGCTTTATTAACATTGAGATATCCAAAATATCTTTCAACGGCCTCAATTGTTTTCCCAATATATTGGCAACGCCCATTTGCCAATAAAATAGCCCGATCACACACAGTATGTAAAGTTGAGAAATCATGAGTCACAAAAAGGATACTAGTACCTGCATTCTTGAATTCTTCAATTCGCGCAATACACTTCTGTTGGAAATATATATCACCTACAGACATAGCTTCATCAACAATTAATAAATCAGGGCGAACAGCTGTTGCTACGCTAAAAGCTAATCTAACTTGCATTCCACTAGAATAAACACGTACAGGTTGATCGATGTAATCCCCTATTTCAGCAAACTCTTCTATCCTAGGCATCAGCCTTGATATGTCATTAACATTCATCCCTAATAACTGCCCAGCCATAAATACATTTTGACGACCTGTGAATTCTGGATGAAACCCCATTCCTAGCTCAAGTAAGGCAGCAACTCGGCCATTTACTTCAATGCTGCCAGTAGTCGGTTGTGTCGTCCCCGTAACCATTTTCAGTAAAGTGCTTTTTCCTGCACCATTAACACCTATTATGCCTACTGATTCTCCAGCCCTAACTGAAAAGTTAATATCTTGTAAAACCCAGTTTGTTTTATGTCTATTTCTGGAGAAAGGGATAAACCATTCAGCTAACCGTCCCCATTGGCTATTATATTGCTTATACGCCTTACCTAGACCTGTAACTTTGATACGTTCAATCATAACTCATCTACCATTTCACCTGAATATTTTCTGAAAAACCTAATACTTATTAAGCAGAGGATTGATCCAATAATAAGTCCCGGTAATAATCCTTGCCATGACGGAACCATCTTATTTACTAAAATAGTTTGACATGCAGTTATTATTCCATAAAGCGGGTTAAGTGATATGATTCTCTGAATACGTTCCGGCAATGTATGGATAGAGTAGACTATTGGTGTAAACCAGAACCAAAATTGTAAAAAGATCCCAAAAAAATGACCTACATCACGAAAGAACACATTCATTATGCCAAGAAGAACTCCAAGACCAATAGCAAAAATGATTAAGACTAGTAAAACAGGAATAATACAAAAATAAACCATCCCAGGAAATTCATTGCTCACTATCAGAAAGATAGTAAATAATGAAAATACGATTGCAAAATTAACTAACGCATTAGAAATAATAATTACTGGTAGGCACATTCTTGGAAAATTTATTTTCTTTATGACATTAGCTTGCTCAATAAATATCCCCTGGCCTCTAGAAACTATCTCAGAAAAAAGCCCCCAGGTGAGAATACCAGCACATAGATAGATACTGTAGGAAAATGTATCATTTACACCGGGTAAGCGCGCCTTCATTAATTGTGAGAATATGACGGTGTAAACTACTATCATAGCTAGTGGGTTTAATATATTCCATATAGCCCCTAGCGCTGAGTTTCTATATTTAGCTTGGAATTCTCTTTTTACATTTCCTATAATGAATCCACGATAACTCCATAATGTTTTACTTAACATCACAACCATAAGATATAGTCTCACTTTTCTTTTCGGCTTAAGTCATTCAAGAAAAAACGTTATTGCATATTGATATGCGTATTCCGCAATACATGAGTAAAAACTCGTTCGAAATAAATCTGAATCCACGATTAAATTTATATTATTACCATCTGGTATACTCTGTATTTTCATTATCTCTGCCAATTCATTGTAAAATTTAATCAATCGCTGTTTACCAGCCCTACTTGATATTTATATTATCAGCCTAAATAATTATTTATAAATCATAGATATAGCTAAGGAGCTCTTTTGTTTTACTATTCATTAAGGCTTGGTCTCCTTTCGACTCAACGTTCAAACGAACAACGGGTTCTGTATTTGATGTTCTGAGATTAAACCGCCAGTCACTGTATTCAATACTGATACCATCAGTTAAATCAACATTAACTGCGTCAGGTTCATAAATAGCACGAATCTTAGCAATGCAAGTCTTAGCATTTTTTAACTTACGGTTAATTTCACCAGAAGCCGGGAATGCCCGCATACGGGCACCAACCAATTGACTTAATGACATATTCTTGACACATAATAACTCAGCCACCAGCAGCCACGGGATCATGCCACTATCACAATAGGCAAACTCGCGGAAATAGTGATGAGCACTCATTTCACCGCCATATACTGCATCTTCTTTACGCATTCTTTCTTTAATAAAAGCATGCCCTGTTTTAGACATCACAGGAATACCACCTGCTTTAGAAATGATGTCAATTGTGTTCCAAGTTAACCGTGGGTCATGAATGATTTTAGCGCCTTTCTCTTTTTGCAAGAAAGCTTCACCTAAAAGACCGACAATATAATATCCTTCGATAAACTGGGCATTCTCATCAAATAGGAAGCAACGATCAAAATCTCCATCAAATGCAATTCCCATATCTGCACCAGACTCAGTGACAGATCTTGCGGTATCTGCACGACATTCAGGCAGTAACGGATTAGGAATACCATTGGGGAAATTACCATCAGGCTGATGGTGAACTTTTATAAACTCGACAGGAATATGTGCAGCAGTAAAACGTTTTTCTATTTCGTCTATAACATGACCGGCAGCACCATTGCCAGAATTAATAACCAGTTTTAGTGGTCGGGTGAAGTTTTTGAAATCAATATAGCCCATTAAATGGTCAACGTACTCTTTGAGCACTGAAATCTTTTTGTAGCGGCCTCTATTATTCTTATCAACTACTTTAAAATCATTCTGCTCAGCAAGTCTTTGGATATCACGTAGGCCAGTATCACCACTAATAGGCTTAGCATCTTCACGTACCAGTTTCATACCATTATAATCCATTGGATTATGGCTGGCTGTCACTTCAATCCCACCATCGACACCTAAGTGGAAAGTTGCGAAATAAACTTCCTCTGTCCCACTTAAGCCAATATCTAAAACATCACTACCAGCATCCATCAGCCCTTCGGCCAGCGCCATTTTTAATGCTTCACTGGTTAAACGGACATCACCGCCGATAACAATAGTTTTGGGCTTCAAATATTCACCAAAAGCTCGGCCAATACGGTAAGCGATATCCTCATTCAATTCTGTACCTAATTGACCACGGATATCATACGCTTTAAAGCACGTTAAGGTATTCATTGTTTCCTCTAAATCAGCAGCGGCCATAATGGTCTTTAATTCTGATAATATCGTCATCACCCAGATAAGAACCTGACTGAACTTCTATAAGCTCAAGTGGTATTTTCCCGGGATTTTCTAACATATGAAGTGAACCAATAGGAATAAAAGTAGACTGATTTTCAGTGATTAAGAATGTTTTTTCCCCAATCGTGACTTTGGCTGTTCCGGATAACACAATCCAATGCTCTGCCCGGTGATGATGCATTTGCATAGAAAACGAACCGCCCGGTTTAACCGTAATACGGTTGACGTTAAAACGTTGTTCATTTACAACAATATCACACCGGCCCCACGGGCGATAAGTTTCCCGATGGCGACGATATTCACTTCGTTTCGTTAGTTTAAGATGCTCAACAATCTTTTTAACATCTTGCACCTTAGATTTATCAACAACCAACACAGCATCTTTGGTACTAACAATAACTAAATTATCCACCCCAACTGCCGCGACTAATTTTTCATCGGTGTTGATATAACAATTCTGGGTGTCATGTAAGAACGTATCCCCGGTAATAGCATTACCTGATTTATCTTTGTTACTCACATCCCACAGTGCAGACCATGAACCAACATCGCTCCACCCCGCATCCAGCGGTACAACTACCGCGTTACTGGTTTGCTCCATCACCGCATAATCGATAGATTCATCCGGGCAAGCACTGAATTTATCTTTATCGATAGTAATAAAGTCTTTGTCGGAGTCAGAGTCTTTCATTGCGGCTTTACATGCGTCAAGAATATCTGGCCTGAACTTTTCTAACTCTTGAATATATCGTTTGGCGCGGAACATAAACATGCCACTATTCCAATAATACTCACCTGAACGAATATATTGTTCTGCTGTTTCTAGGCTAGGTTTCTCAACAAAGCGCCCAACTTTAAAAGCTTCTGAAATATCATTAACGATCGCGTCGCCACGTTGTATATAACCATAGCCTGTTTCCGGGCCAGTAGGCACAATCCCGAATGTAACTAGGCTGTCTTTTTTCGCAAATGGAATAGCACTGGTGATTGCCTGATGGAAAGCATCGCGATTATTAATGATATGGTCGGCAGCTAACACCAACATAACTGGATCATCGCCTTGGGATACGGCGTTTAAGGCAGCCAATGCAATGGCTGGCGCGGTGTTACGACCTACGGGTTCTAATATTATATTGTGTGACAACTTATTGATCTGCCGCAACTGTTCGGCAACTAAGAACCGGTGCTCTTCATTACAAATAACCACCGGTTCTCTAACAGAAATTCCCTCTAAACGATTTACAGTCTCCTGCAGCATCGAATTTACCCCATGTAACCGCAAGAACTGCTTAGGGTAAAGCTCTCTTGACATCGGCCACAGACGACTACCTGTTCCGCCAGCCATAATCACCGGAAGTAACATCATATATCCTTAAACATTATAAAGTTGCGGACTAAAAGTGCCACACTAAAAATGAGAACAATAATCATTTCTATTGAAATAATAACCAGCATAATTAATAGATTTAACAACGCTACCGCCCTTGGCTTTACAGCTACCAATAGCTATTTGGTCATATTTCCAGCATTTGTGTGTGTTGCTAAATTATAGACGCATGATTCTGCTGAGCAAATTATACCCATATAATGATTTCTACTGATTATGCATTATATAACATTAATTTTAACTAGGAAATGTCTGTTAGTTTTCGTGACCTATCTCTAGGGCCTTTTTTTACATTATAGAATAGTTTCAATAATTTACATTTTTTCTTTCTTTTTTTTCCCCATATTCTTTATGATGAATATCATCTATTTCTTATATTTAAATTTGAAAATTTGATGCTATAGGCTCATTATTCGCTTCAGTGGCATTGGCCGTAGAAATAAAAGGTGAAGTTAGCTATATGGAATGGATCGCGGATCCTACTATTTGGGCCGGGCTAGCAACGCTGGTGGTGCTCGAAATTGTGTTAGGTATCGACAACCTAATATTTATTGCCATTTTGGCCGAAAAACTACCCCGTCATTTACGAGATAAAGCCAGAGTAACAGGGTTGCTCTGCGCATTACTCATGCGTTTGCTGCTATTGGCGTGTATTTCATGGTTAGCAACATTAACTGCGCCATTCGTCACACTTTCTGGGCATCCGTTCAGTGCGCGCGACTTAATTATGTTGGTCGGGGGGATATTCCTGCTATTCAAAGCCACAATGGAGCTCAATGAGCGGCTTGAGGGCAAGGATCATCAACAAAATCAGCAACGTAAAGGGGCCCGTTTCTGGCCCGTCGTAGCACAAATTGTGGTGCTAGATGCTATTTTCTCCCTCGATTCCGTGATTACTGCCGTTGGTATGGTAGACCACCTCGCGGTAATGATGGCGGCAGTCTGTATTGCCATTGGGTTGATGTTATTGGCCAGTAAGCCATTGACTCGCTTTGTAAATGCACATCCGACTATCGTCATTTTATGCTTAAGTTTCTTGCTGATGATAGGCTTTAGCTTAGTGGCTGAGGGCTTTGGCTACCATATTCCGAAAGGCTACTTGTATGCTGCAATTGGTTTCTCCGTAATTATTGAGTCGCTGAATCAGTTTGCACAATTCAACCGCCGCCGCTTTCTGTCGACTGTCCGCCCATTACGCGAAAGGACTGCAGAAGCCGTGCTGCGAATGCTCAGTGGCAAACATGAAGAGGCTGAGTTAGATAACCATACCGCTAATCTGATTGCTGATAACACCAGCACCGGTCAAGAGGTGTTCAATGAGCAGGAACGCCGCATGATAGAACGGGTGTTGGGGCTAGCACAGCGGACAGTCAGCAGCATCATGACCTCACGCCATGATGTTGAATATCTTGATTTAAATGATCCGCCTGAAAAACTAACTCAGTTGCTGACCAAAAATCTGCATACCCGAATTGTGGTCACGGAAGATAGCTCAACAGATGAACCGCTGGGTGTGATTCATGTGATTGATTTGTTGAAGCAGCAATTAGCCAATGAAAAACTCGACTTGCGGGCGCTGATTCGCCAGCCTTTAATTTTCCCCGAACAAGTTTCTTTGCTAATGGCCCTTGAGCAATTCCGTCAGGCACAAACGCACTTTGCCTTTGTGGTCGATGAGTTTGGCTCTATCGAAGGGGTGGTGACCCTGACGGATGTCATGGAGACTATCGCGGGTAATCTGCCCGTCGCAGGTGAAGAATTAGATGCCCGTCATGATATTCAGCAAACCGATGATGGCTGCTGGATAGCCAACGGCTATATGCCGTTGGAGGATTTGGTGCTTTATCTACCACTGCCAATAGATGATAAACGTGAATACCATACATTGGCTGGATTATTGATGGAGTACACCCAGCGAATACCTAAAGTGGGTGAGCAACTGAAAATTGGCGACTATCTCTTTGAGCCCATTGAAGTTAGCAGCCACCGTATCTTAAAAGTGAAGATAACCCCGCTGAAGGCCCCTGACCCTGATTATGAAGTGTGACCGGCGACAGAATAAAATGCTGAGCCGCAGCAATTTATTGAGAAAATAGTGAAGGATAAAGCCGGGCAGCTTCTTGTCGCCCGGCTTTTTTATTGCACTTTGCCACCGCTACAAATGCACCGGAACCAGAATTTCTGTCGCCACAATCACCACCACCAGCCCAACCAAGACCGGAACTGAGGTGCGTTTCACCACTTCAAAAGGTGAGATTTTCGCCATCCCCGCGACAGCCACCACCACCCCTGAAACCGGGGATAGTGTGCGGCCTAGATTGGAAGCTTGCAGCATTGGAATAACCAGATAAGCCGGATTAATCCCCATTTGCGCGGCAAGTTTTGGAATCAATTCAACAAAGGCATAAAACGGCGCATTACCAGAGCCGGTCGTCATCGCCGCCAACATGGTGATGGTGACCAATACCAGCATCATGATGATGCCGCCAGTACCGAAAGATTGTGCTAACCCAATCAGCCCGCTGATAAAGCCAACAGTGCTTAATCCCTGGGCAAATATCCCAGCGGCCACTAACAGCATCACCACCGTGGCGAATGCATCCGCCATCCCCCGATAAGCGACCTCCAAGCCAGCGAAAACAGTTTTAGCATTAAAACAGCGCAGGAACTCAATCACCGCGGCAATCAACATGCAGATGACCAATACTGAGATGATATGCAGTTCTGGGCCCCATTTGCCATCAAATATCAGCACACCAATGATGGGGGTGAAGGGTAAAATGGCATAAAAACCAGGAGCATGGGTTGTAATATCATTGACATCCATCATCTCATGCTTTTCCTGGCTTTTATTGTCCAGATAACGTTGCCAAAAAAAGTGGGCGATAGCCATACAGACAATCGCGGCAATGGAGATAGGTAATGTGGTTTTAAACGCAAAATCGACCAGCGGCATTTCAGAAGCTTTCGCCGCCAGCACCACATCGCCGGACGTGGGGGCCAAAATAATAGCCGCCGGCGACGCGCAAATGGCAGCAGCTGCGCCGCGGCTGATGCCAACATTGACCATCACCGGGAACAGTGTTGCCATCAGTAATACCCCTAGGCCGGTGGCGGATGACACAGCCAAAGACATTAAGCAGGCTACAATATAGGCCGCCACCATCAATAAATACGGTGAATTGATCATTTGTAGTGGTTTGGATGCTAGCTTCACCACCACATCATTGGCACCAATGTGCGTCATATAGGCGGCAAATCCGCATAACATCATGATCATCATGCCGAGGTCGCCACCACGGCTCATCAGCAAAATTTTGACATACTCGACAATATCTGTCGCCCGCCAACCGGTTGGCGTTGCACTGGCGGGTAATATGTTTTTCCCCATCAAGGCGCTGATAATTAATAACAATAAACCGCCGACCATCAGTACGCCGGTGGCTGAGTAGCCTTTAATAATGTACCGGCCGACACCGATGGCAACCACAATCCCAATCAAAAGATCTAACATACACCCTCTCTCACCGAATACTCGCCTGTGGCTAAATACCCCTCGCTTTCGACACCACAACGCGGCTCGTGGTGTGCAAATTACATGGGTATAAATCATTATTGTTGTTAAAACGCAGAAATCGCTCTGCACTCTGCCCAAAGTCTGGCGGTGAGTTTATGACATCTATCAATGATTCACAGAGATTTTAGAAACAAATATTAGTTTGTGAGTAAGAGAGAGGATTTTATATTTAGAAAAGCGAGATTGGCGATCAATGCAGCAACAAAAAGACAACAAATAAAGTCATAACCCAATATCGATAAGTTAATCGCCCTACCGATATTGGGGGATACGTAAGTTAAAGTTTATCAATCAGTTTTTTAAGATCCTGACGTGCGCGGCTCTCTGGATTACGTTCAACCCAGTCATTAAGGGATTGTTTAGCCCGCTGTTGTAATTCATTACGCAAGAGTTGCTCAACATTCAGTTGATAACTCAGTTGGGCCCATGGGCCATAAATGCGCAATGGGATATCGGTGTTTTGCAAAAACTTAACCAGCCTATCCTCACCACTCCAGCCCTGCATTACCCGCACGGACAAATTCATGTCACACTGCTGTAGAGGTAAATTGAGCTCGCCATCGCCTTTAATGGCAATAAATGCCGAATCAGCACTGAGGCTTTTCACACTCATGCGCCCTTTGTTCAAGGCCAGATTAGCGTGTAACTGTTTAACCTCAGTGTAGCGCTCATAGTGCTCCTGGCCTTTAACATCATTGGAGCTGCGGCTGACGGCCTGCTGAATAAGCTGCTGAATATTCAGCCCCTGCAACTGCGCGCCATTCATACTAAACTGCGCATCACCTTTCCAGCGGTGACTGAATGCATCAACATTGAGGCCATCGCCAGTTAACTGTGCGGTCATGGAGAATTTACCGGTCATCATCTGCGGTAAACCTGCGGCCAATAACACCGGCCCCAGTTCCATATTATTGACCACGGGTTTTACCGCGGTAAGCACCTTTTTGCCAGTAACATCCAGTGAGCCTGGCAGTGAAAAATCCCCGCCCAGTGCCTTGCCGGTTAAACGGCTAATCTGCACATCACCTTGTTGATTAGATGCTTGTAAACTCAGCTGCGTTACGTTTATTGCGCGATAAACCAAATTATTCGCCGTGAGGGTCATTTGCGCCGTAAAGTCACGTAATGGCTGTAGGTCCTGCCCGACATCATCATCCGCCTGAATAGCAATGACCGGCGCGGTCACGGTCGGCTGTTTGGCCTGATTTTCAGTATTGGCGGTATTTTTCGGCTCCCAACCAAAAATCGCATCCAGGTTGAGATTATCAGCAGCCAGATTAATAACATACTCAGGAACAGGGCCGAGCGTCGCTTTAGCACTCCCCGTAAGCTGGTTATTATTGGCCGTAAAGCTCAGTTGATTAAGCAGCAACTGCTGAAGGTCGCGTTGATAACTAGCCTGTAATGTCCCCTCGCCGCTCACCCCGCCCACAGGAATATCCGCCCCTTCCAATTTATAGGTAAATTGGCTGATATTGGCGCTGAACTGCTGTGGGTAATGGCTCATATCGGCGTCGGCAACCATCGAAAAAGTGACATCCCGCTGATTACGATTAACACGGCTGGCAAGGGTAATGTGAACTTGGCGCTGGGCATCTTGGCTAAGCTCAAGATTAATATCGCGGACATTGACTTGATCATTATCTGTCCGTTGCCAAATTAGCAAGCTATCTGCTACCTGCACTCTATTGATATCAAGCTTCCAAGCACGATGTTCATCCAGCGGCGCATTACCTGCCGGGGCCACCGGCCCCCCTGGTTGTTGCTGAGCTTCACTGTCAGGTGTTAGGCGGATAACCGCCCCTTTTAGCATCACTTGCTTGACATCAAGCTGGTGCGACAGCAGTGGCCAAAGTTTGACATCAAGACGCATATTTTCGGCACTGACCACTGGAGTTGCGGCTCCGGGGGCTGTTAGCGCCGTCCTGCCGGCGATAATGCTAAGTTGCGGCCAAACATGCCAACGCAAATCCCCTTCCAGTTGCAGATGATAGCCACTTTTTCTTTCGACCTGTTTGACCATATAAGCACGAAAGTCATTAGGATTTACTAGCAATACCAATGCGCTCATTCCTGCAACCAATACCACTAGCAGAATAATTAACGTTGTTAGTAATCGTCTCATGACATCCTCTTGTCTCATCGGGCTAAAAAGTCCAAACAGGCTAAAATCTCAGTGCGAGAAGTGGCTAGTCTTTATCAATTCGACTGGCTACAGCGCCTTGTTGGCCACGATATTTGGCATCCTGACGGCTATTATAAGGGCGGGCCGCCGGGCCGGAGAGTGGCTCAAAACTGAGCGCACCAATTAACATTCCAGGGCGCAGTGCCAATGGCAGCTTACCTGAATTATAGAACTCCAGCACAATCCTGCCTTGCCAACCGGGATCTATCCGGTGGGCGGTCACATGCACCATCAAGCCCAGGCGAGCCAGTGAAGAGCGGCCATCAAGCCAGCCGACCAAATCATTCGGAATAGTCACTGATTCCAGTGTGACCGCCAGCGCCAACTCACCAGGATGCAGGAAGAATGCCTCCCCTTCCGGCAGAATGATTTCATCACTCATCACCCGTTCCAGCGCCGCGCTAACTTCATCTTTCGGGCCGCTTAAGTCAATAAATGCGGCGGTGTGCCCACGGAAAACACGAAATTGATTCCCTAAACGGACATCGACTGTGGCACCATTGATACGTTCTACTGGCGGGCGAGGGTCAATCCCCAGTTTACCGCTGTCCAGCCAAGCTTCTATGTCACGATCGCACAGTCTCATTGCTAAAATCCCCATCAAAATTCGCATGTTACAGCTTACATACTATGAAAGCTGCCATATTAAGAAGCAAAGATCCAGACGAACATTACTCAAAGAACTGACTGATTTTTGCTTTTAGAATATCGATCGCAATTCGGTTTTTGCCGCCGCGTGGAACGATAATGTCAGCATATTGCTTGGAAGGCTCGATAAATTGCAGGAACATTGGACGCACCGTTTTCTGGTATTGAGCCATCACGGAGTCCATTGAACGGCCGCGTTCATTGACATCGCGCTTCATACGGCGCATTAAACAGATATCCAGCGGGGTATCGACAAAGATAGAGAAGTTCATCTCTTGGCGCAGGCGGATATCAGTCAACAGCAAGATACCCTCTAGAATAATGACTTTTTTCGGCTCTAAATGGACCGTTTCTTTTTTGCGCGTATGCTCAGTGTAACTATAAAGCGGCAGCTCAATCGACTTACCCGCCTTCAGCGCTTGCAAATGCTCCAGCAGTAAATTGTGGTCCATGGCGCTGGGATGGTCATAGTTAGTTTTGACCCGCTCTTCCATGGACAGGTGACTCTGGTCTTTGTAATAACCATCCTCAGGAATGACACCAATATGTTGGTCACCAACTTGTTCACGTAATTCACGATACAGCGTACTGGCGATAAGACTTTTTCCGGAAGCAGAGGCACCCGCTATCCCGATAATGACGCACTGGTGTGCTTTGTCAGTCATAAAATTAAAGACCTGATTACTAAGTGTGAAGGGAGACAAAGCACACAAGGTGCTTCGAGCGCGCTAATTATAAGGAGTTAACGAGTTTGATGCCAGCACTAACCCCCGGCATCTGCACGACACGCGGGGGTTACAGATGATTATACCGCGCGGAATGAGATTTCCGTCGGAATGGCTTCACCCTGCCAATACATCTCAGCTGCCACATTGGATGCCAGTTGGCGATAGATATCAGCAAATTCGCTATCCGGATGGCTGACAACGGTTGGTTCGCCGCGGTCGAGGTCTTCACGCAGTGAGATATGCAGCGGAATTTGCCCCAGTAGCTTGCAATGGTATTTCTGTGCCAGTTTTTCTGCGCCACCAGTACCAAAAATAGGCTCCAGATGGCCGCAATTACTGCAAATATGCATGCTCATATTTTCAATAATACCCAGCACCGGCACATGAACTTTCTCGAACATCACAATGCCTTTCATGGCATCAATCAGAGCAATGTCCTGCGGCGTAGTGACCACCAGCGCGCCCGTGACCGGGATATTCTGTGACAGTGTCAGTTGGATATCGCCCGTTCCCGGCGGCATATCAATGACTAAATAATCCAAATCCGGCCATAAGGTATCTTGCAGCATCTGCATCAAAGCCTTGCTGGCCATAGGCCCGCGCCACACCATGGCGTTTTCATCGGTGACCAAATACCCAATCGAGTTAGTGGCAATTCCATGGGCCATAATGGGTGCCATATGCTTGCCATCCGGGGAAGTTGGCCGCTGATTCATCGTCCCCAGCATATTGGGGATCGAAGGGCCATAAATATCAGCATCCAGAATGCCGACTTTGGCCCCCTCCTCCGCCAATGCTAGGGCGAGATTCACGGCGGTACTGGATTTCCCCACCCCACCTTTACCGGAGCTAACGGCCACAATATTGCGCACGCCTTTAACCCCGGGCTGATCATTGGCACGTTTTAGTGTGGTGATATTATGAGAAAGCTTCCAGTCAATAGCCTTGGCACCGGTCAGCGCCAGCAACTCTGCGCTGACTGACTCTTTTAAGATGTCAAAACCAAATTGCCAGGCAAAAGGCATCACCAGTTCGATATGCAGCACATTGTCCAATAAAGCACAGTGATGAACAGCGCGCAGCTCAGTGAGGCTCTTTTGCAGGGTTGGGTGTTTAAAGGCCGCAAGAACCTTGGAAATTTGTGATTGCAGCAGGTCAGGTTTGGTCTGCTCGGGGGATTTTTGGCTCATCCCGGCTCCTTGAATTTATCGTTATTAACCAACAATAGTGTACCAGAACTCCACCATACCTGTGTGGGCCTAATAGAGAGAAAACGGAATTAGCCCACATAACCTGCAGTGTTAATAACCAAATATGCTGAAAATAGGCTAAAACAGCATTGTTATGACTTAAGGCAAGGTGTGGGTTGCCTTACCCTAGCGACAAACCAGCATATCGGTTAACATCAAAGACCCTTTAATCGACATAAAGAAAGCAATTTCCCACTATGGCTCAAGTCGCGAAAAAAATATTGGTGACGTGCGCGCTACCATACGCTAACGGTTCTATTCATCTCGGCCACATGCTCGAGCACATCCAGGCAGACATCTGGGTCCGTTTCCAGCGAATGCGCGGCAACCAGGTTCATTTTATCTGTGCAGATGATGCCCACGGCACCGCTATCATGCTGAAAGCTCAGCAACTGGGTATCGAACCGGAGCAGATGATTGCCGAAATGAGCCAGGAGCACCAACAGGATTTCGCCGGTTTCGCTATCAGTTATGATAACTATCACTCAACTCACAGTGATGAAAACCGTGAACTGTCGAGCCTAATATACCGCCGCCTGAAAGCAAACGGTTATATCAAGAACCGCACTATTTCTCAGCTTTATGATCCTGAGAAAGGTATGTTCCTGCCCGATCGCTTTGTAAAAGGCACCTGTCCGAAGTGTAAATCAGCGGATCAATATGGCGATAACTGTGAAGTCTGTGGCGCGACCTACAGCCCGACTGAACTTATTGACCCCAAATCTGCGGTTTCCGGCGCGACACCAGTAATGCGCGAATCTGAGCATTTCTTCTTCGACCTGCCGGCTTTCAGCGATATGTTGCAAGCTTGGACACGTTCTGGCGCGCTGCAAGAACAAGTTGCGAACAAAATTCAGGAATGGTTTGAATCTGGTCTGCAGCAGTGGGATATCTCCCGCGATGCCCCCTATTTTGGTTTTGAAATACCTGATGCGCCCGGTAAATATTTCTATGTCTGGCTTGATGCGCCAATCGGCTATATGGGCGCATTCAAAAACCTGTGCGATAAGCGCAGTGATTTGGATTTTGATGAGTTCTGGCGTAAAGATTCCACAACCGACCTGTATCATTTTATCGGTAAAGACATTGTTTATTTCCATAGCCTATTCTGGCCCGCCATGCTGGAAGGCAGTCATTTCCGCAAGCCGACTAACTTGTTCGTCCACGGCTATGTCACGGTAAATGGCGCAAAAATGTCAAAATCCCGTGGTACATTTATTAAAGCGGGCACTTACCTAAAACACCTGGATGCCGATTGCCTGCGCTATTACTATGCGGCGAAACTTTCCTCGCGCATTGATGATATCGACTTGAACCTCGAGGATTTTGTCCAGCGCGTGAATGCCGATATCGTCAATAAAGTGGTGAACTTGGCCTCACGAAATGCCGGTTTTATCAACAAACGTTTTGCTGGCAAGTTAGCTGACCAACTTGCTGATCCGGCGTTGTATAAAACCTTTACCGATGCAGCCGCCAGTATTGCAGAGGCCTATAGCAACCGCGAGTCAAGCAAAGCGATTCGTGAAATTATGGCGCTGGCTGATGTGGCCAACCGCTATGTTGATGAACAAGCCCCGTGGGTTGTGGCAAAAGAGGAAGGCCGTGATGCCGACTTACAAGCCATTTGCTCCATGGGTATCAACTTGTTCCGGGTGCTGATGACTTATCTCAAGCCGGTATTGCCTGCACTGACTGAACGTACTGAAGCTTTCCTCAATACTGAATTAACATGGGATAGCATCGAACAACCGCTGCTGGGTCATCAGATTAATGCCTTTAAGGCACTGTTTAACCGCATTGATATGGATAAGGTGAATGAAATGGTCGCCTCTTCTAAAGAAGATATGGCAGCAGCAACGGCCACCATCACTGGCCCGCTAGCCGATGATCCGATTCAGGAAACTATCAGTTTTGATGATTTTGCTAAAGTGGATATGCGTATCGCGTTGATTCAACAAGCAGATTTCGTCGAAGGCTCAGATAAGCTATTGCAACTGAAATTGGATCTCGGTGGCGAAACTCGTCAGGTCTTCTCGGGTATCCGTTCAGCTTACCCAGATCCCAAAGTATTAGAGGGGCGACTCACGGTGATGGTTGCAAATTTAGCACCACGCAAAATGCGCTTCGGTATTTCTGAGGGAATGGTGATGGCAGCAGGCCCTGGGGGCAACGACATCTTCTTGCTCAGCCCAGACCATGGTGCTCAACCCGGCATGCAAGTGAAGTAAAGTCGAACTGAGAAACGAAAGTGCCGGTCATGGGAAACCTGACCGGCATTTTTATTGTCACTTATTGATTAAAAAAATCAGCACTCTGTTTTGACTATTGGTGACCTATCTCGCTGCCATGCCTCTAACCAAAACAGCATATTAGTGAATAAACTTAACGAGAAGATCAGGAATAAAATATTATCCAGTAAAGAAACCTTAACCAGCGCATCAATAATTATATTCTGATGGTGTTTTACTTCTACAAATCCTGATGAGAAAAACCAAAACACCCCGGCGGCACCCAATAAATTTAATGCCACAACTGGCCAATGCCATTTGGTCAGTAAAAAGAAAATCCACGACAACATCATCAGCGAGATGATGGAATCATCCAATTCAAATAGTAGAAAAAAGCTGATGTATAATAAGGAAAAACAGACCAATGCCAATCCAAATGGATACTCATTAGGTAAGGCCGAAGCCAACTGTGTTCTGCGCTCACATCTAAGTGGTTTAATATCACAAATATTTATAGCGATAAAATAGAGTAAAAATAAACCTAATAACGATATGGTCAATAAGCCGTGCGAAAAATAATAGCCGAACGGAAGAAGATGAAACATTAATAAATAGGGACTTAACTTTTGGCTAGCCAAACGGTTTGAGCAAGGCAACAGTAACACCAATGAAAGCATGGCGGGGAAAGACGAAACTGACAGAGCCAGGATATCATCAATCAAGTCAGGGAATATGATGGTTACCAGAAATACAATGGTCATCAATGCTAATAAATAGCGTACAAATAAAAACAGACATTCGCTGCGAGACATATAACGATAAGTTGGGCTATCCATCATGCTGTTATTGATAAAATAATCCAAATTCAGCTGCGCCATATCAGCGCTATCCCTTCTGAATTTGTATAGGCTGCTAATTTTACCCATGGTGATTTTAATCCTTTAAATATCATTAAACTTAAAATAGTGAAAATTCACTTATATTATAGTAAGTAAGCTCTATTATTTATTGTTATTCCCATACTCTATTTAGAAAATCATTGCTGGTTAGGCAGTGAAATAAAATATTAACACGGATATTTGTTGTAGTAAAAATAACACCGCATCACCATCAGATAAATCCACCAAAATAGAAAGGTCATTGCGGCTAGTAGCCTTCATTATACTTATCTCTTTCTGCATTTTGTTGTTTATTTAAGCTATCCAAACTAAAAGATATAACGCGATCCAAAAATTCATAACAAAGTTAATTCCTTATCAAAATAGTTATGGTTATGATGCTGCATAGAGACAGATAGACGTCTAGACATAAAGACAGCCATAACAATGATAGCAACCTATACCTTGCATCACTTACCAACACCATGACGGAGTTCCGGATGAAAAGAATTGCTTCCCCATTACTGGCCCTCAGCCTACTGACGGCCCTGCCAGTCTTCGCCGCGAGCACCGCCACACTCGCCCCTATCCCTGATGCAATCGCCAAACATCAAGGGCCGATTAAAATTGCCGTCATCCGCAATTTAGGTTCTGACGACAACACCACACAGTTCCTGTCTGGTGTATTGAAAGAGGGCAAAAAGCTCGGCTTCAAAGTCGATACTTTCCTGAGTAACGGCGATGATGCACGTTTTCAGGACTTTGTTAATCAGGCTATTAGCCAAAAATATGATGGGATAATTCTTTCCCAGGGCCGTGATCCTTATTCAACTGAACTGGTTAAGCGTATTGCCGCCAACGGTATTGCGGTGTCGGTATTTGATACTGCCATTCAGGGTGATATCCCCGGCCTGACGGTCACCCAGCAGGATGACGCCTCGCTGACCAATGAATCTTTCGGTCAGTTAGTCAAAGACTTCAACGGCAAAGCCAATATTATCAAACTCTGGGTTGCCGGTTTCCCACCAATGGAACGTCGTCAAGCAGCTTATCAGGCTCTACTGAAACAGAATCCGGGTATTACTGAACTGGAATCTATCGGTGCCGTTTCATCCGATGTGCAAGGGGATACCGCGAACAAAGTCGGTGCGGTTTTGGCAAAATACCCGAAAGGCAAAATCGATGCCATCTGGGGAACGTGGGATGCTTTTACACAAGGGGCTTATAAAGCCTTGCAGGAAAATGGCCGTACTGAGATCAAATTGTACAGCATTGATATCTCAAATCAGGATCTGCAACTGATGCGCGAAGCTAATAGCCCATGGAAAGTCAGTGTTGCTGTTGACCCTAAGCTGATTGGCGCGGTTAACTTACGCCTGGTTGCCAAGAAAATTGCCGGTGAAGAGACCCCTGCCAGTTATGAATTCCGTGCCGCCTCTATCCCGCAAGCATTGCTGGCAAGCCAACCTGGCCCAGTTAACGTCGCGGGTTTGAGTAAAATTATTCCTGGCTGGGGCCAGTCAGATGATTTCAATTCCCCGTGGTTTGCTACCCTCGCGGCTAAAAACGGCCAGTAGTCAGCCCTTAAAGCCCCATATAGCCCATTGATTTGGAGAGCAATAGATGGCAGCGCAAGGATACTTGCCGACACCGGAATACAGCCGCAATATGCGGCTGATTGGTCATAGCGACCAGGGCGGTAAACCCGATGGCGTACAGGTTATGGTGCATCGGGGTTACGCCTATGTCGGCCATATGGTGTCGCAGGGTGTATCAATTATTGATGTACGAGATGCAAAAAACCCCCGTCCAGCTGGCTTTATCGCCGCCCCGCCCAATACATGGAATGTGCACTTACAGGCCCATGATGACCTGCTATTGGTCATTAATGCCCGCGATCTCTTCGCTGATGCCAGCTTTGCCCAAGAGAAAGTGTATTACACCCGCTCGGTCGCCCAAACGGTCAATACCCGGCAGGAGGGCCGCAGTTGGAGTGCTGGATTACGTATTTTTGATATTTCGACGCCAGATAAGCCCCGTGAGATAAGTTTTCTACCACTGGATGGCATTGGCATCCACCGCATCTGGTATGTCGGCGGGCGCTGGGCCTATGTTTCCGCCCTATTGGATGGCTACAGTGATTATATCTTCCTAACCATTGATTTGGCCGACCCACAAAAGCCGCAAGTTGCCGGGCGCTATGCTTTACCCGGCATGCATACGGCGGCGGGTGAAGTAGCAAATTGGCCCGAAGGTAAGCGCTATGCACTACATCACGCCATTGTTAGCGGCGACACCGCATATGGCAGTTGGCGCGATGGCGGTTTGACTCTGCTGGATGTCAGTAACCGCGCGGCACCCAAATTAATCAGCCACCGCAACTGGAGCCCCCCCTTTGGCGGCGGCACTCATACCGCGCTGCCGCTGCCCGACCGCAACTTATTGGTGGTGCTGGATGAGGCGGTATTGGATAATCAGGAAGATGGTGAAAAACACATTTGGCTGTTCGATATTCGCGAGCCAACTAATCCGGTAAGCATCTCGACCTTCCCAGTGCCTGATGAGCAAAATTATGTGAACAAAGGCGCGCATTTTGGCCCCCATAATCTACATGAAAATCGGCCGGGCAGTTTTATCAGCTCGACACTGATTTTCGCCACCTACCAGAATGCCGGAGTACGTGCTTATGATATCAGCAACCCCTACCAGCCGAAGGAGACCGGGGCTTTGGTGCCAGCTGCGCCGGAAAAAATGATCGATAAGCGGCCAGGTCGCCCGCAAGTTATTCAGTCATGTGATGTGTTTGTCGATGCGCAAGGGATTATCTACAGCACCGATTATAATGCTGGGCTATCTATCATCGAATATTTAGGTTAATTATCTATTAAAAGCAGGTCGATTTAGGTCGATCTGCTGTTTGTAAAAAATTTTCTTCCTCCCCCCTCTTTTTCTCATCGTAATAGTCTACTGTAATGGTCTGAGCCGCCATGTCGTTAACTATGCGAATAACTCTGTTGAGTGAAAAATCGCCTAGAAACAAGCCACTGCCCAAATAATAAAAAATAAGAAAGAAAATACCATGAAAGGATTTCCATCGCGTGTAACCAACCTGCTGATTGCCTCACTGGTCTTAACTATTGGCCGAGCCGTGACCCTGCCCTTTATTACTATCTATCTGGCGGAGCACTTTCAGTTAGCACCTGATAGGGTGGGGCTGGTATTGGGCGCGAGTTTGACCTTGGGCATTTTCACCAGCCTCTATGGCGGCTATCTGGTGGATAAATTCAATAAAAAGCAGTTGATTCTGCTGGCAATCACCTTATTCTCAGCGACTTTTTTTTCCCTGCCGTGGGTTGCGCACCCGGCGTGGATCATCCTGATTTTGGCCCTGTTACATTCGGCGTATTCCGTCTACAGCATCGCCATTAAAGCCTGCTTTGCTGACTGGCTACCGGTCAATGAGCGCATCAAAGCATTTTCCGCCAATTATACTCTGGTCAATGTGGGCTGGGCGGTCGGGCCGGGATTGGGGGTTTTAGTCATCAGTTTAGGGCCGCAAGTGCCTTTTATTATTTCGGGCATACTGGCGCTGTTGGTTGCCATCACCTTGAAATTCAGAATAGACAGCACCGATATGTCAGCCACTGAACATCCACAGACTGAATCCGTACCCGATTTTCGCCAAACATTCCGTATTTTGCGCAGTGACAAGCGGCTGATTTACTTCACTATTGGCAGCATGCTCAGTGCCATTGTCTTTGGCCAATTCTCCGGTTATCTCTCCCAATATCTGATAACCGTCTCTGATGCCAAATTTGCCTACCAAGTCATTGGCGCGGTGATGACGGTCAATGCGGTCATTGTGATTACCTTACAATACTTATTAAGCCGCCGAATGAATCAGCAGAACTTAATGCGCTGGCTGATGCTCGGGACGCTATTCTTTATTATTGGCTTGTTCGGGTTTATGGCGGCTCAGCAGTCAA
This sequence comes from Yersinia hibernica, assembly GCF_004124235.1. Classification (NCBI taxonomy): domain Bacteria; kingdom Pseudomonadati; phylum Pseudomonadota; class Gammaproteobacteria; order Enterobacterales; family Yersiniaceae; genus Yersinia; species Yersinia hibernica. The sequence continues at coordinate 2,497,575 of NZ_CP032487.1, forward strand.
TCCCCCTATGGATGCTAGCAATGGCAATTTTCTCATTGGGCGAGATTATTGTTATCCCGGTCGAATACCTGTTTATCGATTTTATTGCTCCGGCAAATCTTAAAGGCAGCTATTATGGAGTTCAGAATCTTGGCCAATTAGGCGGCGCTGCCAACCCGGTGCTGTGTGGTTTCTTGCTAGCCTATACCGCACCACAAATGATGTTCTATATGCTAATAATCGCGGCAATTTTAGGGCTGGCATTTTTCTATCGCGGTTACCGGCTGGCAAAAACACAGGCAGAACAATCAGCTAACACCGCGACAATTTGAAAGTGACAGGGAAATTATTTATTCATAGTGTGATGACTAGCACAGTGCCAAAGTTAATTGTATGATGAATACATTCTGTCACTCAGGACTCCGTTTATGCGCAATGTGACTTCACTTTGCTGGCAGTATCTGCGAGCTTTCGCCATTATCTATCTGTGTTTATGGGCGGGTAAGGCGGTGGCCTTGCTGCTGCCCATCACTATTCCTGGCAGTATTATCGGCATGCTGATTTTGTTTGCCCTGCTTGCCTCGCAAATTTTACCCTCAACCTGGGTAAAACCCGGCTGCCACCTGCTCATCCGCTATATGGCACTGCTGTTCGTGCCTATCGGTGTCGGTGTTATGCAATATTATGACCAACTGACCAAGCAATTCGGCCCGATTGTGGTTTCCTGTTTTGTCAGCACGCTAATAGTGATGTTGGTGGTGGCTTACAGCTCACATTACGTCCACCGTGAGCGCAAAGTGATAGGTTCTCCGACCCACACCGAGGAGGACAAATGATCAATAATTTATGGTGGTCACTGCCACTGACACTTATTGTCTTCTTCAGCGCACGCCGCTTGGCGCGCTGGCTGAAAATGCCGCTGCTAAACCCATTACTAATATCAATGGTTGTTATTATTCCATTGTTGCTAGTGACCCATATGCCTTATGCCCACTATTTTGCCGGTAGTAAAATTCTCAACGACCTGCTGCAACCTGCCGTAGTGGCACTGGCCTTCCCACTGTATGAGCAATTACACCAAATTCGAGCTCGCTGGAAATCAATCATTAGCATCTGTTTTATTGGCAGTATTACCGCCATGGTCAGCGGCACCGCAGTGGCCTTATGGATGGGAGCAACGCCCGAAATTGCCGCTTCAGTCTTGCCCAAGTCCGTCACTACGCCGATCGCCATGGCCGTGGCCGAATCCATTCATGGGTTGCCCGCCATCAGCGCGGTATGTGTGATTTTTGTGGGGATTTTAGGGGCGGTATTTGGTCACAGCTTGTTGAATCTATTAAAAATCACCACTAAAGCTTCACGCGGTTTGGCCATGGGCACGGCTTCACACGCCCTCGGGACTGCCCGTTGTGCCGAGATGGATTTTCAAGAAGGCGCTTTCAGTTCGCTGGCATTGGTCATCTGTGGGATTATTACCTCACTCTTGGCGCCATTCCTGTTTCCGGTGCTGCTACACTTGTTTGGCTAATATCAGTAATATTGCGGCATAAATTTGAGATACATCTCCCATTTAAGATTTTACTTGCATGAATTTCACATACAACGGGATCCATATCACACCAGGGAAGCACCAAGCTGCCTAGAATAGTTTGCCGTAACTATTGGAGAAAACTCTATGCAAGCACGTTTTCATGAAGCTTGGGCTAAGTTGCCCACGTCACTGCAATCTGCACTTGAACCCATCTTGAGCGCAAACGATTTCCCTGCCATGCTAACAGCTGAGCAAGTGAAAACGGTGAAAGGTATCAGTGGGTTGGATGACGATGAGCTGGCATTTGCATTACTACCGCTCGCCGCCGCTTGTGCATTAACACCTATCTCCCATTTTAAGGTGGGGGCCATTGCTCGCGGTATCAGCGGTAATCTCTACTTTGGTGCCAATATGGAGTTCAGCGGCGCGCCATTGCAACAAACCATTCATGCCGAACAGTGCGCGGTCACTCATGCTTGGTTACGGGGCGAGGCCAGTTTGGTCTCTATTACTGTCAATTACACCCCGTGTGGCCATTGCCGCCAATTTATGAATGAACTGAACAGCGGAACAGGCCTGCATATCCATCTACCGGGCCGCCCTGCTTCAACATTGGGACAATATTTACCAGACTCTTTCGGCCCAAAAGATTTGGCTATCACTACCTTGCTGATGGACCCTGTAGATCACGGTTATCAAGTCACAGAGACTGACGCCCTGACTCAGGCGGCACTTGACGGCGCCAATCACAGCCATGCGCCTTATAGCCTTGCCCACAGCGGTGTGGCGCTAGAAACCAGCGATGGCAACATTTATGCTGGCCGTTATGCGGAAAATGCGGCGTTTAACCCAAGCTTGCCCCCCCTGCAAGCGGCATTGATTCTGACCAACCTTTCCGGCACCGACTGTAGCGCCATCCGCCGTGCCGTGCTGGTTGAAGCCAGCCGCCCAATCTTAACGCAGTGGGATGCCACTCAAGCCACACTGGCAGCCCTTGGCTGCACTGATGTAAAACGCGTGACATTTTAATCAGATAGCACCAAACCGGGGTTATCTGACTAACCCCGATGATTGCTTTTATCTGCGCGCTCACTGATTTGCTTACATAGCCTACTAAGCCACAGTGAGATGGCTGGTGCGGTGAAAACGGCCATTTCCCTTGTTCAGGAATTCATCATCCAATCAATCGCGTCAGCGGCTCAATGCAGGGCTAACTGAGCGGCAAAATTTGCAACTTAATTCGCACTTTTGCCGATAATTGACATATTTAACTAACAAAAGCTGTACATATTTCTCTTATCTTTTAGGATCAACGCAACCATTACTGTCTAGACCCAAAGTCAGTGGAGTTACAGGTTGCCAGCCAGCGAACACACTCAGATGAGCTTATTCCAGTAAGTCATTCAGGTGAGTGAGCACAGCGAGATCCCCTGCGACTTCAAGGATGAAAGGTATAATAACGTTTAAGAGTAAAACTCATGGAACTGGAATACGAAAGTAAACGCCCCCTGTACATCCCTTACGCTGGCCCCATATTATTGGAATTCCCTTTATTGAATAAAGGCAGCGCTTTCAGCAATGATGAGCGCAGCCACTTCAATTTACACGGTTTATTACCGGAAGCGGTTGAAACCATTGAAGAGCAGGCTGAGCGAGCTTACCGCCAGTATCAAGATTTCAAAAACGATGATGATAAACATATTTATCTGCGTAATATTCAAGATACCAATGAGACTCTGTTTTACCGCCTGCTAGAAGCCCATCTCAGTGAGATGATGCCGATTATTTATACCCCGACCGTCGGCGAGGCTTGCGAGCATTTCTCCGATATCTATCGTCGCGCGCGCGGGCTGTTTATCTCTTATCCGAATCGCGAACACATCGACGACATGCTGCAAAACGCCACCAAACAGAATGTTAAAGTTATCGTGGTCACCGATGGCGAGCGTATTCTTGGCCTGGGTGACCAAGGCATCGGCGGCATGGGCATTCCCATTGGTAAATTGTCCCTTTATACCGCATGCGGTGGTATCAGCCCGGCGTATACATTGCCCGTGGTATTAGATGTGGGAACCAACAACCCGCAGCGGCTGAATGACCCGCTATATATGGGTTGGCGTCATCCGCGTATTTCTGGTGATGAATATCATGCATTTGTTGATGAATTCATTCAGGCAGTAAAACGTCGTTGGCCCAATGTCTTGTTGCAGTTTGAAGATTTTGCTCAGAACAATGCCACCCCACTGCTCAACCGCTATCGTGATGAACTGTGCTGTTTCAATGATGATATTCAGGGGACTGCGGCGGTCACGCTGGGCAGCCTGATTGCCGCCAGTCATGCTGCAGGCAGCCAGTTGCGCGACCAAACGGTCACTTTCCTCGGCGCGGGTTCTGCGGGTTGCGGTATTGCTGAACAAATCATTGCCCAGATGATTTCAGAGGGGCTCAGTGAAGAACAAGCCCGAGCTCGCGTGTTTATGGTCGACCGGTTTGGCTTATTGACTGACAAACTGCCTAATTTGTTGGATTTCCAAAGCAAATTGGTGCAAAAAAGTGATTCGCTACAAAACTGGAATCTGACCAGTGACTTAATCTCATTGCAAGATGTGGTTCGCAATGCCAAACCTACTGTATTAATTGGGGTTTCTGGTCAGCCAGGGCTGTTTACTGAAGAGTTAATTCGCGAAATGCACAAGCATTGCGCCCGCCCTATCGTGATGCCGCTGTCTAACCCGACATCACGGGTGGAAGCACGGCCAGAAGATATCATTAACTGGACGGATGGTGCAGCGCTGGTCGCGACCGGCAGTCCTTTCGCCCCGGTCAGCTATAAAGAGAAACTGTACCCCATTGCGCAGTGCAATAACTCTTATATCTTCCCCGGCATCGGCTTGGGTGTACTGGCATCCGGCGCCAAACGGGTTACCGACGGCATGCTAATGGCCGCCAGCCGCGCATTAGCAGGTTGTTCACCACTCGCGCTTAATGGTGATGGCGCATTGCTACCTAATATCGATGATATTCAGGCGGTATCAAAGACCATTGCGATGCAGGTGGGTAAAGCTGCACAGTTGCAGGGCGTCGCTATTGTGACCTCGGAAGAAGCTTTAGCAAAAGCCATTGAACACAATTATTGGCAGCCGCAATACCGCAGTTATAAGCGCACATCGTTCTAAATATTATCGGCCAGTGAAATAATCCCGATGAGCTGACTCCAGTCAGTGATTCGGGTTATTGAGTGCTGCCAACACAGCTGTAGCTTGAAAGATAACAAAGGACATCCCCAATAGATTTCAAGTGACGGCAAGGCGGCCAGTGAAATAATCCCGATGAGCTGACTCCAGTCAGTGATTCGGGTTATTGAGTGCTGCCAACACAGCTGTAGCTTGAAAGATAACAAAGGACATCCCCAATAGACTTCAAGTGACGGCAAGGCGGCCAGTGAAATAATCCCGATGAGCTGACTCCAGTCAGTGATTCGGGTTATTGAGTGCTGCCAACACAGCTGTAGCTTGAAAGATGATGGGGATAGGTATTGCGCAACATCGGCGGGTACAGTAGCCTTGCAATATCACCAGTGAATTGAATGCATTAAAGGCCAGAGAATGTGGAAACGCCTGATTATTAGCTTAATTATCATCGCTGGTTTGTTGATGGTGACAGCTATTGCGCTCGACCGCTGGATCAGCTGGAAAACTGCGCCTTTTATCTACGATGAGTTGCAAGACTTGCCGCATCGGCAGGTTGGAGTCGTTTTGGGGACAGCAAAATATTATCGTACGGGCGGAATTAATCAGTTTTATCAATACCGCATCCAAGGGGCATTAAACGCTTATAACAGTGGCAAAGTCAGCTACTTACTGCTCAGTGGTGACAATGCATTGCACAGTTATAATGAGCCGATGACTATGCGCCGCGACTTGATTGCGGCGGGTGTTGCTCCCGCTGATATTGTGTTGGATTATGCCGGTTTCCGCACCCTGGATTCGATTGTGCGTACGCGTAAAGTATTTGATACCAATGATTTTATTATCATTACCCAGCGGTTTCATTGTGAGCGCGCGTTGTTTATCGCCATGCATATGGGGATTCAAGCGCAGTGCTTTGCGGTGCCATCCCCCAAGGACATGCTCAATGTTCGAGTTCGTGAGATTTTTGCCCGTCTTGGGGCGCTGTCTGACCTCTATATTCTGAAACGCGAGCCCCGTTTCCTTGGGCCATTAATCCCTATTCCGGCGGTGCATGTCATACCGGATGATGCACAAGGTTATCCGGCGGTCTCGCCAGAGCAATTAGTTGAATTAGAACACCGACTGACAGAAGAAAAGCAGAAAAACACACCACCAACACCCTAATTTTGAATGAATTTTTGCTTTCTTATTTGACGCTAAACACCATCAAAAATGTTGCCGACCAAGGCTGTAGGCCGCATGAACACGGCGAAAGGGGCTGCCGAGCTGAGTGCGTCTGGCCCCGGTTCAGTTAGCCGGCAAACTGCCGGGGCGGCGGAATATTTCGTGCCGTGCGGGATTGCAGGGGTGCAGCTAGCTTGGGTGGTGGATTCGTCGCAGGTCAAGTCAGCGATAACCCACTAATCACCAAATCACGTCCCCCCATCAGTGCAGCCATAAAACTATCCCCGCTGCCCTAAAAATGCCGCGACATCACTTTCAACCTCCCCCATTTCTTGTAATAACTGTAATGTTTCCAATGCCTCATCTTCATCTAACCGGCTCATGGCAAAGCCCACATGCACCAAAACCCAATGGCCGATGAGTGCATAACTTGCCGGTGCATCCGCAGCCACCAGCATAATATTCACCGCACGGCGCACACCACAAACATCCACCCAAGCCGTACCCGGCTGAGTCTCATCCAGCGCGACAATTTGCCCCGGGATCCCTATGCACATAATCTGGCTCCCACGCTATCAGGGCATAAAAAAAGTAAATTCATTCCACCTCCAACCGCTTAAGTATCACGCCATCATCAGCCGCACCCAGGTGTAAATGGCTCCCGGCACACCATGGGCAGCGAGTGACTTTATTGCTAAGCAAATTAACGTGTCGCTGACAGTCATGACACCATACTTGCGATGCTTGCTGGCTAAGATGCAAAACACAACCTTCAGCCAAAGTGCCACGGCACACCAATTCAAAACAAAATTCCAGTGCCTGCGGCTCGACACAAGAAAATGCGCCAGTTTCCAGCCATACCCCGGTAATTCTCTGCGCACCATGCAACCGTGCCTGCTGTTCCATCATGGCAATCGCGTTTTGGCACAAGGTTATCTCATGCATCACCCTTCTCCCAATAGCGGCTCTCTGGCAAAAACATGCAAGGACAATGCCAGTAATATAATATCGCCCGCCGGCTCGCCACTTACCCTAACAAGCTAATAAATAAGCTTATTTACCACTAGCCATGGGTGATGAATTCGTAACAGAGATAAACACTGTCGAAGTGTCATCGGCAAACTCCAGTTTCGTCACTAATGTCGACATTTAACCCCGCCAAATACACTGTTTTTGCTGCCGTTTAAATCCCCTGGCTTTTATCTGCCCCCCCTAATGCACAGCTGACGGGCTCTCACCGCTCTTTTGCTGCTGCGGCTAACGTACTGGCACAGAATATGCTTTGGTGCTGGCAAATGATTTCTATCAGCCTGATTGTCACCAAATTTTGTCCCGGAGGGTATGGCTATGAACCGCTTTGTGATTGCGGAGCCGAGGCTTTGTATTGGATGCAATACCTGCATGGCTGCTTGCAGCCAGGTACATAAAGCCGAGGGATTACAAGAGCATCCCAGATTGACTGTTATGCGCAATGCCACCGTGACGGCACCGATTCTTTGTCGTCACTGCGAAGATGCTTGGTGCGCACGGGTGTGCCCGGTCAATGCCATCACCCTGACCAATAACTCCGTCGAATTAAATGAAACCACCTGCATCGGCTGTAAGCTGTGCGGTATCGCCTGCCCGTTTGGCGCAATCACCCCCGCGGGCAGTAAGCCATTAGCGGTGCCCGCAAATTTCCCTGAATACATCCCGCTGACTGAGTTATCCGATGTGCCATTTAGCCCAGCCACCATGAATCCGTTTCTCGCCTGGCATGCGGGGCTTCGCACTGTTGCCGTGAAATGCGACTTATGCAGCTTCCAATCACAGGGGCCGGAATGTGTGCGGGTCTGCCCGACGAACGCCTTGATACTGGTGGATGAACACAGCATTGCGCGGGCGAACCACGCTAAACGCCTGGCCGCCGCTGGTGGGTTTGCCAACGAACTGCCCTTTATGGCCGTGAACATTTCGTCCGCCATCTCTCACGAGGAGCAGAAAAGATGATGAATTCACTTGAGTTATTGTGGCTCTCCTTGCTGCTGTATCTGGCTGGCGCAGTGCTTTCTCTGCTGCTGGCACGGCGCGAAACCCTGGCAATTTATGCTGCCGGATTAGCATCATTATTGGGCGGGGTTGCCGGGCTGTTCGCCGCCGCCCCGACACTGCTTGGCGGCGGAATTATCACTTTCATCACGGCCGGGCCTTTCCCATTCGCAGCATTTAGTTTACGGCTTGATCCATTGGCGGCATTTATGCTGATGGTTATCTCACTCTTGGTCATCATAACTTCAATGTATTCACTGGCTTATGTGCAAGAGTACAAGGGCCGTGGTGCATGGGGGATGGGGGTGTTTATGAATTTATTCATCGCCTCAATGGTGGCATTGGTGGTGGTGGATAACGCTTTCTACTTTATTATTTTCTTCGAAATGATGTCGTTGGCCTCCTACTTCTTGGTGATTTCCGACCAAGACGACGATGCTATCAGCGCCGGTTTGCTCTATTTTCTCATTGCCCATGCCGGCTCCGTGCTGATTATGATTGCGTTTTTCCTGCTGTATCGCCAAAGCGGCAGCCTGGAATTTGCCGCCTTCCGGCAGGCCACCCCACAGCCAGTGATGGCCTCGGTTATCTTCTTGTTGGCTTTCTTCGGTTTCGGTGCCAAAGCCGGGATGCTGCCACTTCACGGCTGGCTCCCGCGCGCGCACCCGGCGGCCCCATCTCATGCTTCCGCGCTGATGTCCGGTGTGATGGTTAAAATTGGTATTTTCGGCATCATCAAAGTGGGCATTGATTTGCTCGGTGCCAGCCAATTGTGGTGGGGGGTGGTGGTGCTGGGCTTTGGCGCGGTGTCTTCGGTGCTGGGGGTGCTGTATGCATTGGCAGAGCATGACATCAAACGCCTGCTGGCTTATCACACCGTCGAGAACATTGGCATTATTCTGATGGGGGTCGGGGTTGGCATGATAGGGATTGCCAGCCACCAGCCGGTATTAGCGGCTCTTGGGCTGCTCGGCGCGCTTTACCATCTGCTCAACCATGCTGTTTTTAAAGGGTTGCTGTTCCTCGGTGCCGGTGCCGTCATCTATCGCGTACACACCAAAGACATGGAAAAAATGGGCGGGCTGGCCAGAAAAATGCCATACACCGCACTGGCTTTTCTGGTTGGATGTATGGCGATTTCAGCCCTGCCGCCATTCAATGGTTTTGTCAGTGAATGGTTTACCTACCAATCGCTGTTTACCATGACCAAAGACGGCGGCTTCATTATTCGCCTCGCCGGGCCAATGGCTATCGTGATGTTGGCAATAACTGGGGCATTGGCCGCGATGTGTTTTGTCAAAGTTTACGGCATCAGTTTTTGCGGTTTACCGCACACAGAAAAAGCCGCCGTGGCGCGCGAAGTGCCGTGGCCGATGACCAGCGCCATGTTGCTGCTGGCATTACTCTGTTTAGCTCTCGGGATAGGTGCTACCCATGTCGCCCCGGTGATTGGCCGGATTGCTTCCAGCCTGATAACCACCACGCCAGCGCCGTCCTTGCAAGTGGCTCAAGGTGCTGTTTTGTTCCCGCAGCACAGCTCTCAGGCCATGCTATCCACCCTGTATATCTTCTGCGGCTTACTCATCTTGCCACTGGTGATTTTACTGGTCGCCCGTCTCTACAAAGGCCGCCGACTGGCATTTCGCCATGGGGGTGACCCCTGGGCTTGCGGCTATGCCTATGAACAGGCGATGACAGTCTCAGCCGGCGGTTTTACCCAGCCACTGCGGGCTATGTTTGCCCCACTCTACCGGCTACGCAAAACTCTGGATCCCACCGCAGTAATGCAGCGCGCACTGGAGAGTTCAGTCACTGGCGCGGGCCGGGTAGAACCGGTGTGGGATGACAAAGTGGTAATGCCGCTAATCCGCTTTATTCAATGGCTCAGCCAGCGTATTCAATGGCTGCAACAAGGTGATTTCCGCCTCTATTGTCTGTATGTGGTCGCCGCACTGGTCACCCTGCTCATCATTGCGGCTATTTAAGGAGACAAGCAATGCCAACTACTGATATGCCTGCGGTCTCTATGATTATTTTCGCCATTGGGCAGGCGCTGGTCATGCTAGCGCTAGCACCGCTGATGTCAGGTATTTCGCGCATGGTGAAAGCCAGAATGCACTCCCGCCGTGGGCCGGGCATCCTGCAAGAGTATCGTGATTTAGCCAAATTACTGAAACGCCAGGATGTCGCTCCGGCCAATGCCGGCATTATCTTTCGCCTGATGCCCTATGTGCTACTGGGCAGTATGTTATTGATTGCCATGGCGTTACCTATTTTCACGTTGGCCTCCCCCTTCGGCGTGGCGGGGGACTTAATAACCCTGCTCTATCTGTTTGCCCTGTTTCGCTTTTTCTTCTCACTGGCGGGCCTGGACAGCGGCAGTATCTTCGCCGGCCTTGGTGCCAGTCGCGAGCTGACACTCGGGGTGTTGGTCGAGCCCACCTTGATTCTCTCACTTTTGGTTGTTGGGCTGATTGCCGGTTCCACCAATATCGGCACCATCAGTACTGCACTGTCCCAAGGGCACTGGCAATCACCGACCGCCACGGGGCTGGCACTGCTGGCTTGTGGTTTCGCGGTGTTTATCGAGATGGGCAAAATTCCGTTTGATGTCGCCGAAGCTGAGCAAGAACTCCAAGAAGGGCCTCTGACCGAATATTCCGGTGCCTCATTAGGGCTGGTCAAATGGGGGATTAGCCTAAAACAAGTGGTGGTGGCCCAGCTTTTCCTCGCGGTATTTATCCCCTTTGGCAAGTTGGCGGTACTGAGTGGCCCTGGCCTGCTATGGGCATTAGTGGCCGCTGTTATCAAGCTCGTGGTGGTGTTTGTGCTGGCCTCCATCGTAGAAAACAGTATCGCCCGTGGGCGCTTCCTGTTGACCTCTCGAGTGACCTGGCTGGGGTTTGCCGTCGCCGCCCTGGCTCTGGTTTTCTATCTCACCGGTCTTTAAGGAGCGAAGAAACCCATCATGGAGAATATGGCTCTTATGAATACAGCCCTTATAAACATAGCCTTGGCAACTATTCTGCTGCCGTTTGTCGGCGCTATCCTCACGGCGTGTTTGCCGCAGAACATGGCAAAATGGTGTTGTACTTTATTTGCCCTACTGGCCACCCTCGGCACTGTGCTGCTGGCATATACCTACCTGAGTGGCGGCAAGGTGGATATGACTTTCGACCTGATTCATTACGGTGATATGGCGCTATTCGGCCTGACCATCGACCGCATCAGTACCTTGATTGCTTTCGCCGTGGTGTTCCTGGGGTTGTTGGTCAGTATCTATTCCACCGGTTATCTGACCTTGGGTAACCGCGAACATCCGCACGAAGGCACCAACCGCTACTATGCGCTGCTGCTGGTATTTATCGGTGCAATGGCCGGGCTGGTATTATCATCCACCCTGCTGGGTCAGTTATTCTTCTTTGAAATCACCGGCGGCTGCTCGTGGGGATTGATTGGCTACTATCAGAGCCAGAAGTCACTGCGCTCGGCGCTAAAAGCCTTGCTGGTCACCCATGTGGCGGCCATCGGCCTGTATCTGGCGGCGGCGGTGTTACTGGTCAATACCGGCACCTTTGCCCTGACCGCCTTGGCGCAACTGGATAACACCACCAAAATCATCGTCTTCGGTGGCATTTTGTTTACCGCCTGGGGCAAGTCGGCCCAGTTGCCACTGCATATCTGGCTGCCAGATGCCATGGAAGCGCCAACCCCGGTCAGTTCCTATCTGCATGCCGCCTCGATGGTGAAAGTGGGCGTGTATATCTTTGCCCGCGCCATCTATTCGGCCGGTGATGTGCCCCAGATTATCGGCACGGTGGGCATGGTGATGGCCGTTATCACCCTGATTTATGGTTTCTTTATGTATCTGCCGCAAAAAGATATGAAGCGGCTGCTGGCCTACTCCACCATCACGCAGTTGTCTTATATTTTCTTTGCCCTGTCTCTGGCTATTTATGGGTCAAAATTGGCCTTTGATGGCGGTATTGCCTACATCTTCAACCACGCGTTTGCCAAGAGCCTGTTCTTCCTGGTCGCCGGTGCGCTGAGCTACAGCTGCGGGACCCGCATGCTGCCCAAACTCAAAGGCATCATGGGCAAAATGCCGCTGCTGGGGGGGGGATTTTGTGTCGCTGCCCTGGCCATTACGGGGGTGCCGCCATTTAACGGCTTCTTCAGCAAATTCCCCATTTTTGCCGCCGGCTTCTCACTTTCTCACCAACATTGGCAGCTTCTCCCCCTGCTGGTGCTGGCGCTGATTGAATCGGTGGCAAGCTTCGGCTGGTTTCTGTACTGGTTCGGACAAACCGTACCCGGTAAGCCATCGGAGGACGTTGCCAGTGCTAAGCCGCTGCCATTAGCCATGCAGGGGGTGCTAGTGGTGCTGGTGATTATGTCAGTGTGCTCAAGCTTTATTGCCGTCGCCTGGCTCGAATAAGGGAGTAAAAAATGACCGGAACATTACTCATTAACAATCTTGCCGGGCTGCTGATTATTACCTCGCTGCTGGTAATCATCGTGAAGAAACCCGCGACCTCGGCACTGTTTTATGCTGTGCAATCTCTGGTGTTGGTGCTGATTTTTCTGGCATTAGCCGAAACATTACACGCCCACGAACTTTACATGTGGTCATTGACCGCCTTTATCACCAAGGTGGTGTTAGTGCCATGGATTATGTATCGCGCGTTTCGCCAGATGGATGACCCCAAGGCCAATGGCGGCGTTATCGGCACTGCGACACTCATTTTTATCGCCGCCATCATCATTTTACTGAGCTATTTCGTGGTCGAGCCGGTGCAGTTGCCGATGGTCAGCGCCCTGAAACCGGCACTGGCGGTGTCACTGGGGCACTTCCTGATTGGCCTGCTGTGCATTGTCACCCAACGCAATATTCTAAAAAACATCTTTGGCTACTGTTTGATGGAAAACGGGGCACACCTGATGTTAGCGCTGCTGGCCTTCCGCGCACCGGAGTTGGTGGAGATTGGCATCGCCACCGATGCCATCTTCGCTGTGCTGGTGATGACACTAATGGCGTGCAAGATTTACCGTACGTTGCATACGCTGGATGTTAAACAACTGACGGCGCTAAAGGGGTAATGAAATGAGTAATACTGACCTGCTGTTGTTACTGCTGGCGATACCTCTGATAGCCTCGCTGCTGGCATTTGCTTGCCGGGCATTGGGCGGAGCGGCACGGATGGCTTCCACTTGGGTGCATTTTATCGGTATCACCTTGCTGCTCATAGTGGCATTGGCCGCCGTAAGCCGCGTCGCGGTTGGTGGCGAAATTCTGGTCGTTCACAACTGGCTGCATATCGATAGCCTCAGCGCGCTGTTCCTGGCTATTTTGGCTATTATCGGCTTTATCACCGGCCTCTACTCTCTTGGCTATATGCGCCATGAAGTCAATAATGGCGAAATAACAGTTAGCACGCTGTGTCACTATTATGGATTTTTCCATCTGTTCTTATTCACCATGCTGCTGGTGGTCACCAGCAATAACCTGATTCTGATGTGGGTCGGGATTGAAGCCACGACCCTGAGTTCCGCCTTTTTGGTGGGGTTATATGGTCAGCGCTCATCCCTGGAAGCTGCCTGGAAGTACATCATTATTTGTACCGTCGGGGTCGCATTCGGGCTGTATGGCACTGTGCTGGTGTATGCCAATGCCGCCAATGTGTTAGCGGATCCGGGCAGTGCCATTTTCTGGACGGTGGTCGCCGAGCATGCCAAAGAGCTGGACCCAAGCCTAATGCATTTGGCATTTGTCTTTATCTTGATTGGCTTTGGCACCAAAACCGGCCTATTCCCGATGCACTCTTGGCTGCCCGATGCCCACAGTGAAGCCCCCAGCCCCACCAGCGCCTTATTATCCGCCGTGCTACTCAACTGCGCGCTGCTGGTCATTATTCGCTATTACATCATTATCAGTGCCGCTATTGGCCCGCATTTCCCACAAATGCTGCTGTTGGTGTTCGGTATGATGTCGGTTGCCGTCGCCGCATTCTTTATTCTGGCGCAGCGCGATATGAAGCGCCTGCTGGCCTACTCCAGTGTGGAAAATATGGGATTAATTGCCGTGGCGCTGGGGATTGGCGGGCCACTGGGCGTCTTGGCCGCGCTGTTCCATACCCTCAATCATAGCTTGGCAAAAACCTTATTGTTCTGTGGCTCCGGGAATGTGCTGCTGAAATATGGCACGCGGGATATGGGGGCGATTAAAGGCATTATCCGCGTGGCACCGCTCACCGCAGTGATGCTGGCCGGTGGCGCACTGGCTCTGGCCGGGATGCCGCCTTTCAATGTGTTTATCAGTGAGTTTATGGTGGTCGCCGCCGGGGTTAAGGCCGGTCATATCACACTGGTGATTGTGCTGCTGTTGCTGTTAACACTGGTGCTGGCAGGGCTGGTGCGCATGATAGCCAGCACGGTGCTGGGTACGCCACCGCCGGCAGTGAGCAAAGGTGAACTGGGGATTTTGACCACCGCGCCGATGGCCATTCTGTTGCTGTTGATGCTGCTTCTCGGGGTACATATCCCCGCCCCGGTCACTCGTTTACTGACTGATGCTGCGCAGATTGTCCTCAATAGTGATGACCCTACGCCAGTTCAACAACACTTTATGCTGCCGTGGCCAGTTATTTCTGCGGCGCAATCCGCCCCACCTCTCGCAGATACGCATGCTGCTGTGCCATTCACCCCGACTCGTCAGGAGATGTAACGTGACCCACGAAACGCCTATTTCAGCTATTTCTAATAAGCCACACGGCGGTGAAAAACGGGGGGCAGGCTATGTCGCCCGCCTGCGCGAACAATTCCCGACAGTGATTCTCGACGAAGAGTGGCAAACCGATGATCAACTGACCATTACCATTAAACTCAATAGTTTGCCGGAGGTAGTTGAGTCTCTTTATTATCAACAAGGCGGCTGGTTGTCGGTGTTATTTGGCAATGATGAGCGCAGTTTGAATGGCTATTTTGCTATTTACTATGTGTTGTCAATGGAGGGGCGCGAGCAATACGGCATTGATACTGGCAGGCACTATGGCGACAAATGCTGGGTGATTGTCAAAGCCCTGATTAGCCCAGAACGGCCGGAGTTCCCATCAGTCACTCCCAGAGTCCCGGCGGCGGTTTGGGGTGAGCGCGAAGTGCGCGACATGTATGGCTTACAACCCATTGGCTTACCTGATGAACGCCGTTTAGTCTTGCCCGATGATTGGCCGGATGACCTTTATCCGCTGCGCAAAGACACCATGGATTACCGCCAGCGCCCGACACCGACCAACAACACTGAAACGTATCAATTTGAAAACCAAGCGGGCAGCAGTAGCCGGGTGGTGCCCATCGGCCCGATGCATATTACTTCCGATGAACCGGGCCACTTTCGGCTGTTTGTTGATGGCGAAGATATTATCGATGCCGATTATCGCCTGTTTTATGTCCACCGCGGCATGGAGAAACTGGCGGAAACCCGCATGGGCTACAATGACGTCACTTTCCTGTCCGACCGCATCTGCGGCATTTGTGGTTTCACCCACAGCGTGGCCTACACCTCTTCCATTGAAAATGCCCTCGGCATTATCGTGCCACCACGGGCGCAGATGATCCGCACTATTTTGCTGGAAGTGGAGCGGCTACATAGCCATCTACTCAATATCGGTTTGTCGTGCCATTTTGTCGGGTTTGATACCGGCTTTATGCAATTTTTCCGCGTGCGCGAAAAAGCCATGACTATTGCCGAGATGCTCACCGGCGCGCGCAAAACATACGGCCTAAATCTGATTGGCGGGGTGCGCCGTGACATTCTGCAAGCCGACCGCATTAAAACCCTGCAATTGGTGGCCGAGATGCGCGCCGATATTAGCGAGTTAGTAGACATGCTGATGAGCACCGCCAATATTGAGCAACGCACCGTGGGGGTTGGCATGTTAGAGCGCAAAATTGCGCGCGATTTCAGCCCGGTAGGCCCGATGATCCGCGCCAGTGGTTATGCCCGCGATATGCGCCACGACCACCTTTATGCCAACTATGCCAATGTCCCTAAAGAGCTATTTAGTCTCGATGGCTGTGATGTGCACTCACGCCTGCTGGTGCGGGTGCGCGAATTTTTCGACTCCCTGGTCATGATTGAATATGGGCTAAACCACATGCCGGGCGGCCCACTGCTGGAGGAGAAAGTTCACTATCAGCCATACAAATTTGCCCTCGGCTTTTCAGAAGCGCCGCGCGGTGAAGATGTGCATTGGAGTATGACCGGCGACAATCAAAAACTGTTCCGCTGGCGCTGCCGGGCTGCCACATACGCCAATTGGCCGGTGCTGCGCTATATGCTGCGCGGCAATACGGTTTCCGACGCGCCATTGATTATCGGCAGCCTCGACCCTTGTTACTCCTGCACTGACCGGGTGACCTTGGTGGACGTGCGCAAGCAAAAATCCGTCACTGTGCCTTACAAAGAGATTGAACGCTATGGTATTGAGCGCACTCATTCGCCGCTCAAATAGAGGGATGAAGAATGTTAAAACTGGTTAAAACCATCCTGAAAGTCGGCGATACCACGGTAAAATATCCGTTTAAGCCGCTCGAGGTCAGCCACGGATTTCGTGGCAAACCCCAATATGATGCCGAGCAGTGCATTGCCTGTGGGGCCTGCACCATGGCCTGCCCGGCCAATGCATTGACCATGGCAACCGACCTCACCAGCGGGACTCGTCAATGGCAATTGTTCCTTGGGCGCTGCATTTTTTGTGGCCGCTGTGAGGAAGTCTGTCCGACCCGCGCCATTGTGTTGTCGCAAGAGTTTGAATTGGCGGTGTTCAATAAAGCTGATTTATATCAACGCGCTAGCTTCACCCTCGCCCATTGCCAACAGTGCCAGAAACCTTTCGCCCCCAAGAAAGAAGTGGATTATGTCATGGCTCTGCTGATTCACTCCGGGATGAGCGCTGAGGATGTCGAGCAACAGCGGCCTCATTTTGAAACTTGCCCTGAGTGTAAGCGCAAACAGAATGTGGTCGGCAATGACAATGTTTCTATGAATAACAGCAGGATACCGAATCACCACCATGAGGGGGGAGGCCATCTATGAGCCAGCCACATTTGTTAAAACCGGGCTGGGGGCACCATGTTAGTCAGCCGGTCACTGTTGACCCTGCCATCGCCCAGTTAAAAAGTAAATTACTGAAAGATATCAAACGCTCAGCTTATGTCTATCGGGTGGACTGTGGCGGTTGCAATGGGTGTGAAATTGAAATTTTCTCATCGATTACCCCGCTGTTTGACACCGAACGGTTTGGCATCAAAGTGGTCGCCTCGCCACGCCATGCCGACATTTTACTGTTCACCGGTGCAGTGACCCGCGCCATGCGCACCCCGGCATTGCGGGCCTATGAATCCGCTCCGGACCCCAAAATTTGTATCTCTTATGGGGCCTGTGGCTGTGGCGGCGGGATCTTCCACGACCTGTATTGTGTCTGGGGCGGTAGCGACACCATTGTGCCCATTGATGTTTATATTCCCGGCTGCCCCCCTACTCCGGCGGCCACGATTTATGGCTTTGCGGTGGCGCTGGGTTTACTGGAGCAAAAACTCACCGCCGAGGATCATCAGGAGGCGGCTGACGAACGTGTCGCGCTGATTCACCCGGATGCCCCTCTGGCGCTGCGGGTATTGCTAGAGCGCGAGGCCCGCCGCATGGCCGGTTATCGTCATGGCCGAGAAATCACTGACAGTTTCTTATCATTGCTGGTTAACCAACCGCTGCAACAGCTAGAACAGCGTTGCCAGAGTTACCTCCACCAGCAAGACGACCCGCGCCTCAGCGAGATATTTGCCAGCTTGCAACAGATAGCCCACAAGCAACTGGCGGGGGGGCATATTGATGGCTGCTAAGGTTATTTTTTATGCCCTGAACCAGAAATTCCTCGACAGTGATGAAGACTTGCCCGAGCAAGCACAGCAAGTCATGTATTACTCACTGGCTATCGGCCACCATGTCGGCGTGATTGATTGTTTGAAAGCGATTATGGAGTGCCCACTGGCGGAATATGAGCAATGGTTCAACCAGCTACCCGAGGGAGCAGCACGGCGCAAAATGGCGGGCTTGCTAAAATTTGGCGAAATCACCATCGACAGCACCCATAGCCAATTACTGGCCCACGCTTTTGCGCCACTGGCTGAGGATCTAAATTCATTGCACCAGCCCTGGAGCCAACAACTGCTGCAAACGCTCTATGATATTGAGCAGGAGCCGGCTATTTACTTAATGGTGAAACGCCGCCAATGAATCCTCTCAAGACAGTGACGAATGTTGTCTTAACCGTCGGCAATAGCATGATGGGGGATGACGGCGCAGGGCCATTACTGGCCGAGCGCATGGCCCAGCACCCCGTAGCTGGCTGGCAAGTTATCGATGGTGGCTCGGCGCCGGAAAATGTGGTGCATCGGGTGCGCGCGCTGCATCCAACCCGGCTGATTATCGTTGATGCCGCCGATATGGAGCTGCCCCCAGGGGAGATTCGCATTATTGACCCGGAGCGGATTGCCGAGATGTTCATCATGAGCACCCATAACTTACCGCTCAATTTTCTTATCGACCAACTGAAAGAAGATATTCCAGACGTTATCTTCGTCGGTATCCAACCCACATTAGTGGCGTTCTACTTCCCGATGACCGACATCGTCAAACATGCGGTTGAGATTTTGCACCAGCGATTATCAGATTGGCAGGGTGACGGCGGTTTTAGTCACCTGTAATGATGTGACGGTGTGGCGTCGTCAAATTTGCCGACGTCACCGCCGCCGACAGTTTTCCTCTTCATTGCTACTTTCATTAAAATCAATAATTTCATTATAAAACAATAATTTTACTCATTTCCTATGTCATTAACTCAACTTGGCATAAACCATGCAATCTTTAAGTGAATAGCGATGTCAGGCCATGGCCTATTTTTGCTCATCCGCGGGCGAATCTGCCAGAACTCTATTGAATATCCAAGAGAGTGCAGCCAACACCGCTGCAACTTGAAAGATGAAGGGTAAGGAGATTAAGCAATGAACCGGTTCATAATTGCAGACCCCAAAAAGTGTATTGGCTGCCGCACCTGTGAGGTGGCCTGCGTGCTGGCACACAATGGGGGGGCGTTGGATACTCTGACAAAGGCCAATTTTGCTCCACGGTTGAAGGTGGTTAAGGGGTTGAATGTCAGCACCACTATTATGTGTCGCCACTGTGAAGATGCGCCTTGTGCCAATGTTTGCCCTAATGGCGCGATTGTGCGTGCAGCGGATAGCATCCAGGTATTGCAGGAAAAATGCATTGGCTGCAAAACCTGTGTTGTTGCCTGCCCTTATGGCGCCATGAATGTGGTGACGAGACAGATCGAAGTCATGTTTAACGGCCTATCGCAAGGTTTTTGCCTAAAAGCTGAAGCACAGAAATGTGATTTATGTGAGGGCCGCGCTGCTGGCCCAGCTTGTATTTCCGTTTGCCCCACTCAGGCCCTGCATTTAATTGGTCGTGACACCATGCAGGCCATGCTCCGCAAGAAACAAATGCGCGCGGCGCTGGATGAAGCCAACGAAATGAACTTCTAAGCCGATGCTGCCAAGTCAGTGATTCGGGTGAACACAAGCTGCTGCGGCTGACACCCCGTAGCTTCAAGAATAAAGGATAATTAACATGCACAAAGCACTCACTGTCTGTCCTTATTGCGGCTCTGGCTGCAAAATCAATTTACTGGTCGAAAATGGCAAAGTCGTTGGTGCTGAAGGCGCTAATGGCGTCACCAATCAGGGCGAGTTGTGTCTGAAAGGCTACTACGGCTGGGATTTTCTCAATGACACCAAGCTGTTAACGCCACGGTTAAAACAACCGATGATCCGGCGGCAAAAAGGCGGCAAACTGGAAGCGGTTTCTTGGGATGAAGCTATCGAATTCGCCAGTAGTAAACTACGCGAAATTAAAGAAAAATATGGCCCAGAAGCCATTATGCACACCGGTTCTTCCCGTGGGCCGGGC
This sequence comes from Yersinia hibernica, assembly GCF_004124235.1. Taxonomy (NCBI): domain Bacteria; kingdom Pseudomonadati; phylum Pseudomonadota; class Gammaproteobacteria; order Enterobacterales; family Yersiniaceae; genus Yersinia; species Yersinia hibernica. The sequence continues at coordinate 2,517,493 of NZ_CP032487.1, forward strand.
AATGAAACCAACTATGTGATGCAAAAGTTTGCCCGCGCAGTCACTGGCAGCAACAATATTGACTGCTGTGCTCGCGTCTGTCACGGCCCATCAGTGGCGGGTTTGCAAGTGACTCTGGGTAATGGTGCGATGAGCAATTCCATCTGCGAGATTGAAGATACCAAGTGCATTTTGGTATTTGGCTATAACGCAGCGGATTCACACCCCATTGTGGCCCGCCGCATTCTCAAAGCCAAAGAGAAAGGCGCGAAAGTGATTGTTTGCGACCCTCGACATATCGAAACCGCACGGATTGCTGATCTGTGGTTACCATTGAAAAATGGCTCCAATATGGCGCTGGTCAATGCCTTCGCCAATGTGCTCATTACCGAAGAATTATATGATAAAGACTATGTTTCACGCTATACCGAAGGTTTTGATGAATATCGTGAAATTGTCGCCAAATACACACCGGAGTATGTCGAGGGCATTACCGGCTTATCCGCACAAACTATCCGTGCAGCGATGCGCATCTATGCCGCAGCCCCTTCTGCCACCATTTTGTGGGGGATGGGGGTCACACAATGGGGGCAAGGCGTTGATGTCGTTAAAGGATTATCCGGATTGGCATTACTGACCGGCAACCTCGGCCGCCCGAATGTCGGTGTCAGCCCAGTGCGTGGGCAAAATAACGTGCAAGGTGCCTGCGATATGGGAGCCTTGCCCAATATGTATCCCGGTTATCAAGCCGTGACTGACCCGGCCACACTTGAGAAGTTTGCTAAAGCCTGGGGAGTTCCTGCTCTGTCCGGTAAAATTGGCTACTCGCTGACCGATGTCCCACATAAAGTGAAAGAAGGCAAAATCAAAGCTAACTACGTGATGGGCGAAGACCCCCTGCAAACAGAGCCAGATTTATCGATGATGCGCGCAGCTTTCAGCGAGCTGGAATTGCTCATTGTGCAAGACATCTTTATGACCAAAACTGCAGCCGAGGCGGATGTCATTTTTCCGGCGACCTCATGGGGCGAGCATGAAGGGGTCTATTCAGCTGCCGACCGGGGCTTCCAGCGTTTTGAAAAAGCGGTTGATCCGCAAGGCGATGTCAAACCGGATTGGGAAATTATCAGTCTGATGGCAACTGCCCTCGGCTACCCAATGAAATACCACAATACCCAAGAAATTTGGGATGAACTGCGCGAGTTATGCCCGCTGTATTACGGCGCAACCTACCAGAAAATGGCCGGTTTAGGTTATGTTCCATGGCCCTGCACCACGGAGGATAGCCCTGGTACACCCTGGTTATATGCCGGTAATAAGTTCGACCGCCCCGGTGGTAAAGGATTGTTATTTGCCAGCGAATGGCGCGCGCCCATGGAACAAGTGGATGAGGAATATCCCCTGGTGTTGTGTACCGTGCGGGAAGTTGGCCACTATTCATGCCGCTCAATGACCGGTAACTGTTCGGCATTACAAACACTCGCCGATGAGCCGGGCTATGTCCAAATCAGCCCGCAAGATGCAGATAAAATGCACTTACAGGACCAGCAATTAGTCTGGGTAGAATCGCGGCGCGGTAAAGTAATTACCCGCGTGTCGGTCAGCGAACGTATCAATGTCGGCGCGGTATATATGACCTATCAATGGTGGATTGGTGCTTGTAATGAATTAACACTTGACCATCTGGACCCTATTTCCAAAACACCGGAATATAAATATTGCGCGGTGAAACTGGAGGCGATTGCGGATCAGAGCTGGGCGGAGAATTATGTTCAGCAAGAGTACAGCCAGTTGAAGGCGCGCCTACGTAGAGAGGCCGAAGTGAGTTAATATCCTGCACCTTGCCATTCTGGGCATGCCCGGAATGGCTTGACTCACGCCGTTACAGTTTTATCGCTTTAGATTATCTCGTCTTCATCTTCAATGCTTTTTACTGATATTCCTAACCGCTGCATGCGGGATAACAGCGTCGTGCGTTTTAGTCCTAACTTAATGGCAGCCCCTTTCGGCCCAGCGACCACACCATTGGTTTCGCGTAATACTCGAATAATTCGTGCACGCTCCGATTCTGAAAACTCCGGCTCTTCACTTTCAGGTAATAAATGTGGGTGAACCGCCCTTTCCGCCACCGGCTTGGCCACATCCAGTGGCGATAAATGATATTCCAGCTCCTGCAACTGTAAATTCAGCGTAGTGCCACGACTGAGTATCACCGCTCGCTCAATCACATTTTCCAGCTCACGAATATTACCCGGCCAGGGTAAACGACTCAGTAAGCGCAATGTCTCGCCCGGAATAGTATCTATGGTACGATTCATGCGTTTGGCTATTTTCTGAGTAAAGAATTTCACCAATAAAGGGATATCTTCCGGACGCTCACGTAACGGTGGGATCACAATCGGAAATACATTAAGCCGGTAATACAGGTCACTACGATATTCCCGATTCACCATCATCAACTTTAAATCACGATTAGTCGCGGCAATCAACCTGACATCAACCGGAATAATTTTGCTGCCCCCCAGCCGCTCTATTTCGCGCTCTTGTAGTACCCGTAGGAGTTTCGGTTGTAGTTCGAGAGGAATATCACCGACCTCGTCGAGAAATAACGTCCCACCATCCGCCATTTCAAATCGGCCAATACGTTGTGATGCTGCTCCGGTATATGCCCCTTTCTCATGGCCAAACAGATCACTTTCCATTAGGCCGGAAGGAATGGCTGCACAGTTCATTTTCACCATACGTTTATTCTTACGGGCACTTAAATTATGAATAGCCCGCGCGATTAATTCTTTACCTGTGCCAGTTTCTCCGAGGATCAATACCGTACAATCACTGGAGGCAACCATTTCAACCTGTTCCAATACCGCTTGAATACCTGCGCTGTGGCCGATAATTTCACCAAACTCTTCATTATGAATAATCTGGTCAGTCAGATAGAGATTTTCATTAACCAACGAATCTTTCAGACGAGTAATTTCATTGTAGGCGAGAGCATTGTCGACTGCGATGGCGATACGAGCAGCTATCTGCCGTAATAGTTTGAGATTACTGTCAGTGAAAATATCACTTTGGCATTGTGCGAGTTTTAATACTCCCAGCATTTTATGCCCGAAGAAAAGTGGCAACAGGCAAACCACCTGTAAGCCGGTATCCAGCATATTTGCCAGTTGCTTATCATCGGGCGCCAACAAAGCAATATCGGCCAGGTTAACCTGCAATAATTTCCGACTGTGTAAAACCTGCCCAGCTAATGTACCAGTCATATCAACCCATGCCTGCTGATGCAGAACGGCTTTACCAGACTGGTAACGGGTAGAAAAAACATTCAGTTTGTTTTTGTCATTGTGATTGCCACATATTGCCAAACTGATGTAATCAATATTGAAAAAACGGTGTATCTCTTTGGAAACCTCCGCGGCCAATACATCTAACTCCAGTTTAGAAATAACAGTATTGGTGACATCCACTAATATCCTAAAGTGATCCCGTTCAAAGCGCAGCCGTTCACGCTCGGAAAACGCCCGATTTATTTCAGTAATATTGTCTACTGCAATGGCCACAATCTCTGCCAATAATCCTAGAAAGGCAACAGCTTGTTCATCAAACTCGCTGCTATCAGTTTTAATAAACTCAACACAACCCGACCAGTGATTATCATGACCAAGCGGAAAATGGCAGCCAGAGTGTAACTCCTGATAAGGAGGCAGGAAACAAACAGCAGAAAACTCCTTTTGCATACGGAGATTATCAGTTTGCAAAAGCACCTGTTGCTGCCATGCCCGCCCGCCAGGCCCCTCGGTAAATAAAATATTTTGCGATCCCACAACTGCGCCAGATACATCATCATGGCTGTAGAGGGTCATTTGGTTATACAGGGGATTAAGCAGTAATAAATTGACGCGCTGAAAGCGGACGACAGAAAAAGAGAGCTTCCTGAGTTCACTAACTAAATCGGTTATATCCCGCAGCAATAATAACTTTTTCGATACTTGGAACAATGTATCTTGCCAGACTTGAGCCAATGTGGGACGGGGTAGTTTTTTTGCGCTATCCATATATACCCAAAGTAATTAAGCCCAAAAAATGGATGATAACTACTTTAAGGTATTGAAATGAACAAATATATATTAACCCGCGATAAGCTTGATCTGGATTAACAAACTATTTTATCCAGTGACTTCCCTGATATCTTATTATTGAAATCACGTCTCATTCACACCAAAAACCAAATAAAACATGATTTTACATAAATTATGCCTAGGCGTTTTATACCTTTCTCTAGCGCCTCGATGTATAGATACATATATAACAATGTGGTTAATACTGATTAAAATTATCACCTTAAATATTTATTCTTGCCCCTACTCAAACAGTAAGACATAGAAAGTCGCCTATTTAATGATATGGAATATGCATGAAACTCTTGTCACTAAAATAAATATTTAAATTTTATCTTACCCTTTCCTTAACATTAAAATAAGCAACAAGGAGTTATCAATGAGCATTGAAAATCCCTTTGATCTGCGACTTCCGGTTGAAATGGCAAAGCTCGCCGAGCAAGTCGGTATATATAAAGCGACTAAAAACCCAGCAACAACCTTTTATTTAGCGATGACAGCAGGGGTATTTATTTCTATTGCTTTCGTCTTCTATATAACCGCAACCGCCGGTGTGGCATATGGCCTGGCAAAATTAGTCGGTGGGCTGTGCTTCTCCCTCGGATTGATTCTGGTCATAATATGCGGTGCAGATTTATTCACATCCACGGTCCTTATTGTGGTAGCAAAAGCAAGTGGAGAAATCAGTTGGAGGCAATTAGTTGCCAACTGGATTAACGTTTATTTTGGGAATTTGATTGGTGCATTATTCTTTGTTGCCCTGATCTGGTTTGCCGGTCAGCACACTGCGGCAAATGGTTTATGGGGCCTGAATGTACTGCAAACAGCCGATCACAAATTGCATCATACTTTCGTAGAAGCGGTGTGCTTGGGGATTTTGGCTAATTTGATGGTGTGTTTGGCCGTCTGGATGAGTTATTCCGGCCATACTTTGACGGATAAAATAGTGGTGATGCTACTCCCCATCGGCATGTTTGTTGCCAGTGGTTTTGAGCACAGTATTGCTAATATGTTTTTGATCCCTTTAGCTATTGTGATTCGTGATTTTGCCTCGCCCGAGTTCTGGCACGCAATTAATGCAGCACCGAGCCAATTTCCCTCGCTGACGATAGCCAATTTTATTATCGATAATTTAATCCCCGTAACCATCGGCAATATTATTGGCGGCGGATTATTAGTAGGGCTGACTTATTGGATTATTTATCTGCGCAATCCGGCCCACTGAATATTTTGCGTCGGATATGATGAGGTCTTCGACAATTTTGACGAATAACATGACGATTAAAAAAGCCAGCCGAGTTTCACTCTGACTGGCTTTATTTTACCACTATGAGCCGATTATTTTTTCTTGGCGTATTTCAGTGAATCCAGTGCTACTGCAAAGATAATGATCGCGCCTTTAATAATGTACTGCCAGTACGGGTTCACACCAATATAAGTTAACCCGTAGTTAATCACGGTAAAGATGATGACACCGGTCACAACACCGATAACCGTACCCACACCACCACTGAATGACACCCCGCCCACCACACAGGCAGCAATTGCATCTAACTCATACATAAAGCCCAAGTTATTAGTTGCACTACCGATACGGCCAGCTTCTAACATCCCACCAAATGCGTAGAATACACCAGACAGGGCATAAATCATGATTAAGTTTAGTGGCACATTCACACCAGAAACTTTTGCAGCTTCTGGATTACCCCCGATGGCAAATATATTCTTACCAAAGCGCGTTTTATTCCACAGTACCCAAACAAAGCCAATAGCAATTAAAGCGTAGAATGTAATATAGGACAGTTTGAAATCACCAAACCGCAAGAATCCTTGGGCAAAAGTTGAGAATGCGGGGTCAAAACCAGCAATCGGTGATGCACCGACGAAGTCGTAATACAGAGAGTTAATCCCGTAAACAATAATCATCGTTCCCAATGTGGTAATAAATGGTGTCACATTAAGATAAGCAATGATAATACCGTTGACCAACCCTATTATTGCACCAATCAAACACACGGTTAAGATAACAACTGGGATGGGCACAGTCTGCAAATCCGGGAAAACTTTATTAACGTTATCCATAGATTGCAGCATTGTTGCCGCTACTACCGCAGCTAACCCCACCTGACGACCGGCTGACAAGTCAGTCCCTTGCGTCACAATCAGGCCCGCCACACCGAGCGCTATAATAATGCGCACCGAAGATTGGGTCAGAATGTTACTTAAGTTCATTAGGCTTAAAAATGTCGGGTCCTTGACAATAATGATTGCCAGTAATACGAATAATACGACATAAATCCCGCCCTCTTTAAGGTAAGTGAGCATGCTTTTCTTATTTAACGCATTCATAATAAGAACCTTCGACTAGATTAGAGATGCAAGGATGCAAGGCGTAATATTTCATTTTGCGTGGTTTGTTTTGTTTCAACAATTCCAGCAACCTGACCATTACTCATTACTAAAATTCTGTCAGTGATCCCTAATAGCTCAGGCATTTCAGAGGAAATAATAATAATTCCTTTGTCTTTCTTCGCTAGTTCAGTCATTAACTGATAGATTTCAAACTTAGCACCGACATCAATCCCCCGAGTCGGCTCATCCAACATTAATATTTCTGGCTGAGTCAGTAGCCACCGGCCAATAATGACTTTCTGCTGATTACCACCTGACAATGAACCAATACTGGTGCGATGTCCGGGTGTTTTTACCCGCATGGCATCGATAACCCATTGGGTATCACTCTTCATGCGCGTATTATCCAGCAGCCCAAGTTTATTCTTATAGTTACGAATATTAGAAATCAGGGAATTAAAACCAACATCAAGATAAGCATAAATCCCGGTAGAGCGGCGCTCTTCAGTGACTAATGCAAAACCGTGATTAATAGCTTCATTGGCGCTATGGTTATTAATGTTCTTACCATGCAACTTGATCGTGCCAGCTACTTTTTCGCGGATACCAAATAACGTTTCAACAATATCAGTACGTTTGGCCCCGACTAATCCGGCAATTCCCAGAATCTCACCTTTATGCAGATCAAAGGACACATCGCGGATTGAGGGTTGGCGCAATGAAGTCAAATTTTTCACTTCTAGAATGACTTCACCTGGCTTGTTGAGGCGATCAGGGAATCGCTGGCTCAAAGATCGCCCGACCATCATGGAGATTATCTGATCCATGGTCAGCCCTTCCAGTGGTTGGGTCGCGATCCACTGACCATCGCGCAAAATAGTAATTTCATCGCACAGCTGGAATATCTCTTCCATCTTATGAGAGATATAAACGATTCCACAGCCCCGCTCTTTCAATTTGCGGATAATCGTAAATAAATGATTAACTTCTTTCTCAGTTAATGAAGAAGTTGGTTCATCCATAATCACGATTTTGGCATTGTAAGAAAAAGCTTTGGCAATTTCGATCATTTGCATTTGGGATACAGATAAAGTGGCAACTTTATCTCGTGGATCAATATCAATATCCAATTCATCGAAAATTGCTTTGGTGTCTTTGTACATTTTATCTTGATCGACAAAGAAACCTTTAGTTGGGTAACGCCCCAACCACATGTTATCCATTACGGTACGTTGTAATACCAGGTTTAATTCCTGATGCACCATAGAGACACCATGCTCTAATGCTTCTTTAGAACTTTTAAATTCTATTTCTTGCCCCTGAAAGATAATACTTCCGGAGTCTTTTTTATAGATACCAAACAGACATTTTAATAGCGTTGACTTACCTGCTCCATTTTCTCCCATCAAGGCATGGATAGAATTTGGCCGCACTTTAAGATTTACGTTATCTAACGCCTTTACACCCGGAAATGATTTATTAATACTACTCATTTCCAGCAACCACTCTCGCGGTTGTGCTGTATTAATATCGGCCATAGTTGTACCTGGCTAAGAATCGCTACTGAACTCTTGGATATATACCGCAACCGCATCCATTGTTCAGCGCATATTCAAAATAAGGATCAATGCAAAAAACCTTCCGCCCTACTGCTGGTCACCCAATAGCGGGGCCAGAAGGTTAATAATGACTTCTTTGCCCACCGCGTTTATGTTGCGGTGGGCACCACCTATTACTCTATGGGCTGTTATTTAGTAAATTCAGCCAGGTTATCTTTATCGACACCTACATATGGGATACGTACGATTTTATTCTCGATTTTCCATTTAGTGCCTTCAGCGGCAGGTTTACCATCCGCCAGGTTTTTCGCCAGATCAAAGGTTGCTTTGGCCTGATTATTCGCGTCATTCAGAACAGTACCGGCCATTTGACCTGATTTCACCAGAGCTAATGCTTCTGGTAAGGCATCAACACCAAAGACTGGAATACTGGTTTTGTTATGTGCTTTCAATGCTTCAACTGCGCCCATTGCCATGGCATCGTTATTCGCGATAACCACTTCAATTTTGTTGGCGTTAGGGCCAGATAACCAAGCATCCATCTTATCTTTAGCCTGCGCGGTATCCCACATTGCGGTATCTAACTGCAATTGTTGTGTCGGGATGCCTTTCTCATTCAGAGTTTTGATAACATAAGTAGTGCGTGCTTCCGCATCTGGGTGGCCAGGTTCGCCTTTCAACAGCACAAACTGGATTTTGCCATCTTTGTTCAGATCCCATGCTGGGTTTGCTTTCCAATGTTTGGCAATCAGTTCACCCTGAATCACGCCAGATTCTTTGGAATCAGTCCCTACATAATAAGCTTTGTCATAGCTATCCAGCGCTTTACGGGAAGGTTCTTTGTTATAAAACACAATCGGAATATCGTTAGCGCGGGCTTTATCAATGACCACTGGCGCTGCTGCTGGGTCAACTAAGTTAATTGCTAACGCTTTTACACCTTTCGCCAGCAGCACGTCAATTTGGTCGTTTTGCTTGGATTGGTCATTTTGCGAGTCATTCATCAGTAAGGTAACGTCAGGAGATGCTTTAGCATCTTTCTCGATAGCTTTACGGACCACGGACATAAAGTTGTCATCATATTTATAAATAGTGACACCAATACGGGTATCAGCTTGAGCCGCCGCACCGAACATCATGCTGGCAACCAGAGTCGCTAATGTGAAAACCTTCTTATTCATTTGTATCTCCGGGTTTATGTAGGGTAGTACAGGGTGATAACACCATCGCCTTAACGTGAGAAAGACCCATCGTTCAAAGCAGCTGACACTGAATATCTATCGTCCTTGAGCGCATTCCACTGTGAAAAACTGCCTGAGTCGTCAAAAACCATGTCATTTACAAACTCGCCGTTTGCGGAACTCGTGTTTGTAAATCGCTATTCTAAAACCCGCTACCGTGTGTTTTTTTATCCGGTAACTGATGACATATTGATACATTCAGGTAGAAAACCATTAGAGCATAGACGGGCCGTTGTTAAGAATCTGTGAATTTTCTCACAGATTGAAAACGGTTACACAAGAATAAATACGTAACTAGTGAGCGGCACCACAAATTGCGACAGAGTGCCGTGGCACCAAGGTAGGATTAAAACAATAAGTGGCAGCAGGGTCTAGCGCACGGCTAGCACCTTGAAGCGCCAACTCCGTGGCTAAAGTTGCCATAGAAACAATGGGATAGCGCACAGTCGTTAATTTGGGGCTGGTATAGCGCGCAATTGGGATGTCATCAAAGCCCACCAGCGAAAATTGTTCTGGAACACTGATACCGTTTTCTTTTAATACCGCCAGTGCTCCGGCGGCCATCAAGTCGTTATAGGCGAACACGGCACTGAGCTGTAAATTACGCCCCAGCAGGTCAACCATGGCCCGCTCCCCCCCGACCAAATCTGGAGTACCATAGGCGCGCCAAGTGTCAGGGACAGTAATACCGGCCCCCTCAAGCGCATTAAGGTAGCCGGTCTGGCGCTGTATAGCATCATCAATAGGGTGATTAGAACCGAGAAAACCGATGCGCTGGTGGCCCTGTTTGAGCAGCAAGCGACACACCATTTGCGCACCGCTAACATTGTCTAAACCTACACAGCGATGCTCAAATCCGGGAATTATCCTATTAATCAGAACCATACCGGGGATTTGGTCTAAAAAGGCAATTAATTCACCATCACTCAATGCCTTAGCATGCACAACTAGCGCATTACATCGCTGACGAAGTAGCACCTCAATGGCATGCCGCTCCTTATCTGCCTGATGATAGCTATTGCCAATTAGTAGATATTTTTGATGTTGCTGGGCGACAATGTCTACCGCTTTCACCAATGCACCAAAAAAGGGATCTGACACATCCATGACGACCACACCAATTGTATCACTGCTTTGATTGGCTAGAGCTTGGGCATTGGCATTTGGCCGGTAGCCCAATTCAGACACCGCTTTTAGCACCGCGGCTCGTGTTTCAGGGCGGATAGCGGCACTATTATTAAGCACTCGGGATACCGTAGCCAGCGAAACGCCAGCCCGTGAGGCCACATCGCGAATAGTAATACTGTTTCCAGCTGAATGCAGAGTGGCCATGAATTCATCCTGTGAATCTTATTTTATCAATAAGTCGCCATGCAGACAGTGAGTACAACCTATCATGGCCGGTGGCCTATCCTACCCAGTTTGTTGAAATTGCCACGTGAAATACGTCACAAGAAAGAAAACGTTTACATACAAATTTGCAACTGTTCAATCCTGCTGCAGTTATTGGCTTATTCAAGGCTTAGTGTTACGCGCTTGTAACGATTGACCGCAAGCATAGGCCGTTAACTTGCGCCAGAGCCATTCGACTGGCCCCTGTGGGAAATAATGTAGCCATAACAAGGAGAAAAGAATATTACCTAACCAAACAAATGGGACGACGGCTAATAATTGCAAACGATCCAATTGTTGATATAGGCCGAGGTGATAGAAGAGCAAAGTGCATATTAATGTCTGTAATAAATAATTGCTCAGTGCCATCCGGCCAACTTGAGACAGCCAATGACTGACTCGCCAGCCCGACAATGTCGGCCAAAAACCATACAATAAGGCCAGATATCCAATAGCTTGTAATGGCGCACCTAACTCACGGGGGACTTGTAGTAAAAAACCGGTCCATTGGAAATCCCATCCGACCATCCACTGTAATGCCACACCCGGGATTTGGATAATCAATGAAAACGGTATCAAAAAAGCAGCCAATAAACGGTAATGGCGCAAGCTGAATTCGCCACGTAGCCAACCACTGCGCATCAATCCAGCCCCTACTAGCATCGAACCGGCCAATTCCCAACCATATTGCGCGCCAATAGCAATCAAATTGGATGACAGCAGATCAAGCCGATTTTTCCAGGCCTCGACTCCGCCCTGTAATTTCCATAATTGCTCATATTGTAAATCTGCTAGCCCCGGTCGCCAGAAGCGGCCTGGCTCCCCGCTGGTGACAAAGCCCAGCAACAATAACACCGCCACTCCGAGCAAATAGAGCACCGCCCCCGTGCGCAGTAAACTGGCGGCATCTTTGGCATCACGAATCATTCTCCAGCACACTAGCCCAATCAAGCCATAGGCCAGGAGAATATCGCCATCCCAGAAAAAAATTCCGTGAATCAATCCCAATAACAATAAGAGAGAAAGCCGCGCCCGAATCCAACTTTTGCCGCGTTTCAGGAGCAGCTCAAGGCCGGCACCAAATAAAATGGCAAAAATAGAGAGAAACTTTGCTTGCGCGATAATATCCAGAATGGCCCATGTCCAGCTATCGGACTCGGAGGGCAAGCCAAGATAAGCGGGATTAAGATAAGCCGCTTTGGGTAGGCCGAAAGCACTAATATTGAGCAGAAGAATGCCAAGAATGGCCAGACCTCGCGCGCTGTCTAACGTGGCGATGCGTTGACGCATACCCGACATCCTGTATTTAGGGGCACCCATTGGTGCCCACGGGCAAAAGGCTAATTCGCCGTCGTGACGTTAGCTATTATGGCGAACAGCGCGCAGGAATTCCTGACGAGTATTCTGGCTGGATTTGAATAACCCGCCCAAAGATGTGGTGGTGGTGGCACTGGTCGCATCACGGATCCCCCGTGCTTTGACACAATAATGCACTGCATCGATCGAAACCGCGACATTATTTGTGCCTAATAAGGTCTGCAACGCCAACAAAATTTGCTGTGTCAACCGCTCTTGAACTTGGGGGCGCTGCGCAAAAAACTGCACGATACGGTTGATTTTGGATAAACCAATCACGCTATCTTTCGGAATATACGCCACGGTCGCTTTACCATCAATAGTCACAAAATGATGTTCGCAAGTGCTGGTCAGGGTGATATCCCGCACCGTAACCATTTCATCGACCTTCATTTTATTTTCGATCAGGGTAATTTTGGGGAAATTTTCGTAATCCAGTCCGGAGAAAATCTCATCAACATACATCTTGGCAATACGCCTTGGTGTATCAGCCAGGCTATCGTCAGATAAATCAAGGTTTAACAATTGCATGACTTGCGTCATATGTTCCTGAATCCGGATTTTGCGGGTTTCAGCATCTAATTCTTGTTTGCGCAATGGGGTTTCAAGGCCACGGGCCAGCAGTGCTTCATGAACCAGCTCAGCTTCTTTACTCAGCGATGACATTCTTTTCTCCAACAGGCGTACGTATCTGAGCCGGATAAACATGATGCAGATCACGCTCAGATTTTGCTCCCCACTTTAGTTGAGAGCAAAATGATTATCCAGTGATTGTTCTTGATAGCCAATGATTGTTCTTCATCTGCTATTGTTGTTTTTATCATGATGAAACTGTGGCATCGGCATTGGTGAGCATTTCACGCGCTCGCGCGGGGGTTTTAATCACTAAAGCACCGGCAATCATCAGTGCCACTATCGCCACATACAAAGCTGGCTCCAGCCGGTGGGCTAATGTGGTAGAAATCGCCGATAATATTGGCCCAACCAACTGCCCAATAGCATAGCCAGTGGTCAGCAAACCAGCCATATAGCGGGTATGTTCAGGTGCCAGTTCGCGGCCATGCTGCAGTGAAAGTTGCACCACACTGAGGAACCCGCCGCCGGTGAGTAATGCCCCTAACGCCAACCCACTGACTCCCGGCACCAGTTCGGCACACAATACCCCCAGCGCCTGAACCCACAATGTCAATGCCAGCCGCGTTTGCGCGGTGAGACAATGGCGCGTCAGAATCCCAATAATGATGCCAATCACCGCGGCCCCACCAAAAACCGGCCAGACAAATTGGGCAAATAAGCTATCCGGAAAGCGAGCAGTCGCCATCTGTGATAAAAAGGTCGCCGGCAAGATATAACCAAATCCGGCCAGGCTGTAGCTCCACACGAGCCGCTTCAGAGCCGGTGTTAAGATTAATGGCAGCGCAGCAATATGTGGGCGATGTAACTCGCCACTGCGCGGTAAATTAATACTAATGGCGGCAATGATAATCAACGCCAATGTGCCATACACCAGCCAGGCTTCACTAGCCGATAACCCATAGCTATGGATGAGAACTGCCAGCATGCCGCTGATGAATATACCGGCCCCCGGCCCAGCAAAGACCGCCGCACTCAGCGCCGGGCGGCCAAAATGCGCCAGCCGCTCATTTGTCCAGGCGGCAATCAGCACCATCGACCAACCGCTGGCCCAACCAATAGCAAACCGCACGATTCCATGCCACCACGCCCCATCGACGACCGCCGATAACAACGTTAAAGTTACCGCGCCCCATAGCCCTAGCCACAAACGGCGTTCGACATGGCGGCTAGCCCGCATGGCATCAAACGCGCCAAACAGATATCCCAGATAATTAAACGCCGCAACCAGCCCGGCCCCAGTCAGGGTGAATTGATGTTCGGCAATCATCAGCGGCACTTGGGGAGTGAAAGCAAAGCGGCCAATCCCCATGGCCACCACTAATGCCAGAAAACCACTTAATGCAATTCTTAATGCCATCTGCCCTGCCCGTGTATTGCTGTCAGCGTATTGCGCTGCCGGCCGATTAAAAGAAAGTTGCGAATATCATGCCCGAGCATTAGAATCACAAAAAATGAATAATACTCACCAAGTTCATCACGAAAAGAGAATATTATGGATCTGACTCAGCTGCGCATGTTTTGCTGCGTCGCAGAAACCGGCTCTGTTGCCCGAGCTGCGGAGCAAATGCACCGCGTTCCGTCAAATTTGACAACGCGCCTGCGCCAGCTTGAGATTGAGTTAGGCGCAGACCTGTTTATTCGTGAAAAACAGCGCCTACGCCTATCCCCCATGGGCCATAATTTCCTGTGCTATGCCAACCGCATTCTGGCGCTCAGCGAAGAGGCGCTGAGCATTACTCATGCCGGTGAACCCGCGGGCAATTTTCCACTCGGCTCAATGGAAAGCACGGCAGCGACGCGCCTGCCCAACTTGCTCGCGGCCTACCACCAGCGCTATCCCAAAGTCTCTTTATCACTGATAACCGGGACATCGGGTGAAATCATTGAACAAGTCCGGGCCGGAACACTGGCAACCGCACTGGTCGATGGCCCAGTACAACATGATGAACTGCACGGCTGCCGTTCTTTCGAAGAGCAGTTAGTTATCATTTCCTGTCTGGATCACCCGGCGATTGTGCAAGCCCGAGATGCCGTGGATGAAACCCTGTTTGCCTTTCGTCCGAGTTGTTCATACCGACTGCGACTGGAAAATTGGTTCCGCCAGGCGGGCTGTCTACCCGGGCAAATCATGGAAATTCAGTCCTACCACGCCATGCTAGCTTGTGTCGCGAGTGGTGCTGGCTTGGCGCTAATCCCACATTCAGTATTGGCCCTGTTGCCCGGTCACCAGCGAGTGCAAGTCCATCATCTGCCAGCAGAAATTGCCGAGACAGCAACCTGGCTCATTTGGCGTAAAGATGCTTTTAGCCCGAATGTTCGCGCGCTTAAGGAACTTATCATGGAACAGATTGAAACTCAGTGATGGAGCCGCTAGCAGCACCATAATTCAGACAATACTGTTTGCTGCCATCACGAAAGATCACCTGCAACATATATGATACATAAACAATATATTTATATAACACTCATCACGCAGAAGCTATAGGAGCAACACCATGGAGATGATTAAAACTCGCGCCGCAGTCGCATGGGGCCCGAACCAGCCGCTATCCGTTGAAGAAGTGGATTTGATGCCGCCGCAAAAAGGCGAAGTGTTGGTGCGCATTGTCGCCAGTGGGGTATGTCACACTGACGCCTATACTCTGTCAGGCAAAGATCCCGAGGGGGTATTCCCGGCGATTCTGGGCCATGAGGGCGGTGGAATTGTGGAAGCTATTGGTGAAGGGGTAACCAGTGTGGCGGTAGGTGACCATGTTATCCCGCTGTACACACCAGAATGTGGCGAATGTAAATTCTGCCGCTCGGGTAAGACCAATTTATGCCAGGCAATCCGCAGCACCCAAGGCAAAGGTTTAATGCCCGATGGCACCACCCGTTTTTCTAAAAATGGCCAGCCTATCTTCCATTACATGGGCACTTCAACTTTCTCTGAACTGACCGTCGTGCCAGAAATATCATTGGCAAAAATCAATAAAGAAGCGCCATTAGAAGAAGTGTGCTTGCTGGGTTGTGGCGTGACCACCGGCATGGGGGCGGTTATCAATACTGCTAAGGTAAAACCCGGTGACACCGTGGCTATCTTCGGGCTGGGTGGCATTGGTTTGTCTGCGGTCATCGGGGCACAAATGGCGGGTGCGAGTCGGATTATTGGCATCGACCTAAATACCAGCAAATTCGAGCTGGCCCGCAAACTGGGGGCGACTGACCTGATCAATCCAAAAGATTATGATAAACCTATTCAGGATGTCATTGTCGAGTTGACCGACGGCGGCGTGGATTTCTCATTTGAATGTATTGGTAACGTCAATGTTATGCGCTCAGCTTTAGAGTGCTGCCATAAAGGCTGGGGCGAATCCGTGATTATTGGTGTCGCGGGGGCTGGTGAAGAGATCTCAACACGGCCATTCCAACTGGTAACAGGCCGAGTCTGGCGCGGCTCTGCTTTTGGTGGGGTAAAAGGCCGCTCAGAATTGCCCGGAATTGTGCAGCAATATCTGGATGGAAAATTTGCCTTGAATGATTTCATTACACACACCATGGGGCTGGATCACATCAACGAAGCCTTTGATTTAATGCATGAAGGCAAATCTATTCGTACAGTGATTCATTTTGATAAGCCGTCACAAAACCATTCATCCCCCAACAAGTAAAGCAAGGAGGCAGACAAAGCATGAATACGTCACTTGAACTTCTCGAAGAGCACCGGATGTTTGGTGGATGGCAGCAGCGCTATCGCCACACCGCCAGCAGCCTGAATTGCAATATGACCTTCAGCATCTATCTGCCCCCACCGCGGGATGATAATCCACCAGCGGTGCTTTATTGGCTATCGGGCCTGACCTGTAATGATGAAAACTTCACATTGAAAGCAGGTGCACAGCGGGTTGCCGCGGAGCTAGGATTGGTTCTGGTGATGCCGGATACCAGCCCGCGCGGTGATGAGGTTGCTAATGATGACGGCTATGATTTAGGCCAAGGGGCAGGATTCTACCTCAATGCAACACAGGCTCCCTGGTCTGAACATTTTCATATGTACGACTACATCAGCCAAGAATTGCCCGCGCTAATCCGCCAGCACTTTAGTGTCAGTGGCCGGCAGTCTATCTGTGGTCACTCAATGGGCGGCCATGGCGCATTGATGTTGGCCTTGCGAAATCCACAGCTATACCAATCCGCATCTGCTTTTGCGCCCATAGTTAACCCCTGCCAGGTGCCGTGGGGCCGCAAAGCTTTTAGTGCGTATTTAGGCGCGGATGAAAGCCAATGGTTACAATATGATAGCTGCCATTTACTCGCACATGCGCAAACTCAACTGCCCATGTTGGTGGATCAAGGGGATGGGGATCAATTCCTTGCTGACCAATTGCAACCAGCGAAATTAGCCGAGCTAGCACGCCAGCATAACTGGCCGCTGACTCTTCGTATTCAGCCGGGTTATGACCATAGCTATTTCACCATAGCGACATTTATTGAAGATCACTTGCGCTTCCATGCGGAATATTTACATCGGTAATAAATATAGCGCTAACAGATATATCAATAATAATCTCAAGCCCCTTCGGGGGCTTTTTATTATATAGCAAACACCAGAATTTGACCTATTATGCCAATAACTCACAACCTGTTATTTGAATAATTAATAGTTTAAATCTTACAACTAACATGGCGAAAAAAACATTGATAAAATTGGAGAAAAGAATTACAAGTAAATAGCTTAATGCTGTTCAGCATTAAGTCACATCTAAAGGAAATCATTAAAATTGAGAGTTATATGCACACTTTACATCAACACGATGAGAAAACA
Organism: Yersinia hibernica; assembly: GCF_004124235.1. Lineage (NCBI taxonomy): Bacteria > Pseudomonadati > Pseudomonadota > Gammaproteobacteria > Enterobacterales > Yersiniaceae > Yersinia > Yersinia hibernica. Next base: position 2,534,933 of record NZ_CP032487.1, read on the forward strand.
AAAAACGCCAATTTAATAATATTAAAAGCCAAGTTGGAATCTTTAGAAAAATCATTTAAGAACAATACATTCACTATAAGTAACGATGATATTGCACACCTAACAAACAGTAATTTCAATAATAAAATAACCGCATGGAATTGGTCAAAAAGTTTTTCACAATAAAAAATAATTTAATGACAATGGGTTGAGGTGCATTTATTAGCATCTTAACCTCAATAATTAATCAGCTAACTACCATAATGGAAACATCATATACATTGATATGATACAGCAAAAAACGCCAATAATAATATCACTAGACTTTATTAAAACCAGTGAGATATTTCTATATGCTAACAAGTGAATTTTTCGATGATTTGAAAATCAACCCAATATCAAACCTATTAGCGATAGTCGTAACTGCTATTGGATTAATCTCATCATTTTTTGTTTTACTTCTTTATTTAACTGATTATCGTATTGAAAAGCAGCATGACAACTACAAAGATATTTATCGGATAGAAACACAGTTTAATCTACCTAATGGCGATGAAATAAAATCTGCACAAGCCCCCTTACCACTCGCGGCTGTATTAAAGAATGACAGAAATATCAAGCGGGTGGATTCTATTGTACGTATTTTTACCCGTTTACAATTTAACGGTAGAACACATTCAAATGTTGATATCTATGCAGTAAGTGATGATTTCTTTAATACAATCAATCCGTTACAACAAAAACCACCTCATCTGACGCATAATGAAATTATTATTACCCCAGAGTTTAATCGCCAATATCTTCAGTTAGACAATCCGCAAGGGCATATCATTACATTAGGTGATAGAGGGCAATTTCTTATTAAGGATGTGCTTGATCTCGATAAATCCAGTCGCTTTAAAACTGGAGCTTTCATCATATTTTCTCCAGAATTAATAGCGGGTTACCATGATAAAGGCACGATTGGTATGATACCCATGTCTATCTTTTTATCACTATGCAGCCGGGTAATGAACCAGACCTCGATCAATTGAACTCGCACGTTAAACAATACGCGCCCCAACTCCCGGGAGCCCCCTTTAGCCCCGAAGAATTTATTCAATTATCTGTCCGTAATATTGCTGATATCCATTACGATAATGCCCTGCCAGATGAGATAAGCTCAGTTATTTCAACTACACATTTAATTTTTTTATATACTTCTGGTTTATTTGTTTTTTTAACCACCACCATGAACTTCTTTAGTATTAATAGCCTAATTAATAAAAATAAGAAAAATAGTTTCTATGTGAAAAAAGCTGTAGGGGCCTCTCAATATCAGCTGTTGAGAGAATCATTTTTCATTGCAACACTACAAACTGTATTTATGTTGCTATTAGTCCTTTTCACTTTAACATCACTGATACAGCTATCTGATAGTGCTAGAGAAATTATACTCCTTCAAGGTAGCCGAGACTTATTAACTGCATTCTCTATTACCTTATCTGCAACTTATATCACTATTTTACTTACTCATACTTTATTTTTGGTTACTCTCACTCGCCCTAAAAATACCTATTACAGTGATATGTACACTCAACAACCTTGCATGCAAAACCTCATATTTTATTACAAATTATCGTTGCAGGAACCATTATTTACTTATGGGCTGGCATAATGACACAACTGCATTTCATGCAGAACAATAACTTTGGTTATGAAAAAGAAAACATTATGACATTTGCATTAACTGATGAGCTAAAATCGCAAACATTAATAAATAGGTTAAAAAATGAATTAAATGAAATAATTAACATAGACGACATCGCAATGAGCAGTTGGCGACCATTTGATATGTCAATAAATAAAACCTCGGTATACCATAACAATCAACAGGAAAAAGACAAACTCATTACAGTTAATACTCTTAATGTAAATAAGAGTTTTATTAAAACATGGGGGATAAAAACACTTTCTGGAAATGAAAACCTAATACTACCGAGTACCGAGTACCGAGTACCGAGTACCGAGTACCGACAGTAATATACATCACGCCATTGCCACTAAGTCTTTTATCGCATTAATGGGGCTAGATACATATGAACAGGTACTGAACAACTTATTCTATATTAACGAAAATGGCTCACTACAGACAGTGAGAATCCTAAGCATAGTTGATGATTTTTTTCTTGCAGATCGAGATGAGGCACCTTCTCCATTAATTATTTTTATTCAAGATGGTGTTCAGCGTTATGCAGCAATCAAGCTAAATAACCTAAGCGATCTTGGCACTGCAGAGAAAATCTTAAAATACTATCATATCAGCCCAGAACAAATAAAATCAGTCCGTAACTTGCATCAAGAACACTTTAACAATGAAAATCTAATAAAAAACACCATTAACACAGTCACATCAGTTTCAATTGTATTGATAATAATAAGCACAGTTATAGTTAGCATGGCTGAAGCAAAACGGCTAAATAAGACATTGCAGATAATGGAGTCAATTGGTGGTTCTATTTATACCAATATAATATTTTTCATACAACATAACCTAATTCATATAATAATAGCCGCAGGAATATCTCTTCCTATCAGTCTTTTACTATTGCGCCACTGGCTAAATCAGTACCATTGGGTTACTGGCGTATCTTATATTTATGCTACCAGCGCACTCTTTAGTTTCATTTTAAGTATCATTGTCATGATGACTATCACACTTATCTTTAGCAATAAGATATTAAAAATCGGGAAAAACAAATAATATTTATGGATACAAAAATTGAACAAAGAAGATTTATAAATAAAAATGCTAAATTGGTCATTATCTGCATTCTATTACTGCTTATCGGCAGTCTTTATTCTATTTATTACTTATCAACAACTCAACGCACTTTACTCGTTTCTCGCGAAGATGTTACTTTTCATATAATCACCCCTGAGGTATATCAAGAATTACTGATTACCAGGGCGATTACAATACCCAAGGAGAGCATAATCATCTCAAATGAGCATGGTGGAAAAGTCATTGAGATTACAAAACAAACCTTTGACACAGTAACTAAAGGCGATGTTATTGCAAAATTGTCGAACTATGATTTTATGCTGGAAGCGACATCCAGAATAGCGAGTATCGCTGAAAAAATAAACAATCTTCATAATATGAAAATACTACTTTCACAAGATAATCGAGATACAAAAATAAGATTACAAGAAGCAGAACATCAGACAACGGTCATATCAAAAGAGTTAAGAAAGCATCAGATTCTTGATAAAAAATCAATGATTACAAAATCCGAGTTAGAAAATCAAATCGATATGTTACAAAATTGGCAAACAAAACTAGATATATTGCGCGAACATAATGATAAGAACAAAGAAACATTGCCCTCACAATTTAGAAGCATTGAGGACTCTATTTCATTACTTGAGAGAATGATGAAAATGACAGAAGAGAGCATGAGCCAGCTTGTGATAACTGCGCCTATAGATGGCACATTATCAGTTTTGGATATTGAGTTGGGTCAGCAGATAAAGTCTGGAGAAAAAATTGCGGTAATAGATAATTTAGAATCATATTATTTTAATGTTTACTTTAGTGAGTATTATCTCGATAAGATAATACCTCAGAGCCATATTGTTTCACAAATAAATGGCCAAGAGATCCCACTTCTTATCGAATCAGTCTCTAGTATTGTTGAAAATGGAAAATTTAAAGCTAAATTAATACCGTATCAAGATAGCATCTCCCGCCTTAAAAGAGGGCAATCAATTGAAATAAAAATATCATTACAAGAAGATAATAATGTTGCATTACTAGTACCAACAGAAAGTATTATCTCGGAAAAAAATGGTAACAGCTTCATCTATATTTACCAGTCAGAAAAAAACCAAGCCATTAAGTCAAAGATAGATATCAAACGAAAACGCGGGCTAAAAACAGAAGTCACGGCAGGATTAATAGCAGGACAACAGATTGTTATTCCTCCTGATAATAACAATAATGAATACGATATTATCGAGTTTAAATAACATGCTAAAAATACAAAATGCTGAAAAGTGTTATATCACTAAAACAATAAAAACCAAGGTTCTTAACCATCTTAATTTCTCTGTAGAAAAAGGGGATTTTGTTTCGATCATGGGTCCATCAGGATCAGGTAAATCGACACTGCTCAATATCATTGGCATGTTTGATAACTTGGATAGTGGATCGTTAGCTATCGCGGGGCAAGAAATCACGAACTTGAGCCACTCACAGAAAGTCATTATAAGAAGATCGCTAATAGGGTATATTTTACAATCATTTAATCTTATACCCCACTTATCTATCTTTGATAATATTGCTTTACCTCTTAAATATCGTGGTGTCAGCAAAAAAGATCGTATTGAACGAGTAAATCATGTTTTAAATCTATTCGATATTGATAACCGAAAAAATCATAAACCAATACAATTATCAGGAGGTCAGCAACAACGAGTGGCCATTGCCCGGGCAATGGTATCTAAACCCGAATTACTTTTAGCTGACGAACCCACTGGAAATTTAGACAGCAAAAATGTCCATGCGGTACTTCAGCAATTAAAATATATAAATGAAAATGGCACGACCATTATTATGGTCACGCATTCAAATGATGCTGCCACTTATGGAAACAGAGTAATAAACATGAAAGATGGACATCTTATATAACTAAAGTGATAAAAACAGTATTTATGGTTCATTACTGCATACAGATTTAGCCGACCTCTTAGCCCTCTCATCCCATAATCAACAAGCCGTCGGTGAGGAAAAAGCAGCTACTCAAAAAATGCAGTATTGCCGGTGGTTTTCTATTTGTCATGGTGGTTGCCCCCATGACCATATTATAAATCGCAAACATTCTGACGGATATAATGATACATGTTGTGGGACTGGGCATTTGCTGGCTACCATCCAAAATTATATAGCCAATAACTACTGAAACCATATTGCTGTAGCTTCAGTAGTATATTATCAGTGTTTATCATTTATTTTACAAATCAACCTCTTGCCCTTTACGATGTAATTTTAGGGAAACTAGGAATGTCAGGAAGCACATTGCCGATACATACCAAAAGAAGCTGTTTTCCATATCAAATGACTTGAGTGAAAGCGCCACATATTCGGCACTGCCACCAAACATAGCATTGGCGACAGCATAAGATAAACCAACCCCTAGCGCCCGAACCTCGGGTGGAAACATTTCTGCTTTCAGTAATCCACCGATGGAAGTATAGAAACTGACAATAATCAGCGCGGTGACAATCAACATGAAGGCGATATAAGGGCTAGTCACATCTTTTAGTGCATGCAGAATTGGGACGGTCAATAGCATTGATAATAATGCAAATGTCAGCATAGAGGTGCGCCGACTAATACGGTCGGATAATGCACCAAATAACGGCTGGATTATCATGAAAATAAATAGCGCGGCGGTCATCACCAAGCTGGCCGTTTTTACATCCATCCCAGCTGTATTTACCAGATATTTCTGCATATAAGTGGTGTAAGTGTAAAAAGAAAGCGAACCACCGGCAGTGAAGCCCAAGACCATAATAAAGGCACGCCGGTTTTTCCACAGCCCTTTTAAACTACCGGCATCTTTTTTGCTGCGTGTTTTTTCATCCGAAGTTTCATTTAGTGAGCGGCGTAAATATAGTGCAACCACAGCTAGCAGCGCCCCGAGCACAAAAGGAATACGCCAACCCCAACTGTGTAATACTTCTGATGATAAGGTTTGCTGTAGCAAAACCAGCACCAATAATGCCAATAATTGGCCGCCTATCAATGTGACATATTGGAAGGAAGCATAAAAACCTTTGCGCCCTTTCACGGCGACCTCACTCATATATGTGGCACTAGTGCCATATTCCCCTCCGACGGATAATCCTTGGAATAGGCGAGCGACTAATAGCAAAATAGGTGCCAGGCTGCCAATTGAGGCATAAGTTGGCAAGCAAGCAATCATTAATGAGCCAGCACACATCATATAAACGGAGATAAGCATGGAGAGTTTACGTCCATGTTTATCGGCAATATATCCAAATAGCCAGCCACCAATTGGCCGCATCAAAAAACCAGCCGCAAAAACACCCGCTGTTTGTACTAACTGGGTCGTAGGATTATCACTAGGGAAAAAAAGCGGCGCAAAGTAGAGAGCACAGAACGAATAAATATAAAAATCGAACCATTCAACCAAATTACCAGAGGATGCTCCAACAATGGCACGGATTCTCTGCCGTGTATCTGCTTGCTCTGTCAGGCGTGCTGATTGTGAAGATTCACTCGTCTCTAATGATGTTGTTTCAGCCATATTGATACATCTGCCATATCGTTAAACGTCCATGCCAACATAAACTCAGCGCTGAAAAACCTCAGATACTGAGTTCCCATTTATATATTGTTAGATTGTTATATATTGGTAACAATAGCGTTTCAATCAACGTTATAGTGGAGACTGCAGTTTAGGAAAAACCTTAAATCATCCTGTGATGCCAAACAGATAAAAATGTCGTTTCGACTTCTGGATAAGAACTTTTTTGTGAACATAGCGACAAAACTGCTGATTGCCAAAGCAATAATAGTCGCCAGTGCAGATATATCGCTGGCAACTATTACTCGACTCTTTTGGGATTAAAATACTGACCCTGGCTGGAGTAAAAAAGCTTGTTCTTCAGCACTGGATACACGGCCGAGAATAAGGTTGCGGTGGGGATATCGGCCAAAGCGGTCAATAATTGCTTTATGACGCAATTCGTAATCCAGTTGAACCTCATTACCTAATTCGGTATATAACTTTAATGCCTGTTGATGAATTAATGGGGATTCTGAATGCATAAAGGGTAAATAGAGAAAACCACGCTGCGTATTTGATAACTGATCCGCTTGACCACTTCTGACTGCTTCTTGTGCCAGCACCAATGCCATACCATCGCAGGAAAAAGAGCTGGGTAAATCCCGGAATATATTTCGGCTGAACTGATCCAATATCACTATTTCAGCCAGACGCCCCTCAATATTCTGTCGCCAATGTGCCAATTCCCCTTTAGAGGCCGCTTGCCAAAAAGCGCCAAAACGCTGACGTAAATCAGCATCAAAATCTTCATCCTTTTTGAACCACAACTCCGGTTCTATCTCGCTAAACCAGAATTTAAGAATTTTTTGATAGTCCATGTTCCCCTCCTGTTTTGCTTGGTAAAAGCAAATACCGATAAAAAAGAGCGCTAGAACTCAAGACACTATCAGACTGCGACCTCTTTGCCTCCCATCAATTCACCCGCATGGCAATCTCTGCCATAATGGCGCTCTTATTTGATTATTGCCCTGCACCCGTTATCACTTCTGGCGACGGTGCTTCAGACCACGGAGTTCAGCATGGATAACTGTAATACCTCGGATTTACTCTCTCTGGAACAAGCACTGGCTAAAATGCTGTCACAGGTCACACCATTACAATCTACGGAAACCATCGCTCTCACAGATGCTGCGGGGCGTATCACAGCCCATGCAATTACCTCACCGATTGCCGTACCACCTTTCGCTAATTCGGCCATGGATGGTTATGCTGTGCGCTGTAATGAGCTTAGCAGCACAATGCCTTTACCGGTGGCGGGTAAAGCTTTTGCAGGTGCGCCATTTAAAGATGAATGGCCCGCCAATAGCTGTATTCGTATCATGACAGGTGCCCCTATTCCGGCAGGGGCCGATGCTGTCGTCATGCAAGAACAAGCAGTTGTGAGTGAGCAAGGTGTCACTTTTAATGGCCGTATCCATGCAGGGCAAAATATCCGGCTGGCTGGTGAAGATATCCAGCAAGGAGCGGCGGTTTTTCCCGCGGGTATCAAACTGGGCGTAGCTGAGCTGCCACTGTTAGCATCATTAGGTATTGCCGAGGTTACTGTTTTTCGTGCATTGAAAGTCGCCATTTTCTCGACTGGCGATGAACTAAAACCGGTCGGACAGCCCTTGGGTGAAGGGGAGATTTACGATACTAATCGTTTTGCGGTTCGTTTGATGTTGCAACAGTTAGGTTGTGAAATTATTGATTTGGGTGTCATTCGTGATGATCAACAAGCATTGCGCCAGGCATTTGAACAAGCTGATACTGCTGCTGATTTGGTCATCAGCAGCGGCGGAGTTTCAGTTGGCGAGGCGGATTACACCAAGCAGATGCTGGAAGAACTGGGTGATATTGGTTTCTGGAAGTTAGCGATAAAACCCGGTAAACCTTTTGCTTTTGGCAAATTAAATCATGCCTGGTTCTGTGGCCTACCGGGTAACCCAGTCTCCGCGACACTGACATTTTATCAATTAGTACAACCTCTTATTGCTAAGCTTTCCGGCCACTTGGCATGGCATCCGCCATTACGGTTGAAAGCAAAAGCGATAACAACGTTGAAAAAAACGCCGGGCCGTTTGGATTTCCAACGCGGGGTTTTCTCAACCAATGCTCATGGCGAACTGGAAGTCAGCACTACGGGTCATCAAGGTTCACACGTCTTCAGCTCATTTAGCCAAGCCAACTGTTTCATCGTCCTCGAGCGGGAGCGGGGTTCAGTAGATATCGGTGAAACAGTTGAAATAGAGTTATTTAATGGCCTACTTAATTAATGAATTGTTGGAACAATAAATTACTGGGAGGCCAATATGTTGCCCGAACTTTCTGATGCACAAACCCTGCGTTATAACCGGCAAATCGTCTTACGCGGGTTTGACTTTGACGGGCAGGAAAAACTCAACGCAGCCAAAGTCTTCATTGTTGGCTTAGGTGGCCTCGGGTGTGCGGCGGCACAATATCTGGCAGTAGCAGGTGTAGGCCATCTTACACTGCTGGATTTTGACACGGTTTCGCTATCCAATTTGCAACGGCAAGTTCTGCATCGCGATGCTCGTATTGGCATGTCAAAAGTGGCCTCTGCGGCCATGACTTTGGCAGAGATGAATCCCAATCTGGCACTAAAAACTATTGATACTCAATTAGATGATGAGCAGTTGGCTAGTGCTATAGCGGAGCATCAATTGGTGTTGGACTGTACTGATAATGTCGTCAGCCGTGAGCAACTTAACCGCCTGTGTCATGCCCAACGTAAGCCACTAATTTCGGGTGCAGCAATTCGCATGGAGGGGCAAGTTAGCGTCTTTACATATCAGGAAGGTCAACCCTGTTACCGCTGCTTAAGCCGATTGTTTGGCGATAATATGTTGACCTGTGTTGAGGCGGGAGTTATGGCTCCATTGGTGGGTATTATTGGCAATTTACAGGCCATGGAAGCGATAAAATTACTGACTGATTATGGCCAATTAATATCTGGCCGCATACTTATGTACGATGCGATGACAGCAGAATTTCGTAGCTTGAAGTTGACAAAAGACCCTCAGTGCGAAATTTGTAGTAATAGTGTATTGGCTGAGGTTGCTGGCAAGCCTATTTTATAGCACCGATGCATAGTGTATTTCGCTGATTGCGCCCTCGATTATTTGACTCCTTCCCCTGCTTATCAATTTTATTAAATTATTGCGGGGTTAATACCTCTTATTTTTTGAATTGGATATTTTTAAGGGTTGTACATTGTTTCTTATTCTTGATAAATAAGGGGGCTTGCGGCCTTATTTGTCATTAATATCTATGACCTTTTTCGACTTGTTTGAATTCCGCATTAGCCCCATAGCTGCGTTAAGATTTGATGTAATAGAATATTTACTCGCGAATTCATTCTTAACTTAATTCAATCTTCATCTGCGTCTTATTGAAGTTGAATGCTATCCGGAGATAGCTTTATGTTGCATCCTGTTTTACGCACTACACCTATTGCCCTCAGTCTATTATTGTCTCTGGGCTTCTCAACTACCTTATCTGCCACTGTTTCAGATATCCCCACTAATATGTCAGTTCAGCGAGCAAAAGTGGCAAACAGCCATCATGTTGCTGAAGCATCGCGGCAAATTCACTTGCTTCAGCATGGCTCGCCAGTGTATTGGAGTGAGCAACAAAAGCGTCACTTTTTTACTCATCCAACCCAATCTAGCGGCTTTTGGGCCAATAAAGGTGACAATCTGCGCATTGAGTACCAACATCAGGGGGAGGATATTGATGCATTGCCAGAGCTGTGGATTGTGCCTGTCAAAATAGGCGATGAAGAAAGTTTTAAACGCCAGGTCGTAAAGCTACAACAGGGCATTAACGAGATTCAGGTTGAGCATGCTGGCCCTATTTATTTTGTGGCAGCTAACCAACAAGGTAGCAGTGAGATCACCATTAATCTGCTAGAGGGTGGCATGCCTATGCCTCGCTTTATTCTGGGTGAAAATACCGCTGAGGACTGGCAGGCGCAGTTAACCCATTTTGGCAACTCTCCTTTCGCCGAGTTAGTCGGTAAGCGCATGATCCTCACTATGCCGATTGAACACATGCGTAAAAGTGCGACTGACCCTGAGGCTGTTTTAGTCTTGTGGGACAGCATTGTTGACCTTGCCGAAGAGCAGTACGGACTCAGCTCTGACAAAGCTTTCCCTCATCGCGCGACACCTTTCCAATATCAGTTTGTCAGCAAACCAGATAAGACAAATGGCTATATGTCAGCATCTGATTACTGGTTGGGTGCTAACGCTTCGGGTATTCCGGAAGTGATTAATGCCAACATGTTACAAAATGGGGGCTGGGGGCCATGGCATGAGCTGGGTCATCATTACCAAATGCCGGCATGGACTTTTGATGGTGATGTTGAAACCACAGTAAACCTGACCTCTTTATATGTTCAGCGCGCTTTAGGCGGCACTTCGCGTATGGAAACAGATTCACGCTGGGATGATATTGCTACCTTTTTGAAGAACAAAGGTAAAAAATATGAAGATGGTGATGTATTTGTGCGTTTAGGCATGTTTTGGCAGTTGGATTTGGCATTTGGTAAAGATTTCTACCAGCGCCTTGGCGATCGTTACCGCACTCTTACTACAGCGGAACAGCCAAAAACTAATGATGAGAAAAAACAACGTTTTTTGCTAGAAACAAGCCGAGTATCAGGCATTAATCTAATGCCGTTTTTCCAGCAATGGGGAATAAAGCCAACTAAAGAAACCAGCGCTCAATTAACAACAATGAATCTGCCTTACTTAGATCAGGCCATTTGGCAAAATAGAGACAGTAATATTGCCCACCGTTACCCGCTAACTCAACAAAATATTACCGGCGATGTGCATGTACCTGATACCGTCAATGCAGGAGACATATTTACCGTCTCCGTAGAAGTAAAAAACCGCAATATATCAACGTTAAATTACCAATGGGATATTCCAAAAGGTGTTGATGTTATTGCAGAGAATGGTAGGGAAATAACCCTACGAGCGCCGAGCAATATATTACAAAATGCCATGTTATCAATTCCAGTGACTATAACAGATAGTAACAATATGGCCATCAGACTGGCCAGTTCGACTCAATTGAAAACCACAGGTGAAAATATATCCGTACGTGAAGCTTATAACGAATTAGTCAAGCAGCGCTACCAAGCAGAGGGGGATATTAATTACTGGGATGGTGAGTCACCTGAAGGTGTTCCTGGCACGCTCTATCTGTACGATAATCAGTCCACTAACTCCCGTGATTATTTCCGCTTAAAAATCAGCTCATATTGGTATTTCCCAAGTAATCAAACCAGTAACAAATATTGGGAATACTTGGAGAGTTACGATGGTAGTCAATATCTCAATGGCGATATTATTGAAAAAATCACAGAAACTAAACCAGTAGAACAAGCAGAACAAATAGTGCAGTGCAAAATGCCATCTTGGCAGGCAAAAGTCTATGACAGCCCGACTACCATCAGTAAAGATGGACGTGTTTACATTAACAAGTGGTGGGTATCTGCCGCCACTGTCCCTGGTGATGCTGCGGTAACCGATACTACCGGTAACGGCACTGGCTGGGGTAAGGCTTGGGAAGATAAAGGTCTATGTGACACTACGGCTAAAGACGAACTGCAAACAGTGACCACATCAAAACCGGCCGCAGTACAGCAGTGCAGTGCGCCATCCTGGCAGCAACAAATCTACAGTAACCCGACCACCGTCAGTAAAGATGGGCGTGTTTATACTAACAAATGGTGGGTTTCTGCTGAAACCGTGCCAGGTGATAGCACAGTCACCGACACCAGCGGTAATGGCACCGGCTGGAGTCAAGTTTGGGAAGATAAAGGGGCCTGTTAAGCGCCACTGATAGCACATAGTAGACTAAAGGCAGGGGGAAACCCTGCCGGTGAACAGCAAAGCTGATGTCATCAATACATCAGCTTTTTTATTAGCATATCATCCGAAAATTAGGACTGAATGCCCTGACTGCGCAGGTAATCTTCATAGTTACCGGTAAAGTCGATCAGTTTCTTCGGTGTCATTTCAATCACTCGGGTCGCCAATGAACTGACGAACTCACGGTCATGGGATACGAAAATGAGTGTGCCTTCATACATTTCCAATGCCATATTGAGGGATTCGATCGACTCCATATCTAAGTGGTTCGTTGGCTCATCCATTACCAGAATGTTCGGGCGCTGCATCATCAGCTTACCAAACAACATCCGCCCCTTCTCACCGCCCGACAGCACTTTAACTTTCTTCTTGATATCATCTTGGCTAAACAGTAAACGGCCTAACACACTGCGCACCGCTTGCTCGTCGTCTTTTTCTTGTTTCCACTGGCTCATCCAGTCAAATACGGTCAAGTCGATGTCAAAGTCGCTGGCATGATCCTGTGCATAGTAACCTATCTTACTGTTTTCAGACCATTTTACTGTGCCAGTATCGGGCTCATAGTCTCCGACCAATGTCTTCAGTAAAGTCGATTTACCAATACCATTTGGCCCAAGAATAGCCACTTTCTCGCCGACTTCCAGGCGAAGATTCAGGTTCTTAAACAGCGGGCCGTTATCAAAACCTTTAGTCAACATTTCTACTTCAAGCGCATTACGGAACAACTTTTTATCCTGGTCAAAGCGGATAAACGGGTTCTGACGGCTAGAAGCTTTAACTTCATCGAGCTGAATTTTATCAATCTGACGCGCCCGTGAAGTAGCCTGTTTAGACTTAGAAGCATTGGCGCTAAAGCGGCTAACGAAAGATTGAAGTTCAGATATCTGAGCTTTTTTCTTCGCGTTATCAGATAACAGGCGCTCACGTGCTTGAGTCGCCGCAGTCATATATTCGTCATAGTTACCCGGATAAACACGCAATTCACCATAATCCAAGTCCGCCATGTGGGTACACACCATATTAAGAAAATGGCGGTCATGGGAAATAATTATCATGGTACTGCTACGTTCATTCAGAACCTGCTCTAGCCAACGGATAGTATCGATATCCAAGTTGTTGGTGGGTTCGTCAAGTAACAGAATTTCTGGGTCAGAGAACAGAGCCTGAGCCAACAATACGCGCAGCTTCCAGCCAGGAGCGATTTCGCTCATCAAACCATAGTGCTGCTCGACAGGGATACCAACACCAAGCAACAATTCACCAGCACGGGCTTCTGCGCTATAGCCATCCATTTCACCATAGGCAACTTCTAAATCAGCCACTTTATAGCCGTCTTCTTCACTCATTTCAGCCATGGCATAAATGCGGTCACGCTCTTCTTTTACTTCCCACAGTTCGCCGTGCCCCATGATGACGGTGTCCAGCACTGTGTTGTTTTCAAAGGCGAATTGATCCTGACGCAATTTACCCAAGCGCTCATTTGGGTCAAGGAATACGTTACCGCCACTTGGCACTAAATCGCCGCCAAGAATTTTCATGAATGTGGATTTACCACAACCATTAGCGCCGATCAGACCATAGCGATTACCGCCACCGAATTTTACTGAAATGTTTTCAAACAGCGGCTTGCTGCCGAATTGCATGGTGATATTGTTAGTACTTAGCACAGAGCTCGCTCTCGATTGGATGACTGAATAGGGATATTCAGAATACTAGAAAATGTGATTCGGCGCGCATTATGCCACAAGATGACAAGAGTATCGCCTCCAGTTTGCATGAAATATCAGCAAGGGGACAAATCGGGTAATAGGCTGATAGCATAACTGGGTTCATTACACGATAAAGGGGCTAAATCGCCCCCCAATTAAACAAAATACCATCAGAAGAAATGTTAATGCGATGCTTCATTCAAACATTGTAATGCACTGTATTTATCTAATAGAAAAGGCCGTAGATAGCCCACAGTATTAGACATCGGTAACACTTCTTCACTGAGGTGAATATTCAATATATTGCGGAGATAATCACGCCGTTTTTGTATTCTTTGCCAAACATCAGGATAATCAGCGGCCAGAGATTCACGTAACGGCTGATCGGCTAATGCAATGCAATCCTCGGCACTCACTCCCGCATAACCTTTGACTGAGGGGATAATATCGATTTGGAATAACATTCCACTACGGATTTTCTCTTCCGACCCCTGATAAATGGGCGAACATAACCATTCTTCATCCGCAACTAAGTGCCCAGGATTTAAAGACCAATGGTATTGTGCCTTAGGGAAAACAGCTTCAACTAGCGCATACATCTCTTTACCTGACATGCCAATACGAATATTTTCTAACCAAGTAATAACCGTGGCGTAATAAGGAATAGCAACCTTGTCGAGATAATCTCTTTCCGCCACAGGCAGTTCATCAGCTTGAGAGACTGCATAACCTGTTCTACTGCTTAAGCCACCTTTAAACCCAGTGGTCAATGATACTTTATCGCCAAGTTGCACGGTTTTATCACTCGGATATAAATTCGCTTTTTCAAAACGCTCACCTGTTGCAGCAATCATCACAACAGTATTCGGCTGCCCTTCATCTGCCAGACAAGCACCTAGTTGTTTTTCAGTTACACCTATATCTACCGCAGTTAATGCACTAAGAATACAATTAGAGGCCAGATTAGCGCCATATTCATAATGCGCTAATTCATTTGCATTATTGGTCACTCTAGCCGCAGTATCACTACCAATAAATAGGCTGGTGGCATTAACTACCAAAGTTGATGATACAACAGACTCCTTTATCGCCGTTAGAATAAAACTAGGAATATCAAACAATTGACTATTATCATCTAATTTACTGGTAAAGAGCTTCCATCCAACAACACCAATTTTTTTGGCCTGTCGGATTTTTGTTTCTGCCAATAATTCAACTAGCGTTTTACTATTATCCATCGGTTGATTTGGCAGCGAAAAATAGGGGACATGAATTGCTGTATTACTCACTCGCGCATATTGAGACAATTTTAAACTCTCATTACCCAACAATAAATAGACCTCCCCAGTGACATGTAACACCAGAGCGGCCTCTTCAAATCGAGGGATAAATCCACTGAGATACTCAAAGTTACCTCCATGCTCCTTATCAGCATAAACCAGTAAATAATCAATGTTAGCCTTAATCATATTGGCGATAATTTTAGCTTTACGCGCCGCAATGGTGCTGTCATTTATCGCAACTTTAGTGGCAGCATTCAGTCTTGGAGGAATATCAACAAGGCTAAGTTTTATCTGGCGTTGAGCAATCATCTTTTTCATTACCTTTGGTTAGTGCATATAAAGTCACCCGCCCCATTACTTTCCTGCCTCACAGCCATTTCGGATTACGGGTAAACGAGATTGTTAGCCAGCGGTGTGGGCCTGACTCACCAATCGCCTGTGATATTTCATCACGTATTTTGTCAAAATAGGAGACACCATGACTTTCCATTTCTGGTGGAATAACCACATGAATTTCAACAAACAACCCCCGACCAATACGCGTGGCATAATGTGAATAATCAATAAATTGATATTTCGCCATTAACTTATCCATTAAATTCTCCATGGAGGCATCCAATGTATCTGGAGTCATTTGTAATACTTCGCGGACGGCGGCAATCACGGTTTTTATTGGAACGGGGATCAATATCAGTGTTAACAGAGCCAGCACACTAGGGTCGGTATAAACAATCAAGTGTTCATAGCGAGTCCCTTCCATGCTCCATGAAAGTAAAAACGCCACTAATAAAGCTGAACTGATACAAGCTGACATCAACCAGCTTTTGGTATCCAGCGCAATTAACTCGGATTTAACACGTTTATTTAGGCGACGTTGTTTTAGGAAAATAGTAAAACAGAAAATACTGACCACCAGCGCATAAACAATTGCCCACCCTAACTCCAGTTCGCGGCCACCATCAATAATGCCTTTAATGGCATTAACAAAAGCATACAGACAGAGGAAGGCCAGTAAGCTGCCATTGAAAGCTAAGACCAACGGTTCTACATGCCAGAATCCATACTGAAAACGTCGACTATTTGGCTGACCAAGTAGCCGGGAAACCAATAAAGATAAACTGCACATCCCGGCATCTAAAGCAGAGAACATGCCATCAAAAATTATCGACATCGATCCACATATAATGCCGAAAATAATGCCCATGATGGCGATAAATAAAGTAAAAAAAATCGAACGTCGTAAAATTTGCTGCTCAAGTTGAGTGTCATGTAGCATAGGTGCTGCTTGTTCACTAAGTGTTGTCATGATTACAGCCTATTTTTAGGAGAACTACTTTAGAGTAACCAACTGTTTTATAACAATCTATTGTTATTTATTCTGTTTGATGTGTAAATCACGATAACAGCAATGATAGTAAATCAGAGCTAATAACAGTGTGTCATATTATTCTATTTTTACCAGTAAAGTACGTTATAACGGTTGAAAAAAGAAACTCATTAATACCTTGTTTTTACTTATTTTAAATAAGGTGTTTTTTATTTTAACAAATTTAATATTGTTTATCGCCATTCAAATAGATAAATATAGCGGTTCATTTTCGTCTTTATCTTAAGGTCACCCATCTCCATCGCCTTATACTTTATAATGTAATAACAGATTAGATTAATTTAAATAACATATAGCGATTAAATAATTTTTAAATTAACAACGGCCACAACAAGTGAGTATAAGTTGTTATTCATCAAGAATAGACTTTCTGCATAACGATATTATGCACCACTTGATACCCGTTCTGGGGGGAATATGCCGACTAAACTTAATATTTTATTAGTACATGGCGCATGGGCTGATGGTTCCCAATGGCGGCATATTATTCCTGCCCTGCATGCAATGGGGCATCGGGTTATTGCCATGCAAAACCCATTAACGTCATTGGCGGATGATGTTGAGCGCACGATCAAACTCACAGCCGCCTTATATGGACCAACCTTATTAGTCGGCCACTGTTACGGTGGGATGGTCATTACCCAGGCTGGGCATCTACACAATGTCGTGGGCATGGTTTATCTTGCTGCTTTTGCGCCTGATGCCGGAGAAAGTGTTTCCAGCACATATGCATGGCGCAAGCCACCTGTTGGTGCTGCCTACATCCGCCCAGATGATAATGGTTTTTTATGGATAGACACTGATAAATACCATGAAAGCCTGTGCCAAGATATTGATGAAACTGAAGCGCTGGTGATGGCTTTGGCGCAGAAACCTTTAGCGGCTCGTGTTTTTACCGATAAGTCGGCCCAACCCGCTTGGCGGGTCAAACCTTGCTGGTATCAGGTTTCAACACAAGACAGGATGCTGCCGGTAGAAACGCAACGCGAATTCGCCGAGCGAATTCAGGCAAATAAAGTGATTGAACTGCCCGCAAGCCACGCCGCACATCTCTCACATCCGCAACATATTATTGATTTGATTACTGATGCCGTGAATACGGTCAGATAATCTTTCATTTCTGTTCAGCAAGATATGAGCAATATCATTGATATAAATCCCCTGCACCATTAATGACATCAGGGTTATTACCGACGAAAAAAATCCGCCCGAAAGCGGATTTTTATTAGATATAGTATTCACCCTAAAAGATGAATGCTAACTATTCTAAGCAGTCACTTAGAAAGTGTAACCTACGCCAGCAACCCAAGTACCGACGTCAACGCTACGAATGCGGCTTTGCTCATAAGAAACGTCAAAAGCAACATTTTGCATTGGGTTGAACTGCAGGCCTGCACCATAAGTGAAGCCATAATCGCTGGTGCTGTTTTTATCACTAGGTGAAGTTGGGTAGTTCTGGCTGAAACGGCCATAACCCACACCTACCAGACCATAAACGCTCGCCCAATCATTGATACGGTAAGCAGGGCCACCGGTGATTGCGTTGTATTGTGCTTTGTTATAAACAGACGCGCTGTCACCGAAGCTGCTTTTTTCAGTGTGAGTGAAAGAGGTGATGTAACCCAGTTGAGAATCACTCCACTCGTAGCGGTACTTCAGGTTAAAACCTGAAGATTTGTTAGCAACACCTTGATAATCGCTCTGGGCATAACCACCAGAAACGGTGCTTTGACCGGCAAAGGCTGACCCTGCGGTCACTGCTAATACGCAAGCTGCTACAGCTGAAAGACATGCAATTTTATTCATAACCACCTCGAAAAACGCAAAATTTTTAAATGAAACCAAAACACCATGAAATTATAACAATAAATAGCGTGAAACTCTGCTCATTAATGATTGTCTAATCATTTATTTGGTGTAACAAAGAGTTTCAAGAATCTTTCATCTCATTAATACGCTTACGAATTTTGGCTATAGTACGCCACTTTGTGACACTCATCACTAAAACTTATTACAGACTATTCTTAATTTACAAGCTCAATAAAACAGCAAAAATAGTGTTTAAAAACAGCAATTACAGAAAAAAATTATTTATTTCACCTTTTCCTTAGTGGTAATTATCGCCATCGGTAATTTTTAAACACTCCAGCGACATTTCATTTACACTGGCAAGGATTGATACCTATTATTTTTCTTTGAGGCGCAAAAGGATGTCTTTGTCTCCTTCATCCAAACATTCACTGCCATTACTGCCCATTTTCTTGCTCGTGATCGCCATGATATCAATTCAAAGTGGCGCGTCGTTGGCGAAAAGCTTATTTCCACTGGTTGGCGCGCAGGGCATCACGTCATTGCGACTCGGCATTGGAACACTGATTCTGTTTATTATCTTTAAACCCTGGCGCATGCGGTTTGAAGCCGGTAACCGGTTACCTTTGCTGATTTATGGCGTGACCTTGGGGGGAATGAATTTCCTTTTTTATCTGTCATTAAAAACCGTGCCATTAGGTATTGCCGTGGCATTGGAGTTTACCGGCCCGCTGGCCGTCGCCATGCTATCTTCCCGCCGTGCGGTCGATTTTATCTGGGTCGGGTTGGCAATTTTGGGTTTATGGTTCTTGCTGCCGCTGGGAAGCAACATCAACTCCATTGATTTATTTGGTGCAGCCTGTGCGCTGGGGGCCGGTGTCTGCTGGGCGCTTTATATTATTTCAGGGCAAAGAGCCGGTGGGGATCATGGCCCTGGTACTGTGGCAATTGGCTCTCTGATTGCGGCGCTGGTTTTTTGCCCCATCGGGGTGGCTTACAATGGCCTAGCGCTGTTCGCCCCGGCAATTCTGCCCGTCGCCTTAGCGGTTGCCATTCTGTCCACGGCGCTGCCCTACTCACTGGAAATGGTCGCGCTGACCCGTTTACCCACTCGTACATTCGGCACATTGATGAGTTTAGAACCTGCATTAGCGGCGATTTCCGGGCTGATATTCTTAAATGAACACTTAACATTGATTCAATGGCTGGCACTGGCATCCATTATCAGCGCGTCTATCGGCGCAACTCTGACCATCAAACCCAAACCGCAGATTGACCAAATTGCTTGAACAGGAGCCGTAAATGGAGATTAGAACTGCAAAACCTGCTGATTTTGCTGAGATTTGGCCCCTCTTTCAGGCGGTAATTAGTCGTGGTGATACCTACGTCTTTACTCCAGACACCCCTGAACAAGATGCTTATAATTACTGGTTTGCTCCCGGTGTTCGCTGTTTTATCGCGCTGCATGAACAACATATTGTTGGCATGTATAAATTAATCGATAACCAACGCGGCCTCGGCTCCCACGTCGCCAATGCTTCATTTATGGTTGATGAGCAAGCTCGCGGATTAGGGGTGGGTAAAGCGCTGGGGCTCCATTGCATTGCACAAGCAACCGCACTGGGCTACCGCGCCATGCAGTTTAATTTTGTCGTCAGCACCAACACTTTGGCCATTGCACTGTGGCAAAAATTAGGTTTTGAGATAATCGCCACCCTGCCGGGCGCATTTAACCATCGCGAATTAGGTTATGTTGATGCCTATGTTATGCATCGAACGCTAGCTCCTCAGCAGGGCTAATTACCTTATTCCCCCCTGAAAAAGCGTTATTCGACTACACGCCAGCCCGGTTATTTCGCGGGTTGGTATTTTTTATTTATTATTTTTCATTTTTTTTGCATCCAAAACACTCGGCTGATTCGTATAGGTAGATGTGAGGCAAAACTTCACCTCAACTATCCTAAAAGGAATACATTATGAAAACGCTGATTCGTACCGCCCTTTGTGCTTCCTTGGTGTTTAGCAGTATTTCTATGGCCGCCATGATGTCCGACACGGTCATGGTGGGGGGCGCATCAATGCTGCCAAGCAAAAATATTATTGAGAATGCGGTGAACTCAAAAGACCACACCACCTTGGTGGCCGCAGTGAAAGCCGCCGGGCTAGTGGATACCCTACAAAGCTCCGGGCCCTTTACCGTGTTCGCGCCCACCAATGCCGCGTTCGCAAAATTGCCCGCCGGTACGGTTGAAAATTTGGTCAAGCCAGAAAATAAAGCCCTGCTCACTCAAATCCTGACCTATCACGTGGTCGCGGGGAAATACGATATGAAACAACTGGAAAGTAAAATTAAGGCGGGCGGAGGGACTGCGGAGCTAAAAACTGTTAACGGCCAGCCATTATGGATTATGAATAATGGGCCACATAATATTCAGATTAAAGATGGTCAAGGTAACATCGCTAATATCAGTACCTATGATGTACAACAGAAAAATGGTGTGATTGATGTGATTGATACGGTTCTGATGCCTAAATAAAACCCGTCTATACTGGGTGCAGTATCCCACTGCACGGTTTTTTTAGGATTGGCGTAATGAATGAATGTTCTTTGGAACAACAGATTGGACTGATCGAGGCTATTGCTCAGGGCGATCAGTCCGCTTTTGAAAAACTTTACCGGCTGACATCCCCGCGATTATTTGCAGTCGCCCTGCGCATGTTACGTAACCGAGCACGGGCGGAAGAAGTGTTGCACGACAGTTTTCTCACAGTCTGGAACCGGGCTGGCAATTACAATGCGCAACTTAGCGCACCACTCACTTGGCTAACCCATATAGTTCGCAATCGCGCTATCGACCTGATGCGAGGTTGTGATAATCGCCTACAGACATTGGATGATACCCAAGCCGATGATCTAACTGACGATACCCTGACGCCACTGACACAGTTGCAGCAAGACTGTGAAGCTAAACAATTAGCAGACTGCCTAATACATCTGCCTGTTGAACAGCGCCAAAGTATTATGTTGGCTTACTATCAAGGGCTGTCTCATGGGGAGATATCGGTTCATTTACAGCAACCTCTGGGGACGATAAAAAGCTGGATACGTCGGGCGCTAGGCCATCTAAAGGACTGTGTAGGCTTATGAAAAACAGAAGCGAATATCACTCAGCATTGGCCGCAGAATATGCACTGGGTACCCTGCGCGGGCTAGCTCGCATGCGCTTTGAGCGCAAAGCCCGCCGCGACCCACTGCTGGCGGCTGATGTGGCCAATTGGCAGCGCCTATTGACCCAACTTGATAATCAACTCACCCCGTTAACGCCCCCTGAACAGGTCTGGAAACGGCTGCAATTACAGTTACCGCCGCCCAATGTTCGCCACCTTAAACACAACCCCTGGTCTTATGTCGGGTGGGCGGTTGCCGCATGCCTGGCGGCCATATTGCTTATTCCGCGCTTATTGGTTGAGCCTCCGGCCGCCATTCCCGTCGCGGTGTTGTCAAATAGCCAGCAGAGCACCCAGTGGGTTGTGAGTCTGGAAAAATCAACTCGCAGTTTAACCTTAACACCACTGAACCCTGTCGCGGTCAGTGACACTCATAGCCTTGAATTATGGAGTATTCCTGCCGGCGAAAAACCCCATTCGCTGGGGTTGTTAAATACCCAAGGCCCAACACAACTGACGCTGGCTGAAAACCAATTAACCGCCCATTCACTACTGGCGATAAGCTTGGAGCCTCATGGTGGCTCGCCTACCGGGCAACCGACCGGAGCTGTATTATTCAGCGGGCCATTACAAAATCTGTAAATTATTTTTCTGCGGAGGCCATAGATGCAAGACTGGAACCCTGATTTATACCGCCAATTTGAAGCAGAGCGCACCCGCCCCGCTCACGACCTGTTAGCGCGCATTGATGCTATAACACCAAAGCGAATCAGTGATTTAGGATGTGGGCCGGGCAACTCGACCCAATTGTTGCACCAGCGTTTTCCCCATGCCCATCTTGTCGGCATTGATAATTCGCGCGCCATGTTGCTCAGCGCACAACAGCGCTTACCGGATTGTGCTTTCCTCGCGGCGGATATCCGCCAGTGGCAGCCATCAGAGCCACAAGACCTGATTTATGCCAATGCATCATTGCAGTGGCTCACTGACCATCAGCAACTTTTCCCTTATCTATTCTCTCAATTGGCTGCCAGCGGGATACTTGCCGTCCAGATGCCGGATAATCTGGATGAACCCAGTCATCGAGCCATGCGAGAGGTCGCAGAAAATGGCCCATGGCAACAGACGATACAAGAGGCCGGGGCTATACGAGCCAAAGTGCTCAGCGCCAATCAATATTATGATTTACTGGCCCCTCATGCTGAGCAAGTTGATATCTGGCGAACCACATATTACCACCCGATGCCATCAGCGCAGGCGATTGTTGACTGGCTACGGGCAACCGGTTTACGGCCTTTTCTTGAAAAATTGACTGAAGCTATGCGATTGGATTTTCTGCAAGATTATCTGGCCATTATTGATGCGGCTTATCCACCGCAAGCTGATGGCCGGCGCTTACTCGCCTTTCCGCGCTTATTTATTGTTGCTCGCGCCACACAATAACCTATTGAGTATGCCGGTGAAATTAATTTACCGGCGTACCATACTGATATCCCACAATAAAATAACCAATAGAAAAATTTACTTATATTTTTAAATATAAAAATACATATAAATCATAGTAATAGTTATTACCAATTAGACATAATAATAAGAATGATAATATTCTAGTATTGAAACACTAAATGACACTTTAAAACACATTCGTCAGTAAGCTATTTAATTGATAGGCATTATCTGCCCTACAAAATTAAATATCTTTGTTATACTTATCGCGGTGAAGAAATTGGTAATCAACTCAATAAAGGGATACCTATTATGAGTACAGCAAAACTGGTCAAAGCAAAATCTTCCGAACTCATCTATACACGTAATGACGTTGATGAACATACTAAGACACTGACGATTAAGCTATTAAACGAGCTAGTTATTCAGTTTATCGATTTATCGCTTATCACCAAACAAGCACACTGGAATATGCGCGGTGCTAACTTTATCGCGGTTCATGAAATGCTGGATGGTTTTCGCACCGCCATTAATGATCACCTCGATACCTTTGCAGAACGCGCCGTTCAATTAGGCGGGATTGCACTCGGTACTGCACAACTCGTGACGGATAAAACTCCATTGAAGAGCTATCCGACTCATATTCATACGGTGCAAGAACACTTAAAAGAGTTAGCAAACAGATATGGCGTCGTCGCGAACTTCGTGCGCAAGGCCATATCAGAAGTCAAAGATGAAGATAGTGCAGATATGTTTACTGCCGCATCGCGCGACCTTGATAAATTCCTGTGGTTCCTTGAAGCCAATATTGAGTAATCACCCGTATTACAGCCAATAGATTTCAAGATGCAGCCAGGCAGGAACTCAACGCCGCCAATAGACCTGTAATTTGAAAGATAATCAGACAGGGCCGGTCTTCCGGCTCTGTTGCCGGAGGTTATATGGCAAGCGGATGGGCCGCGGACGGCGCAGTGCAAGATCAGATTGATTCAACCCTGGAAGAGGCTGTTGAACGGGTACGTCTTGCGCTTGGTAAAGGTGAGAGCGAAAAATATTGTCTGGAATGTGGCCAAGCTATTCCTGACGCGCGGCGAAAAGCGCTGGCTGGTGTTAAATATTGTCTGGCCTGCCAACATGAGTTAGATAAACAGCAAACCAACCAAGCGGGATATAACCGCCGTGGCAGTAAAGACAGCCAACTGAGATAGTTCCTCCCTTTTGCCTTCCAGCCCCTTTTCAAACAAAAACTCGATACAGTTAACAATATTGTTACATAAACATTGATTATCGATTATTTATTATTGACTCGCGAGTTAATAATAAGTAAATAATTAGATAGTTGCACCATAATGATATTGCCGCACCATTTTAGGGCCTCATCTTGGTGCAATCAAAGCCAACTAAGTAATGTGCTGCTAATTACTTTGAGAAAAATCTTTATTTTTAAATAACTTGCATTTCTGGCACGATCTTTTCATATTGCACCCTGAAATATAAAAATGGATCTCCATGCCCCGCGCGGTTGGCGTTGTAGTTTGGCTGCAATATCAACAACAACGGGTATATCCACAAAAGCACAAAGGAACTCCCACTTATGAAGTCACTTGTCAAAGTTTCATTGGCCGCTCTTGCGCTGGCCTTTGCCGTTAGCTCCCACGCCGCAGAAAAAGAACTGATTGTTGCCACAGACACCGCATTTGTCCCTTTTGAGTTCAAACAAGGAGATAAATATGTTGGGTTCGATATCGACTTATGGGATGCCATCGCGAAAAAACTGGATCTGAAATACACCCTGAAACCAATGGATTTCAGTGGCATCATTCCTGCGTTGCAAACCAAAAACGTCGATCTGGCACTGGCTGGGATCACGATTACTGATGAACGTAAAAAAGCGGTCGACTTCTCTGACGGCTATTACAACAGCGGCCTGTTAGTGATGGTCAAAGCGAATAATAACGACATCAAAGGCGAAGCAGACCTGAAAGGCAAAGTGCTGGCAGTGAAAAGCGGCACCGGCTCGGTCGATTATGCAAAAGCCAACATCAAAACCAAAGACCTGCGCCAGTTCCCGAATATCGATAATGCTTATTTGGAGTTAGGGACAGGTAATGCTGATGCCGTATTGCATGACACCCCCAACATCCTTTACTTCATCAAAACTGCCGGTAATGGCCAGTTCAAAGCCGTGGGCGACTCCATTAAAGCTCAGCAATACGGCGTAGCATTCCCACAAGGCAGTGACCTGCGTGAAAAAGTTAATGCCGCACTAAAATCTCTGAAAGAAGACGGCACTTACGCTGCAATCTATAAAAAATGGTTCGGCGTAGAACCTAAGTAATTCATTTTTTGCCGTTTTTAGACCAGGAGAATATCCATGCAGTTTGAATGGAGCGCTATTTGGCCCGCCATCCCAATCCTGCTTGAAGGCGCCAAGTTAACCCTATGGATTTCGGTCCTGGGGTTGCTTGGCGGCCTGATTATTGGGGTTATAGCAGGTTTTGCCCGCGCCTATGGCGGTTGGCTGAGCAGAAATATCGCATTAGTGTTTATTGAACTTATCCGGGGTACGCCCATTGTGGTACAGGTGATGTTCATCTACTTTGCGTTGCCGATGATGATGCCAGTGCGCATCGATCCCTTCACCGCTGCGGTAGTCACTATCATGATTAACTCAGGGGCGTATATCGCGGAAATCACCCGTGGTGCGGTTCTGTCAATCCATAACGGCTTTCGTGAAGCGGGTCTGGCGTTGGGATTATCCAAACGCGATACCTTGCGCTACGTGATTGCGCCTTTGGCCCTGCGCCGGATGCTGCCACCATTAGGTAACCAATGGATTGTCAGCATCAAAGACACCTCACTGTTTATCGTGATTGGGGTGGCCGAACTGACTCGTCAGGGGCAGGAAATTATTGCGGGTAACTTCCGCGCCATGGAGATATGGAGTGCAGTTGCGGTTATCTACCTGATAATCACCTTGGCTCTGAGCTTCGTTCTGCGCCGGTTAGAAAGAAAACTGAAAATAATATGATTGAATTCAAAAACGTCTCCAAACACTTTGGTAAAACCCAGGTGCTCCACGACATCAATCTGAATATCACCAAGGGAGAAGTGGTGGTTATTATTGGTCCTTCCGGCTCGGGTAAATCCACCCTGCTGCGTTGCATCAATAAGTTGGAAGTCATTACCAGTGGCCAGCTGATTGTTGATGGCCTGGATGTCAATGATCCCAAAGTGGATGAACGCCTGATTCGCCAGGAAGCGGGCATGGTGTTCCAACAGTTTTATCTGTTCCCGCATTTAACAGCGCTGGAAAACGTGGCCTTTGGCCCCATCCGTGTACGAGGAGCGTCGAAGGAAGCGGCCAATAAACTCGCGATGGAATTATTGACTAAAGTCGGCTTGGAAGAGCGCGCTCATCATTATCCGGCAGAGTTGTCCGGTGGCCAACAGCAGCGTGTGGCAATCGCCCGGGCTCTGGCGGTAAAACCGAAACTGATGCTATTTGATGAGCCGACATCAGCCCTAGATCCCGAATTGCGCCATGAAGTCTTGACCGTAATGAAAGATTTGGCCGAAGAGGGCATGACCATGGTCATCGTCACCCACGAAGTGGGCTTTGCGCAAAAAGTGGCATCGCGCTTGATCTTTATAGATAAAGGCCGGGTGGCACAGGATGGGGATCCGGATAGTTTGATCTCCAATCCGCCCAGTGAACGTTTACAGGAATTCCTGCAACACGTTTCCTGACGTGCAATTGATAGCGTACTAAAATAAATATGGCGGGTATCTTGACTGATACCTGCCATTTTTATATGGATATTGGGTCATAGCGGCGGCTGTTGATTCTTAACCTGAGAAAATGCCGTCATCAACTTCACCACGTCCTGCATACCAACATTGACCTGATTAATAACTTCACCAGCATCCTGGGTCAGTGTCACCCCGCCCCCCGCCTGCTCAACACACACCCCCATACCTTTGATGGCCGCCATAACACCATCTTGAATCGTCTTGGTCATATGCTCGATTTCAGTCGCCGCCTTACGTGAGCTTTCTGCTAATATGCGCACCTCACTGGCTACCACAGAAAAACCCTTACCATGTTCACCCGCGTGGGCGGCCTCAATTGAGGCATTGATCGCTAATAAATTAGTTTGCGAAGAAATTTTACGGATAGCCTCCACAATCGTGCCAATCTCTTGCGAGCAGCGCCCTAATTCGCTGATAACAGAAGAAGTTTCTCGAGCGACAGACTCCACTTTCTGCATACCACGTACCGCCTGCTGGACAATTTCAGCCCCTTGTGATGCCGACCGGTCGGTGGTTAATGACAAATGGTGCACATCGCGGATCAGGTTTTCTTCCTGCTCCTGTTGCAACATCAAGGGTGTAATATCTTGTGCAATTTTCACGACTTTTAGCACCTGCCCCTCTTTGTCCATAATCGGGTTGTAGCTCGCCTCCAGCCAAATCCGCTCGCCACGGCTGTTCACACGTTCAAAGCGCCCGACAATAAATTCACCACGGGCTAAACGCTGCCAATGCTGATGATATTCCTCGGAGTGGGCAAATTCTGGGGTACACAAAATCTGATGGGGCTGATGTCGAATATCAGCCAGTGAATAACCAATAAAATGCAGTAAATTCGCATTGGCATCCAAAATAATGCCAAGCGGTGTGAACGTAATCATTCCCATCGAGCGATTAAGTGCAGCCAATAAACTCTGGTGCTCTTGCGATTGTAAAATCCGCTCAGTCACATCACTCGCAATCTTGATAATTTCCACGACATGCCCTTGACTATTAAGGACTGGCGTATACGTCCCTTGCAACCAAATAATACTGCCATCTTTACGGACACGTTTAATATTGTCAGTAATTGGCCGCCCTTCATTAAGTAATTGCCAGTGACGCCGATATGCATCACTTTGTACATAATGTGGGTCGCAAAACAGTTGATGATGCTTCCCGAGGACTTCTTCTCGCTGGTATCCCATTGCTTGTAAAAATAGTGTATTAGCATGCTTTACCGTGCCATCCGGCTTGAAAATAATCATCGGGACAGCCCCGTCAATTGAGGTCAATTCGGCGCGTGCAGAGGCATGAGATGAGCTGAAGTTGAACAACATAAGTCGAGTCCTTATGGTGAAAGATAGAGCTGCAAATAGGTCATGTGACTAGCAACGTGTTTGCACAACAAAACCCAGAAAAACCTAATAGGATTTTCTTTAAGTTTTATTCTTCACCCTGGACGATGAGGTTAGTGGTTAATAAAAATAAATACAGAAAAAATCAAAATAAAACTTACACTTGTCAGCTATAGTGCCAGACTAAGAATTATCTTAATTAGCATAGACGAAAGTATTGAGGTTTGCTGCAAGCGCAGTACAAGGAAAATAAGGGAGTGGGGGCTTGCAATGCCCAAAGTCGCGAGAGTTGCAGGTTAGCGACCAGTCGCCGACACATTGGCCGTAGACTGGTTTGCACAGCACTTATGCAAGCCTGTAGGCTGCGCCCTCTTGGCCGATTAACCGCCATGAGCTTACATCAGTAAATAGCCAGCCCTGCAACTTTCAATACCTACGGGATTACCAGCGCTCTGCTTTCCAGGCAGCTTGCTGCTCTGGTGTTAGGAACGTCCAGGCGACAAACCGGCTCACTTTCTGCCCCTGGGCCATATCAATAGTACGAACCTCAACAGCATTGGCGTAACGCAGCGCATGATAAATAGCCGGTAATGTTGTCTTTTTAGAAATCAGCGAGGTAAACCAGAAACAGTTTTGTGCTTTTGTTGCACTCTCTGCCACCATGCGGCTAACAAATCCTTCTTCCCCGCCTTCACACCAAAGCTCGCTATTTTTGCCACCAAAATTTTGCACCGGCTGAGCGGCGACGTCACCTTTACCCAGCTTGTGCAATTTGCGCCGCGTGGTTGCTGCCGCCTCTTCTGCTGAGCCATGGAATGGCGGATTACACAGAGTGGCATCATAGCGCTCATTCACGGCCAGAATACCGTCGAATATCGCCTGTGGATTCTTTTGCAGTTTAAGCCGAAGACTATTTTTTAGCGCTGGGTTCATGGCGACCACCATCTTCGCCGCACTGAGTGCAGGCGAGTCAATGTCAGTTCCAGTGAAACGCCAGCCGTATTCTCGTTGACCAATAATGGGATAAATACAGTTCGCACCCACACCAATATCCAACAAAGCAATATTTTTACCCTGCGGGATAACACCATCATTGCAGCTGGCCAATAAATCAGCCAAGTGGTGGATATAATCTGCACGCCCGGGGATGGGGGGGCATAAACAGTCAGCTGGAATATCCCAATATTCAATGCCATAAAAATGTTTCAGCAATGCTTTATTGAGCATTTTCACCGCCAGTGGAGAGGCAAAGTCGATAGAAATATCACCATAAGCAGTTGGCGCCAAAAATGGAATTAGCTCAGGGCAACTCGCTGAAAGCGCGGCAAAATCGTAACGTGAGCGATGACGGTTGCGCGGGTGCAAGCCACTTTTTTCTTTCGGGAATATTTTTTTGTTTTCCATCGTACCGACTCTCTGATAGGCATTTTCTGGCGCGTAAGATAGCATAAATTCGGGTTAAACGAGTTAGCAGCACAAGAAGCCGCTTGCTGTTAGTCAATGTATCACAAGCCAGAATATCTGATGGATGACACTATTCAGGCCCGGTGAACCACTGTGCAATATAGGAATGTATGAGTACTGAAAACGACTATTACTACGAACCGGCTGCTGGCCATGGTCTGGCACATGACCCGCTGAAGTCTATTATTAGCCCGCGCCCCATCGGTTGGATATCGTCAGTCAGTAGCAGCGGGCAACGTAATCTTGCGCCTTACAGCTTCTTTAACTGCTTTAGTGACCGCCCCCCTATTATTGGTTTTTCCAGTAGTGGCTGGAAAGACAGCGTGGCGAATATCACACAAACCGGTGAATTTGTCTGGAACTTGGCCACCCGCCCACTGGCTGAGGCGATGAATAACAGCTCCGCTTCTCTAGCGCGTGATCAAGACGAGTTTCTATTTGCTGGATTAACACCGAGACATGGCCGCCGCGTCAAGGTTGATTGTGTCGCCGAAAGCCCGGTAAATTTTGAATGTAAACTGACCCAATGTATTCAGCTAAAAAATGCTGAAGGGGCGGCAATTGATAACTGGCTAGTCTTAGGTGAAGTTATCGCGGTACATATTCATCGTGAACTCATCAATGCCGAGGGGATTTACCAGACAACCGCCGCTCAACCCATTTTACGTGGCGGTGGCGCCAGCGCTTATTACCAGATTGCCGATGACTTGCGCTTTGACTTATTACGACCTGAGGGCACGGAACTCCGGCAATTTAATTCAAAAAAACTGAACAAATAGCTCAATTCTATCCGGTTTTAAAATTTCAACAAGGGCGTAACATAGCTTCTATCGAAAGGGAACGCCCTTTCAAACTAAAAACCGAATAGGAATACATCATGAAAAACATCAAAAATTTCGTTGCAGTTATCGCCCTGTCTACTTTATCTTTCGGTAGCTTCGCCGCTGAATACGTCAATAGCCAGGAAGCGGCTAAATTAGAACAAGTTGGCGTTATCTCCGTCAGTGGTGTCACTGACCTGAGCAGCTTGAAAGCACAACTGGCAGAAAAAGCCGATGCCGCTGGCGCTAAAGCTTTCACTATCACCTCAGCAACCGGCAATAACTTGATGCATGGTACTGCGGTTATTTATAACTAATTAACCTTTAGTTATCAAAGCGTTGTAACAGAAAAAGCCCATCAGCAAACCTGATGGGCTTTTTTCTGTATGCAACACAAAGCGTTATATTTTTTATTGCAGCCGCGCGTTTATAGCCTGGGCGAATGTACGGCACATCACCTCATCACCCTGCTGGTTGTCAGCCAGAAGTTCATCGCCATCAACCACCCGCAGCGCCACATTTAAATCAAAGTCTGCCGCCGACTGTGGCCGTATTTCGGCCAATTCAATGGTTTTTTTGGCCTCATGCCAAGCCTCTGCAACGGTTTGATTACAAACGTTGGCCAGATAATCCGGATTAAACCCCTCGCCTGTTAGGCTGCGCAATGTCTCATCGTGGCTGACACTGTTGCCGGGCCGCCAATAATGCTCAGCGAGATCAGGCCCAATCGCGGGGTTATCCGTCAAATAGCCGTCGCGTTTGAGGAAGAATGCTCGGGTCTGCTCGACCGCCATCAATGCCAATAAATAACCTTGATAAGAGCAAGCTGACTCCATTGATAGCAAATGTGGAATCGCTAAGGTGGGGCGCGGGCTGCCACTGACACCCAGAATTTTTAACTCAATATCCCGTGCCAATTGGGTCATCGCCTCTGGCGTACATTGTGCGTCATCCCACTGATAAAGCTGCCATTCAAAATAGGGCACTAATAAGATATGGCGCTCATTAAAAGCTCTCATCGGTTGCCGCGCCTGAATACTTTCCTGAATCAATGCATCGGGAACCGCTGCACCCTCACTATTTTTAGCATAACGTTTTATCCAATCGGCATCATCAAGCAGGCTATCACAGAACATCGATTGCGTTTCGGCATAAGCCATTGAAGTTGGAGGAAATTCCTGTGAGAAACACGGCGCATTTTGCACAATATTGGAAAAATGTGCGGCATGCCCCCCTTCATGGAACAAGGTATTTAGCCCCGCCGCCCCACTTCCAACCAGATCTGGCTTGGCCAAACTGGTAAAATTGATCCGCGCAGGTATCCATTTGCCTTGATCGACAAAAGGCGGTACCGGCCCATGCATAAAACCATTTTCATATTTACCTTTGCGCACCAACAGATCTAAAGTCATCTGTGCACCACGAAAACCAATATGCAGCCGTTTAAAGCTGTTGACCCAGCGATCAAGTGACTCAGCAAAGGGAAAATAAGGGTCTAATTGACGAGTAACATCGCCCCCACTGGCAAAGCGAATATTCCAGGGTTGCAGGGTTTCAGGGCCTTTATCTTCAACTAATTGCTGTAAACTTCGCAGGTTAGCCTCACGGGTTTGGGCTTCGAAACGATCCAAAATGGTAAATAACTGCTCTGGCGTCATCTGCTCAGTTTTATTCACTTTGTAATCAAAGTAATTGCGATAGCCCATTTTCCGGGCGAAACGATTACGTAAACTAATGAGTTCTGGTAAACCATGGTGCAATAACCATTGCTCCAGCCCACGTAATGCCAGATGTGAACTATGGCGATACTCCGTATTCTCATTGGTGCCTTGATTGGTCAATAACTCCCCCAAGGAAGCAGCCACTCGCTCACCAGCAGCATTTAAATGTGTCAGAATAAAGGTCTTGCGGCGCTGGAAGAGGGCTGACTCAGCTGCAATAATTTCATCGAGTAGCGTTTGCGTAGCGGGATCTTCAATAGCATTACAATCAAAAAAACGATACCACCCTTGCAACCCATGCAGCAGTTCATCCCGTTCCGCCGTAGCGGGTTCATTTTTCAGCTGGGCAATAAGGTCACGCAACTCTTTTAGCCGCTGGCTTTGTGCAATAAAACGCTTATAAATTGTCTCAGCGGCTGAGAATTGCTGTGCAATATCCTCGCCGCCAAGCCCCATGTAGTTCTGCCAGAACAGGTCCTCTTTGGCCTGATGGACTGCCAGATAATCCTTATTTAAAGCAGTAAAATAGTTCAAAGCCTGTTGCATAACGTTCCTTTTCAGCAGCTTGGGAAAGCAAAAAAGTGACTCACTCTGATGTAGTCAAGGTGGCTAAATGACCCAATGTTAGAGTGGTTTGGTTGTTATCTGGTGCAGTGCCTGTTCGAGTGTATCCGCCTGCCCGACTGCGACCAAACAGCAGGCTAGCTGCTTTTGGATAGAATCAGGGACAGGTAAAACCCCCGCTAAACAATCTTCAATCCAAGCGGCGGTGGTAGCGGTATCTTTTGCCAAAGGTAATGTCTGTTCAGTTGGCTCTGGTTGACGATCTAACAAAATCTGCTGCTCGCCTTCATTGATGTAATGAATCGGTGGACAACGTAATGGGTTAGCATAAACCTCCCCCTCAGTCCCTTGCTGTAACAGTGCCGGCGCACTGATCGCCTGGAAGAATCTCCCGACTTTTTGCATGTATTCCGGATGAGAAACACTCGCAAGGCGCAGCGCCTTATCGTGGATAAATGGTGTGGCCAGTTTTGCCAAGGTATGGCTACTGTTTCTCACTCCCATACGCCAGCGTTGCTGTAATTGCGCGTCTAACTGAGCGGACAGTGCTGAAACAGGAATAAACACCGGCAGCCCATTATCCAGGCGCGATTGAGCCTCGGCCACACTGTGTGACCAGGGAATGTTCAGGTGCTGAAAAATCTCGCCACTGGTCACCCGGCTACTGTCTTCTGTCACGCCGTGCACCACCACTGGCAGCCCAAGTCGGGCCAATAATAGTGCCAGTAATGGGGTGAGATTAGCTTGTTTGCGGGCACCATTGTAGCTTGGGATAACAATCGGTAATGGGCGGCCCTGCGGCGTGCGCAGTGACATCACCTGCTCTTGCATCGCCTGATAAAACCCCAGGATTTCCTGTTCGGATTCACCTTTAATGCGCAATGCAATCAGAATGCCCCCCAACTCCAGCGCCGGGACTTGCCCCGCCAGCATCGCCTTATACAGTTCATAGGCAGTCGGTTGATCCAAATCACGGGCATGATTTTTACCGCGCCCAATCTCTTTGATAATTTTGCTGTAATCCATGGTGCGGTATTTCTCCTATCAATGCTTCGGAATATCAATCAGGTTGAATATGGCTGAAACTTTATCACTGATATGGATATGTCCGAAACAATTGATAGCTAACTCCGGCCCGACCACCGCGAGAAGTAAAACCACCGTGACCGGGCTACTTTTATGGATTGTTCGCCTCTTCCGGTGGGCTAAACAACACCCGGTAGATAGCGCCGCCCAGAGCCCCGCCAACCAAAGGCGCGAGCCAAAATACCCATAATTGTTGCAAGGCGATTCCACCTGCAAAAATAGCCACCCCGGTGCTACGGGCTGGATTTACCGAGGTATTATCCACAGGAATGCTGACTAAATGAATCAGTGTAAGACACAGGCCAATTGCCAGAGGGGCGGCAACTGCGGGAGAGCGTTTATCGGTCGCGCCCATAATCACCATCACAAACCCCATAGTTAAAACCACTTCTGCGACCAATACTGAGGGTAAGTTATAGCCCCCCGGTGAGCGCACCCCAAAACCGTTAGTGGCGAAGCCGGCACTGACGTCAAAACCGGCCTTGCCACTGGCGATTAGATACAAAACTGCGGCGGCCGCTAATCCCCCGCAAACTTGCGCACCAATATAAGGAATCAACTGCGCGCCAGAAAACCGGCCACCGACCCATAATCCGAGTGATACCGCAGGATTAAAATGCGCACCAGAGACATGCCCTAGTGCATAGGCCATCGTGACCACCGTTAGCCCGAATGCCAATGCTACACCGAGGAATCCAATACCGGCCACTGGGAACATTGCCGCCAAGACTGCGCTACCACACCCGCCTAACACCAGCCAGAAAGTGCCAATAAACTCTGCCATTAGCTGTTTCATTCTGCTCTACCCCTGTCCGCTAAACATATCGATAGTCGTTAGCGCGACCGCTAACCAACCATCAGCAATTTACACCGGAGGTACTGCTAAGCTTGGCATGTTAGTGCCTGCTCACCAGCGGCTAATATAAGCTTAGTCATTGGATTAATACGTATCAGGAAAGATTTCAGCTCAAATGATGCTTGTGTGAAATTAACCATGACAGGAAAACGATGTTGCGGTGAGATTTAGGCCAGATTGGGGCGAAACCCACATCCAGCGGGCAGTATCACGCAAAGCTCTTATTCAAGCTGCGCTGATAACTGCCTCCGCTCGCCAAAGCACTTTATAAAGCGGCCCGCTTTCTCCGAACACGTTTTCCTGCCGCTTTAGCTGCCCCTTTCACCTGCGGTGCCGCCACACTCTTGCCTTCCGGCATAGCTGGCTGCTCAATGGGGAAGACCGGCAACGCCGCCAGCAATCGCGAACCATAGCCCTTGGTTAATAAACGCCGGTCATAAATAACAATTTCGCCGTGGCATTGGTTGCTTCGAATCAAACGCCCGACTTGCTGAATCAAATTGAATGAGGCACTTGGCAAGCTTTGCACTTCAAACGGGTAGCGATTCAATGACTTAAGCCACTCTCCTTCCGTCAAAATCACCGGGCTGTCGATAGGAGGAAATGCAATTTTGTGAATATGAACCTGAGTCAATAATTCGCCCTTCAAATCCAACCCTTCGGCAAAGGATTGCAAACCAATCAATACACTGGCAACCCCCTTACTCACCCGCTTACGGTGCTCCTCTACCAACCGATAGCGGGGTTGATCCCCCTGAACGAGCAGCATTAAACGCAAATCAGTGACATGGCTCAGGAAAGTTTGCATCGCCCGGTGACTGCTAAATAAAATCAACATGCCCTTATGCCGCCCACTGGCTTGTTGTGCGCGGAAAAAGTGCGCCATTTCGGCCAAATGTTCCGCTTCATGGGCCATGGTTGGCTCAAAGCGCATTTTGGGAATGATAAGCTTGCCTTGCTCAATATGATTAAATGGCGATGACAACGTCTCAAACCTGTCGCCGGCCCGCTCACTGAGCCCACTGAGCTCCTGTAAACGGGAAAAACTATTTAATGAACGCAAAGTTGCCGAAGTAACAATCACATGGGGCACTTTGCGCCACAACATTTTGTCGAGCTGATCACTGACACGAATGCCCACACAGTGGAAATAAAGATGAGTTTGATTCTCGCGATAATCCCGGGTAACCCACTTGGAAATCGGCGCATTTGATGCTTTTTCCATGGCCGCTAAGCGCCAAAGCTTGCTCATGGCCTCGAGATAACCCAATGTCCGGCTCATTTGCAAAATGGCGCGATGCAACCGAACAATATCGTGCTGACCGGTTTGTTCACTCAAATCATTGAGAACAAACTCAGCTACACCACGCAAAGCATCCGTCAATTTAAATAATTTGGCGCAATCCTCTGTTAAACTGCCCGGTAGTGCCCCCATTTCAAAGCGATATACTGCCGGGCTACCATCGGCAGGAAGAAGCTGGCTAACTTGCTGTTCCACACTCAGCATCAATTCACGCAATTGTTCGCAATGATCTTTCAAGCGCTCCGGGTTAGCCAGGCCCGGCGGGCTTTTCGGTCGATATTGCACCATGCATTGGTCCACCAGCCGAACAATCATGTCCAACTGCATATTGGCAAAAACGGCGGTGATCTCGCCCTCAATCTCTAATGCATCCCGGGCGACATCTGGCAGATGGTGGCCTTCATCCAGCACCAGCAGCAGCTCTTTGGGGTTGGGCAACACCGAGTCAGTTTCCAATGCCGCCATCACTAATGCATGATTGGCGACCACCACATCTGCACTTTCAATTTCTTTGCGGGCCATAAAAAATGGGCATTCACGAAAATAATGACAATTGCGCCCAAGACAGTTGGCTTTATCAGTGCTTAATTTGGCCCACAGACTGTCACTGAGTGATAGCTGATGATGATCACGTAGCCCGTCCCAAACATGGCTGTTGAGCGATTTGGACAACGCCAGACATGTTGCCTGTTCCTCACCATTGGCGGGTGCCAATTCGTCACCCAGAAAAAGCGATAAATCCCCTTGCCCGGACACATCAGTGCACATTGCCGCCAAATTACGCGGGCAGACATACCGCCCACGCCCAAAGGCACCGGTGAACTTGAGATCAGGAATAATTTTCTTCAGCAGCGGCAAATCTTTACTGTAAATCTGATCCTGTAGTGCCACGTTTGCCGTGCTAACCACCAGAGGTTTACTCTCTGCCCGACTGACCGCAATGCCAGGGATCAGGTAAGACAGAGTTTTACCAACTCCGGTCGGCGCTTCAATCGCCAAATGACGGCCAGCATCACCGGCCAGCGTTTTGGCCACTTCGGCTATCATCTGGCGCTGCGGAGCACGCGAAATAAAGTCTGGGATCTGCTGTGAAAGAGCCTTATACCACTGACTAATTTGTTCTTTTACTGCTGGGGACAACGCCATGCATATCTTATCTAAACTGAATGTTGCCCTATTGTCCCACACCAAAGCGCTCACGTCAGCCCGAAAGCAGTGCTGCCAATAGCCGAAGTGCCAGTTTGTCGCAAATGAAAGTGAACAATATTTACCTAAAGTCGCAGTTATTTATGTTTTGTCATAAATATATCACACAGATGCGGTAAAAAATCTGCGCTGGATGAATTCAGACTGATATTGAATACAGCAAAAAATTTCACCACTCGCGTCTTTTTAAATAAGAGAAACAGGGCAAAAAATATGAAACGTAATATTCTGGCAATCATGGTACCGGCTATATTAATTGCCACTACGTCACACGCAGCAGAAATCTATAATAAAGATGGTAATAAACTCGATTTATACGGAAAAGTAAAAGCACTGCATTACTTCTCCGATAATAACAAAAGTGATGGCGATAAATCTTACGTCCGCTTTGGTTTTAAAGGTGCAACTCAAATCACTGACCAATTGACCGGTTACGGCCAATGGGAATATAACATTGCAGCTAACTATGCTGAAAGCCAAGAAACAAAAG
Organism: Yersinia hibernica; assembly: GCF_004124235.1. Lineage (NCBI taxonomy): Bacteria > Pseudomonadati > Pseudomonadota > Gammaproteobacteria > Enterobacterales > Yersiniaceae > Yersinia > Yersinia hibernica. The sequence continues at coordinate 2,572,616 of NZ_CP032487.1, forward strand.
ACAATAAAACACGTTTAGCATTTGCGGGTTTACGTTACGGGAAATTAGGCTCAATCGATTATGGCCGTAACTACGGCGTATTATATGACATCGCCGCCTGGACCGATATGTTGCCGGAATTCGGTAATGACAGCTACACCAGAACCGATAACTTTATGACTGGCCGGACAACCGGTGTTGCGACTTACCGCAATACAGATTTCTTCGGTTTGGTCGATGGCCTGAAATTCTCTTTGCAATACCAAGGTAAAAATGGCAGTGAAGCCGATAGCAATAATGGCCGTGCCGATGCGGCCAAACAGAATGGCGACGGCTTCGGCTTGTCTTCCAGCTATGCCATTGGCGCGGGTGTCAGTGTAGGTGCAGCTTATGCTTCATCTAACCGCACGACAGCACAGAAAGAGGGGCGATTTGGTAAAGGCGATAAAGCGGATGCCTGGACAACCGGTCTGAAATATGATGACAACGGCGTTTACTTAGCTGCGACTTATGCTGAAACCCGTAATATGACCCCTATTTCTGGCACTGCGGTTATTAATAATGTCTCCACCAGCGTAAGTGGCTTTGCTAATAAAACTCAAAACGTTGAGTTAGTCGCGCAATATCAATTTGATTTTGGTTTAAAACCGTCCTTGGCTTACATTCAATCTAAAGGGAAAGATATTGAAGGTATTGGTGATGCGGATCTGGTTAAATATATTGATATCGGCACTTACTACTACTTCAATAAAAATATGTCCACCTATGTTGATTATAAAATAAACCGTCTAAATGATGATAATAAACTGAAATTAAATACAGACAACGTGTTGGCTGTCGGTCTAGTTTATCAGTTCTAATGGTTATTTATACTTGCTATACGTCAAGCTGCATATGTGTTAATCGCCTTTATACAATTTGAATTATTGAGTGTATTTTAGCATTACCCTCATTGCTTTATTTTGTATGTTTCATCATATTTTATGAATTAACTTTATTTTCAGTCATCATTTTTGCCGGGAGACTCTTCCCGGCTTTTTATTATTTGTTAATAGGAATGGAGAATAACCCGATATCGCGCAATGCTTCAGCGACAGCACCTCTGCGTTTTTTCTCAACCTTAGCCCCCGCATCGGAAAAGTTGGCTTGCTGAATCCATTGTTGATAACGATTTTCACCCAGCGCCTTATCAGCCTGAGCCATGAGAGGCACCAGCCGTATACCAAATTTATCAAGACTAGGAGAGGGCCATTGGTTGTTTTCACTAGAGAAAGGGGCCATAAAATCAAGGGCTTTAATCAAACCACTGCCATCTGGCGTTTGATAATGCCACAGGTCAATTTTAACCTTATCAGCCAATTGGGCCATCAATATGGCGGCCTGCAAACTGAAATAACTGTAATGAAAAGAGCGCGTTCTCGCCAATTCCAGTGGTTGGGAACCATCCGCTGCTAATTGAGTATCCAATTTAGTTTTAAGTAATTCCGCCATCTCCACCACCACTTGTGGCTGCTGTAGATACCAAGCAATTCCAGCTACTTGTACCGTATACCAATTACCGTGGTTATTCTTTGCTGCGGCTTCTTTTTGACCTGCCGGACTGTGCCGTAACCATTGTAGATATGCCGTCATCCACTGCCGAATCTGCTTTTCATCTTGTGCCGTCCAGCGCTCATTTTGGCGTAGCATAATCAGTGAATCGACAATTCGGGTGGCAAAATAGCGCCCGTCCAAGACCCCAGTTCCGCGCCCGGCGGCAATTCCCGGCACACCCTGAGCAAAATTGAGATTAGGGTTCATACGAGTATCGGGGTCAATAAACCAGGTTTTAATCAAGCTGATGGCTTTATCAGCATATTTCTGTTCACCGGAAAAATACCAAGCTAACGTCAGAGTCTGTACCTGATCGGTAAAATCAGCCAAACGCACACCATCACTCTCTTCGTTTTTACTGGCGGGATTAATCTGCCCGTCTTGACGTATCCAAGGCAAACCATCACTTTTTTGACTATCTGGCCACCAATATGCACTCAGACTCAGATAATCATGCTTAGAGCCACTGGGCGGTATACTACTTTTATCCATGACACTGGGGTTTGGCCGCTTGAGTGCTTTATCCGCTTGCTGCAAGAGCTGACGATAAGCCTGCTGGGTTTCCAGCGGAATTGGCCCCGCGCCCCTGAGTTTTTCTTGCGCGATAACACGTTGATTATGCTGTAATACCTCGGCCGATAAAAAGGCATACTCACTTAATACTGCCGCTGAGGCGGGCATGATAAGCAAGGCTAACAATGCAGCCAGGCCGGAGTAAAAACGTGCCAGATGAATAATACGCGCCGCCATAACTCACTTACCTCATCGGATAACCATCAGATAAGCTGCATGAAGCTATCTGGTTTTATGCATCATGCCTGAAGTTATTTTTGCTTTCTTGCAAAGAGCAAATTTTGCTACTGCCTATTAAACAAACTATTGTTATCGACCAGAATAACTCACTGTTTTAGCGAAAATTTTAGAGGAAAAATTAAAACGTAAAAAAATAATAAAAACCTTTGCTAACGATCACTATTCTCATGTTTACTGATACACCTCTGTTGGGCCATTCCTTTTCTATTGAATCATTATGCTGAAGCAAAATAGCCGTAATCTGTGGTTGCTGGTCGGTTCACTATTTACTTTGTACTTCGTCTGGGGTTCCACTTATCTGGTCATTCGTATCGGGGTCGAAAGCTGGCCACCTTTAATGATGGCGGGATTGCGCTACCTGATTGCCGGGGTATTACTGTTCAGTTTCTTGGCTATTCGTGGCCATGCCTTGCCCACGTTGCGTCAATGGCTGGGGGCCAGTGCCATTGGCATCTTATTATTGGCTATCGGTAATGGGTTAGTCACTATTGCAGAACATCAGCATGTTCCCTCAGGAATTGCGGCCGTTATGGTCGCAACCGTACCATTATTCACTTTATGTTTCAGTATGTTGTGGGGTATGCGCAACACAAAGCTAGAATGGTCAGGTATTGCACTTGGCTTAGTCGGAATCATATTACTCAACACCGGCAGTAACTTATTAGGCAACCCGCTGGGCGCAATGTTGATATTACTGGCCTCTGCCAGTTGGGCATTTGGCTCGGTCTGGAGTTCACGGCTGGCATTACCTAGTGGCGCGATGTCTGGTGCCGCACAAATGTTAGTGGCAGGTGTCGTGTTGTTGCTTGCCAGTACGTTAAGCGGTGAAGAACTCAAGCAAACGCCCTCACTAGGGGGGATCTTTTCACTACTTTACTTGATTGTTTTTGGTTCAATGCTGGCTATCAGCGCTTATATGTTCCTGCTGAAAAATGTCCGCCCAGCAGTCGCTACCAGTTATGCCTATGTCAACCCGGTAGTTGCGGTATTGTTAGGAATTGGTTTTGCCGGTGAGAGCCTATCCACCACAGAATGGTGCGCATTAGCCGTGATTGTTTCGGCAGTAATATTAGTGACTCTGGGAAAATTCCTGTTTAAGCCCCGTTAATATGCTAGCGGTTTGAAACATGGCGAACCTGCATAGTAAGAATGCAACATGGTTGTTTCATTTAGCCAACAGGCTATAATTCATGCTGTTTAGATAAAAAGTGAAAATAATTATGCTGAGAAAAGCACTCATTATCCTGATTGCGGTAATGGCTTTGAGTTCATTAGGTGGCGTTTTCCTGGCAGGGCTGAACATTTATACTCGTTCAACAACGCCGCATGAAACTGAAACGACGGAATCCAGCCCATTGTCTGATATTGGCCCTGCGGGCTTGTCTAACAATGGTCAGGAATCACCGTAAACGCCCATCCAATCGCGGCATCGCTGCTGCAAAAACTGACAAGCCCCTAACCCTTTCAGGCACCGGTGAGCGGTGGGGCTACAATAGGTTTAAGGGTGAAAACTTTCCCTGCTAATCAGATAACACCTGAATTAAGCGCCTTGCTCGAATAGCCGCTATCACATCAATAGCTGCTTTATCGACGATCCCTAACCCCGCCAGTGTCCTGCGCACTGCTATAACATAGCTCAATGACTCAGCAATTGCGCTGGAGATTGCGGCATATGAGGGCGCATATTTTGCAAAAGTTGGTGCTTCACTACACTTGCTTTAAAGCGTTATGACTCCTGACGAGAAAGCCATCTCTTGCATCTGCTTAATAATGCCATAGTCCGACCATGGCAATATGCTAAATCCGGTAATCAATAGTTTATCCTTAGCAGAAGTTGCTTCTGAAGAATTTATTGTGGCCTCAATGGCCTGGCGTATTCGGATAAGTTGCTCTGCAGATGTCGCCAAAGAAGTGATCAGTGGCAATCCCGGTGTTGCATCGGTTTGCGCTATGATTTTTAATCCGGCAACTGCTGACGGATTAGCACGCTGTAATAATGCAAAACTAACGCAATCTATTGCAGCAATATCAGCTTGACGCTGTTGAATCATTGCGATTGAACGATAATGCCCACCGGAGGCGACTGCATGGGAAAAGAAGCGCCCATTAACGGCCAATGGAACAATTAGCGCTCGTAGCGCATTGTACCCTGATTGAGAGTCTGTACTGTTATAAGCAACGACCCGATGACGAAAATCTGACAGTTGTTCGCCTTCCTCATCGTCACGAACCACCACTAAACTGCGGTAATACGCACCAGAACAATAAGGTGATTGATAGCTGAATGTACCGACCAATTGCACCTGTTGATGCAATTGTGTTACCAAGGGAAAACCGCAGGTTTGGCTCAAAAGCAGCGCAGAATCACGCCAATGTGGCAGTAAATCTGACGGCCAAAATAACTGCTCATTTATTCCAGTAATGCCATAGAGGTGCAAGTGTCGCGACAATATTTGCCAAAAGGGCTGTACATCTTGTTGTGGCCTAACCCCATACATCGGCAGTGATATCAGCATAGGCACCTACTTAACAACAGCCTTAAAAACGCAGCCGTCAGTTGTGTTTTACAACAAGAGTAACTGTCATCCCCGCCAACGAGATAACCGCCGGTTCCAACGAGTAAAAATCATATCCGTAATAATCGCCAATAATGCGACCACCACCGCCCCCTGAATAACATAAGCCGTATTAAAACCGCTCAGCCCAATAATAATCGGCGAACCTAGGGTTTTTGTCCCGACCGTTGAAGCAATAGCAGCAGTACCAATATTGATAATAACTGATGTCCTAATGCCTGCGACAATAACCGGTGCCGCCAAAGGTATTTCGACACGCCATAAAATTTGTCTAGCACTCATGCCAACCCCCTCAGCCACCTCACGGATATCTCTGGAAACAGACTCAATACCCGTGATAGTCCCTTGTAAAATAGGCAATAAGCCATAGAGCACCAAAGCAATAATTGCCGGTTTTTCGCTAAACCCCATCACCGGCACTGCAATAGCAAGTACCGCAACTGGTGGAAACGTCTGCCCCATTGCGACGATAGTTTCTACCACTGAACGAAACTCTCTTCCTGCCGGACGAGTCACGGCAATACCGGTGCTAACCCCAATAAAAATGGCGATAATACTGGAAATCAGTACCAATAAAACATGGGCAACAACCAGTGACCAAAATGTCTCCTGCAGATAAATAGGTCTGTCAAGATCAGGAAATATCGACGCGAAAAAACCACCTAGCGACGTCATACCAAAAACCAAACCCAACAATACGAGTAATGCCCAGCCAAGAGGGTCTGTTAAGCGGTTAACTATCCTTGATTTGGGCCTCCCAAGCAGATGCTTTTTCACTTTATCGGGTTTGATAGCCGCTGGTTTCATACGCCCCCCTGATCCGCATCCGCTACCAAATCAGCAAAATAAAGCACACCCAGTGGATGCCCCTGTTGGTCAGTAACCAGTAACTTATCCGTTTGCCGGGATACAAACAGAGAAAGGGCCTCACGTAAACTCGTCGTACCGAGTATTGGTTGCCCTGTCGTCATTTCACCGCGCCTAACACGTTGTTCAGCGCGCCCAAGTGACAACAATTTAATACCAAGATCACTGCGGCCAAAGAAATCACGGACAAAGTCATTAGCAGGCTGAATTAACATTTCAAGAGGCGTTCCTTGCTGGATAATTCTCCCAGCATCCATCAATACGATACGGTCAGCTAAACTCAACGCTTCATCAATATCATGGGTCACCAATACAATAGTTCGGCCAGATAATTGGTGAATACGAGCAATTTCAAACTGCAAAGCCGAACGTGTTACTGGGTCTAATGCTCCAAATGGCTCATCCATCAGCAATACTTCTGGGTCTGCGGCTAAGGCTCGAGCAACGCCTACCCGTTGTTGCTGCCCACCAGACAGTTGATGAGGGTAACGATGAAGAAATTGTCCTGGATCCAGATGTAACAGCTCAAGCAGTTCAATAACTCGTTGCCGAATATGTTCTTGGGGCCATTTCAGTAATTGTGGGACAGTGCCAATATTGCGCTCCACAGTCCAGTGGGGAAATAGCCCTATTGATTGGATGGCATAGCCCATTCGTCGCCGTATATCTTCAGGTTTATAATGGCGTATTTCTTCCCCAGCAAAATGGATTTCACCCTCATCATGTTCAATAAGCCGATTAATCATTTTTAGTGTGGTCGACTTACCGGAACCAGAAGTCCCTATTAATACAGTAAATTCTCCTTTAGCAATCTGTAACGTTAGGTTATCTACTGCCAGTTTACCGGCAAAATATTTACTTACCTGATGGAAATGAATCATCGATGCGAAGTATCCATAAAAATAACGATGAATTTAAACAGCGAATCAACTACTACCGCCATCACAATCACGGGTATTACGCCCAATAACACCAAATCCAATGCACTGCTAAGTAAACCTTGAAATACAATCGCCCCCAGTCCTCCGGCACCAATCAACGCCGCGATCACGGCCAACCCAACAGTTTGTACAGCAACAATACGAATTCCGGATAAAATCAGTGGCATGGCAATCGGTATCTGCACCCGAAAAAACAGCTGGAGGCGAGTCATACCCATACCTTGTGCTGATTCAACCACACTGTCGGGCACCGCCTCTAACCCGGCGACAACACTGCGAACTAGCGGTAATAGAGCATAAAGCACGAGTGCAACAATAGCCGGAGCTAGCCCAATACCACTGACACCATGCTCTGCCAACCAGGGGACAGCCGCCGCCAATCCCGCCAACGGCGCAATCAGCAAACCAAACAAAGCAATGGATGGAATAGTTTGAATAATATTTAGCGTGGAAAAGACAGTGCCTTGAAAGCGAGGAGAGCGAAAACACAATAAACCAAGAGGAATGCCCAGAACCACAGCAGGTACCAGTGTTGCCAACAAAATTTGAAGGTGTTGCCATAATGCATCGTTAAACACGTCTTGACGATTAACATACTCTTTCATCAATGACAGCTGATCAAATTGTCCGGTTGCCAACAATATTACGACAGGCAAAATCAGCGAAATGTTCGCCAAGCTACGCCAGATAGGATTCACAACTGCACGAGATAAGCTATCAGTAGCAATCAATATACTCATTCCACTCATCAGCCAGAACCCACCGCCAAGTGATGTGCGAGCAAGGCTTTCTTCACCTCCAGCAAGTTGTGCCGCGGTTGTCCCTGCCAAAAACAGCAGACCGAACAACAGCACTTCGGCTATCAAAACAGTTGACCAGTACAGGACAATATTTTGTTTGGCGAAAGCGAAGGCGGATAACATCAACAAGGGAACTAACAACCACCAAACAGGCCCCTTTATCAATGATATTAATGAAATACCCTGCCCTGAGATCAACCGATTAGGTGCATGACTGACAAAAGAAAGCCCTATCCCAGATAAAATCATCAAAATAACCAATGCCAACAGGACTCTGTTTTTTACAGCCATAAAACTCCATCTCCATGGCAAATAATCTTTCTTATAACAACGGGTTATCTATTTTTTGGATAGTGCTACAGATATTGACAGCTATATCTGATATACACCACTACCCTTTAACAAACCCTTTTTCTTTCAGATAATTAGCGGCAACTTTCTTTGCATCCTGACCTTCAACCGCAATACGAGCATTCAGTTTTTGTAAGGTTGCGCTATCAAGTGTGGCAAACACGGGATCAAGCAAAGCAGGGATATTGGGATGCGCTTTCAGCGTAGCTTCGCGGATTATTGGCGCTGGCGCATAAATAGGTTGCACACCTTTGGTATCTTGTAACGTTTGCAGCCCTAAAGCTGCCACCGGGCCATCAGTCCCATATGCCATGGCCGCATTAACACCCGAGATTTGTTCAGCAGCCGCTTTAATCGTCACGGCGGTGTCGCCACCAGCCAATGATAACAACTGATCTTGATTCAATGTAAAGCCATATGCTTGCTGGAAAGCCGGAAGAGCATCAGGTCTTTCAATAAACTCAGCAGAAGCTGCTAATTTGATTTTCCCCCCCGCATTAATCCATTTACCTAAATCATCTAATGTTTTCAAATTATTCGTTTTGGCTAGATCCTGACGAACAGCAATAGTCCAGGTATTGTTTGCTGGCGCAGGTGAAAGCCACACCAGTTTATTTTTTGCATAATCCAGTGCTTTTACTTTTTCATAGCCCGCTTTAGCATCTTTCCAGGCAGAATCTTTTTCATCAGCGAAGAAAAAAGCACCGTTTCCTGTGTATTCCGGATAGATATCAATCTCACCGGCCGTGATAGCCCCACGAACAACTTTGGTGGTGCCCAACTGAGATTTATTGGTCGTTTTAATCCCGTTAGCATCAAGAACCTGCACAATAATATTGCCCAACAATGAGCCTTCAGTATCAATTTTTGAGCCAACACGTACAGTGTCAGCGGCCTGTGATGTGCCAATTGATACCGCCAACATTGCTGTAGCTAGCGCAAAAAACCAGCTACGGGTTAAGATCTCCGCCATATTCTACCTCTATGTGCTCAAAGGTTAATAAAAATACACATCGTTAATGTATGTAAAATGACCATATCAGCAAGGAAAAGCCCACCATCATTAACAAATAAGTAACCACATTAGCTTTATAGATAACAGTATGATAGCTAAGTAAAAAGAGCTTCGCTGACAAGATTGACTGTTAAGATTACACAAAACACTGTACATAACAACAGTAAATCACAGATAAATGGCAGCAACATCTGAGCTTTTACGGACAGACCAGTGCCTTCATTTCGGCGTAGGCAGGCAATTTTAGACTGACTCGGAGTGCCTATCTGCACCGTCAATCACGTCATGACGAGCTTGCTCGCTTAGGGTTTTCTTTTCACTGTCATAAAAGGGATGAATTTCTATTTCCAAGGCAGTAAAAGCAAATGCTTCGAACCATTGAGTATAGCCGCTCACCACAAATTGCTCGCTGCGTTGCTGATATTGAACTCGATTTTCCAGATAAATCTGTCGTAATCCATACCAAGGCAAAGCCGGTAAGTCATGATGAACCAGATGATAATTGAGGTTTAAAAATAGCAGACGCCATGGCCATGCAGCTTCATTCAAAGTAGAACGTGCGGCACTGTTTTCAGCTGCGCGGTGCTCAAAGAAAGATCTTACTTTGGTCAAACTCAGCGCCGGAAAGCTAATCACCAAAATATAGAGAATAGCCGAAATACCGTAACCAGCCATCCAGTGAAACAATAAACCCAGTAGTCCAAAATGAGTCAGCCACATTATGATAGCCGGGCGATTGCCAGCAATGAAGGCGCGAATGGCACAACGAATGGTATCGATGATATCTAGCACAACGCCCAGAGTTACTCGACCAATAAAAGTATTGCTAACCCGCACAATAATTTTGAACAATGGCGTGAAATATAGCCATTGTTCAGCAGTGTAATAATAGCACTCTGGATCTTTTTCCGGGTGAGTTAAATTTTCATCTCTGTGGTGCTGAATATGTGAATCACGATAAAAAATATAGGGATACCATACTGCTAGTGGCAAAGTCCCTAATAGTTGATTCACCCATCGCCAACGAGTTGGATGACCGTGAATTAACTCATGTTGTAGCGACATATACCACGCACTCAGCAATATTAGCAGTACGCTACCCATCACCGCACCTAATTGCTGCCAATAGATGACACAGGTAAACCAGCCAGTATAGATAACACCAATCAATGCCCAAGTAGGCAACTCAAGCCGCCAGACCCAAGAGCGGGACAATTGTTTTATCCGCGCCCGCTGCTGCTCACTAAGATAATAAGCATTCCCTGTCTCACGGTAATTAAATTTAACATCGGCAGTAGGCATATTTAGGCCTCATACATGGCATTATTCCGGCCAGTATCAACTTAATAATACCTCCTGCTAACTAACTTAAAATGCTATATAAATCTGACAATGAGATAATCACTCTTTGTGTTGATATAATTAGAAGCGAAAACCGATGAGTTATGGCCGGGTAAATCAATCTTCGGCTACATTAACCCAGCACAATTTCTCTGCTGAAAGAGCAATTGCATCCAGCACTCTGGATACTTTCCAACCTTCTTCAAAATCTGGCCACATATTATCTCCTGCGGCGATGCCATTAATTAAATCACGAATCTCTACGGTTTTTTGATCATTAAACCCGATACCATGCCCAGCACTAACACAAAATGCTGCATAATCTGGATGTTGTGGTCCAGTAAGTAATGTCTTAAACCCCTGTCTGGATTGCGGATCATCATGCCGATAGAGCTGTAATTCCGCCATCCGCTCCTGAGAATAGCTGATGGCACCTTTAGTTCCTGTGACGACATACGTCAGGCCCATTTTGCGGCCACAAGCAATCCTTGAAGTTTCTATTGTTCCCATGGCTCCATTGGCAAAACGCACGAGTGCACTGGCTTGGTCCTCATTTTCTACCGCACATAGTAATGAAGGATTTTTCGGGTCTGGTCGCTGTTTAATAACGGTCTGCATATCGCCACATACATTGGTTATATCACCGACTAGGTAATGGGCCATATTGACAATATGCGCGGCTAAATCCCCCAACGCACCTAATCCTGCCTGAGCCTTAGTACAGTGCCAATCCAACGGTGTTTGTGGGTCAGCCAAATAATCTTCATTATGAGTACCGTAAAAATGCACCACATCACCAATTTCACCATTGGCAATAATCTCGCGCGCTAACTGGCTGGTCGGGTTCTTCATATAATTGAATCCCACCAGCGTTTTGACACCTTTTGCCCGTGCCGCCTCGGCCATTTCTTTGGCATCTGCAGCGCTAAGAGCCAGCGGTTTTTCAGAATAAACATGCTTACCATGACTTATAGCCGCGAGGGCCATTTCTTTGTGCAAGAAATTAGGTGCACAAATATCTACGACATCAATAGCTGGATCAGCAACCAGTTCTTGCCAATGAGCGGTAGCCCGGGAAAAACCGAACTCGGTGGCACGTTGCTGGGCCAATTCAGGTGTGACTTCTGCCAGCATTTCTAAAACCGGTAATCCCTTCAAAGGAAAAACAGTCGCAACTTGCGCATAAGCAATAGCATGACAGCGACCAATATAACCGGTACCAATCAGGCCAATTCGAACTTTTTTCATTCTGCTCCCCTTATCTTGTCAAGATTAATGCCCCACTAAGAGACTTAATTTGTTAACGGTTATACGAAATTAAAATTTCAAATTCAATGAGGAAGTGGAATAAAAACCTTTTTTGCGAAGTAGTACGATTAATTGGAATGACTCATGAAAACTTGCATTATCCGCCCTTAAATCTCGTTACTTAGCTCACAGAATGAAATCACAACCCAATTAAAAGAATGATTAATTCCTTTAATTGTAATTAAAGAATTTTTATTTCATAAATTTGCGAAGTGCTGCGCATCAATGATAACTCAAGGTTTCAATGCTGTAATTTCGTTATATAGTGAGCACCACGATGAAGCATTTGGCTAAGCGGCTTCTTTATAATGACGACAGGTAACTTGTTATGAACTTATCTTTTCTGGTAACACCACAATGGCTGGCAGACCATATTAATGATGCCAACATCGTTATTCTGGATGCCAGAATGTCCCCACCGGGATTAACGCCTAAAAGAGATATTCAGGCCGAGTTTGAGCAAGGGCATATTCCCGGCGCTGTTTACTTTAATATTGATGCCATAGCTGACAACAGTACCGATTTGCCACATATGTTGCCATCACCACAGGTGTTCAGTGAAATGGTTGGCCAATTAGGGGTTAATGAGCAAGATACCTTAGTCATTTATGATGATGGTAACCTGTTCTCCGCACCTCGGGTTTGGTGGACATTTCGTCTATTTGGCGCACAAAAAGTACGTATACTCGCAGGGGGACTTAGCGGGTGGCAGCAGTCAGGGTTAGCATTAGAAAGTGGCCCGGCCAACCCAACATCTCAAACCTTCAATGCAACTTTCGATAGTACCGCAGTCAAAAATGCTAATGAGGTATTAGCGGCGATTAAAAGCAATGAAATACAAATTTTAGATGCGCGTCCGGCGGGCAGATTTAAAGCATTGGAGCCAGAACCCCGTCCCGGTTTACGCCTTGGCCGTATCCCCGGCAGTATTAATGTGCCCTGGGGGAGTATGGTTGAAAATGGGTATTTGAAATCACCTCAAGAGTTGGCAAATATTTTTGCCGCTCAAGGTGTAGATTTGACTAAACCTATTATCACCAGCTGTGGTTCTGGTGTTACAGCTGCGGTAGTAGCGCTGGGATTAACAGCAGTAAATGCGTCGTCAGTATCGCTGTATGATGGCTCTTGGGCTGAATGGGGCGCATCCGATTCACTCCCCATTGATGATACTCGGCTGCCATAACTTAAATAGCGACTAGGTTACGGACACCATCAAGCTCCATATCAATTCCGTTCCCTCGTTGGATAATTTTGCCGCGGGACATAACTAAATAGCTATCCGCCAATTCCGCGGCAAAATCATAGAATTGCTCGACTAATAAAATGGCCATATCCCCTTGAGCTGCTAGTTTTTTGATAACTAATCCGATCTCCTTAATCACTGAAGGCTGAATTCCTTCGGTTGGTTCATCAAGAATTAACAAGCGAGGTTGACAAGCAAGCGCTCGCCCAATGGCCAATTGTTGCTGTTGTCCACCCGATAAATCTCCTCCACGGCGGTGTTTCATTTCCTCTAGAATCGGGAAAAGTTGATAAATATGTTCTGGAACAGAGCGACTTTGTGAACTGGGAAAACGCGAAAGCCCCAAGAGAATGTTTTCTTCTACTGTTAATCGGGGGAATATTTCCCGGCCTTGTGGCACATAGGCAATGCCCTCCTTTACGCGCTGATGTGGCGAATGGTGGCCAATATCTTTCCCCTGCCAGATAATACTGCCGTGCTTAGCTGGTACTAACCCCATCAAACACTTGAGCAGCGTAGTTTTCCCCACACCATTACGGCCTAATAAACAGGTTACCTCTCCTATGGCGGCCTCAAATGACAAGCCGCGCAAGATATGGCTGCCACCATAATATTGATCAAGTTCATTTACTTGCAGCATGTATTACCCTCGAATATCCAAACAGTCACCAGCCACGCCATACTAAAATATAAGCGCCAACGCCTTTGATTAAGAAATTGAGATCAATCGCCGGGCCACTCAGCGCCCTAAATACACCTCAATCACTTGCTCATTAGCCTGCACCTGGGCTAATGAGCCCTCGGCTAACACTTGCCCTTGATGTAATACAGTGACATGGTCAGCAATCGTCTCGACAAACCCCATATCATGCTCGACCACCATCAATGAATGCTTCCCGGCTAATTGGTTAAATAGCTCTGCGGTATAAGCCGTTTCGGCATCTGTCATTCCGGCGGCTGGCTCATCTAACAGCAATAAGTGCGGGTCTTGCACTAATAACATGCCGATCTCAAGAAATTGTTTCTGTCCATGTGATAACAAACCTGCTGGTCTTTGGCGCATATCATTCAGGCGCAACAATATTAGCGTTTCATCAATTTGATCCCGCTGTTCACCTGTCAACTTGGCGCGTAAACTTGCCCAAACCGTTTTAGTGCTTTTTTGTGCTAATTCAAGGTTTTCAAACACACTTAATGCTTCAAAGACTGTCGGTTTTTGAAACTTTCGCCCAATCCCAGCTTGGGCGATTTCAACGGTACTCATCGTCGCAAGGTCATGATGTTGGTCATACATCATCTTGCCACTTTGTGGTCGAGTTTTGCCGGTAATAACATCCATCAAAGTCGTTTTGCCCGCACCATTCGGGCCAATAATACAACGCAGCTCACCGATACCAATTTGCAGCGAAAGATTTCGCAATGCATGAAAGCCATCAAAACTGACATTAATATCCTCCAGAGTCAGTACTGGATCCCGCTGATGGCGATATTTATCCGCGGTGTGCTGAATAAAACCGGGCTCTTGAGCAATGATTTCCGGATAAATCAGTTGCTCCGTAATTTGAAATCGGCTCATTTGTCTTTCTCCCGTTTCAGCAAACCAATAACACCTTTCGGCAAGAATAAGGTCACCAAAATAAAGATTAAACCGAGGAAGAATTGCCAATATTCCGGCATCGCCATGGTAAACCAACTTTTGGCACCATTAACAATTCCAGCCCCCAGAACAGGACCAATCAAAGTACCGCGCCCCCCAAGTGCCACCCAAATTGCAGCTTCAATAGAGTTGGTTGGTGACATTTCACTGGGATTGATGATGCCAACCTGTGGGACATATAACGCACCGGCCAGCGCACAGAGCACTGCGGACAGTGTCCAGATAAATAACTTGAAACCTTTAGGGTCATAGCCACAGAATGTCAGGCGGTTTTCAGCATCACGGACCGCCGTCAATACCCGGCCAAATTTAGTGCGCGCGATGGCAAAACCCAATGCCAAACTGGCGATTAACAGTGCCAGTGTTGCCAGGAATAAGGCAATACGCGTCGTGGTTGCTGATACCGAAAAGCCCAGCATGGTGGTGAAACCGGTGAAACCATTATTACCACCAAAGCCGGTTTCATTACGAAAGAACAGTAGCATTCCGGCATAGGTTAATGCTTGAGTCATGATAGAAAAATAAACGCCTTTTATTTTGGAACGAAAGGCAAAGTAGCCAAAAATAAAAGCTAATGAGCCGGGAACCAATACAATTAAGCACAGCGCCCAAACAAAATATTGACTGCCCTCCCAAAACCACGGCAACTCAGACCATGAGAGAAATGACATAAATGCCGGTAAACCATCACCAGCGGCTTGCCGCATCAGGTACATCCCCATGGCATAACCGCCCAATGCAAAAAACAAACCATGGCCGAGAGACAGTAACCCGGCATATCCCCACACCAGATCCAGTGCAATGGCCACCACTGCATAGCACAGAATCTTCCCCATCAAGGTCAAGGTATATGTCGAGATAGCCAGTGGACTATCCGCAGGCAACAGCGCCAGAAAGGGAAGAATAATCAATGAAATAATGACTATGCCTGCTAATGACAGACTCAGGGTTGGTGCTTTCTGCGCCAAGGTCACCGCCAAAGGTTGATTCATCAGTCACTCACCCTGCCCTTAAGGGCAAATAAACCTTGCGGTCTTTTTTGAATAAACAAAATGATCAGCACTAAAATCAATATCTTGCCTAACACTGCGCCAATCTGCGGTTCCAGAATTTTATTCAACATACCCAGCCCCAAAGCGGCAACCACACTGCCTGCTAATTGGCCGACACCACCGAGCACCACCACCAGGAAAGAATCAATAATGTAGCCCTGCCCTAATTCCGGGCCGACATTCCCCAACTGTGAGAGTGCCACCCCCCCTAACCCGGCGATACCCGAACCCAGCCCAAAAGCCAGCATATCGACCCGACCTGTCGCCACCCCACAACACGCAGCCATGGCACGGTTTTGCGTCACAGCACGAACCTGTAATCCAAGGCGTGTTTTATTCAGCAGCAACCATGTGAGCAGCAAAACAATCAACACGAAAGCAATAACAGCAATGCGATTCCAGGGTAAGACTAAATTGGGTAAAACCTGTATCCCGCCGGATAACCAGCTAGGATTGGCAACTTCCAAATTCTGCGCGCCAAAAATCATCCGCACCCCCTGGATAAGCATCAAACTGATCCCCCAGGTTGCCAGTAGTGTTTCCAGTGGACGGCCATACAGATGTCTAATCACTGTTCGCTCCAAAGCCATGCCAATTCCAGCAGTAATAAAGAAAGCCACGGGCAGCGCAGCCAAGGGGTAGAGTGCCAGCCAATGTGGGGCAAATTGTTGAAATAAGGATTGCACTAAATAGGCGGAATAGGCTCCTAGCATCAGCATTTCACCATGGGCCATATTGATGACGCCCAATAACCCATAAGTGATAGCTAATCCCAGCGCAGCCAACAATAAGATAGACCCCAGAGATAGCCCGCTGAAAACTTGCCCGATGATATCCCCCACCATCAATCGGTTTTGCACCTGTTTTAAGCTATTGGCCGCCGCTGCGCGTACTGTGGCATCGGGTTCCATTTTTGCATCGGTTAAGCTTTGTAACCGCGATTGAGTCTGTGGCAAACCCGATTGCCCCAGCAGTTGTACCGCGGACAAACGTATCTGCGGGTTATTGTCGGTAAGTTGTAAATTAGCCAGCGCAATACTCAAAGCCTCTTTGACTTTGCTGCTGGTTTCTAATTTCAAGCGCTGATTAAGAAGCGGTAATTGAAAACTTTGCGCCTGCTGCTGTAACTCTTGTGCCGCCTGTAAACGCACAGCTTCATCGTCACTGACAAGACGTTGAGCCGCCAATGCATTCGCAATCAGAATACGTAAACGATTATTGAGCCAAATTTTCTTCGGGGTGCCCATCGGCTGTAGCTGCCCCTCTAGCGGGGTAAGCGATTGATTATTCTGGACGAAAGCCTGCCCGGCACTGTCTATCACCAGCGTTTCTTGTTTCAATGCTTGCAATAAGGGTAACCGGCTTGCATCTGGCGCTGTCGCCCATTGCTGCAACAAAATAGCTTGTTGTGAGCGATTAGCCGCAGCAAAATCATGAGCTGGCCCTGCTGTCGCCAAGGTTGATACGCCCAGTAACAAGCCCATCATCACTTTAAGCAAGTCGTTAGCCGCTCTACTCCAACCAAGAATTAACGATTTCATAGGCCACTCATCACTGATATGTGGAGAAAAGAGCCGGAGGCAACCAAACATGACTGGCTCCAGGGAGTCAGCGCTACTGAGTGCTTTTCACGGGGTGGTCCGGTTTTTTATCATTTCCGGCGATAAATGGGCTCCATGGTTGCGCACGGATAGGCGCATCAGTCTGCCACACCACATTGAACTGCCCATCAGCCTCAATTTCGCCAATCATCACGGGTTTATGTAAATGATGGTTGGTTTCATCCATGGTCAAGGTGAAGCCTGACGGTGCTTGATAAGTCTGCCCAGCCATCGCCGCGCGCACTTTATCCACATATGTTGATTGAGCTTTTTCTACCGCTTGAGCCCACATATGCATGCCAACCCAAGTCGCTTCCATCGGGTCGTTGGTAACGGCGGTATCCGCATTCGGCAACTTGTGTGCTTTGGCATAAGCTTTCCATTGCTCAACAAACTTCTGGTTCGTTGGGTTATCCACCGACTGGAAATAGTTCCACGCCGCGAGATTACCGACCAGTGGTTTGGTATCAATACCGCGAAGTTCTTCCTCTCCCACAGAGAAAGCAATGACGGGGACATCCGTCGCTTTAATGCCCTGATTAGCTAACTCTTTGTAGAAAGGAACATTCGAATCGCCATTGATGGTGGAAATTACTGCCGTTTTCCCATCGGCAGAGAATTTCTTAATATTGCTCACGATAGTTTGGTAATCGCTATAGCCAAACGGGGTATAAATCTCCTCGATATCTTTATCCTGGACACCTTTACTGTGCAGGAAAGCACGTAAAATCTTGTTGGTGGTGCGCGGATAAACATAATCAGTACCCAGTAAGATAAAACGTTTCGCGCCACCGCCATCTTCACTCAGTAAATATTCCACCGCAGGGATAGCCTGCTGATTGGGGGCTGCACCGGTATAGAAAACATTCGGTGACATCTCCTCTCCTTCGTATTGCACCGGATAGAACAATAAACCATTGAGTTCTTCAAATACCGGCAAAACTGATTTACGAGAGACTGAAGTCCAAGCACCAAAAACAACCGCGACTTTATCTTGTGTTAATAATTGCCGTGCTTTTTCGGCAAATAACGGCCAGTTAGATGCCGGGTCAACAATAACCGGCTCAAGCTGTTTACCCAATACACCACCATGAGCATTGATATCATCAATACTCATTAACGCCATATCTTTCAGGGGAGTTTCAGAAATAGCCATCGTGCCGGACAATGAGTGCAAAATACCCACTTTAATAGTATCAGCGGCCAATGCACCAAAAGCCACTCCCATACCGATAACCGAAGCTGAAAGTGCAAAAACCTTAATTAAGTTACGATGTTGCATAGCGTTAACCTCTGGTCGTTGAGTAAGATACACAAAATTGAATTACCCAGCGCAATTGCCATGCCAACTTTACATCTTAATAATTTAATTGAAGATTATAAATATCCAAGGTAAATCAACTGATATACGACCTCATTATCTGCACCATTAACGCGCAACTGACGAACACAAATAGTGCAATAAAAATAAGGGGGATAAGCCGATGGGAAAAGCGAAATGCGCTGATTTAAAATTAAGTAAAATGCTCTGGCCATTAAACGTAAAACAGGAATAGCAATGCTATTCCTGTTTGTTACTCGCCATCAGCTATCAGTATTCTCTTTTCTATCGATATAATGAGTTTCATTTTTTAGGGCCACGGATACGTAATGTCAAACCCTTCAAGAAATAGCGTAATACTTGATCACCACAAGGGCGGAAATTTTTGCTTCCCTCCTTACGGAACAAAGCATTTAACTCAGGTTTTGACACTGGGAATTCCACCGCGTTGAAAACATCGTGCATATCCGTGTCTTTCAATTCAAATGCAACACGCAGTTTTTTTAGCACGATATTGTTAGTAATGACGGGTTCCACCGCTGGTGCGGGGAACTTGTCATCTTTACCACGCCTAAAGAAAATCAGGCCATTAAGGAAATGTGCCATCACCAGATCAGGACAATCCTGATAACCAGCTTCGTCTTCTTTTTTAAGAAAATTAACGACATCCGCATTGTTCACTTCAAAATCAGCCAGCTTAATGATTTCTGTTATCTTGGTATCGTTTACGTTAAGCATATAGCGAACACTACGGAGCACATCGTTGTTGATCATATTACTGCCCTATTCCTATTATTTAGATTAGACGCATGCGAATATCGCAAGAAAAACAAAAAGCTTCTTTAACGTCTAGCGGGCAGTATTATATAGATCAACACAGATTTTCTCAATGTAAATCTGTATAATGATAAAAACATGTAACATACGAAAATATAAAATAATCATGAGCATTATAACTCATTAGATATTATTATTTTATTTCACATAGAAAGATTAATTAAAGGGGAAAATAAAATCTCACTTTAATCCATAAACTCATATATTAAGGCTTCACGTTAATAGTATTATCAGGTTGATAAAGTGCAATTTCCTCACCAATAATATATTTACCTCGCAGAGTTGCTGAGATTTTGTCCATAATCATAACGATAACAACCATTATTAAAGTAATAAACATCACAACATCCCAATTCCATAACCGCATATTTTCGGCATAGACTAAACCAATCCCCCCCGCCCCGACAAAACCTAATACCGCAGCCGAACGGGTGTTAGATTCAATTTGGTAAAGACTTAGCGCTAAAAAGGTGGGAAAAGACTGAGTAAAAACACCAAAACGCTGTTTTTGTAGGGCATTAGCCCCCATAGCAGTCAAACCACGATTGGGAGATTTATCGACGGCTTCATGCCCTTCGGCATAGAGTTTTCCCAATAATCCCATATCTTGCATAATAATAGCCAATACCCTAGCAAGAGGCCCCATACCGACTGCACGCACAAAAATCAGCCCCCAGATTGCCATATCAATACCACGGAAGATATCCAGAAAATGGCGTACGCCAAATGAAATGATACGTAAACCGGGCGTCGACATTACATTGCGAGCAGCCAAGAATGACAAAGGTAAAGCGATCAACGTAGCAGTCAATGTCCCGGCAAAAACAATTGCTAAGGTAATAAAAATCTGGCCAAAGTAATATTTAAATGGCCAATGAATAAAATCATGCCAAACAAACATCCGCATAAAGTAACGGCTTATTTTCCGACTACCATTTAAAAATACCGGCCACGAGATACCAAAAGTTTTAAAGAAAAAAAGATAATACAAAAAAACACCTAAGGTAATTATCGCTACCCAGCGGATATATCGTTTTTGCTGTAAGAAAATCTGCGGATTTTGCTGCTTCAGTGTTAATAGTTGCCCAGAAGTAAGATGACTAGTCAGCATGATGAAACTCCTTCCACGACTCGCTTGCGTAATTTACCAGAGGTATAATCTAATACTGACACGACAATAATTATCAGCAGTAACGTCATGCTAACTTGATCATAGCGATCCAGTTTTATTGAGGTCATCAACTCCTGACCAATTCCCCCCGCCCCCACCAGCCCCAAAATAGTTGACTGCCGAAAATTAATTTCCAAGCGCATAAAGCTATAGGAAAGAAAGGTCCATTCGGATCATTCGGGTAAATGCCCCGCTGGTATAACCGGTATTATAATCACCGATCATTGAAGCCCAAGTTACAGCTCCGTCAAATTGACCATTAATAACGCCCAGAATGTCTTGCTCGTGGCCCCCAGAAAATGTCACGCTAGAAAAGAAATTGTTATATTTGTTATCTGAGTTGCCACCCAATTTCTGTTTGAAAATTTGGTTAGGAATCAAGAATCCGGAGGTTGAATCTGGATCAGCAAAGCCAAATGCTTTTCCCTTTAGGTCTTCAATTTTCTGATAAGGGCTATCTGCTTTAACGACAACAACAGAGTGGTAACCGCGCGACTTATCAGCATCATCAATCGCTATACCTACTATATCAACAGCTTTAGGGTCTTTGATATAAACAGAAGCAAAAGATGAGGGAGACATACTTAATACCAAATCAATTTTCCCACCTAACAAACCTTGAATAACACCTGAATAGTCAGAAGCATTATGTAAATTTGTTTTAACATTTAATTCCTTATCCAGGAAGTCTTTGACACACATATTATCGCCAATTTGCTGTGTCGCATTCTGCCCGCCAAGAATACCCAGGTTAATTTCTTTTGGTGCATCCGCTGCAGTGGCACTAAATACCATCGAGCTTGTCACTAATGAGGTAAGAAAAAGTACTTTTTTCATTAAAATAACCTATTCTGGTAAAGGGATAAGTGGGAATTAATGCAAAAGCTCAGTTGATTCATCGCTATATATTTCCTGAATAATAATGTCATTCAGTAAAGAGGGATGCCCATCAAAAATAATTCGCCCATCAGCAATACCAATAACTCTGGTACAATAATCCTTCACTAAATCGACAGAATGTAAGTTAACGACCACCGTAATATCGTTCTCACTTATTTTCTGTAATGTATTCATAATACGAGTAGTGTTCTTTGGGTCTAAAGAAGCAACAGGTTCATCTGCCAATAATATTTGGGGGTTTTGCATCATAGCGCGACAAATAGCCACACGCTGCATTTGCCCCCCAGAAAGATTTTCTGCGCGCTGCAAAGCATGAGGCAACATATTAAGCCATTGCAACAACTCGATAGCCCTAGCGCGATCCTGCTCTGCAAATATTTTGAAGAAAGATTTTAATGTGGAGGTGTAACTCAGGCGACCTAATAAAACATTCGTAATAACGTCAAGCCGTGGAACCAAACAGAAATCTTGAAAAATCATACCGCATTTGGCTCGCCATTTACGCATTTGCTTTGTTGTTAACGCAGCAATATTCTGTGTCTCGCCATTGTCATGGTAATTAATGATTTCCCCAGCACTACAGGGAATAGTGCCATTTAAAACATGTAATAGTGTAGATTTACCGGCACCTGAGCGACCAATTATTGCGACAAATTCACCCGTATGAAGCTCAAAATTAATATCGTCAAGAACTCGATGCTGTGATTTGTATGCCTTAGTACCTTCTTACGTGATTCTGGCACCGCAGTCGGATAATCGGCTACAGTGAATTTACGCAATGCTTGGCCCATGTTATGTCTCTCAGATTACCTGTAATCATGAGCCATTAACGAATATTTCTATTGCATATTGATGATAGTTTTATGAGAGAAAGGTGACAAAAATCAGCCACCTTTCTTATGTTTTTTATGAGTGAGTATTTTCTTGATTAGTGATTATTTTATCGAAAAGTGGTCATTTGACATCACGGTGATAAACATCTAGCTGGCCTCTAACTCCTCAACTTACGGTAGACAAATAGCACAACTAGCGAGCCAATGACCGCCACCACAAAGCTGCCAAGATTAAATCCATCAACCCTACCCATCCCAAAGAAAGTACTGATATAGCCACCAACCAGCGCACCCACCACGCCTAGGATTATAGTCATAATAAAACCACCGCCATCCTCTCCAGGCATAATCCATTTAGCCAAAATACCGGCGATAAGACCAAAAATAATCCAAGATAGTATGCCCATAAGCACCTCCATAAATTTAATTTTCACTGATAGCAAATTTGACTATCTCACTCAATGTCCACTACACATTACGGCCCAAATCGCTATCGTCATTGTTAAGTTAAGACCCGAATAACAAAATCTGCAAATCAGACCAGCAAGGTTCAGGTAACACTAAATAACGGACTCGCGTGGTGAGAAAATATGATCAATTCCCTGCTGTTGCAGTTTGGCCAACAAATCATATCCACCGTTCGGCACACTATGGGCAGACGCCATTTCACTGGCAAAAATAGGGCTGGCCCAATATATATTGACCGGGTCCCCCTGTTGGGAAGGTAATATTAGGTGATTTGCCTTAGCATAAAGCGCTGATGATAAGATATAACCTTCATATCCTTGAGGGGCGACTTCTGATTGTAATGTATGACATTCTCCCAGCCAGGTTATTTTGCTCCAAGGTACATGAGCAAATCCGGCTAGCGCACTGGCCATATGGATAGCGTTATCCTCATTAACATATTGACTATCAATCGCTATTGCCATTTCTAAACGCCGATATTTAGCCGCATCATCATTAAATAATATTTCAACCCATGGCTGGGGCCGAATACTGACTCCCACCGTCAGAAAATAATATATTCCGTCTTTTTCATGCTGTGAGATGGCCATGGGCGGCCACTTACCTTGATCAATGGCATAATATTTAACCGATGGACCAAAGTGTTGTTCATAACACTGAATATATTCGGCCTGTAATGCTGGCCATGGATTCCCTTCTTCCCGCTGCCAGGCCCGCCAAAATTGGCGCGTACTCTGTGCTCGGGTATATTGGACATTCGTGGATGCAGAGCCCAGAGGGAAAGTAAGTGGGTTGTCTTTAATGCAACTGGCAGAATAGCAAACGGAGTGATCAATATATAAACTCCAACCGGGAATAATCGCCAGTAATTGGCCCTGATACCACAATGCGGCACCATCATCACTTTCGGACCAGATAATTGAAATAAATTGAGCATCAAGTTCAGCCTCACCCGCGATGTTACGGCAAAACTCTGCAGCCAAGCGCGGAGCTAATCCTTGTTCAAGGGCAGTATTATCTGTAGATACAGGGGCCGCAACCAAATTCCTCACCCAGCAGGCGCGAACAGGGAAACGTTCTTCAAACGATTCTTGCGGATAAATATAGAAATACACTACTCGCTGGTCTTGTTGCACCACAGCAACTAATGTCTGGTTTTCATTACTGACTTCAGCCAGTACCTCAGATTCTTTCATAGCGCCTCAACTGTATCGGCAAAGGATTTCAGGCTAAACACACTGGATTGCCTGCCGTAAAATAAGTCTATTAGCGGAATATGCATAATCTTATGCTAATAACTCGGCCCTAAATAATGTAACAAAGTAACCATAAAAACAGACTGACTAATAGTGTAAAACGACTTATCCCTTTAAATCATCAGCAAAAGTCTCAAAAAATCCCGGATGCGCCGTGAG
This sequence comes from Yersinia hibernica, assembly GCF_004124235.1. Lineage (NCBI taxonomy): Bacteria > Pseudomonadati > Pseudomonadota > Gammaproteobacteria > Enterobacterales > Yersiniaceae > Yersinia > Yersinia hibernica. Next base: position 2,596,698 of record NZ_CP032487.1, read on the forward strand.
TGCCTTGACATGTTTTTTATAATCGATTCAATGCGTTCCCCTAATACAGCGCCAAACGGGGCTGTATGGCCTTAATATTAATAACCAATAGTTGATAGTCTGCCGCCGGCTTTCACGCTAAAATAAGGATATTGTTGCTCGCAGAATTGAAGGGTCATATGGCATATATACCGAAGAACTACGCACGTCTGGAAAGTGGATATAGAGAAAAAGCGCTGAAGATTTACCCATGGGTTTGTGGTAAATGTTCGCGAGAATTCGTTTATTCCAATTTGCGGGAGCTCACAGTTCACCATATTGACCATGACCATAGTAATAACCCTGAAGATGGCAGCAATTGGGAGATGTTATGCCTTTTTTGCCATGATCATGAGCATTCCAAATATACCGAAGCAGACCTCTATGGTTCGACTGTGATTGCTGGTGATGACGCACAAAATGATCAGGGTGTAGCCACCCACAATCCATTCGCCAACTTAAAATCTTTGATGAAAAAGTAAGCTTATCTGGCCGTCATTCATAAGCGGCCAATATTTCACAATCACGAGCCATATAATGGCTAGTAACCAAGTAGCTGCCGATATGAGCGAGTTTCTTGCTGTTCTGCTAATAGTCCTAATCGGTCAGCTAAATCTCGACACTCGACCTTTAGATTATCCAAGGCTGTAACATCATCAGTCATAATGGCTATTTCGGCAAAATCTCCTAGCCCGACCAAGCTATCAACCGTAACGTGAAACTTTCCGACAAAATAGATGCTGCGTTGCTTTTCCAGTGTAAATGCCGGTTGATACCCTAACGTTGATAACATACTTTGCACTTTGCCAATATCTTCAATATTGGTCGCTTCACAACGTTCCGAACCCGGCCCTTTAACTATCCATAAACGAATACCTGATGGATTCATTTCCCGCAAAACCATACTAATCCTTTGCGCTGCCAAATCACCGCTATTGGCTTCTAGATAGATATCTTTTTCATGATTATCTGCGGTGAACGTTGTCGCTTTATGGATAACTAACTGTTTACGCAATTGAGTCATCTGCGGTACACGAAACTTCAACTCAACCTCATATTTACCAACAAAATGCTCACTCATAAAATACCTTATTAATCAGCGAAGTCCTTGTACACGATCTTATATCGCATTGTGTAACAAACAAAACTCTTATCGATCTCGCAAAAGAGATCAATCACCGCATCTCTTATAGGCATTTTGATTAATCATTAGTATCAGTAATGTTTAAGGCCGAAAAATACCGCGCAAAAGTGTTCTTTAAACCATAATTGTGTGATGAGTTTCGCAAAAATTGTGTTTTATTAACAAAGGCTGCCCTCACTCATGTTTACTTCATTACAGCAAAATAGCTATTTCATATAGGTCAAATTGCAAAAACCTCATGCTATAACCACGTAAATATCATTACAGGGGATAACAAGAATGAATCAATCTTACGATGAAAAAATGCAAACCTTGTTAACCCAGTTGCAAAAAATTGTGGGTGTGCGCTACATGTTGACCGGCGAAAGGCAGACTGAACGCTATCGTACCGGTTTCCGCTCAGGCTCGGGCTCGGCAATTGCCGTCGTGTTTCCCTCTACGTTGTTGCAACAGTGGCAATTACTACAAATCTGTGTGGCAGCCGATACAATTGTAATCATGCAAGCCGCGAATACCGGGCTAACCGAGGGGTCAACCCCAAGTGGTGATGATTACGACCGCCCGATTGTTATATTAAATACATTGCGCCTTAATCAAATTCAGTTACTCAATGACGGTAAGCAAGTTATTGGGTTTCCTGGCAGTACACTGAATCAATTAGAGAAGCTCTTAAAACCCTATGACCGAGAACCCCATTCAGTCATTGGTTCATCCTGTATTGGTGCTTCAGTTATCGGTGGTATTTGTAATAATTCAGGGGGTTCATTGGTTCAAAGAGGCCCCGCATATACCGAAATGGCGCTGTTTGCCCAAATTGACGATCAAGGCGAATTACAATTAATCAATCATTTAGGAATTAATCTGGGCAATACACCAGAAGAGATCTTACAACGATTAGAAAGGGGCGAATATAGTGACAGCGATATTGCGCAAGGTACACAGCAAGCATCCGATCACGAATATGCTACGCGAGTGAGAAATATTGATGCACCAACACCTTCTCGTTTTAATGCCGACCCAAGACGTCTATTTGAAGCCGCTGGATGTGCGGGGAAATTGGCTGTATTTGCCGTTCGGTTAGATACTTTTCCCAGTGATAAACAACAGCAAGTTTTCTATATTGGCACCAATCAAACTCAGGTCTTAACAGCATTACGTCGAGCCATTTTACGTGACTTCAAGCATCTACCCGTTGCTGGCGAATATATGCATCGCGATATCTTTGATATTGCAGAAGTTTATGGCAAAGATACATTTGTCATGATCAACCGCATGGGTACCAATAATATGCCACGCTTTTTTACCTTAAAAGGTAAAATTGATGCTCGTCTCAGCAAAGTTCCTTTTCTCATCGATCATTTAACCGATAGGGTTATGCAAGGCTTCAGCCAAATACTTCCCAGTCATTTACCCAAGCGCCTTAAGAGTTATCGTAATAAATATGAGCATCACTTGATGTTAAAAATGGCAGGTGAAGGGATTACTGAAGCACAGCTATTTCTAAAAGATTTTTTTGCCACGGCGGAAGGTAACTTTATTACCTGCACCGCAGATGAAGGTAAAAAAGCTTTCTTACATCGTTTTGCTGCGGCGGGGGCCGCTATACGGTATCACGCAGTTCATGCAGATAAAGTTGAAGATATTCTGGCGCTAGATATTGCTCTACCGCGCAATGAAGAACAGTGGTTCGAAACCTTACCGCCAGAAATAGATAATTACCTGATTGCCAAACTCTATTATGGCCATTTTCTGTGCCATGTTTTTCATCAGGATTATATCGTGAAGAAAGGGGCCGATACATACGCCTTAAAACAAAGAATGTTGGAACTTCTGAATGACAAAGGAGCTGAATATCCGGCTGAACACAATGTTGGCCACCTCTATATAGCCAAACCTGCTCTGAAAGCGTTTTATCAACAGATAGACCCGACTAACAGCTTTAACCCAGGGATAGGAAAGACCTCTAAGCTCAAATATTGGCAGAAAAAGTAATCATGCTGAGGAGAAAGATTGTGCTAATCAAAATAAATTAAGCATTATCCGAATTCCGGCAAGATACCGCATGAATTCTGCCAGGCAAACTATAGTCATAGTCTGATACTGACGAAAGTTGGTATGACTGACAGAGGTTAATTTTCTATATTGAGTCTGGGAGAATGAATGAAAATAATACTGTGGATTATTGCGATCATCTTTATTGTCGGCTTGCTGACCATTACTGGCGTACTTAAACTAATTTTCTAATTGTTATCAGTAAAATACTCTAGGCAGAGTTTACAGCTCGGTTGCAAACTCAGCCTTTCATGTTGTTCCTATTCTGACACTTGAGCCAAGCGACCTTGAGCATCTTTTTGTTGACGATAACTTTTCGCAGCGCCAGGAATTGGCGCGGCCTTACCGGTCTCCATCCAACTCCGCAGGCGATTGGCATCAGCAAAATGGGTATATTTACCAAAAGCATCTAACACAACCAGTGCTACAGGGCGATGGCCAATAACAGTACGCATTGCTAAACAATGTCCCGCCTGATTGGTAAAACCCGTTTTAGTCAGCTGAATATTCCATTTATCGTTATAGACTAAATGATTAGTATTACGAAAAGGTAGCGTGTAATTAGGCTCACGGAAAGTTGCCATTTTCTCTGTAGTGGTACTTAACTGACCAATCAACGGATATTGCTTGGTCGCTATTAATAATTTAGTCAGGTCACGCGCCGTCGAAACATTATTAATCGATAGCCCCGTTGGCTCTACATAACGCGTTTTTGTCATTCCCAATGATTTCGCTTTGGTGTTCATCGCCTTAATAAAGGCACTATATCCACCAGGATAATGATGAGCCAGACTGGCAGCAGCACGATTTTCCGACGACATGAGTGCCAATAACAGCATGTCTTTGCGGCTGATTTCACTGTTCACTCGAACCCGTGAAAACACCCCTTTCATTTCTTTGGTTTGATGAGTATCGACTGAAATAATTTCATTCAGCGGCAACTTGGCATCTAATACCACCATTGCCGTCATCAATTTGGTTATTGATGCAATCGGGACAACCTCATCCGCATTATTAGCATAAATCACTTTATTCGTTTGTAAATCAACCACCATCGCACTTCCCGATGCCAATTCAAGCGCGGCTTTTCCTTTCACCTCACTGCCCGCCCCACTTGCCATAGCTGGCGGGACGGCACTGATACAGGTAGATAAAAGCAAGAAACTTAATAGTGCAAAACGGATTTTCACATGCATGTTCGTCAGCTTAAATAGGTTGTCTGGGACATTGTGGTTGATCCGGCGCATTATAAATTACAGTAATGCACTGCGCACCACACATTCTTAAAATGATTGTTACAAAGATTAAGCTGCCTAATCGCTGCTCAGCGGTAAACATTTTCAATCTAAAGAAAGTAAAACTAGAATAATAGTAACTATGCTAAAAGATAGCGTTTGCTTATAAAATAAGCAACATGCTGTAACAGAGAGACTTTTATTGTAATAATAAAACTTTAAAGATTTAGTCTCCGCCATTTTAATTAGCCAAGATAATCTTAACCAAACCTCAATAGTGAGAAAAAAAACACCTACTCGTTCAAATATTGCCCTATAATTGCCAGCATAAATTTGTAGATAAACCTAATTTACAGGTGTTTATATGGGAACGACAATTTTTGGTATTCTCTTCGGTGTATTTTTAATCGCGGCTGGTTTAGCTGACATTCATGATGAAAACTTGGCCTCTCTGACATTCTGGGTTGATGCATTGCTGATTTTTGTTGGGGCCATCTTCCTATTGGGTCTGGCGAAATTTATCGGCCGCAAGAGAAAGTAAGTTTTGTGCTATCCATTAAAAAAGGCGCTTAGAGCGCCCTTTTATTTACACTCACTTATGCCAGCTCGGTCATCACCAATTGAGCGATTTCAAAGTAAATAATCAGACCGGTACCATCAATAAAGGTCGCGATAAAGGGGGCAGATACCACTGCAGGGTCGATAGATAAACGCTTTAATACCATCGGAATAATAGAAGAAACGATTGCGCTCCATACTGTAATAGCGACAACAGTTAAGCTGACGACGATAGTGACTTCCATCCCAACCCCCAGGAACCAGGCGCGGATCCAGGCAGCTAGACCAATAGTTATTGCCACCATGAGAGAAGTTGAAACCTCTTTACGCAATACAGCACCGACATTACGTAAGCTGACTTCTCCTAATGCCATCGCTCGCACCAAAGTGGAAGTAATTTGTGTACCGCTATTCCCCCCTGTGCCGATTAATAGTGGTATAAAGAATGCCAGCGCAATAGCCGCCTCCAGTTGTTCCTCAAATGCTTTTAATACTGTACCGGTATAGGCTTCTGCAACAAATAACATTAATAACCAAACAACCCGTTTACGCCATAATGTTACTGGGCTGGTTTGTAAGTACGGTTCATCTAGAGGTAAGCTGGCTCCTTGTCGTTGGGCATCTTCAGTATTTTCATCTTCAATCAATTCAGCAATATCTTGAGCTTGTAGTACCCCAATTAATTTACCGTGGCTTAAGACCGGAACAATATCTAAACCACTTTTTGATAATAAGTTAATTACCTCATGACGATTTTGATCAGGGGAGACTGAAAAATAACTCTGATTGATAATTTGAAAAACTTTTATGTCCTGCTGCTCCTCAGTCAATAATTTTTTAACTGAAAGTAATCCGAGCAAATGCCGATTATCATTCGTTACCAATAATTGTGTCGGAATTTCATTATCAGAAATGTTTTGCAGAAAATAGGCTTTAGCCTCAGCGACTGACATATCAGCGGATACCGTAATATAGGCATCGCTCATATAGGCACCTAAGGTAGACTCTTTTTCTTCGCCTGAATTGAATGGGTTTTGCTTTTGTAATGCTAAATCAAAATGTGAACTCATAAATGACCCTATTACTGTTATTAATTAACTAAACAGTCCTCACATAGGGGCGTAACCAGATTAGAGAGTGCTCTATGGCTATCTCCGTGTCTAAGTTTTAGCACTATACAACGTATCTGATTTCTCAGAAGTTACTTTGGGCTATACCTTAATCCGATATAGCCTGTCCTAACCTTGGGCGTCTCTGGACGTCGTCAGATCAGTAACCTGTGTTTGTATAGGAGCCTCGCCTAACGAGATACTGCATTTAACATGCCGGCACACTATAGTCGTGATACGTAAAGCAAATCAGAAAAATAACCATTCCTGTTTAAGGTGTATTTAGAATCTGAATATCAATTACTAAAAATAATCATGCCAATTATTATCATGTTAAAAATACATTTACCTAAAAATATTAAATAACACTCAATAGGAAATTATTATTATTTCTAATGTTTTATTTCACTTCCCCCTTACAGACAACATCTAAAATATGTATTGCACTGCGCGTAGCAAAGATTATACTTTATCAAAATCTCATTATTTATCAGCATAAATAGATTACCCTATAGAAATTCGCCTCTATAATATCACTAGCAATAAAAAGGAGTTTATTGATGATGAAACCCATTAATACATCATTTTTATTTATGTGTTGTATAATAAATGCAGAGCCAGCATCGGCCAATGAAATAACGCTATGGCGCGAACCCGCCCCTATTGTAAAAGAAGGAAAATATTACAGTCTGATCGTCGATCACGGGCAACTGCAAAAAGCGGTCAAAAATACCCATAATGATTATCTTTTTTCTGAGCAAGGGAATGGAATTAAACCGTTAGTATTAATCGGCTCTGCACTTGAGATCTCAGAGTTTTTGATTAAAAACGAGACTCGCGGTATCGAAAACCATATCAAAGAACTGCCCGATATCTACATGGGTATCACCAACTATGTACCGCAGAAGCGTTTTACCGGCTTGTTTCCATTACATGATTTATTAACCCAAACGGTCGAACAGGCGGCAAAATTCGTGCCAGTGGGTACGATTATTACTGATGCAGCAGGGATTCCCTCAGATTTAAAGGCCCTGTACGATGTAATTAAGAGTTTGAGAAATAAAGAAAAAAGCGATGGTCAACTTCTTTACGTGAAATTCAGTTATCTCCCCGAAGATGGGATGAAAAAGGTGGGTAGGAAAACAGTCAGTTTCGGGAAAATCCTTCAACAAATGCAAGATGACAAATAATAAGGCTACAACCAATAAAAGCAAAAATCGCACCGTTGCAAGTGCTGTCAAGTAACCCTAAGCAGCGGTGTTTGATAATGCCCAAAACTAAATGCGCTGAATAGCGAGCGCAATATCTTTTGACGTTTTTAATGCACGGATTTCACTAAATAAATCGCTGGCTTCAGTATATTCTTTGCGCAGATATCCCAACCACTGTTTGATACGCGCCACATGATAGAGCCCGGTATCGCCCTGTTTTTCTAATTGCACATACTTTTGCAGCAACTTGATGACTTCTGGCCACGGCATACGGGGTTCATTGTATTTCACAACTCGACTCAGATTTGGCACATTCAGCGCCCCGCGCCCTAACATCACAGCATCACACCCAGTCACTTTCATACACTCTTGCGCGCTTTGATAATCCCAGATTTCACCATTGGCAATCACCGGTATTGTCAGACGCTGACGAATCTGGCCGATAGCTTGCCAATTGATCCGATCAGCTTGATAACCCTCTTCTTTAGTGCGGCCATGCACCGCTAATTCTGTGGCCCCGGCTTGCTGTACTGCATCCGCGATTTCAAACTGGCGATCGCCAGAATCCCACCCTAACCGAATTTTTACGGTGACAGGTAAATGAGCCGGAACAGCTTCACGCATAGCTTTAGCCCCCTGATAAATCAGCTCTGGGTCTTTGAGCAATGTTGCGCCACCGCCGCTGCCATTCACCAATTTAGAGGGGCAGCCACAGTTCAAATCTACACCATATGACCCCAGCTCAACCGCACGAGCTGCATTTTCCGCCAACCATTGGGGATATTGGCCTAACAATTGAATACGAACTTGAGTGCCGCAAGGCGTTCGGCTCTGGTGATGAAGTTCAGGGCACAGGCGATAGAATGATTTGGCGGGCAATAGTTGGTCAACCACCCGTAAGAATTCGGTGATACAAAGATCGTAATCATTAACTTCACTGAGCAGTTCGCGCACCAGTGAGTCCAATACACCTTCCATCGGTGCCAGTATTACCCGCATGCTAATGCCCCTACGCTCTTGCCCACGCCATCATACAACCCGCACACTGTCTAATAAATTCCGCATCGTATCACGATAAAATGACCGGCAATGATACGGGTGAAATAGGGTTTAAAACAAGGGATAACCCTGCCAAGTCATGGATTCAGGTGAAAAAAAACCGCCTTCGAGAAAGCGGTTTTATCAGCGAATATTTTCTAACTTATTCGCCCGGTTTGCGGCTACGGCCACGTGAAGATGGCCCTGCTGGGCGACGTTGACCATCAGCCTGACTGCGTGGGCGGCTGGTGCGGCTATCACCGCGACCTGCTGCTGCGCCACCATTTTGTGAGCGACCAGCACTGCTGCCACGCCCCATACCTGGGCGTTGCGCACCACGGCCCTGACGGCCATTTTGAATCGGATCCGCTTTAATGCTTGGGTCCGGCTCGTAACCCTCGAGGGCGATACGGGGAATTTCACGTTTCAGCAAACGCTCAATATCGCGCAGCAGTTTATGTTCATCAACACAAACCAATGAAATCGCTTCACCGGTACGTTCCGCACGGCCAGTACGGCCAATACGGTGCACGTAATCTTCTGGAACGTTTGGTAGCTCATAGTTAACCACATGGGGTAACTGGTCGATATCCAAACCACGAGCAGCAATGTCTGTGGCGACCAGCACACGGATTTTGCCGTCTTTAAAGTCAGCCAGTGCGCGGGTACGTGCCCCTTGGCTCTTATTACCGTGAATGGCTGCGGCAGTAATACCGTCTTTATTCAGTTGCTCAGCTAAATGGTTAGCGCCATGCTTGGTGCGGTTGAACACCAATACTTGCTGCCAATTACCCTCGCCAATCATCTGAGACAATAATTCGCGCTTACGATTTTTATCCACAAAATGAACACTTTGCGCAATTTGTTCAGAAGCGGTGTTACGGCGTGCCACTTCAACAGATGCCGGATTGTGCAGCAATTTGCTAGCCAACCCTTTAATTTCATCAGAGAAAGTCGCGGAGAACAGCAGATTCTGGCGTTTGGCGGGCAGTTTTGCCAATACACGACGAATATCGTGAATAAAGCCCATGTCCAGCATGCGGTCGGCTTCGTCCAGCACCAAAATCTCAATCTTGGACAAATCAACAGCATTTTGATGTTCCAAGTCCAGCAGACGGCCAGGGGTGGCGACCAAAATATCAACACCACCGCGCAATTTCATCATCTGTGGATTAATGCTAACGCCGCCAAATACCACCAGCGAGCGCAGTTTCAGGTATTTACTGTAACTTTGTACGTTTTCATCAATCTGCGCAGCCAGTTCACGAGTTGGCGTCAAAATCAACGCGCGTACCGGGCGGCGGCCTTTAATCGGCTGTTGGTTCTGACTCAACAGTTGCAACAACGGCAAGGTGAAACCCGCGGTTTTACCGGTACCGGTTTGCGCACTGGCCATTAAATCACGGCCTTCCAGCACCACTGGGATTGCCTGGCTTTGAATTGGCGTCGGCACAAGGTAGCCCTGCTCTTCAACAGCACGCAGGATGTCGGCGTTTAGGCCGAGAGAATCAAATGACATATTACAAGAAGCTCCAGATCTTCCCAATCCCGACGATATCGTCAGGTGCAGTTTCAAGGGAAGATTATCAGACGAGGCATGAATTGAGGCATTACCACGAGGATTGGCACAAACTGCAGTGCACCATTGCGGCTGATTATAACAGATGTTTAGCCAGAAAAGGGAATTTTAGCTATTTCTTAAGATTTTTATTAAGTTAAATATCAAGAAAACTGATTTATTACTGCCGATTAATCCACTTTCGATCACAAAAACCGGCCTAATCTCGGCCGTCACTTTACATATTCTCAGTGACGACCTAAAGTTAATCATATGATTGATTTATTATTTAGCTATCTATTAATATTAACAAAAATGACATTTAATGGGTATGGAACCTATGTCTCATTCTTCAACGCCATCAATACCGACCACAATCCGCGGTGAACAAGCCCGGCAGCAACTATTACAAGCGGCGACCGAATTATTCGGTGAACAGGGTTTGAAAGGGGCGACCACGCGCGAGATTGCACAGCGCGCAGGCCAGAATATTGCTGCAATTACCTACTATTTCAATTCCAAAGAAGGTTTGTATCTGGCAGTTGCTCAGCAAATTGCGGATTTTATCCAGCAGGCTTTCGCTCCTCTATCAGCGGAGATTGACCAGTTCCTCCAGCACCCTCGCCAAGAGCAACACCCTGAACAACAGCTACATTATATTCGCCGTGGATTACTGGAATTCAGTCATTTAATGACACAGCCAGAAACACTCAATATCAGCAAAATCATGGCGCGTGAGCAGCTTTCGCCCAGTGATGCTTATCCACTGATTCATACTCAAGCCATTGCTCCGCTACATCAAAAACTGAATCTGCTGTTGGCTGCATTTATTGGTGTTGATGCCAGTGCGACAAAAACTATTCTTCATACTCATGCATTGATCGGCGAAGTTCTCGCTTTTCGCATGGGGCGAGAGACTATCCGCCGGCAAGCTGGGTGGCTGGAAATTGGTGAGACTGAAAGTGAGATGATTAATCAAGTGCTTATCGAACATATTGACCTGCTGCTCTATGGGCTGCGGGCCAAAACATTACGGTGAAATCACTGACCTTGTTGTCATGAAAAATCAGTAACAGATAGGGAGCATTATGAATCGCAAGAAGATTATAGTGGCCGTCGTGATTGTCGCCCTGCTGGCGGCAATAGGTTACGGATGGAGTTATTATCGTCAACAACAGGACGCCACATTGACGTTATACGGCAATGTCGATATTCGTACCGTGAATCTGGGCTTTCGTGTTGGTGGCCGATTGGCCTCTCTGGCGGTCGATGAAGGGGATAAAATTCAGCCGGGCGAAATCTTGGGAAAATTGGATGACGGCCCTTATCTTAATGCCCTCAAACAGGCGCAAGCCAATGTTCAGAGTGCACAAGCCCAATTGGCGTTGCTCAAAGCCGGCTATCGCGATGAAGAGATTGCCCAAGTGCGCTCCGAAGTCTCTCAGCGAGAGGCCGCATTCAGTTACGCCGATAGCTTCCTGAAACGCCAACAAGGGCTGTGGGCCAATAAAGCCACCTCAGCGAATGAGTTAGAAAATGCCCGTACCGCGCGTAATCAGGCGCAGGCCAATTTACAAGCCTCGAAAGATAAACTGGCTCAATACCTAAGTGGTAACCGCCCGCAAGAAATCGCGCAAGCCGAAGCCAATTTGGCACAAAGTGAAGCTGAATTAGCCCAAGCCCAGCTCAACTTACAAGATACCACCCTGCTCTCGCCCTCTGGCGGTACCGTGCTGACTCGCGCGGTGGAGCCGGGCACCATTTTATCCGCCAGCAATACCGTATTTACCCTTTCGCTGACTGACCCGGTCTGGGTGCGGGCCTATGTTAGTGAGCGCCATTTGAGCCAAGCCATTCCTGGCGCTGCAGTCGAAATCTTTACCGATGGCCGCCCCAATAAGCCCTATCACGGCAAAATCGGGTTTGTTTCACCGACCGCCGAATTTACGCCGAAGAGTGTGGAAACACCGGACTTGCGAACTGACCTGGTTTATCGCTTACGAATTATCATCACGGATGCAGATGAATCCCTGCGCCAAGGTATGCCGGTCACCGTCCGTTTTGTTCAACCTTAAGGCACCATGAGCTATGAATGCTATCCAGCATCTTATCACTCTGGAGGGGGTCGAAAAATCCTTCCCCGGACTAGAAAGCCCTGCCGTTGCCAGTCTGACCGCTGAAATCCGCAGTGGCGCAGTCACCGGTTTAGTCGGGCCAGACGGTGCCGGGAAAACAACATTGCTGCGAATGTTGGCCGGGTTACTCAAACCCAGCCATGGCAAGATGACCGTCGTCGGCCTCGACCCATTGGAAAATGATCGCCAATTGCATTCCATCCTCGGCTATATGCCGCAGAAATTTGGTTTGTATGAAGATTTGACGGTGATGGAAAACCTGACACTGTATGCCGATTTACGCGGCGTCACCGGCGAACTGCGCCGCCAAACATTTGAGCGGCTGTTAACATTTACGGATTTGACCCGCTTTACCGGGCGCTTGGCGGGCAAATTGTCCGGCGGAATGAAACAAAAGTTGGGGCTAGCTTGTACTTTGGTCGGCCAGCCGAAAGTTTTATTGCTGGATGAACCGGGAGTGGGTGTCGACCCTATTTCACGCCGCGAGTTGTGGCGTATGGTTCATGAGTTAGCCAGCGACGGCATGCTTATCTTGTGGAGCACTTCTTATCTGGATGAAGCCGAACAATGCCGCGAAGTATTGCTGCTCAATGAGGGAAAATTACTCTATAGCGGCGCGCCGCAAGCGCTGACTCAGCGCATGAGCGGCCGGACTATTTTGCTCGCCGCCCAAAGCGGCACTAACCGCAAACTATTACAGCACGCATTGACCTTGCCACAGGTTAGTGATGGGGTGATTCAGGGCAAATATGTACGGCTGATTATCAAGCCGGGGGTGGACCACAGCCAACTATTACCGCTGTTAAATCAACCTAATGGCAAAATAATGGAAGCGGAGCCGCGCTTTGAGGATGCTTTTATTGACCTGTTGGGGGGTGGGCCAGCCAGTGAATCGGCACTGGCGAAAATTATGCCCCGCGTGGAGGGCCGTCACGATGAAACCGTGATTGAAGCCCAGGAGTTGACCAAGAAGTTTGGTGATTTCGCCGCGACCGATCATGTCAATTTTCAGGTAAAACGCGGCGAAATATTTGGTCTGCTCGGGCCCAATGGGGCCGGTAAATCCACCACATTCAAAATGATGTGTGGTTTGCTGGTTCCCACCGGCGGCAAAGCATTAGTGCTCGGGATGGATTTAAAAACCAGTTCCGGCAAAGCACGCCAGCATTTGGGCTATATGGCGCAAAAATTCTCACTGTATGGCAACCTGACAGTAGAGCAAAATCTGAAGTTTTTCTCCGGTGTTTATGGTCTGCAAGGGAAAACTCAGCGCAATAAAATAGCCGACATGACGTCGGCGTTTAATTTCACCCCCATTATTAAGCAAACTCCGGATTCATTGCCGCTTGGCTTTAAGCAACGGCTGGCGCTGGCTTGTGCGCTGATGCATGAACCTGACATTCTATTTCTTGATGAGCCGACCTCCGGTGTCGACCCCCTCACCCGCCGAGAATTTTGGCTACATATCAATGGGATGGTAGATAAAGGTGTGACTGTCATGGTCACCACCCACTTTATGGATGAAGCGGAATACTGTGACCGTATCGGGCTGGTTTACCGCGGTAAAATTATTGCTGCGGGCACGCCAGATGAGCTCAAGCAGCAAGTTGCCACGGATACAAACCCTAACCCATCCATGGAAGATGCATTTATCGAACTGGTCTTGCGCTATGACCAGCAAAACGATAAGGAGCAACAATCATGAGCGAGCTGAATAAATTCCCGGCAAATGAGGGTGAAACTTATCATGACACCGGATTCTCCTGGCGCCGTCTGCGGGCATTATGCCGTAAAGAAACGCGGCAAATCTTGCGCGACCCCAGCAGCGGGCTCATCGCGTTTGTCATCCCCTTGCTGCTGCTGTTTATTTTTGGCTACGGCATCAATCTTGATTCGAGCAAACTGCATATTGGCATTTTGATGGAGCAACAGAGCAAACCGGCACAAGATTTGGCCAATGCATTTGCCAGTTCGCCGTATATCTCGCCGCAAATCAGTGATAATCGTCAGGCACTGATTCAAGCAATGCAAGCCGGTAAAATTCGCGGGTTGATTGTCATTCCCAATGATTTTGCCGAGCAACTTGCGCGCCCGGAGAGTAAAGCGCCGATTCAGGTCATTACTGACGGCAGTGAGCCGAACACCGCCAACTTTGTGCAAGGCTATGCCCAAGGTGTGTGGCAAATTTGGCAGCAACAACAGGCGCAAAATCTGGGGCAAAAAAATGATCCGCTGATAGAAATTCAGGTACGTTATTGGTTTAACCCCGCCGCCATCAGCCGACATTTTATTATTCCTGGTGCTATCACGATTATCATGACAGTGATTGGCGCGATCCTTACCTCCTTGGTGATCGCCCGCGAATGGGAACGCGGCACCATGGAAGCATTACTGTCGACTCAAATCACGCGCACTGAACTGCTGCTGTCGAAACTCATCCCTTATTACGTGCTCGGCATGATAGCCATGACACTGTGTATGGTGGTGTCGGTATTCATTCTCGGCGTGCCCTATCGCGGCTCATTGGCCATATTATTTGTCATGACCAGCCTGTTCTTAGCCAGCACACTGGGGATGGGGCTGTTGATTTCGACCATCACCCGCAATCAATTCAATGCGGCGATGGTGGCATTGAATGCCGCATTCCTGCCCGCAGTGATGCTGTCAGGCTTTATTTTTGAAATTGACAGCATGCCCGCGGTGGTTCGCGCCGTAACCTATATCATTCCCGCCCGCTATTTTGTCAGTAGCTTACAAACCCTGTTCCTAGCGGGGAATATTGGCACCGTGTTGGTGATTAACCTGTTGTTTTTGATTGCATCGGCAACCGTGTTTATCGGGCTGACAGCATGGAAAACCAATCGGCGGTTAGATTAAAGGAAGGGAGTTAACCATGTTTCATCGCCTTTACACATTGATTATTAAAGAGTTGCAGTCCCTACTGCGCGAACCACAAACCCGGGCGATATTAATCATGCCAGTGATATTGCAGGTGATATTATTCCCATTTGCGGCCACCTTGGAAGTGACCAATGCCACTATCGCAATTTACAGCGAAGATAGCGGCAAAGCCTCCATTGAGCTCACTCAGCGCTTTGCTAAAGCTGAAGCATTTTCTCATGTATTACTGCTACACAGCCCACAAGAGATTCAGCCCGTGATTGATAATCAGCAAGCGCTGCTGCTGATTCGTTTTCCTGAGCAGTTCAGTGCGAATTTAGCTAATGGCAAAACAACTCAGTTACAACTGGTATTGGATGGGCGCAACTCCAACAGTGCTCAGATAGCGGCAAATTACATTCAGCAAATTGTCCAAGAGTACCAATTAGAATTGACCCAAGGGCAAATCAAGCCCAATAACAGTGAACTCGTGATTCGAAATTGGTATAACCCAAATCTGGATTACAAATGGTTCGTGGTGCCATCATTGATTGCGATGATTACAACCATTGGCGTGCTGATTGTGACGTCACTGTCGGTGGCGCGTGAGCGGGAGCAAGGGACACTGGAACAGCTTTTAGTTTCGCCATTGACCACCTGGCAGATTTTTATCGGCAAAGCAGTTCCGGCACTGATTGTGGCCACATTTCAGGCAACTATCGTGTTGTTTATCGGCATCTTTTTCTACCAAATCCCCTTTGCGGGATCATTGGCGCTATTTTATGGCACCATGCTGCTCTATGGCCTGTCGCTGGTCGGCTTTGGCTTATTAATTTCATCGCTATGTTCAACTCAGCAACAAGCATTTATCGGCGTGTTTGTCTTTATGATGCCCGCAATCTTGCTGTCCGGTTATGTCTCCCCGGTGGAAAACATGCCTATTTGGCTGCAAAATATCACCTGGATCAATCCCATCCGCCATTTTACGGATATCACCAAACAGATTTACCTCAAGGATGCCAGCTTCGATATTATCTGGCACAGCTTATGGCCGCTGCTGGTGATAACCGCCACAACAGGCAGTGCCGCTTATGGGATGTTTAGGCGGAAAATTGCCTAAGGGTATGAATGGGAATTGGGGAGGCCGTGCGCTAGAACTGGCAAAGAATATCAGCCTAAGCTGAGTTCGATTAAGTGGCGAGACCAAAAAGTTGACCGACGCCCGCAGCTGACATCGGTCAATGAGCATTTCGAGCAGCGTACGGCGGGCAAATTTGCCGCGTCGCAGCCCTTAATCAACCCGCTTAGCGGCGGTTACCGAAAATCCGCAGTAGCATCAGGAACAGGTTGATAAAATCGAGATACAGAGTCAACGCACCGACGATGGAGTATTTGCGGAAGCTATCTTTATCATTAGCATCCAACTGTGAACCCATGTTTTTCAGTTTCTGAGTATCGTAGGCTGTCAGGCCAACAAACACCAACACCCCAATGTAGGTCACCGCCCACATCAGTGCCGTGCTTTTCAGCCAGATGTTAACAATTGAAGCCAGCACGATACCAATCAGGCCCATAAACAGCATGCTGCCCATGCCACTCAAATCACGTTTGGTGGTGTAACCGTAGAAGCTCATGGCACCAAACATCCCGGCAGCAATCAAGAATGTGCTGGCGATAGAAGAGCTGGTGTACATGATGAAAATGCTGGATATCGTTAAGCCGGTTAATGCTGAGTAGAGCATAAACAGCGACGTCGCCATTGAACCACTTAAGCGGTTAACCATGCCAGAAATAACAAATACTAGCCCTAATTGGACAATAATCAGTCCAAAAAAAGTAATCTGGCTGGAGAAGATAAAGTTAAGTATCGCAGGGGTGTTTGCGGCATACCAAGCAACAACCGCCGTTAATAACAGACCACAGGTCATCCAGCCGTATACCTGCGCCATATATGCCTGAATGCCCGTGTTGGCACGTTCGACAATTGAACCATTAGAGCGTGGATAGCGATCCATGGTAGTTACCTTATGCATATAAATAATGATACAGGCCATCAACTGACAGCCCACCGACTCTTTAAGGGTATCACAGAAATACGGTAAACAAGGGAGTTAAAATAGCTATTTAGGGCCAATCTTTACACGGGTTTACGTACAGTTTACCAACGCTTGGCAGCACGATGATCACTGTCGCGTGATTCGACCCAACGTTCGCCGTCAGCGGTCACTTCGCGTTTCCAGAATGGGGCCCGTGTTTTCAAATAGTCCATAATAAACTCAGCGGACTCAAATGCCATACTGCGATGAGCGCTGGTCACGCCGACAAAGACGATTTCATCGCCGGGGAAGAGCGGCCCCACCCGATGAATGACGGACACGCGCTGTAAGGGCCAGCGGCGGCGCGCGGCGGCAATAATTTCATCTAGCGCTTTTTCTGTCATTCCCGGGTAATGCTCCAGTGTCAAAGCACTGACATTGGCCCCCAGGTTGTGGTTGCGGACTTTGCCGGTAAAGGTCACCACCGCACCATCTTCATCACATTGTGATAACCAGGTGTATTCTTCACCGACATTGAATGGCTCCGGCCCGACACGAATGCGAGTGTTGTCCATCATTAACCTCCCGTCACTGGCGGGAAGAAAGCCACCTCATCACCCGCAACCAAAGGATGCTGAGCATTGACCAGCGATTGATTGACCGCCGTGAGCAATTTGCCCTCCTCAAGAGCTAACTGCCAGCGCTCACCCCGCTGACACAAGGCTTGGCGTAGCGCTTCAACCGTTGGAAACTCCGCGGCCACTTGCAAGCGGTCAGTCCCTACCAGCTCACGCACTTGAGCAAAAAACAGAATTTGAATCATGAGGTTACCTTAAAATCACCGGATTTCCCGCCGCTTTTTGCCAACAAGCGCACCGGGCCAATTATCATGTCTTTTTGCACCGCTTTGCACATGTCGTAAATGGTCAACGCAGCCACCGATGCCGCGGTGAGAGCCTCCATTTCTACCCCGGTTTTACCGGTCAAGCGGCAGCAGGATTCAATACGGACTCTGTTATGTTCTGGCTGTGCTTGCAGCTGGACTTCCACTTTGGTTAGCAGCAATGGGTGGCATAGCGGGATCAATTCCCACGTTTTTTTAGCCGCCTGAATGCCAGCAATCCGCGCGGTAGCAAACACATCGCCTTTATGATGGCTCCCATCGATAATCATCGCCAATGTTGCAGCCTGCATTTCAACAAAAGCTTCCGCACGGGCTTCACGTACGGTTTCAGCTTTGGCGGAGACATCCACCATATGGGCTTCACCAGCGGCATTAATGTGAGTCAGTTGGGTCATATATTACCTTTGGTCTTGATATTGCAGCCGATCAGCCACCAATAAACGATAAATTCTGCGTAATGCCGCTGTTACCTTGATGCAAGAAATGCGTTTGCTTCTTGGTTTGCAAGGCACTTTGAATCCGCGCCATTAATTCATACTGCTGATCATCACTGCCTAGCAGGTCACGCAGCGTAATACCCTGCTCGCCAAATAAGCATAAATGCAGATTTCCCAGTGCAGAAACACGCAGGCGGTTACAGCTGGCACAGAAGTCTTTTTCATACGGCATAATCAGGCCAATCTCCCCTAAGTAGTCCGGGTGAGAGAACACCTGAGCCGGGCCATCACTGCGTGCGCGCTGTTGCTGCAGCCAACCTTGCTGAAGTAATTGTTCACGAATGACACCACCAGGAACATGGTGTTTGCGAAACAAATTGCCGCCTTCACCGGTTTCCATAAGTTCAATAAACCGCAGTTGGATGGGGCGAGATTTTATCCAGTGCAGGAATGCATTGAGATTGCGGTCATTCACATCCCGCATCAGTACCGCATTGATTTTGACTTTCTCAAAGCCCGCATCAAAAGCGGCATCAATGCCTTGCATTACTTGATGAAATTTATCTTGCCCGGTGATGGCATGAAACTGCCGGGGATCAAGGCTATCAACACTGACATTAATCGCCGTCAGCCCGGCATCACGCCACTGAGCAGCATCACGGGCCAAACGGTAACCATTAGTGGTTACCGCCAAAGTGCGGATCGCTGGGTTTTGCCGGATAGTGGCGATGATATCGGTAAAATCGCGGCGCATAGAGGGCTCGCCACCGGTTAAACGGATCTTTTCAGTCCCTAACATAGCAAAAGCACGGCTAATGCGGCTTATTTCGCTAAGGCTCAGAAAACTTTTTGCCCCATCCGGGCGATAACCATCAGGCAAGCAATATGTGCAGCGAAAATTGCACACATCGGTAATCGATAGGCGCAAGTAATAGAACTTGCGCGCAAATGCGTCTGTAAGCTGTACCATAACACCTTTCCAAATACGGGAGATGCAGGCATTTCTACCTCGCACCCTGGTGGCTTAAAGCCACGGCCAGAGCATCATATTGTTCATAAATGCAACAACTTAGACACTAAGGCTAGGAGTTTGTGCTCAGGTTACTGTTGTTGACAGCTAACTGAGCCATGGTTAAAAAAGCGAGATTTATATCAGCGACTCATCACTAAAAACCTTACTTTCCCGACAGATTCTAACGCTAAAATGACAAGATAGCCAATGGCAGTTTTTCGCTATATATTTTTATATACAACGACTTACACAATAAAACTTACAGTTATTGAGATTATTTTATTCCACGGCTAATACTTTGTTTAAAATCACGAAAATCATGCCTTTTATCGCGTTTTGACGACAAATCCGTTAACTTATGCGGCAATTCACTATGAGGCAGCACCCAATAGCTTTCAATGGCAGACTCAAGTCAGTGATGTGGTTAAGCAAGGGCGATCAATATCATACCTACATTTTGAAAGATGGCGGGTATAGGCTGTTAGAGTCAAGCAACAATATATAGGCAGGAGAAATATGCGAAATCGCACATTAGCGGACCTTGACCGGGTGGTTGCATTAGGTGGTGGCCATGGTTTGGGGCGGGTGATGTCATCCCTTTCCTCTTTAGGCTCACGTCTGACCGGCATAGTGACCACCACTGATAATGGCGGTTCGACTGGCCGTATACGTCGTTCCGAAGGGGGGATTGCGTGGGGAGATACCCGTAACTGCCTGAATCAATTGATAACAGAGCCTAGTGTGGCATCGGCAATGTTCGAATACCGTTTTACCGGTAATGGTGAGCTGGCGGGCCATAATTTGGGCAATTTAATGCTTAAAGCGCTCGATCATCTCAGCATCCGACCAATTGAAGCCATTAATCTGGTGCGTAGCTTGCTGAAGGTAGATGCCTGGTTGATTCCCATGTCAGAACAGCCGGTCGACTTGCTGGCCATCGACAGTGAAGGGCACCCGGTTTACGGTGAAGTGAATATTGACCAACTGGCTCATATGCCACAGGAAATGCTGCTTTCGCCCCATGTCCACGCCACCAAGGAAGCTATCGAAGCTATCAGTCAGGCGGATGTTATTTTAATCGGCCCTGGCAGTTTTTTGACGAGTTTGATGCCACTGCTACTGCTGGATGATTTAACTCAAGCTTTACGGCGTAGCTCTGCCAGCATGATTTATATTGGTAATCTGGGGCGCGAGCTTAGCGCCGCTGCCGCTGAACTCTCATTGCACGAAAAACTGGCAATCATGGAAAGCAAAATTGGCCGCAAGATTATTGATGCTGCAATTGTAAGCCCGCGTATTGATATCAGTGGCGTTACAGACAGGATTATTGTCCAGCAGCCTTTGGAAGCGAAAGATATCCCCTACCGCCATGACCGTGAGTTACTGCGCCTGGCACTGGAAACGACCTTGCAACAATTGGGTGGCGCCAGCTCTGTGTCATAACTTGCCAGAATTACTTCCTGAACTGTTCTTGCAAAGCCGCATTGCCAATCATGTGGATATAAAGTTCTTCCACTTTAGCGCGCGCCCACGGGGTGCGGCGTAAAAACTTCAAGCTGGATTTAATGCTCGGATCACTGGTAAAGCAGTTGATCCGAATACGATAGGCCAGCTCTTCCCAACCATAATGCTCTACCAGCTTGGTCAACAGTTGCTCAAGGGTGACGCCGTGTAACGGATCTTTTGATACATGCTCGCTCATCATTTGGCCTTATTATTATCTCATCAATCTCATTTTAGCGGCACACCCTACGAGGAATCACGGTATGCCGCAAGAGATTAAGATATGGCAATGAATTGCTGGCGCAACTGATGCACCTGATCACGCAATTCTGCCGCTTGTTCGAACTCAAGATTTTGCGCGTGGGTGTACATCTTCGCCTCCAACTCACGGATTTTCTGATCAAGCGCTTTCGGTGGCAAAGATTGGTAATCATGGGTGTCGGCCACTTTGCCGCCCCGCCCTTTCCCTTTACCTCGGCTAGAGGGTTGGCCTAATTGCAGAATATCGCCAATCTTCTTGTTAAGCCCCTGTGGGATAATGCCGCGTTCTTGGTTGTAGGCTTGCTGCTTGGCCCGGCGTCGCTCAGTTTCACCGATGGCTTTTTCCATTGAGGCGGTAATTCTGTCGCCATAAAGAATCGCTTTGCCATTGAGGTTACGTGCCGCGCGGCCAATCGTCTGGATTAAGGAGCGCTCAGAACGCAGGAAACCTTCTTTATCAGCATCAAGGATAGCGACCAGAGAAACCTCTGGCATATCAAGCCCTTCTCGCAGTAAGTTGATCCCCACCAGCACATCAAACTCGCCCAAGCGCAAGTCACGGATAATCTCGACCCGCTCCACTGTATCAATATCTGAATGCAGATAACGCACCCGCGCGCCATGCTCTTCCAGATATTCGGTTAAATCTTCTGCCATCCGTTTGGTTAGCGTGGTCACCAATACCCGCTCGTTAATGGCGGCTCGAATACGAATTTCTGACAGTAAATCATCCACTTGAGTAGCAACAGGACGCACTTCAATCAATGGGTCGAGCAAGCCCGTTGGCCGCACCACTTGGTCAATAACCTCACCACCGGATTTTTCCAGTTCATACTTGCCCGGAGTGGCTGAAACATAAATGGTTTGTGGTGCCAACGCCTCAAATTCTTCAAAGCGCATGGGGCGGTTATCCAGTGCCGATGGCAGCCGAAAGCCATATTCTACCAAGGTTTCTTTGCGCGAACGGTCACCTTTGTACATGCCGCCAATTTGCGGGATGGTGACGTGGGATTCATCGACAATCAGCAAGCCGTCTGCTGGCAGGTAATCAAACAGTGTTGGCGGTGCTTCTCCCGGCCCACGGCCTGAAAGATAGCGGGAATAGTTTTCAATACCGGAGCAATAACCCAGCTCATTCATCATTTCGAGGTCAAACTGAGTGCGTTGCGTAATACGCTGTTCTTCAATCAATTTATTGTTGGCTAACAGCACCTTACGCCGCTCGGCCAATTCAACTTTGATGTCCTCCATGGCCTGTAAAATACGCTCCCTGGGGGTGACGTAGTGGGTTTTAGGATAGACCGTAAAACGCGGAACCTCATGCTGTAGCTGGCCGGTTAGGGGATCAAATATCGAGAGCCGCTCAACTTCCTCATCAAACAGCTCAACCCGCAGCGCCCATTCGTCAGATTCCGCCGGGAAGATGTCAATCACCTCACCACGTACGCGGAAAGTGCCGCGTTGGAACACCTGATCATTGCGGCTATATTGCAATTCTGACAAGCGCCGCAAAATGGAACGCTGATCAATTATCATGCCCTTGGTCAAATGCAGCATCATTTTCAGGTATAAATCGGGGTCACCCAAGCCATAAATAGCCGAGACCGAGGCCACCACCACCACATCGCGCCGCTCCAATAGGGCTTTGGTCGCCGAGAGCCGCATTTGCTCGATATGCTCGTTGACAGAAGCATCTTTCTCGATAAAGGTATCAGAGCTGGGAACATAAGCTTCCGGCTGATAATAATCATAGTAGGAGACAAAATACTCCACCGCATTCTCGGGAAAGAACTCTTTCATCTCGCCATAAAGCTGCGCGGCCAAGGTTTTATTGGGCGCTAACACCATCGTCGGCCGATTCAGGTCAGCAATAACATTAGCCACCGTAAAGGTTTTACCCGAGCCGGTCACCCCTAATAACGTCTGATGGGCTAACCCATTCTCCAGCCCCTCCTCCAATTTGCGGATGGCCTCAGGCTGGTCGCCTGCTGGTTTAAACTCAGAATGTAGTTTGAATAATTTACTCATGAATTTGCTACCCGCCGGAGAAATACAGACTGTCAGGAGGCTAATTATGAAAGCCCCATAGATTTTTGCCACCACTATGATACTGGATATAAAACCAGCTTAAAACATCAAAATGCCGAAATTTTTCTCACCCGCGCTGGTTTGCATTGTTGCAGTGAGATGTTGCTGGCCGTTGCACCCTAAAAGTATTTTTATCCCCAGCCGTTAACATAAACACATTATTGATACGTTTATTGATTAAAGATTATCCATCTACGCAGCCTATATTTTTTGAGCGCTTGATTTTAACTAACTCATTGAAAATAATTGGCATTATTAAAAAGCCGAGAATCCGGACAACATCAGCGCAAGCCGCGTCGGCTCTCGCCTGTCATCAGTTTTCTATCGCTAATGCACAAGGTTATCCACAGGAATGGTGGATAACTCATTCAACCCCATAAGGGCCGCGTGTTGGCGAAAAGCCAAGCTTAGCGCTGAAATGGGGGCAAACTGGCTTTTTTAGTGTTTTTTTTACATTTTTATTTCACCGCATATTTCAATAAGTGATAACAAATCCATTTGCTAATTCTATAATTTCAGCTCTCTCCTCCTGCGGACGCCACCACCGCCTGAGTGCGGCCTTTTTATTGCACCATTATTTTCTTTCAAGCACTGCTTCAGTGCAATAAACGCCCACACAGTCGCCTTTCTGCGGCAGCATCTGCAGTTTTAATTTAGCCTCGCGCACCAAAACCATTTACAGCCCGTTAACATACCTATTTTTCCTCAACTTATGGCAACTTGGCCCAAGAGTTGCTTGATATATAGACACTCACAACCACTCGTTAGAAATGTGGTGTTTTATGCTGTGCTGCCGCTACCTAGTATGCAGATTTGCTGGTTAATCCGTCACTAGCCGTTACAGAACACCGGGATACCTGTGAATAACTGAGATCGACTGAGGAGAGCACTAATGCTGAGTTTAACCGGTGTAAATCAATACTATGGTAAGAACCATATCCTTTGGGATATCAATCTGGAGATTCCACGCGGCCAATGTACTTGTCTGATTGGCCGTAACGGCGTAGGCAAAACCACCTTAATTAATTGTATTATGGGCCATTTGCCCATTAAAAGTGGCACTATGACCTGGCAACCTAACCATCAACCGCCACAGAATTTGCTACAGCAACCCGTCGAGGGGCGCACGGCTCTCGGCATCGGCTATGTCCCGCAAGGGCAGCAGATATTTTCCCAATTGAGTGTCGAGGAGAATATGTTAATAGCCGTGTTGGCTGGCCGCCACAAATCGCACCATATTCCCGGCTGGGTTTTTGAGTTGTTTCCGCTGCTATATGACAAACGCAATCAACGGGGTGGGGAACTGACTCGCAATCAACAACAACAATTGGCGATTGCCCGAGCATTGGTGGCCGAACCGGAGTTGCTGATTCTGGATGAGCCGGGCAGTGGCACATTGCCGCCACTGAATGAAGATATTGGTCATATTTTGCATCAGCTTAGTCGTGGCCTTGGCATGACCGTGCTTTTAGTTGAGCATCGATTACCTTTTATTCAACATGTTGCGGATAGATTTTGCCTTATGGCAGGTGGCCGGAATGTGGCGCAGGGGACGTTAGATCTACTGGATGAAAATATGATTATTGAGCATTTGGCCAGTTGATATGACTCAAAATTGCCCGGCACAGCAGCATATTTGTGCAAGAAATTGTGGGCTAATACCCAGTATTAGCCCTTTTCGTCACCAAATGGCCAAAAAGTCGTCTTTACCTTTCCGCCGCCAGTAAGCTCAAATCCAGGTAGTGACCAAGACCGCGCAGCTCTGTCGGACCAGCAGCAAGAGTTGGCAGATGAGGAATTACGCCCAATAATGGCGCGCTAATCATCTGTGTCAGTGTTGCCATATATTCGGTTTGCCGCTTGCCCGCGGGCATCACTTCATTAGCAACCCACCCCACCAAGGGCAACCCCGCCTGCTGAATAGCCAAAGCCGTCAACAGTGCATGATTGATACACCCCAGCTTGACACCAACAACCATAATTACCGGTAATTGTTCCTGCTGCACCCAATCGGCAAAAGTGACTTGGGCAGAAAGTGGCGTAAACCAGCCGCCAGCGCCCTCGACCAGAATCCAATCTGCCGATTGCTCAAGCTGGCGCAAGCCTTCAGATAAGACAGACAAATGAATCTCCTGCCCTTCACTTATGCTGGCAATGTGTGGCGAGGTTGCCTCCAGCAGAGTCAGCGGGTTCACCTGCGCATAAGACAATGCTTGCGTGCTGTTAGCCTGTAATGCCAGTGCGTCGCTGTTACGCAAACCATCAGCCGTCATCTGACTACCCGAGGCGACCGGCTTATAACCGGCGGTACGGTAGCCCTCCAATGCCGCAGCTTGCAGTAATGCACAACTGGCAACCGTCTTACCGACATCAGTATCAGTGCCAGTGATAAACCAACGTTTAATCACGATAAATAACCCCATAAACTAAATGGTAACTCAGTGGGTAGTAGCCGGATTGCATGCTATAAGCGCGCTGTAAGGCCATTAGGCGCTCACGGCCACTCAACCCTGGCTCGCGCCCCTGATGTAAATGCGTGGCACCAATGCCCTGTAACGAGCGCATAAGCGCTATTACGTTTGCAAATTGCTGCTGGTATAACTGGGGTGTCAGGGTGTGCCGATAGCCCTGACAGGCCGCACTAATATGCTGAAATGAAAGAAAATCATTCACATGGCGCTTGCCATCAATTTGTTGCCACGCCCGCCCCAATTCATCAAGGGAGCCGTCGGCTAAAGTGGAAAACAGAATGCACCCACCCGGCCGAGTCACCCGATACAACTCCCCCAGCGCCACGGATAAATCTGCACACCACTGTACCGCCAAGTTGCTAAAACAGAGGTCAACCGACTGATCCGGCAGCGGAATATTTTCAATATCTCCGAGCAAATAGCCATCAGCGGCCTGATGTTGGCGGGCGCGCTCTAACATACCGGCGGCCAGATCCAAGGCGATGACATGCTTACCGCGCTCGCGCCAGAGGCGGCTGAAATGCCCAGTACCACAGCCAGCATCCAAAACCGCCCCCCCGGGGTGCTGAGCGCCGAGTGCCAGCAAGGTCTCCCCGGTTGCCCGCTGTAAATCAGCCGCCGAATCGTAACTGTTTGCAGCCCGGCTAAAAGCCGCCGCAATCGCCGGTTTATTCACTGTCGGCTGATTAATTGCGGGCTGATGACCCGCTGCTGACCGCGAGTGCTCAGTGACAAACGCCATGCAACACCTCCAACAGGTGGTCGATATCATCACATTGATGTGCCGCACTGAGAGTAATGCGCAACCGGGCACCGCCGGGCGGAACTGTCGGCGGACGAATAGCGGTGACCCATAACCCCGCAGCGCGCAATTGCGCCGCCAATGCCAGGGTTTGTTGATTGTCACCCACCCACAGCGGCTGAATGGCGGTTTCCGATGCGCCTAATTGCCATGGCAAATCTGCTGCACCGCGACGAAATTGCGCAATGCGTTGCGCAAGTTGTTGGCGCAAATCATCACCTTGCTGAATACGTAATAATGCAGTTTGCAAAGCACAGGCCTGCGCCGGTGGCATCGCGGTGCTGTAAATCAGGTGACGGGCATATTGCAGCAAATATTCAGCCACCGGTTCCTGGCACAACACGGCCGCGCCGCTTAAGCCAAATGCCTTACCAAAAGTGACCACCAACAGTTCGGGTTGAATACCTTGCAGCCAGCAACTGCCGCGCCCCGCCTCACCCCGCACTCCAATACCATGCGCATCATCGACCAATAACCAGCCGCCTGCCTGCGCGGTGTGCTGCTGTAAATCCACCAAGGGCGCACTGTCACCATCCATGCTAAAAACCCCTTCAGTGACCACTAAAGTTTGCCCTGAACACGGCCTATTGAGCAGTTTTTGCAGTGAATCGGCTTGATTATGGGCAAAACGCCGCAACTGAGCGGGCGAGTGGGTTGCGGCCTCCAATAAAGAAGCATGACTGAGTTTATCCGCCAGAATTCGATCTTCCGCTGCGGTTAACGCCGCCAAAACCGCCTGATTGGCGGCATAACCGGAGATAAACAATAAAGCCCGTGGATAACCCAACCAGTCAGCAAGCTGTTGTTCTAATTGGGCATGAGGCCGACTGTAGCCCGTCACATGGCCGGAGCCGCCGCTCCCCACGCCATAGCGCTGCGCCCCTTGCTGCCAGGCGGCAATCACCGCTGAATCCTGACTTAAGCCCAAATAATCATTGCTGGAAAAGTTGAGATATCGCCGCGTGTCGGTGTGTAACCAGCGGCCATTAGCGCCGTCATTAATCTGGCGGGAACGATAGGCCGCAGTCTCGCGCCGCTGTTGCAAGCCGCGCTCTATCTTATTTAGCCAGCTCATCAAACTGCCGCGTTATAAAATTGAACAGGCTCGCCGGGCAAGGAGTCGCCGTGTAATAATTGCGCCGTCAGGACCTGCTGCTGTTCATTATCGCCATGATCGGTTGCTGTCTGTTGCGGGTTTAGCCCCAACTTGCGCAACAGTTGGGAATCTTTATCTTCTTCCGGATTCGGCGTGGTGAGCAATTTGCAGCCATAGAAAATGGAGTTGGCCCCGGCCATAAAACACATTGCCTGTGTCTGTTCGTTCATTTGCTCACGGCCGGCAGAAAGGCGTACATAAGAGGTTGGCATCATGATGCGGGCAATCGCGATGGTGCGAATGAAGTCGAAAGCATCCACATCGTCATTATTTTCCAGCGGTGTTCCTTTCACTTTGACCAGCATATTGATTGGCACACTTTCCGGTGGTTTGGGCAAATTCGCCAGTTGCACTAGCAACCCGGCACGGTCACGAACAGTTTCGCCCAACCCAACAATCCCACCGGAGCAGACTTTGATGCCGGCATCACGCACTTCACTTAGGGTCTCAAGCCGCTCCTGATAAGTGCGGGTGGTGATGATGCTGCCATAGAATTCCGGCGAGGTATCCAGATTGTGATTGTAATAATCCAGCCCAGCATCAGCCAATCGGTGGGCTTGTTGCTTATCTAATGTGCCGAGTGTCATGCAGGTTTCCATCCCCATTGCTTTGACACCTTCGACCATTTTTTCCAAGTAAGGCATATCGCGCTCATGAGGGTTTTTCCAGGCCGCCCCCATACAGAACCGGGTTGAACCCGCGGCTTTGGCTTTTTTCGCGGACGCCAACACTTGCTCGACTTGCATTAATCGCTCACTTTCCAGCCCGGTTTTATAGCGCGAGCTTTGTGGACAATATTTACAATCTTCCGGGCAAGCGCCGGTTTTAATCGACAACAACGTACTGACTTGAACTTGGCGTGGATCAAAATGTTGGCGATGAATAAGCTGTGCTTCAAACAATAATTCCAACAAGGGTTTTTCAAACAGGGCCTGGGCTTGCCCGACTGTCCAGCGCATATAATTTGCCATTACAACCTCTCCAAAGAAGAGAAAAAAGTGTCGTCAGTGTAAATAACTTCGATATACTGTCAACCATTCTTACTTTGATTTGGTTTACAACAAATTATTATGACCCCTTCTGACCTGACTTTTGACCAACACCACATCTGGCACCCTTACACGTCAATGACCGCCCCACTGCCCTGCTATCCTGTAGTTGCTGCCAGCGGGGTTGAACTCCAGTTGGCCGACGGCCGGCGGCTGATTGATGGCATGTCGTCATGGTGGGCAGCGATTCACGGGTACAATCACCCGCTACTGAATCAGGCAGCCCATCAGCAGTTGGATAAGATGTCGCATGTCATGTTTGGCGGCATTACCCACCCGCCGGCGGTCAAACTGTGCCAGCAATTAGTCGCCATGACCCCTCCAGCACTGGAGTGCGTGTTTTTAGCGGACTCCGGCTCGGTCGCGGTCGAAGTTGCGCTGAAAATGGCCCTGCAATACTGGCAGGCAAAAGGCGAGCGGCGGCAACGTATTTTGACCCTGCGCCACGGCTATCATGGCGACACATTCGGCGCAATGTCAGTCTGTGATCCGCAAAACTCCATGCACAGTTTGTATCAGGGATATTTAGCCGAAAATCTGTTTGCTAGCGCGCCACAATGCCGCTTCGACCAGCCCTGGAACCCTGAAGACATCACCGATTTTGCCGCGATGATAGCAAAGCACGCCGGTGAGATTGCCGCCGTGATTTTAGAACCCATCGTGCAAGGCGCGGGGGGGATGCGCATCTATCATCCCGCCTACTTACGCGAGGTTAGAGCACTCTGTGATCAGCATAAAATTCTGTTGATTGCCGATGAAATCGCCACCGGTTTTGGCCGCACCGGTAAACTTTTTGCCTGTGAACACGCGCAAATCGTGCCGGACATTCTCTGCTTGGGCAAGGCGCTCACGGGGGGATATCTGACGCTATCGGCCACTCTGGCCACCCGGAATGTCGCAGAAACCATCTGTAATGGTGATGCTGGCTGCTTTATGCACGGCCCGACATTTATGGCCAATCCGCTGGCTTGTGCGGTCGCCTCAGCCAGCATGAGTTTGTTGGCTGAAAATCGCTGGCAACAGCAAGTTTGCGCCATTGAAACGCAATTGAAACAGGCATTGCTGCCATTGGCCGAGCATAAAACGGTGGCGGATGTGCGCGTGCTGGGGGCAATCGGGGTCGTTGAAATGAAAGAGCCGGTGAATGTCACCCGCCTGCAACGCGGTTTTGTCGAGCACGGAGTGTGGATCCGGCCCTTTGGCAAGCTGATTTACCTGATGCCGCCTTATATTATCTCATCAGAGGAGCTAACTCGGCTCACTGATGCCGTGGTAGCAGCGGTAGACCAGCACTAAAAATAGGGCGGCAAAGGGTCCGAGACTGACGGGGTGACTGCACCGAGGGGCACTCCGACGGCTCACGCCGTCACCACCCACTCGGTACATTTCCCCGTCTGGCAACATTGTCACCAATGTGACGCTATTTTTTACGCTTTTGGCATACCGATGCTGACCCACATGGGGCCTTTGCCAACCGGGTAGCGGCCCAACGTTGTCAGTTGGCCGTTGCTCTGGTCAATACGATACACTGCGATATGATCGGATTTCTGGCCGGAGGAGACCAAGAAGTTGCCGCTGTGGTCGATATTAAAACCGCGCGGCTGGGCTTCAGTCGGATGATGGCCGACCAGTGTAATCTCCCGCCCATCGTCAGAGACACGGAAAATACCTAACAAACTGGCAGTGCGGTCGCTAATATACAAATGACGTCCATTGGGGGTGATATGAATATCGGCCGCCCAACGGGTATCAGTGAAGTCGGCTGGCATCGCGTCAATTGATTGAATTAACTGATAACTCTGCCCATTATTGCTGATTTGGTAGACGTCGACCGAGCTACTCAGCTCATTTACACAATAAGCAACCTGATGATTTGGATGGAAAGCCACATGACGTGGGCCAGCACCCGCAGCCACAGTGATATCCGCCTGTGCATGTGGGGTCAATTGGCCATTCATGCTCAAGTCAAATAACCGCACTTTGTCTTCTTTCAGACAAGGCACCAATAGAATCTGATTCGTCGGGTCAATATTTGCCGAGTGCGGTGCCGGTAAATCATCAATCTGCTGAATAGGTGCTTGTGCCACACCATGCTCATCAATAGGGCTGATACTGACACAGTTGAAGCTGTAAGAAGCCGAAAACAGGAAACGGCCTTGTAAATCCGTGCCAATATGGGTCGGGCTACCAGGCAGCGGTGCCATACCGGCGGCAGTCAAGGTGCCATCATCATTAATGTTGTAGCTGACAATACCAAAATCAGGGCGCACCCCAACATACAGATGACGTTGGTTTGGATTGATTGTCATTGGCTGCACCTGACCTGGCACGTCCACTGTTTGCAATAAGGTTAATTCACCAGCGGAACCTAATTGCCAGACGTGGATCTGCTGACTGTCTGGGCTTGCCACGTAAACCACTTGCTTCATCTTTACTCCTTAGTCGAGCCTGTTGGGCAACTCTGTCTAGGCAAATTTGTCTTTCGCACCAAATAAGCCCTTAGCCAAATGTTTTTATTAACTCATCATTTTAGCCTAGCTTACCTGACTGCACAGACATAACAACAGTCCGCCATCGTGCTGATTAAACTTATCCTGCTTTTTTAGCGGCACGTCTATGGGCAGTTGCAGGAGTTAATCACAGATGAGACGAGGAAATAGAAAAAAAAGGGCAATCGCGATGATTGCCCCCTTAAATCAATATGATCAGAAGTTGTATTTCACGCCCAACATCGCGCTGGTGTCGCTGTAACCTTTATTACCAATCTGTTGGCCGACATTACCCCACAAATTGAGCCGCTTACTAAGCTGCCCCTCTACACCTAGTTTCAGTTCAGCAATATTGGCAGCACCCGCTTGTTTGACGGTCACATTATCCATAACGGTGCCAAAATCTTTGCTATTGTGGATCCAGTTAGCTTCAACAAATGGCTGGAATGCCCGCTCCTTGCCCTGGTCCCGGCTGCTGTAACTCTGCATAAAGGCTCTCACCCCAAGACGGGTTTGGATATTGCCATCCCCAATACCTGAAACGTTGGTGCCATTATCTTCTTGATGGGAATCAGCTTTTACCCCCATCCAGACAGCCTGAGCTTTCGGCTGGATAAAATAACTGCTGTTCAGGTTTTCACCCACTTTAACGGTATAGCCGGTCTCAATAGAGGCCGTAACACCGCGAGATTTGTAACTTTCAGCGGCCAAATCCTGCCCTTCAACCCGGTTATTAAACCAGCTGTATTGCGCCCAACTATCCACATATAAACCCGACTTGTCGGCCTCATTGGCATACCAAGTGCCATACATCCCAAGACTATAGCCATCGACAGAAGAACGAGCACGGTAACCGGATAAACGGGAATCAGTCCGGCTCTTGCTGTTACCGTAGCCCCCCATGATGCCCAGATGGAAACGGTCTGCATTATTGTGGCTCCACTGAGCAATATCGCCCCCCAGTTGCAGCACATAGCGGTTGCTCTGAGTACCTAATTGATCATAACTGTCCCTGGAACGAGTATGCCCGCCCTCATTACGCAGCCACAGGCTGGTGACTTTCTGCTCACCGGTCAAGGCGTCGATATATTGAGTTTCCCCCAAACGGTCATGCAGACGGGTCACAAACATATTGTTTGCAGCAGCCAAGTTGGCGGAGTAACCACTTGCTTCCGGGCGCTGAACTTTCTGCTTCTGTTCCGGCTCACCCGGAACTATTGGGTCGACAGGTTCAGACGGGTCAGGTGGGTCGATCGGCGTAATAATCGGCTCAGAAGCATTAGTTAAATACCAGTGGCTGTTATTACCATTATGGCTGCGGCCTAAACTGCTATCCCGCCCGCGATTTAAGCTGTAATCATAAGCGCCCGCGACAATCCGCCCTGATTGGATAAATTCACCATCAGATTCGCCATTAACCCGAATTAACTCAATACCCTCTAGAGTTTCGTTACCCACCCCACCCGCATTTCTCACCACGACATAAGTGGTGCCAGAAGTGTTGCCCTCAATTAAGAGTTTATCGGTTTCTGAAGTGTCGTCATTCAGCGCGGTATTAAAATAGATATAGCCGCCATCACTGTGATAATCGCCCGTCACAGTCAGTGTTTTAAAGCTAGAACTGTTATCGACATAATTGACAATGGCCCCATTGGCTAAATTCAAGGAGGTCAGATTTGAATTGCCGGACATATTCCAGATACTGGAGTTACCACTCATTGCCAAATTAATGGTGCCATTATTGCTGCTCGTGCTGCCAACACTTTTAGTTGTCCCGTTTAAAACAGAACCCTCGGCAAGACTCAAGTCAATTAACCCCCCTTTTTCTGCCAGAATATTGCCATCAATATGGAAAACACCGGTAGTTAATTGATGATTAACAGCATCATAAGACTTTATTTCTGACCCGACACCCGTAGCGTAAATGGCATTCGAGTTACTGCCCTGCACGTTAATTTCCAGACCACCCAGTATATTAATGATACCGACACTGGTATTAGTCGAAACCCCCGTACTTGCTTTTAGACCATTGGCACTGGAACCCGTGGTGGTCACTTTTGTCCCATCACCTAAATTCACGACCCCACTTTTATTGGCAAAAACGCCATCCGCCGAATTACCAGAAGTTGTAATCGAGCTGTTTTTGCCGATAGTCACACTGGCTGAGCCTGTTTGCCCAGAATCGCCCATCTCACGGTTACCGGCATAAACACCATACCCCAAACCATCAATAAGATTCGACCCTGAGCCTTCGGTGGTAATAACAGCCCTGTCACCCAAGACAATATTATTATACTGCCCTGCGGTATTGGTCAGGTTAGCACGGACACCAATACCATATTTAGCAAAAATTTCGGCATCGCTACCCAGAGTAATGAGACTTGAGCCGGAGTTATTACCGGCATTTATACCGTCCCCTGAAGCCCCTAATGCATAAATAGTGGCATTATTGCCGACAGTAATCATCGCCGGATTATTAGCCGACGCTCCTGATTTTACCTGTATCGCATCCGCTTTATTACCCGACACACTAATGTACAGGTTATGGCCAAACTTCATCTCACCAGCCTGGTTTTTATATAACCCAACAACAGCATTAGTCGGACTGGAGACTAAATCCAGTGTATTGGTAATAGAGTAATCGTCCCCATAAATACCGTCCCAAAAAGTAGTGTCAGTGCAAATGGTTAAATTACATCCAGCAAAACTTTGAGCACTAAACAAGCCCATCGCCAATGAAATGATAATAGTTATTCTTTTCTTTTTAAAAACTTTAATAGGAGAGTTATTCATATTAATGTCCTGGTTATTTTGTGCAAAAATAAAGCAATCCAAGTTTTTTAAATTTTATATAGTTTTATTTTTATTAAGATAATTGCCTAATTACTTTCCTGAAAAAATAAATTCAAACAATGATAAATTTCGAGAGAAATATATCATCAACCAGCACAACAATAATGTAAGAATACCGCCCCATTAACTGTGTGAAATTTCCTATAATTAAATTAATTTAAATTTATTTAATGCAAATTCAATCAATTAACTCAAACTGACATATTGTATGTGGCAATAAAAATGACAATTAATTGATTAAGATCATTTAAAAAATCACTGACCACCTAATGTGGCTTTTATTGCTTATTGATAATGACTTTTTGAAACCCAATCACATTTAAATATTTTTATATTATTCAAATGTAAAAACAACGACGTTATCCATTTTTCAGGTTGATGTCGGGGGAGGGACGAACCGGCATCAGGCCAGTTTAATCAGCCGCCTATCCGGTGTACTATCAGAAAATACTATTCAGACATATTATTTTCATACTTAGAATTAGGGCCACTATGAGGTCGTGACGCAAACTTAGTGTTGGTGTACTCTTTACCCTTTGGATGATTGATGGCAAAGATTGATGTGGTTTGTCCTCGCTGTTCTGAAACTCATGGGGTTATCCGAAACGGCCACTCCGGCTCAGGGGCGCAGCTCTATCGCTGTAACCAATGCCTGAAGACCTTCCAGCTCAGCTATCGCTACAACGGAGCTAAACCCGAAACCCATCAGGCCATCGTTGATATGGCGATGAACGGCTCCGGATGCCGCGATACAGCACGGGTTCTACGGATAAGCCTCAATACCGTTCTGCGTCATCTAAAAAACTTACGCCGCACCAGGTAGCGCAAAACGTAGAGCCTAGCGCAGAGGTGGTTATCTGCTGTGAAGCCGATGAGCAGTGGTCATATGTCCGCTGTAAAGGCAATCAACGCTGGCTGTTTTATGCCTATGACCGCATCCGAAAGCGCGTTATCGCCCATGTATTTGGCCCGCGAAATGCTTTGACATTAAAGCGTCTTCTGGTTTTGCTGAGCCAGTTTAGCATTGCCTTCTACATGACCGATGCCTGGCCGGTATACCGCACTTTATTGTCCTCAACCAGTCATGTTATCAGCAAGAAATACACCCAGAGGATAGAGCGACATAATCTGAACTTGCGAACCCATCTCAAACGGTTAGCCCGCAAGACTATCTGCTTCTCAAAATCAGAAGAAATGCACGATAAGATCATCGGATGGTATCTGACAATTAACCATTACCACTAAATCTGCGGCACGACCCACTATGACATACCGTATAATTGCATTGGATCTGGACGGCACACTGTTAGATAGCAAGAAACGCATCCTGCCGGAGTCCCTATCCGCATTAGCCCAAGCGCGCGCTGAAGGCGTGAAAGTGGTGGTGGTCACTGGCCGCCATCATGTTGCCATCCACCCGTTCTATCAAGCATTAGAGCTCGACACTCCGGCTATTTGCTGTAACGGCACCTATATTTATGATTATCATGCTAAAAAAGTGTTGGACTCCAATCCATTACAACCTCAGCAAGCCGTTCAAGTCTTGCAACTGCTGGCACAAACTCATATTCATGGGCTGATGTATGTGGACGACGCCATGCTTTATCAGCATACCAGCGGGCATGTGACTCGCTCTCTTAGCTGGGCCGAATCATTGCCCCCCGCACAGCGCCCGACCCTGCTCCAGGTCGATAGCTTGCTGGATGCTGCCCACCGCGCCACCGCCATCTGGAAATTTGCCACCTCTCATGCGGATATCGCCCAGCTAAAAGCTTTTGCCACCATGGTAGAAAATGACATGGGGCTGGCCTGTGAATGGTCGTGGCATGATCAGGTCGATATCGCGCAAGCCGGGAACAGCAAAGGGAACCGCCTGCAACAGTGGGTTGAATCTCAAGGGATGACTATGCAAGACGTGGTCGCCTTTGGTGATAACTTTAACGACCTGAGTATGCTGGAAACTGCCGGTCTGGGTGTGGCGATGGGCAACAGCGCCGAGGCCATCAAACAGCGGGCTGATTTAGTGATTGCGGATAACGAACAGCCGGGGATTGCCGCCGTCATCCGCCAACATGTATTGGCTTAATGATTGAGTCTAAAGACGAAAAAGCGCCTCAATCACGGGCGCTTATTTATTGGTTTGATTGCCCGCGTATTGCGCTTAATTCTTGCGATTAAACGACACACTTTTTATCTGCGCGTAAACCCACTGACCGGGTTTCAGCCCTAGTTCATCTCTGGCCCAGGGCGTAATTCTTGCCCATAGCCATTGGTCGCCGACCGCCAGTTTGACATCAATCTGCCCGTCAACATCAAGACATTCGGCTATTTTTACCGGCAAAATATTGCGAATACTGCTGTTGTGTGGCGGCTGCAATACCAATGAGACATCCGCAGCATTAATGCGAATGCGCATTGACTCACCCTCATTCGCCTCCAGCTTGCCAACCCATAACCGCTGGTCGCCCAGCGCCAATGCCGTCATCGCATAACGGTCATGATGACCAATCACATTCACCCGCAATATGCTGCTCGGCTCTTCCCGTTGCAGCCACGGGCGCAATGCGCTGCTGGCCCAAACGTCCTCCAGCCCGCCCACCGCGCGAACTTTCCCGCCATCCATCACCACCACTTGATCCGCCAAACGCAAAATTTCATCCATGCTATGACTGACATACAGTATTGGGGTATTGACGTCTTGCGCCAACCGCTCCAGATATGGCAACAGTTCACGTTTGCGCGGCAAATCCAGTGATGCCAAAGGCTCATCCATCAGCAGCAGCTCAGGAGCGGTCAGTAAAGCGCGGCCAATCGCCACCCGCTGTTTCTCGCCCCCCGAAAGGGTTAACGGAAAACGCCCTAATAGCGCCTCAATACCCAGTAGCCCGACAATGGTATCAAACTGCCCGCGCATCGACGGGGCCATGCCGTATTGCAAGTTGCCTAACACCCGATAATGCGGAAATAAGCGGGCATCCTGAAAGACATAACCCACCCGGCGTTTCTCCGGCGGCAGGTAAATCTGTTGTTCTGCATCCACCAGCACCCGGCCATTGAGCACAACTCTGCCCTGCTGCGGGCGCGTCAAACCGCCAATCACATTGATAAGTGAAGTTTTACCGGCACCTGACAAACCAAAAATCGCCGTAATACCCTGCGCCGGTAAATTGGTGCAAACTTGCAGAGACAAATCACCCAGTTGTTGACTGAAATCCAGTTCTAGCACGGAACCCCCATGCGTTTTTTGCCAAAGCGGGCCAGCCACTCAGACAGCAACAGAGAAACCAGTGACAGAATAATCGCGATGACGCACAGCCGCGCCGCCGCCGCCTCAGCACCGGGGGTTTCAATCAGGGTGTACATAGCCAGCGGAATAGTGCGAGTTTCACCGGGGATATTGGAAACAAATGTAATGGTTGCGCCAAATTCACCCAATGAACGGGCAAAAGACAGCACAGTGCCGGCGATAACGCCCGGTAAGGAAAGCGGCAGGGTAATGGTGAAAAACACCCGCCACGGATTCGCCCCTAAGGTGCGGGCCGCAAGCTCCAAACGGGTATCGACAGCTTCCAGTGCCAGACGAATCGCCCTGACCATCAGCGGAAAAGCCACCACCGCCGAGGCCAATGCCGCCCCGCGCCAACTGAAACTGAAATTAATGCCAAACCAGCTATAGAGCCACTCACCAATAAAACCGCGCCGGCCCATGCTTATCAGCAACAGATAGCCAATAACCACGGGCGGCAGCACCAGCGGCAGGTGAATAACACTGTCTAACAATGATTTACCGGGGAAGCGGCAGCGCACCAGAATCCATGCCATTAAAATTCCTAACGGCAAACTACACACCACCGCCACACCAGAAACTTTCAGGCTAAGAATAATTGCCTGCCACTCATACTCACTCAATATCATTAGCGTGGAGTAAATCCATATTTTTTGAAAATAACCGCCGCTGCTGGGCTTTTTAGATAATCATAAAAAGCCGTCACGGTCGGATTTTCATGACCCTTAACAATCGCCATTGGATATTCAACCGGTTTATGACTTGCTTCCGGGAATATCCCCACAACTTTCACTTTATCACTGGCTACAGCATCTGAGCCATAAACAATACCCAACGGCGCTTCTGCCCGTTCGACCAGCGCCATCGCACTGCGTACGTTGTTGGCGCGAGCCATTTCTGGGGCTAAAGTTTCCCA
Organism: Yersinia hibernica; assembly: GCF_004124235.1. Lineage (NCBI taxonomy): Bacteria > Pseudomonadati > Pseudomonadota > Gammaproteobacteria > Enterobacterales > Yersiniaceae > Yersinia > Yersinia hibernica. The sequence goes on from NZ_CP032487.1 coordinate 2,634,899, forward strand.
AGCCCCTAAATTCTCCAGTGACTCTTTGGCATAAATCCCGGCAGGCACATGGTCAGGATCGCCAACAGCCAGACGCCCGCCATCGAGCAATTTCTTCCAGTCAGTTTTTTTATCTATGTCGACTTTATCAATCTTGCTGTCTTTGGGCGCAATTAATACCAGCTCATTGCCTAACAAAGTATAGCGGGTGCTAGCCACTATTTGTTGTTTATCAATGGCATAATTCATCCATTGCTGATCAGCAGAAATGAATAAGTCTGCCGGCGCACCCTGCTCAATCTGGCGCGCTAGAGTCGAGGAAGAGGCGTAAGAGGCAACCACATCAACTTGCTGCTCTTTTTTATACTGGGCCGCGATATCTTGCAGCGCGTTAGTCAAAGACGCAGCAGCAAAAACTGTAATATCTGCCGCCATGGCTGAACTGGAAAATGCCGCGAACAATGCTGCACTCGCCACCCATTTGTTCACTTTACCGTATTGATGCTTCATCTTGTTCTCCGCATGAGTGATACCGCTATATACATTGAAATATAACGCAATATCATAAGCAGGTCATGCAGTTTATCGGCAAGATGTGACGTATCTTGAGTTGTCCTAAGAGAAGTGAAGCAATGCAGTGGCAGATAAAAACGAAAATGCCCAGCATTAATCTGCCAGGCATTCAGAAATCGGATACTACGGAGCTAATTAATTAGGAATGTTCTTTGCTATGGCCGGATTTGGAGATGATGTTAAACACCTCACCCAGCCCATAGATCAGGCCCAGAATCACTGCCATCACTACCGGTACCATGACCACAGCAAAAACCAGACTTTTCAATAGTTCTAACATGAATGCCTCTCATGACAAATAGAGCGATAACTCACGTTATCACAATAACCAATAGATATCATTCGCTGTAAGCTATATAAACAATGAATGAATCTATTAATTTTAACCCACACTAAAAGAATGTAACCTGCCAAACGTGCGGTTTGGGCCACGGCGCTACGCACTTGATGTTTATTGAAAATAAACCGATTTTTGGGCCACAATACCCATTTCCCGCTGGAGCAAGTCATCATGCAGGCCGAAATCCTACTCACTTTAAAACTTCAGCAGCGATTGTTTGCCGATCCGCGACGAATTTCATTACTAAAACAAATACAAAATACAGGTTCTATCAGTCAGGGGGCGAAACTCGCCGGCATCAGCTATAAAAGCGCCTGGGATGCCATCAATGAAATGAATACGTTGGCTGAGGAAACTCTGGTCGAAAGAGCCACTGGCGGCAAAGGCGGCGGCGGGGCTTTTCTCACCCGCTACGGTGAGCGCTTAATTCAACTTTATGATTTACTTGCCCAAATTCAACAAAAAGCCTTCGATACACTGAAAGATGATTCAATGCCACTGGACAGTTTATTAGCGGCAATTTCTCGTTTTTCACTGCAAACCAGTGCTCGCAATCAATTTTTCGGCACGGTGATTGAGCGCGACCACCAGCAAGTGCAACAACACGTCAATATTCTTTTATCCGATGGGAAAACCCGGTTATCTGCGGCGATAACTCAACAAAGTGCCGACCGGCTACAACTTGCGGCGGGAAAAGAAGTGTTGGCGCTTATCAAAGCCCCGTGGATAAAGCTGGTCACCGAGCAGGCACTGGCTGGTGCTGCGGATAACTCTCTACCCGGTACGGTAAGCAGTATTGAGCCGGGCAATGAACACAGTGAAGTTATTGTGACTCTCGCGGGCGGAGCCAGTCTCTGTTCCACACAGAATAACAACGAACTGCACAAACTAAATTTGCGTGTTGGCAGTGATGTTATTGCCCAGTTCAATGCAGATAGAGTCATTATCGCCACACTTTGCTAAATAATTCAGATAAGTTATTCACAAGAGGCAAGGTATTTAGCTGTTGACATTTTGCCCCGTTCCGCCTATCCCTACACTATTATTATGTTGCAGAATATGGGAAAAATGATGTCTGAATTGCAAATATCGCAAGGTTGTTTTCGCCTGAGTGACACCCGGACACTCATTTTGCCGGCGCTAAATATTGCTGCCGGAGAGAACCAACAGGCGGGCGATAGCTGGGCATTTGTCGGCGCTAATGGCAGTGGTAAATCCTCGCTGGCCAAAGCGCTATCGGGTGAACTTACCCTGCTTAGCGGCACTCGGCAAAACCATTTTACACATATTGTGCGATTGTCTTTCGAGCAACTGCAACAGTTAGTTAGCGAAGAATGGCAGCGTAATAACACTGATTTACTCAGTGCCGATGAAGATGATACCGGGCGCACGACGGCCGAAATCATTCAGGAGGAAGCCCGTGATCCGCGGCGTTGTCAGCATCTGGCCGAGCTATTTGGTATCAGCCACCTGCTCGCGCGCCGCTTTAAGTACCTTTCAACCGGTGAAACCCGTAAGACATTATTGTGCCGCGCGCTGATGCCGCAACCGGACTTACTGATTCTGGATGAGCCCTTTGACGGCCTGGACGTCACGGCTCGTGCGCAGTTGGCCGCGATGTTGTCCACCCTGTCATCCCAAGGTGTCACACTGGTTTTGGTGCTTAACCGTTTCGATGATATTCCAGATTTTGTGCAACACATCGGCGTGCTGGCGGACTGCCAATTGACCCAGACTGGCCCGCGCCAACAGATCCTCGCACAAGCGCTGATTGCCCAACTGGCACACAGCGAAAAGCTGGGTGGCTTATTATTGCCCGAAACCGAAAACCCACAGCAGCACCTCCAGTTACCGCAAGACAAGCCATTGATAGTATTGAATAATGGAGTGGTTGAATATAATGACCGCCCCATCTTGCATAACCTGAGTTGGCAAGTTAACCCCGGCGAACACTGGCAAATTATTGGCCAGAATGGGGCGGGGAAATCAACCTTACTCAGCCTGATTACCGGCGATCATCCGCAGGGCTACAGCAATGATTTAACCTTGTTTGGCCGCCGCCGTGGGAGCGGTGAAACTATCTGGGATATCAAGCGCCATATCGGGTATGTCAGCAGTAGCTTGCATTTGGACTACCGGGTGAGCACCAATCTGCGCACGGTGATTTTATCGGGCTTTTTCGATTCGATTGGTATTTATCAGGCCGTGTCAGACCGGCAGCAACAGCTTGCCGATCAATGGTTGGCCTTACTGGGGTTTTCCGCCGCGACAGCCGACCTGCCCTTTCACAGTTTATCCTGGGGGCAACAGCGCTTGGCATTGATAGCCAGGGCACTGGTAAAACACCCCGCGTTATTGATCCTCGATGAGCCACTACAGGGTTTAGACCCACTTAACCGATTGTTAGTACGCCGTTTTATTGATGTGATGATCAATGAAGGTGAAACTCAATTGCTGTTTGTTTCTCACCATGCACAGGATGCGCCACAGTGCATTACCCACCGGCTGACCTTTGTCCCTGATGGCGATATTTATCACTATCAGCAAGAGAAACTAGCCCGCACCATAGGTGCTGAATAGCTATATTGTGGCATCTGGTTAAAAATAATGAGAGCCTTTCTCAACTGGCTTGAGTTTTATCTGCACTCGCCTATGCTACTATCCCCACTGCCAGCGGTGACACATCCTGGCAGCGGATAATGATTTTGATTATCCGGTTTAGCCTATTTTAGGATTTAATAACAAAGGGATGAACTATGTGGGGCATACTTGCTGCATCACTGCTTTTTTTATCAATTAACCGGGTCCTCTCCCTGTTTCTCTTGGCTTTATCTTTATCGATGGCCTTTTATCACGGTGTTTTGACCCTGCCGGCAGCTGGCTTCTTATTGCTAACGCTGATAGTTGCGCTGCTACTAACAAGATATCGTCAACAAAAATGGCTGGCTGCCGGGTTGGAGCTGCTCTTAGTGCTCGCCGCCATCGCATTATTCCTGCATCTGATCCCCGGTTTTAACAACCTAAAAGTGTTGGATAAAGTGGAAATCGGGCCACTCAGTGCCGCCTTTACTCTGTATTACAACCTTGATAAAGCACTGATACCCTTTATTTTACTCGCTTGCTTGCCAAGCTTGTTTGTCGCCAAAAAACATCTCCCCATGAGCCGACTCGGCTGGATAGGTCTGGTTGTCAGTATCCCGGCCTTATTATTACTGGCAGTCGCCCTAGGCGGTCTGAAAGTGGAAATGCACACCCCGGCATGGATTGGCTCCTTTGTCATCGCCAATGTGTTTTTTGTCTGTCTGGCCGAAGAAGCGCTTTTCCGTGGTTATTTGCAGCAACGCCTGAGTCAGTGTCTTGGCAACTACCCGGCCCTGCTGCTCACCGCCCTGCTATTCGGGGCCGCACACATTGCTGGTGGCCCACTATTAATGGTGTTTGCCGCATTGGCTGGGGTTATTTATGGCCTGGCCTGGTTGTGGAGTGGCCGCCTATGGGTCGCCGTCGCATTCCATTTCTGTTTGAATTTAATGCATTTATTGTTCTTTACCTATCCCATGTATGTGGCTCATTAATCCTTAATGACCCAACTATACTCAACGCCATTGGCATTGCCGGTCGCGAACAAGTGAACTCATCCCGAGTCACTGGCTCACGTCAGTGACTCGGGTACATCAGAACCGCTTACCAGGCCGAGGATGCCACCAGCAGGACATTCCTGCTAAATTGATGGATGAGAACGCTACCACTCGGGTTATCTTTGTTAGGCCCGAGATTTTTGTGTTTTTTGGCCTATCCTTAGCTATTCCCCTGTCTTTATGCCCCCACAGAGATTAAGCTAGCATAAAATTAAATGTAAACGATTCCATTATTGAGCGCAGATCACCTTTTCTCACATAATGGCGTGCTATCTTTCTTAGACGAAAGTCATTCGAGGAGTCTTTTATGTACGTACTGGTAACAGGTGGTAGCGGTTACATTGGTAGCCATACCTGTGTGCAACTGATTGAAGCTGGCTATAAACCGGTGATCCTCGATAATCTTTGCAACAGTAAATCCAGTGTAGTGGCACGAATACATCAATTAACCGGCTACACACCTGAGCTTTATCAGGGAGATATCCGTGACCGCGCGCTGCTCGATAACATATTCGCCGCTCATGCCATTCATGCTGTCATTCATTTTGCCGGCCTAAAAGCCGTTGGCGAATCAGTCACTAAGCCATTGGAATATTACAATAATAATGTTTTCGGCACCTTAGTCTTGCTGGAAGCAATGCGCGCCGCCCAAGTCAAAAACTTTATTTTCAGTTCCTCAGCCACGGTTTATGGTGACCAGCCACAAATTCCTTATGTTGAAAGTTTCCCAACCGGCTTACCCTCAAGCCCCTATGGCCGCAGCAAATTGATGGTCGAGCAAATTTTGCAAGATGTGCAACTGGCTGACCCACAATGGAATATGACTATTCTGCGCTATTTCAACCCGGTTGGTGCTCATCCATCAGGGCTGATGGGGGAAGACCCGCAGGGTATCCCAAATAATTTGATGCCGTTTATTGCACAAGTTGCCGTCGGCCGCCGTGAATCTCTCGCCATCTTTGGCCATGACTACCCCACTGCGGATGGCACTGGGGTGCGCGATTATATTCATGTGGTCGACTTGGCGGATGGGCATGTCGCGGCCATGAAAAAACTGCACAATCAGCCCGGGGCGCATATTTTCAATTTAGGTGCGGGTGTCGGCCACAGTGTTTTACAAGTGGTCGAGGCATTCAGTAAAGCTTGCGGTAAGCCGCTGGCCTACCATTTTGCCCCACGGCGTGAGGGTGACCTTCCGGCTTATTGGGCTGACCCCACCAAGGCCGCAGAGCAGTTGGGCTGGCGTGTCAGCCGCTCATTGGATGAAATGGCGGCGGATACCTGGCGCTGGCAATCACATAATCCTCAGGGCTATCCCGATTAAGGTATTATCATGACTGATTTTAACCCTGTGGATCATCCACACCGTAGATATAACCCATTGAGTGACCAGTGGGTATTAGTCTCGCCTCACCGAGCCAAACGCCCCTGGCAAGGTCAGCAAGAAGCCCCGGCAACAGAGAGTTTACCGGCGCATGACCCTGATTGCTTCTTATGCCCCGGTAATACCCGGGTGACCGGTGATATCAACCCTGACTACCCGTCAACCTACGTGTTTACCAATGACTTTGCCGCACTGATGCCCGACACCCCCGAGGCACCGCACAGTCATGATCCATTGATGCGCAGCCAAAGTGCGCGCGGCACCAGCCGGGTCATTTGCTTCTCGCCAGATCACAGCAAAACCTTGCCACAGCTGACACTGCCCGCACTGGAGGATGTCATCCAAACCTGGCAACAGCAAAGTGCCGAGTTGGGTAAAATTTACCCCTGGGTGCAAGTGTTTGAGAATAAAGGCGCGGCCATGGGGTGCTCGAACCCGCATCCGCATGGCCAAATTTGGGCCAACAGCTTCCTGCCAAATGAAGTGGCGCGGGAAGACCACCGGCAAAAACACTATTTTCTGCAGCATCAATCACCTATGTTGCTTGATTATGCCCAGCGAGAGTGCCGCGATGGCAGTCGAACCGTGGTTGAAACCGAGCATTGGTTGGCGGTAGTGCCTTATTGGGCGGCGTGGCCGTTTGAAACCTTGCTGCTACCCAAAGCCCATATTCTGCGCTTAGCAGACTTATCGAATGAACAACGCAGCGATTTGGCGATTGCTTTGAAAAAACTCACCAGCCGTTACGACAATTTATTCTCCTGCTCTTTCCCTTATTCCATGGGATGGCACGGCGCACCTTATAACACCGATGACCACACGCATTGGCAGTTACATGCCCATTTTTACCCGCCACTACTGCGCTCGGCCTCAGTGCGTAAATTTATGGTGGGTTATGAAATGCTGGCCGAAACCCAGCGCGACCTTACAGCAGAACAGGCGGCTGAACACCTGCGGGCAGTCAGTGATGTTCATTATCGCGAAGCCGGAGTCAAATAATGAATTTAAAACAGCATACCCAGGCCATTTTTCGCCAACAATTTAGCCATGAGCCTGATATCACAATTAAAGCCCCAGGCCGCGTTAATCTGATTGGCGAACATACCGATTATAATGATGGTTTTGTGCTGCCCTGCGCCATTGATTACGAAACAGTCATCAGTGGCGGCAAACGCGATGATCGCCAGATTCGTGTCATAGCTGCTGATTATGAAAATCAGCAAGATATTTTCTCTCTTGATGAGCCAATTGTTCCGCATGCGCAATATCGTTGGGCTGATTATGTGCGCGGTGTCGTCAAACATTTGCAACTGCGCCATGCTGATTTTGGCGGCGCTGACTTAGTTATCAGCGGTAATGTGCCTCAAGGTGCCGGCCTGAGCTCATCGGCATCTTTAGAGGTGGCGGTGGGTCAGGCGCTACAATCACTGTATCAATTGCCGCTCAGTGGGGTGGAGTTGGCGCTCAATGGGCAAGAAGCCGAGAACCAGTTTGTCGGCTGTAACTGCGGCATTATGGACCAGTTGATTTCAGCGCTGGGCGAGCAAGATCACGCGCTGCTGATCGATTGCCGCACCCTTGAAACTCGCGCCGTCCCGCTGCCCGACAACGTGGCGGTGGTCATTATCAACTCCAATGTGAAGCGCGGTTTGGTTGACAGCGAATACAACACTCGCCGCCAGCAATGTGAAACCGCCGCGCGCTTCTTTGGTGTCAAAGCCTTACGCGATGTGGATCCTGACCTGTTCTTCTCCATTCAGGATGAGTTAGACCCGGTGGTGGCAAAACGGGCTCGCCATGTTATTAGCGAAAATGAACGCACTCTGGCCGCAGCAGATGCATTGGCTGCGGGCAATCTGAAATTGATGGGGCAATTGATGCACGAGTCTCATATTTCGATGCGTGATGATTTCGAGATCACAGTTCCGCCGATCGACAGCCTGGTGGATATTGTGAAATCCGTTATTGGGGAGCAAGGTGGTGTTCGTATGACTGGCGGCGGTTTTGGCGGCTGTATTGTCGCGCTGATGCCCAATTCGCTCGTCGAGCAAGTTCGTGCGGCTGTGGCGCAGGAATATCCCGCTTACAGCGGCGGCAGAACGGAAACCTTCTACGTTTGTCAGGCTTCACAAGGAGCGGGTTTATGCTAAAAAACGACGCTGCACCACCCAGCAGTGTTGACCAGCTAGCACCGGATGGTCATCCCTTTGAATTGACCGAGTTACATAATAGCGCCGGCATGCGTGTAACTCTGATGGATTGGGGTGCCACCTGGTTGTCGGCGATATTGCCACTTAGCGGCGGGGAGAAACGCGAACTGCTACTGGGCTGTCAGACCCCTGCTGACTATCTGCATCAGGCCGCTTACCTCGGGGCAACTGTGGGCCGCTACGCCAACCGCATTGCCAACGCGCAAATTACAATTGAGGGGGAAACCCTTCATTTGCTAGCGAATCAAGGCGATAACCAGCTACACGGTGGCCCAGAGGGGTTCCATGCCCGGCGCTGGCAAAAAGTTAAACAGGATGAAAAACAGGTTACTTATCAACTGCATTCTCCAGATGGAGATCAGGGCTTCCCGGGCAATTTGACTGCTGAAGTCCAATATCTGTTGACCGAAGATAATCGCGTGGAAATTCACTATCAGGCCCAGGTCGATAAAACTTGCCCCGTTAACCTGACCAACCATGCTTACTTCAATCTCGATGGTGATGACCGTGATGTGCGCGCGCATTGCTTGCAGTTGTTTGCCGACCGCTACTTACCCGTTGATAGTGATGGGATCCCCACCGGCGGGCTAGAAAGTGTTGAAAAAACCGGCATGGATTTTCGTCAAGCAAAAACACTGGCACGTGACTTTTTACAAGACCGTTGTCAGCAGCGGGTTAAAGGCTATGACCATGCCTATTTGCTGCATCGTACTTGTGGTGCCACCGAAAGCCCGGCGGCTCATCTGTGGTCATCTGATAATCGGGTGAAAATGAGCGTTTACACCACAGCACCGGCATTACAGCTCTATAGCGGTAACTTTCTGGCCGGAACGCCCTCGCGCAAAGGGGGAACTTATGCCAGTTATACCGGGGTCGCACTGGAAAGTGAATTCCTGCCTGATAGCCCTAACCACCCGGAATGGCCACAACCTGATTGCTGGCTAAAACCGGGGAAAGTCTACCGCGCCACCACCGTTTATCATTTTATCGCGCTATAACAGCATTGCCGCTCCGGCGGCAGTGCTAATGGCATAAGATATAACCGAAACTACCTTTATTGATAAACAGCATCTACGCTTAACAGCATCTGTTAGGCAACTATATTGACGCCGCGCAGAATCCAATTTTCCTTATATAAACAGTGCCTCAATACAGGGAACTCATATGCGTCTAACTACCTTATGGCTATTTTCAGCCGGATTACTGCTCAGCGCAAACGTCATGGCGGCCAATACCGCCAAAACACCGTCACCGGCTCAGGCCGCGCAACAGAAAAAAATGACCGACTGTAATCAGCAGGCCAGTACTCAATCCCTGAAAGGCGATGAACGCAAGAAATTCATGAGCCAATGTTTGAAAACACAGGCTCATCCTGATGAAAAAGCTCTCACGCCACAACAGCAAAAAATGAAAAGTTGCAATGCAGAAGCGGCCACCAAAGAGTTAAAAGGTGATGAGCGCAAAACCTTTATGAGCACTTGTTTGAAAAAAGCAGCCTAACGCCCTCTTCAATTCCTTTCATCCCCATAGTCCTTGAGGTCGCAGTGATTACTCGTGCAACTTCAAGGACTAAATTCATTTAGTCGAATCGATTCGACATCTGGCCTTACACTAACGCAAAAAATTGGCTATGGTTAAACACAAACGATTGCTGTCAGTGGCAATCCAGCAATATAATGATAATAGTTATCATTGAATAAATTAGTCATCTGAGGAGTTTGAACTATGGCAGTAACAAAGCTGGTTCTGGTACGTCACGGCGAAAGTCAATGGAACAACGAAAACCGCTTCACCGGTTGGTATGACGTTGATTTATCTGAAAAAGGCCGCACCGAAGCAAAAGCAGCGGGCAAGCTGTTGAAAGACGAAGGTTTTACTTTTGATTTCGCCTACACCTCAGTATTAAAACGCGCTATCCACACCTTATGGAGCATCCTGGACGAATTGGATCAAGCTTGGCTGCCAACGGAAAAAACCTGGAAGCTAAACGAACGTCATTACGGCGCACTGCAAGGTCTGGATAAGTCAGAAACTGCGGCTAAATATGGTGATGATCAAGTTAAATTGTGGCGTCGTGGTTTTGCTATCACCCCGCCGGCGCTGGATAAAAGTGATGAGCGCTTCCCAGGCCATGACCCACGTTATGCAAAATTAACGGATGCTGAGCTGCCAACCACTGAAAGTCTGGCTCTGACTATCGAGCGCGTTATCCCTTACTGGGAAGAAGTTATCAAGCCACGTATTGCCAGCGGTGAGCGCGTCATTATCGCCGCCCACGGTAACTCGCTGCGCGCACTGGTTAAATATCTGGATAACCTGAACGAAGACGAAATCCTTGAGTTGAACATCCCAACTGGCGTGCCATTGGTGTATGAGTTTGATGAAAACTTCAAACCAATCAAACACTACTATCTGGGTAATGCTGATGAAATCGCGGCGAAAGCAGCAGCGGTGGCTAATCAGGGTAAAGCCAAGTAATCATTCTTGATTAAACCATTAAAAAACCCCCGCGCATCTGAAATGGCGGGGGTTTTTATTGGTCTATACACAAATTACTGGCGACGGGCTTTAACTGCATTGGATAGCTGGCGCAATAATACTTCGGTGTCTTCCCAGCCAATACAAGCATCTGTGACACTTTTGCCGTAAGTCAGTGGGTCGCCACTTTCTAGATTTTGGTTACCTTCCACCAGATGGCTTTCAATCATCACACCCATAATGGATTTTTCACCCTGAGCAATCTGGCGGCACACATCGGTTCCGACTTCCATTTGCTTTTTAAACTGTTTGCAGCTGTTAGCATGGCTGAAATCAATCATGATTTGTGGCTCTAGGCCTGCTTTGCTTAACCCCTCTTTCACCGCTGCAACATGGGCGCTGCTGTAATTGGGTTCTTTGCCACCACGCAGAATAATATGGCAATCATCATTGCCCGCCGTGTTCACAATCGCTGAGTGGCCCCATTTAGTCACGGACAAGAAGCAATGTGGCGCACTGGCGGCATTGATAGCATCGATAGCCACTTTAATTGTGCCATCGGTACCATTTTTAAAACCAACCGGACATGACAAACCAGAGGCCAATTCGCGGTGAACCTGTGATTCAGTGGTGCGAGCACCAATTGCTCCCCAGCTCATCAGGTCAGCCAAGTATTGCGGGGTAATCATATCCAAAAACTCCCCCGCCGCTGGCAAACCACTCTCGTTAATGTCCAATAGCAACTTGCGCGCAATCCGCAGACCATCATTGATGTCGTAGCTACCATCCATGTGTGGATCGTTAATCAGACCTTTCCAACCCACCGTGGTACGCGGCTTTTCAAAATACACCCGCATCACCACTTCCAGCTCGCCTTGTAGCTCTTCACGCAATGCCAGCAAGCGAACGGCGTACTCTTTGGCCGCTTCAGTATCATGAATTGAGCATGGGCCAATCACCACTAACAAGCGGTCGTCCTGAGCGCGCAGGATATTGTGAATAGCTGTGCGAGTTTTAGCGACGGTTTCTGCGGCATTGTTACTGGCTGGAAATTTCTCTAACAGCGCGACAGGGGGCAGGAGTTCCTTAATTTCATTAATCCGTAGGTCATCATTCAGGTAATTCATAGCTCTTCCATTAAGTCTTGTGACGGTCATCGCACAACGCATATTGCTACCAATTTAGCTGGTGAATTGAACGCTGTAAATCTACTTTATTGCATTAGGGGTCAGTACGGATAAACAACAATGTGGCCATTATCTATAATACGTATCAATCATTGAATGAAATCCTATCAGGGTTAACATGTATAGAGAGCTTTCGCTCCTGGTACACCTTTTATGATTAAAGGATAAATATGTCGGCATCATCGTTTTTCCCGCAAGACAGCAACAGCAAGCGCCTGTTGATAGCTTTCGCTGTCACTACCGTGTTTATGGTCGCCGAGGCCATTGGTGGCTGGCTATCTGGTTCACTGGCGCTGTTAGCGGATGCCGGACATATGCTGACAGACTCTGCGGCGCTATTTATCGCCCTAATGGCAGTGCATTTCTCTCAGCGCAAACCGGACTCTCGCCATACCTTTGGTTATCTGCGCCTCACCACATTGGCGGCTTTTGTTAACGCCGCCGCATTATTGTTGATTGTGGTGCTGATTTTTTGGGAGGCTGTACGGCGTTTCTTCACCCCTCATGAAGTGATGGGGCTGCCGATGTTAATCATCGCTATTGCCGGGTTATGCGCCAATATTTTCTGTTTTTGGATCCTTCATCGCGGTGAAGAGGAAAAAAATATCAATGTGCGCGCCGCTGCCTTGCATGTAATGGGGGATTTGTTAGGTTCTGTCGGGGCTATCGTCGCCGCAGTAGTTATTCTGACCACTGGCTGGACCCCCATTGACCCGATTTTGTCTGTTTTAGTCTCGATATTAGTGCTGCGCAGTGCCTGGCGGTTGTTGAAAGAAAGTTTTCACGAACTGTTGGAGGGCGCACCACAAGAGATTGATATCGACAAACTGCGCAAAGATCTATGCACCAGCATCTATGAAGTGCGAAATGTCCATCACGTCCATTTATGGCAAGTGGGCGACCAGCGGTTGATGACACTGCATGTGCAGGTGATCCCGCCGCAGGATAATGATGAGCTATTACAACGGATCCAGCACCATCTACTGCATCAATACAATATTGGCCATGCCACTATTCAGATGGAATACCAGCACTGTAAAGCACCAGATTGTGGCATTCATCAAACCGTTAGTGCCGGAGAACACCATCACCATCATTGATGGCAACAGTCAGGCGACTACTCGGTAAAACGTTGCCTGACTGACCTGCCATCAACAGCTATTGGCCCGCAGTATTAATCACTTTGAGTAGACAGTGGGCGTGAATGATTTCGCGCCGCACTCTTGATCCACAGCCAAGAACCGTTCAGCGCAATCAGGGTCAATAACACATACTCCAGCGCCATGGCATAAACCCCCTGATAGGCAAAAATTGCCACACTAATAACATCAATGACAACCCAAATCAGCCAGTTTTCCACATACTTACGGGTCATCAAGATCATCGCCACAATGGATAAAACCATCATGGTCGAGTCCCAGAATGGGAAAGCGTCTGGCTGCAACTCTGGCAGCTGGACATTAGCTCCCAAGCTTTGCATTACCGTCACCGCCACACGGGTCAGCCAGGCAAATACAGTATCAATATGCAATGTCATCAAGGCGATACCCGCCACACACACCGCGCCCCAAGCCAATGCTTTCGGCAAAGATAACCAGCGAATTTGCAACTCAGCCTGATTATCGGGAGTTTGTTTGCTCCAGGCATACCAGCCATAGAGATTGGCAACAAAGAAAAACAGCTGCAATAACAAGCTAGCATAGAGCTGAATCTGGAAAAAAATCACCGCGAACAATGTCACGTTAATCAGGCCAAACAGGTAATTGATGATTTTCTCTTTGCTGGCAAACCAGATACACAGCAACCCAAACAGCGTCCCTATTGCTTCTATCCATGAAAGGTCATATCCCCCCGCTCCCAGCGGAATATGTACCAATATGTTGCTTGTACTGAAAAAATCCATCTGCCAGCCCTTTTCAAGAGAGAATAAAAATTAGAGAACTAGGTGCCATTGACCACTCAAGCATTGCCTTTAAGCTGCAACTTCAACTGGTTGGCAAAATCCAACATGCGATTCAAGGGGATCAGCGCCTGCTGACGCAATTGTTCATCAACATGTATCTCATGCAGCACCCCACCCTGCTCCAGGCCCTCAGCAATCGCCCTGAGGCCATTCATCGCCATCCACGGGCAATGCGCGCAACTGCGGCAGGTGGCCCCTTCGCCGGCTGTGGGGGCTTCGAATAATTCTTTTTCCGGACAAGCCTGCTGCATTTTGTAAAAAATGCCCCGATCCGTTGCCACAATCAGTTTTTTCTGTGGCAATGTTTTGGCCGCCTGAATCAGTTGGCTGGTTGAACCTACCGCATCGGCCATGTCGACCACCGCCTGTGGCGATTCCGGGTGAACCAGCACCGCAGCATCGGGATGTAAGGCTTTCATCCGGGCCAGCGCCTGGGTTTTAAACTCATCATGGACAATGCAAGCGCCCTGCCAGCACAATACATCCGCGCCACTCTTTTTCTGTACGTAGCTTCCCAGATGGCGGTCTGGCGCCCAGATTATTTTCTCGCCCAGACTATCGAGATGCTCAATGAGCTCCACAGCAATACTGGACGTCACAACCCAATCGGCTCGGGCTTTTACTGCCGCCGAGGTATTGGCATACACCACGACAGTGCGCTCCGGATGGCTATCGCAAAATGCCGCAAATTCATCCGCCGGGCAACCGAGATCCAGCGAACATTCGGCATTAAGGGTTGGCATCAATACGTGTTTTTCAGGATTGAGTATTTTGGCCGTTTCGCCCATAAAACGCACGCCAGCTACCAATAGAGTTGAGGCCGGATGGTTGTTACCAAAACGCGCCATTTCCAGTGAGTCAGCGACACATCCGCCGGTTTCCTCAGCTAATGCCTGAATTTCGGGATCGGTATAGTAGTGAGCGACTAACACGGCATCACGTTGCTTTAGCAGTGTTTTAATTTTCTCACGGTAAAAAGCTTTTTGATCCACATCCAGCGGGACAGGTCGCGGAGGGAAAGGATAAATAGCCGCATTTACATCAAAAGTTTCGCTCATCGCTCACATCTCTAATTGCCCGTTATTCCGAAGCCACTATACCTTTGAGGCTGCTAGCAGAATTGGTCTGTTTTTTATCCTAAACAAAATACTCAATATCTAGCAAAAAGTCGCTCAATTTTGTCTGATAATGGCAAAAATGTTTAATGGAGTTAAAAATGAGAGGAGAAATTAAGTCACGGAAAGGATATTAGAGGATTATAGGGGGGATATTGAGGATAAGAAGGGGATAAAAAGATTTTTGAGTGAAATGAGTGCGAGGGAAAAGATTGGCTGGGGGAATGATTGTGGGTCATGCGGGATGACTCGCCCTGCGGGTCAACGCTGCCCCGTTGCTGTCTCGCTTCGCTCGGCGCGAACCTGAATGCAGGTCTCACCCACACGATTATTGTGTAGTATGCGGCTTCTGAGTCTGGGGGGATATTTCGATACTTGAGAGAATGGTGGGTCGTGCGGGATTCGAACCTGCGACCAATTGATTAAAAGTCAACTGCTCTACCAACTGAGCTAACGACCCGCTGTCATGCGGTACTACTTACTCTTTTCTGTAAAACATAATGGTGGGTCATGCGGGATGACTTATCCTGCGGACTCGCCCTTTGGGTCAACGCTGCGCGTTGCTGTCTCGCTTCGCTCGGCTCGGCTCAAACCTTTACGGTTCTCATCCCTGCGATTTGATACCCTGATAATGCTGACATAATGGTGGGTCGTGCGGGATTCGAACCTGCGACCAATTGATTAAAAGTCAACTGCTCTACCAACTGAGCTAACGACCCATTATGTATTACTATTTGATGACGATTCAGTGCCAGGCGTGCGGAATAAATTCTACTCGAGGCATTTTAGACAAAACAGGAAGAGGAATATCTATTCGATGATTTCAACTTCTTACATTCAAACCAAACTGCGAAAGAATGGTGGGTCGTGCGGGATTCGAACCTGCGACCAATTGATTAAAAGTCAACTGCTCTACCAACTGAGCTAACGACCCGCTGTCATGCGGTACTGCTTACTCTTTTCTGTAAAACATTATGGTGGGTCGTGCGGGATTCGAACCTGCGACCAATTGATTAAAAGTCAACTGCTCTACCAACTGAGCTAACGACCCATTATGTTTACTGCGGACTATAATTTCCTGCTGCTTTAACGTTTTACAAGTTGTCTTGGCAACGGCGGCATATATTACTAATTTCTCTTCACAGTGCAACTTAAATTTCTGTAAAGACGTCTAACTGCTTGTTCTTCGCTCGCTAAAGCCCAGAAATTAGTCAATAAGACCAATTCCTGGGCTCGAAAAAGGCTAAAGAGCAGATAAACGTTTCTGTGCCTGTTTAGCAGCATCAGTGTTGGGATATTGCTTGATCACTTGTTGATAAACCGCCTTCGCTTTATCGCTTTGGCCTTTATCCTGCATGATCACCCCAACTTTAAACATGGCCTCTGAACTTTTTGGCGACTTCGGATAATTCTTTACAACAACAGCATAATAATATGCGGCATCGTCTTTCTTACCTTTGTTGTAATACAACTGACCTAACCAATAATTGGCGTTAGGTTGGTAAGTCGACTTTGGATACTGTTTCACAAAACCTTGGAAAGCAGTGATCGCTTGATCATATTGCTTTTTCTCAAGAGCCAGTGAAACGGCTGCATTATAATCGCTATTTTCATCACCAGTATTTGCTGCAGGTGCTGCTGTACTAGCTGCGCCTGAAGCTGCAGTATCAGTTCCTGCCGCTGTATTATCTGTCGCAGCGCCAGTCGCCGCAGACGCTGCAGTAGATGCCCCCTGACCACTACTCAGAGAATCCATCTGCTGGTAAATCTGCTTTTGCCGCTCAACAATTTGATTGAGCTGATACTGATTTTCTTGGATCTGACCGCGTAAACTATCAACATCGCGTTGCGAATCAGACAGTTGTTGCTGAAGTTGAGTTAATAGCTGGCTGTGAGCGTTAGAAATACGCTCAAGTTGCGTGACTCGATCTTCTACCGAGCCGGAGCCGACATTACTGATTGGCGCTTGGGCAGTAGCGGCCCATGGGACCGCTACGCCAACCAGTAACGACAGACCCACTAAGTGACGTCTGAAGTTACTGTTCATGCGATTCTCTTAGTAAACCAGAACTGCACGACGGTTTTTAGCGAACGCTGCTTCGTCATGGCCCAATACTGCTGGTTTCTCTTTACCGTAAGAAACGATAGAGATCTGGTCAGCAGAAACGCCTTTACCTTGCAGATACATTTTCACTGCATTTGCACGACGCTCGCCCAACGCGATGTTGTACTCTGGCGTACCGCGTTCATCCGCGTGGCCTTCAACAACAACTTTGTAAGATGGGTTGCTACGCAGGAATGCAGCATGTGCATCCAGCATTTGAGCGAAGTCAGAACCGATATCGTATTTATCGAAACCGAAGTAAACGATATTGTTCTTTTGCAGTTCTTGCATCTGAAGGCGCGCTTGCTCTTCGGAAGACAGGTTGCTGCCGTTTTCTGTACCAGTGCCAGCGCCCATGCCAGATTGGTCATTATTTGCGCTTTTGTTGGAACTACAAGCTGCTACAGCCAGAACTGGCAAAGCCAACATTAGCCCTTTTAGCACTTTGTTCAGTTGCATCTCTTTGATCCTTTTTTATAGTTTGCCATACATACGTATTTACACATGCATCACAGATACGGCGACCAGGCAGGAGATTTGACCTGTCCATCAGTTGCCGGAAGACGCGCTTTGAAACGCCCATCAGTCGAGACCAGCTGTAACACGGCTCCCAGCCCTTGTGTCGAGCTATAGATAACCATGGTGCCGTTAGGCGCGATACTAGGCGTTTCATCCAGGAACGTGTCCGTTAATACTTGAACGGCTCCCGTTTCTAGATCCTGTTTGGCGATGTGTTGTGCCCCGCCATTGGAACTCACCAATGCCAAGAATTTACCGTCAGGGCTCACATCTGCGTTCTGGTTCTGAGAACCTTCCCACGTGATTCGCTGTGGCGCACCGCCATTAATATTCACTTTATACACTTGTGGACGCCCGCCCTGATCCGAGGTATAAGCCAGATTTTGGCTATCCGGGAACCAGCTTGGTTCAGTGTTATTGTTACGGCCATCAGTCACTTGGCTAATTTGGCCAGAGCCCAAGTCCATAACATACAAGTTCAAGCTGCCGCTTTTAGACAAAGCGAAGGCCAGTTTGGTGCCGTCTGGTGAGAAGGCTGGTGCACCGTTATGACGTGGGAATGAAGCCACTTGTCTAATTGCGCCATTCGCCAGCGTTTGAATAACTAGCGCTGATTTGCCACTCTCAAAAGTAACATAAGCAATTTTGCTGCCATCTGCTGACCAAGCTGGTGACATCAAAGGCTCCGGAGAACGGTGAACCACAAACTGATTGTAGCCATCGTAATCAGAAACACGTAATTCGTGAGGGAACTTGCCGCCGTTAGTTTGCACTACATAAGCAATACGGGTACGGAAAGCGCCTTTAATCCCGGTCAGCTTTTCAAATACTTCGTCGCTGGCAGTATGCGCGGCATAACGTAACCATTGTTTGGTCACTTTATACTGATTTTGCGCCAAAACACTGCCGGCTGAGCCTGAAGTATCCACTAACTGGTAAGAAACCACATAGCTGCCATCAGCACTTGGCTGAACTTGGCCGACAACCACGGCATCAATGCCCAGCGCCGTCCAAGCTGCGGGGGTAACTTCAGCCGCTGTGGAAGGTTGTTGTGGCATGCGTGCCGCATCAATTGGGTTAAATTTACCACTGTTACGTAAATCCGCGCCGACAATAGCGCCAATTTCTTCTGGTGGTGTACCTGGCCCCATCCATTTGAATGGAACAACCCCAATTGGACGGGCTGAGTCTACCCCTTGGGTAATCTCAATGCGAACTTCTGCGTGTAACACCGCCGCCCATAAAACTAAAAAGCCTAGCGCAACTCGAAATGCCTGCTTCATCTTATCTCCCTTATCCGAGCGGGATGCCCGCGATAATTAGCAGAATTTTAACAAACCAACGCAAACAAAACTACATAATCCATGGTTGATTAACAACGTTATATCCCTGTCAATCAAACTTTATTGCGGTTTAAAATCAAGTGGAACATTCTTAAACACTTCATAAACATCCTGACTTGGAGGTTTAGGGATTTTAGCAAGTTTGGCTGCGGCGATGGCGGCCTGACACAGTGCCGGGTCTCCTCCTTCCGCCTTAACATCAATTAATAGACCGTCTGGTGCCAATTTAATTCGCAGATTACAGGTACGGCCTTTGTAAAGATCTGCATCATAAAATTTACTTTGGATCGCGGCGGTTACCTGGCCCTGATAGCCACTGATATCACCGGCGGATGCCCCGCTCTTTTTACCACCGCCTTTACCGGCAGCAGCAGCGCCTGCACCTGAGCCACTTTTCGGCGCATTCTTGGAGTTTGCCAAGCCACCGAATAAACTATCGACATCGGTTGCCGCAGCCGCTTCTGCGGCGGCCTTTTTCTTAGCCTCAGCCGCAGCAGCTTTTTTAGCATCAGCGGCGGCTTTCTTCTCAGCATCCGCAGCAGCTTTCTTCTCGGCAGCCTTTTTCGCATCTTCTGCCGCTTTCTTCGCGTCAGCATCAGCTTGTTTCTTCGCAGCAGCGGCGACAGCGGCCTCTTTTTTGGCCTCAGCTTCGGCTTTCTTCTGCGCTTCGGCCTGCGCTTTCACCAGTTTATCGGCTTCTGCTTTGGCCTGAGCCGCAGCAGCCTCAGCTTGCTTTTGTTCTTCTTTTGCTTTTGCCGCCGCGGCAGCGGCCGCTTTCTGTTGTTCAGCCGCCTCTTTTTGCTGTTCTGCAGCTTGTTTTTTCGCTTCTTCAGCCGCCTGCTTAGCATCTTCTTGTGCTTGCAAACGCTCTTTTTCCAATTCTTTCAGTCGTTGTTGTTCAGCCGCCTGTTTTTGCTGCAATTCTTCTGCTTGCTGATCGGCTTTCTTCTGGCGTTGCTGTTCCGCCCGCTTGGCGTCCGTCTGCTGCTGTTGCTGACGGTTATATTGCTCTGTCACCGCACCTGGGTCGACCATGACGGCGTCAATAACTTCACCGCCAGCACCGCCGCCGCCCATTTCAGTCGTCTGCGTCAGAGAGCCCCAAATCAACAGGGCAATCAATATGATGTGCAGAACCACCGACACTATAACAGCGCGATTCAGCTTATCATTTTGCTCGGTTGCCTTACCCACGCTCGATTTCCACACTCGATGTCCGCGCTCTATTGCTAAAAAACGGAACTGCCAAAAACAGGGTCGCTACTGACTGAAGTGACTATCAACCCAGTCAATATCAACGCAAATTTATATCGGTTGAGTCATTAAGCCCACCGACGTTACTCCAGCCTGATGCAGCATATTTAGGGCCTTAATAATTTCATCATAAGGAACCTCTTTTGCCCCGCCAATCAGGAACACGGTCTTCGGATTTGCTTTCAATCTTGCTTGCGCCTCTGCCACGACTTGTTCTGAGGGCAGTTGCTCCATGCGCTGATGGTCAATCACCAGCGAGTATTGGCCTACACCTGAGACTTCGACAATCACCGGAGGATTATCATCGCTGGAGACAGTTTTCGAATCCGTCGCATCAGGTAAGTCCACCTCAACACTTTGCGTAATAATCGGTGCTGTCGCCATAAAAATCAGCAATAACACCAGCAAAACATCGAGCAAGGGAACAATGTTAATTTCAGACTTAAGCTCGCGCCGTTTACGACCACGTACTCGCGCCATACAACCCCCTACTTATTTGCTCTCGGCGCTGGCGAAAGCCTGACGATGCAGAATAGCAATGAACTCTTCCATGAAGTTGTCATAGTTTTGCTCAAGTTTATTCACTCGCAAATTCAGGCGGTTATAAGCCATAACTGCAGGGATAGCAGCGAACAGACCAATCGCCGTAGCAATCAGTGCTTCTGCAATACCCGGTGCGACCATTTGTAATGTCGCCTGCTTGACTGCCCCCAGAGAAATAAAGGCATGCATAATCCCCCATACTGTACCAAACAGGCCGATATACGGACTGATTGAGCCGACAGTACCCAGGAACGGAATATGTGTTTCTAGCGCTTCTAACTCACGATTCATCGAGATGCGCATGGCACGGGAAGCACCGTCAATCACCGCTTCGGGTGCATGGCTGTTTGCACGATGTAAACGCGCAAACTCTTTAAACCCGGAATGGAAGATTTGCTCGGATCCCCCCAGCGTATCGCGGCGAGCCTGACTTTCTTGATACAGGCGAGACAGCTCAATGCCAGACCAAAATTTGTCTTCGAAAGCTTCTGCATCGCGGGTCGCAGCATTCAGAATACGCGTTCGCTGAATGATGATCGCCCAGGAAGCAATAGAAAAGCCCATTAATACCAGCATGATAAGCTTAACAAATAGGCTTGCCTGCAGGAATAAATCCAGAATGTTCATGTCAGCCACTACTTAAACTCCGCGACAATAGACTTAGGAAGCGCTCTTGGCTTCATTTGGTGTGGATCGATACATGCGATCAATACTTCTGCACTACTCAGAAGATTGCCATGTGAGTCGAGAATTCGTTGAGCAAACGTGAGAGAAGCTCCACGCATTGCGGTAATTTCACTCTGAACCTCCAGCATATCATCAAGACGTGCAGGCGCCAGATATTCTACCGTCATGCGGCGGACAGCGAAAGCGACATGCTCACTGAGCAATTGCTGCTGGTGAAAATTGCGTTGGCGCAACATTTCAGTGCGCGCCCTTTCGTAAAAGGCAACGTAGCGCGCGTGGTAAACCACGCCACCAGCATCAGTGTCTTCAAAATAGACACGTACCGGCCATCGAAACAACGTATTACTCACTCTACTTCCCAGTAATGCAATTAACGGACACACTATACTGAAGAGCGCTAAGCTTTGGAATCACTTGCGAGAATAGAACGAAAATAATTATGGGCCAGGCGGCCCATAAAGGAGAGATTGTGTTCAGATTAGGCGAAACGCAGCAAGATTAGACAAAAAAGTAGAATAATCCCGCGCCCAAGATCACAATTGCGGGAAGTGGTGAGAAAAAAGCTCGCAACCACACCCGTTTTGGACGAAAACCGACGCCATGAATCACACCGGTACACACGGCCCACACAATAAAGAATTCTTGCCAAACCTCAAGTGAGCTGGTGGCCGCCGCAAAGCGCGTAGGGTCCCAAAACACACAGAAAGCCACAGCAAAGGCGAGCAGCAGTGAAAGGGCCCGGAGTGGGCCCTTGTCCATGAGGAAATATAGCTTATCGGACAACATCATCTTTGCCATTATTAGCGGCTTTCGCTGCTGCATTGGCTTCACTCTGCTCCAGCGCCAGAGCAGTAATGATACCAAAGGAGCAGGCCAGAAGTGTCCCTAGAATCCAGGCAAAATACCACATGCTTTATGCTCCTTAGTACAGTGAATGCTTATTGTTTTCGATAAAGTCTTTATCAATGCGCCCAAACATCTTGTAGTAACACCAACTGGTGTAAATCAGGATGATAGGAACAAAGATTATCGCAACAATGGTCATCACTTTCAGCGTTAACAGACTAGATGTTGCATCCCACATTGTCAGGCTAACATTTGGCACGGTGCTTGACGGCATAACAAACGGGAACATGGTGACCCCGGCCGTCAAGATAACACAGGCAATAGTCAGTGATGAGAACAGGAAGGCCCAAGCCCCTTTTTCAAAGCGCGACAGCAAAATGGTGAACAGTGGCAAAATCACGCCCAGTGCTGGCAGCGCCCACAGGCTTGGATACTTGTTGAAGTTAATCAACCATGCCCCCGCCTGATGTGCCACTTCTTTGCGCATCGGGTTAGATTCAGCTGCTGTATCCAACACTGAAGTCACAACAAAGCCATCAATACCTTTGACTAACCAAATACCGGCCAGCAAGAAGGCCACCCCCATCACTAATGCAGAGATCTGCGCAGCAGCACGGGCGCGTAGGTGTAGCTCACCGCGAGTACGCATTTGCAGGTAAGTCGCACCTTGAGTGACCAACATGGTTAAGCTGACTACCCCGGCCAGTAAGCCAAACGGGTTGAGTAACTGGAAGAAGTTACCGGTGTAGAACAGCCGCATATAGCTGTCCATATGGAACGGCACACCTTGCAGCAAGTTACCGAACGCCACACCGAACACCACTGCAGGCACGAAGCTGCCGACAAAAATGCCCCAGTCCCACATGTTGCGCCAGCGATTATCCTCCAGCTTAGAGCGGTAATCGAAACCGACCGGGCGGAAGAATAACGCCGCCAGCACCAGAATCATCGCAATATAGAAGCCGGAGAATGCGGCGGCATACACCATTGGCCAGGCCGCAAACAGCGCCCCACCCGCGGTTATCAACCAAACCTGATTACCATCCCAGTGCGGGGCAATCGAGTTAATCATAATACGACGTTCTGTATCATTCTTACCGATGATACGCAGCAGGATACCGACACCCATATCGAAACCATCGGTGACTGCGAAACCAATCAGTAGCACACCGATCAGCAGCCACCAGATAAATCGTAATACTTCATAATCAAACATAAGTGGACTCCTGTTTACCGTGCTTCCTGCACTGGGGCAGTCGGCTGTTCAAAATGATAGCGGCCAGTTTTCAGGCTGCTAGGCCCAAGGCGCGCGAATTTGAACATCAGGTACATTTCTGCTACCAGGAACAGCGTGTACAAACCACAAATTAGCCCCATGGAGAATAGAATATCTCCTGCACTGACCGATGAGTTTGCAATTGCTGTCGGCAGCACTTCACCGATGGCCCATGGTTGGCGACCATATTCCGCCACAAACCAACCTGCTTCTACTGCAATCCACGGTAATGGAATACCGAACAGTGCGGCACGCAGTAACCATTTCTTCTCACCAATCCGGCCACGAACCACGTTATAGAATGACAGGCCGATGATAAGCAGCATCAGGAAGCCACAGGCCACCATGATGCGGAAGGCGAAATACAGCGGCAGAACACGTGGGATAGAGTCCTGTGCTGCGAGCTGGATCTGTTCTTCAGTGGCATCAGTGACATTTTGTGTATAACGCTTCAGTAACAGACCGTAGCCCAGATCTTGTTTGGCCTTACTGAATGCTTCACGCACGGCAGGATCAGTATTACCCGCACGCAATTTTTCTAGCAGACTGTAAGCATGGATACCATTACGGATACGGACTTCGTGCTGAGACATCAAATCACGTAAGCCGATAACCGGTGTATCCAATGAACGGGTTGCAATTATCCCTAGGGCGAATGGAATTTGCACCGCAAAGCGGTTTTCCATGGTTTCCTGATTAGGGATCGCAAATAGAGTGAAAGCTGCCGGCGGTGGCTGGGTTTCCCATTCAGCTTCAATGGCAGCCAGTTTGGTTTTCTGCACGTCACCCATTTCATAACCAGATTCATCACCCAGTACAATAACAGACAACACGGCAGCTAAACCAAAGCTCGCAGCGATAGCAAAAGAACGTTTGGCGAACGGAATATCACGGCCTTTTAACAGATAATAAGAGCTGATACCCAGAACAAACATCGCGCCGGTGACATAACCTGCGGCCACAGTGTGAACGAATTTCACCTGAGCAACTGGGTTGAGCACCAACTCTGAGAAGCTCAGCATTTCCATACGCATAGTTTCAAAGTTGAAGTCAGATGCAATCGGGTTTTGCATCCAGCCGTTGGCAACCAAGATCCACAGCGCCGAGAAGTTAGAGCCTAAAGCTACCAACCAAGTTACGGCTAAATGCTGGTGTTTACTCAGACGATCCCAACCAAAGAAGAAGAGACCGACAAAAGTAGATTCTAAGAAGAACGCCATTAAACCTTCAATGGCCAGAGGGGCACCGAAGATATCACCGACGTAATGTGAGAAATATGACCAGTTAGTCCCGAATTGGAACTCCATAGTCAGACCAGTAGCAACACCCAGAGCAAAGTTAATCGCAAATAACTTACCCCAGAACTTGGTCATATCTTTGTAGATTTGCTTGCCAGACAGCACATAAACCGATTCCATAATTGCCAACATAAACGCCATACCTAGCGTTAGTGGGACAAATAAGAAATGGTACATTGCCGTTAAGGCAAACTGTAACCGTGACAGTTCGACAATATCAAACATCTTGACTCCTTGCTCCTCGCAGGAAGACTCCGACTTGCGGCAACTTAACCTCCATTATATTGGAAGTTTCGTTATTAGCCGCAGTGAATGCCCAAAAAAACACAACAAAAATAACAATATCAACTACCCAGTATTACACCGCGGTAATAGTACGCTTCTAATCCCACACAATAAATAGGATTTTACGTGACCCAGCTTTGAGTTCTGGATACAGGTCAACAAATAGGCCATTTGCCCATCATGCCGTAGTTTGATCCAGGGCAATTTAAGCCCATATGAACATTATTGCCATATTCAAAAGTTGATTTAGAACAATTAATTCTTTTTCATGTTAATTAAAAGTTTGATTGTTTTTATATAATCCCGAGCTGTTAATAAAATGTAATTTTATAGTTTAGCGAATGCTTTATTACGTCGTTATTATGCGATCTAGATTAACTTTTAAATTTAATATTTTCAGGGTGAGTTAAATCACATTTCTGCACTTTATATGAGTATATTAGTCCATCCTGAGGGAAGCGTTCGCAAGTGTTGCCATTTTGTTGCATGATGAAGTGCAATTACTCAATAAAATATTGCATCCTCAACCATGAAAAACCTAGCGCTCACCAGCTTACTCTGTCTCAGCCCGGCCGCTTTCGCCGCGCAACAGGTCGATATAACCATCTTGGGCACCTCTGATTTACATGGCACTTTTGTGCCGTGGGACTATGCCAGTGACAGTGAAAATCTGGCGGGTAGCCTGAGCCAGATTGCCACTAAAGTGGATGAAATTCGTGCCGAACAACCGAATATCATTCTGGTAGATGCCGGCGATACTATTCAGGGGAATTTTGTTGAAACCTTCAAAAATGAACCTATTAGCCCGATGATCCTGGGCTTCAATGCTTTGAAATATGATGCATGGGTGATGGGCAATCACGAGTTTGATTTTGGCCTCAAAGTGCTGTCTAGCTCTGTTAAGCAATTCGATGGTGCCGTGCTGGCGGGCAATATCTTCTGGGATTCGGGTAAACCCTACCTCCCCTCTTATAAAATCATTGAACGCCAAGGGGTTAAAATCGGCATCATCGGGATGGATACTCCCATGACGGCTGAATTTGCTCAGGGCACCTCTCGCATCAATGGCATCCATTTCACTAACCCGGTGCAGGAAGTGAAAAAGGTTATCCAGCAAATCCAACCTCAGGTGGATGCTATTGTTCTGGTGGCCCATATGGGGATCGACAATGAAAATCAGCGGCCGGGAACCGGTGTCGGCGATATAGCCCAAGCCAACCCCGAGCTGGCGGCCATCGTCGCTGGCCATATGCATGTGAAGATTGATAAAGCAGTGGTAAATGGCGTTATTATTACTGAGCCGGATAAATATGGCCGCGCGCTGTCGCGTATTGACCTGAAATTTGAACAACGTGATGGAAAATATCATCTGATAGAGAAAGACAGCTACACCTATCCCATCAAAGACATTGAGTCAGATACCGCGCTGGAAGCTATCTATCAGCCCTACCACGACATTTTGCGTGCCAATGCAAATCGAGTCATTGCTCAATTGAGTGGCAGCAACCTGGTACCACCGGATGAGATTAAAGGCATTCCTCAGGTGCATGTGCAAGACACAGGTATCAGCGCGCTGTATCAGGAAGCCGCGCATTATTATGCGCCGCGGGCGCAAGTCATCGCCTTACAAATTGATAATGACCGTCCCAAAATGAATGTGGGGGATATCACGGCTAAAGACATTGCATTTAACTATCAATATGCTGGCGGTGAAATCACGGTTTATGCTTTGACTGGCAAAGAGTTAAAGCAATATATGGAGTGGGCGGCTGGCTACTTTAATCAAGTCAAACCGGGCGATGTCACTTACAGCTTTAATCCGCAGCGCCGTGCCTCTAAATACTCCACCAACGACTTCTTTGCTGGCGTGACCTATACCATTGATTTACGCCAACCTGTAGGCTCGCGCATCACCAACTTGCGTCTTAATGACGGCACGCCAGTGGCGGATACCACTCCTATTCAGCTGGGGATGAACAGCTATCGGATGGGCCATTTGACACAAAAAGGTGGCGTGCTCGAAGGGCGGACATTCCCGATATTGTCGGACAGCAAAACCGAATACGGTGAAGAAGAAGGCACTATCCGCAATCTGACGATTCGTTACCTCACAGAGATTAAAGCGGGGAAATATGAGGGAAAACCTCAACAACGCTGGCATTTGGTCGGATTAGAGGGCTATGCCACAGAGCGGCAGATTGTTAAGCAACTGATTAATGATGGCAAAATTGCCGTGCCAACCACCGCGGATGGCCGCTATACCAATATTGCATCAATAAATGTCCAAGATAAGTTGCTTAAAGATAAAGCCAGTTACAGCGCCGCGTTGTCAGTATTGCAGCAAAAGGTTTCTAACAGTAGTGATAAGCAGGCTAAACAGCAGGCACAAACAGATATTGTATTAATCACTGCTTTGAATAAGTTCTGATGGAGCATTAAAAAGGCCACCGAGAGGTGGCCTTAGAGTGCTCTCAAAGTCAAATGAAGGGGAATCGTGCCGCTGGGGTCGTAGTCGCGTATGCGACCGGAGTGCCCCGAGGTGCGGTAAACCCTTCACTCACTAAGTTACTTGTCATTAACCTCAAGCCACCGCAAGGTGGCCTCAGGTGTCGAACTAACACTGAAACCAGTGCACTCGATGTTATTTATTACTTTGGTATACCGCTTTCACGGCATTGCCAATTTCAGCCAGGCTGCGGACAGTTTTCACGCCCGCTGCTTCCAGCGCAGCAAATTTATCATCCGCAGTCCCTTTACCACCAGCAATGATGGCACCAGCATGGCCCATACGTTTGCCTTTTGGTGCAGTTACACCGGCGATGTAGCCCACAACAGGTTTGGTCACGTGCTCTTTAATATAAGCTGCCGCTTCTTCTTCTGCATTACCACCGATTTCACCGATCATGACGATGACTTCAGTTTGCGGGTCTTCCTGGAACAACTTCAGAATATCGATAAAGTTAGAACCTGGGATTGGGTCACCGCCAATACCTACACAGCTTGATTGGCCAAAGCCGATGTCAGTCGTCTGTTTTACCGCTTCGTACGTCAAAGTACCGGAGCGAGAAACGATACCGACTTTACCTGGCAAGTGGATATGGCCTGGCATAATACCAATCTTACACTCACCTGGGGTGATAACACCCGGGCAGTTCGGGCCAATCATGCGCGCATCGGATTGATCTAATTTGACTTTGACCACCAGCATATCCAACGTCGGGATGCCTTCGGTAATACAGATAATCAGTTTGATACCGGCGTCGATAGCTTCCAGAATTGAATCTTTACAGAACGGCGCGGGCACATAGATAACAGATGCTGTGGCACCGGTAGTTTCTACGGCTTCACGTACTGTATTGAACACTGGCAGCCCCAGATGCTGGGTTCCGCCTTTGCCCGGCGTCACACCGCCAACCATTTTTGTGCCATAGGCAATCGCTTGCTCGGAGTGGAAAGTCCCCTGGCTACCGGTAAAACCCTGACAAATAACTTTGGTGTTTTTATCAATTAAAATAGACATTATTTAGCCCCCACTGCCGCTACAACTTGCTGAGCCGCATCTGTCAGGCTGGTCGCAGCAATGATATTCAAACCGCTGTCTGCCAGTTTTTTGGCACCCAGTTCGGCATTATTCCCTTCCAGACGAACCACCACCGGCACGTTGACACCCACTTCTTCAACCGCACCAATGATGCCGTCAGCAATCAGGTCACAACGCACTATGCCGCCGAAAATGTTAACAAACACCGCCTTCACTTTGTCATCAGACAAAATGATTTTAAAGGCTTCAGTCACGCGCTCTTTGGTGGCACCACCGCCAACATCCAAGAAGTTAGCCGGATCGCCACCGTGCAGTTTCACGATGTCCATCGTCCCCATCGCCAAACCAGCACCGTTGACCATACAGCCAATGTTGCCATCCAGCGCAACGTAGTTCAGTTCCCACTGTGCAGCATGGGCTTCGCGCGCATCTTCCTGGCTTGGGTCGCGCATTTCACGCAGTTCAGACTGGCGGAACAAGGCGTTACCATCAGCACCCAGCTTGCCATCCAAACAAACCAAATCGCCCTGCTTGGTAATAACCAGCGGGTTTATCTCAACCATGGCCAAATCACGTTCCAAGAACATGGTTGCCAGACCCATAAAGATCTTGGTGAACTGAGCAACTTGCTTGCCGGTCAGACCCAATTTGAATGCCAATTCACGGCCTTGATAAGGCTGCGGGCCAGTCAACGGATCCAATGCGGTTTTGTGGATCAGTTCTGGCGTTTCTTCGGCAACTTTTTCAATTTCAACGCCGCCCTCGGTGGAGGCCATAAACACCACACGACGGGAGCTACGGTCAATAACCGCCCCCAGATACAGCTCTTTGTCGATATCAGTCGCAGCTTCAACCAAAATTTGGTGAACCGGCTGACCATGGACATCAGTTTGATAAGTAACCAGTTTTTTACCTAACCACTGTTCAGCGAAAGCACGAATATCTTCTTTGCTGTTGACCAGTTTCACACCGCCCGCTTTACCGCGGCCACCAGCATGTACCTGACATTTAACCACCCACGGGCCAGCACCGATTTTAGATGCGGCTTCTTCTGCTTCACGCGGTGTAGTACAAGCGTAGCCAGTTGGTGCTGGCATGCCATACCGAGCAAACAGTTGTTTTGCCTGATATTCGTGTAAATTCATGATGTTCTATCCATATAAGGTCTGAGATGGGCCGAAGCCTTCCAGGTAGCCTGATTGCGCGCAGGTAGGTCATCAACACCTTGCAATCAGACTGACCTTGTCATTTATCTTTTTTATACGTCGAGCAGTAAGCGAGCTGGGTCTTCCAGCATCTCTTTCACTGTCACCAAATAACCAACGGATTCACGGCCGTCAATCAAACGGTGATCGTAGGACAGTGCCAAATACATCATTGGCAGAATCACTACCTGACCATTTACCGCCATAGGTCGGTCTTTAATGGCATGCATGCCAAGAATTGCACTTTGTGGTGGGTTAATGATCGGAGTCGACATCAGTGAGCCGAATACGCCGCCATTGGTAATGGTGAAATTACCGCCGGTCAGTTCTTCAACTTTCAGTTTGCCGTCACGGCCTTTTACGGCCAGTTCTTTGATTTTCTTCTCAATATCAGCCATACCCATGGTGTCTACATCACGTAGCACTGGAGTTACCAAGCCGCGCGGCGTCGAAACCGCAATGCTGACATCAAAGTAATTGTGATAGACCACATCTTCGCCATCGATAGAAGCATTCACTTCTGGGTAGCGTTTCAGTGCTTCGACCACCGCCTTGATATAGAAAGACATGAAGCCCAGACGAACACCATGGCGCTTCTCGAAAGCCTCACCATACTGTTTACGCAAGTCCATGATTGGCTTCATGTTAATTTCGTTAAACGTGGTCAACATGGCGGTGCTGTTTTTAGCTTCCAGCAGGCGCTCAGCAACACGTTTACGCAGCCGCGTCATTGCCACGCGTTTTTCACTGCGGCCCGCGATAGGTGCGACAGGTGCTGCGGTTTCAACTTTGGTTTCTGCTGCTACTGGTGCCGACTTGCGGCTTGCCAAATAACTCTCGATATCTTCACGCGTCAGACGGCCACCAACACCACTGCCTTTGATTGCCGCGGCATCCAGAGAATGCTCAGCAATCAGGCGGCGAATCGCCGGGCTGAGGGTATCGTTGCTTTCTTCTTCCAAGCTAGCCGTCTGGCGCTGAGCAGGAGTGGACTCGGTGCTTTGGCTTTTCTCTTCTGTCGGCAGGCCAGAACTATCACTTGGGCGAATGCGGCCCAGCACTTGGCGTGAAACAACCGTAGCACCTTCATCTTCCAAAATCGCATCCAAAATGCCGTCCTGACTTGCAGGAACTTCCAGAATCACTTTGTCTGTTTCAATCTCAACCAGTACTTCATCACGTTTGACGCTATCGCCCGGTTTTTTGTGCCAAGTTGCAACAGAGCCATCGGCGACAGACTCAGGGAGGTCAGGAACATTAATATCTACGCTACTCATTCTCTATCCTTTATGTGTTAACCGGTCGCTATTCAACTGTCAGCGCGTCATTAACCAGAGCTTGTTGTTGTTTCTGGTGTACGGAAATGTATCCAACTGCCGGCGAAGCGGACGCTGGGCGGCCTGCGTAACGCAAGGAGGCACCAAATGGAATCACTTCACGGAAATTGTGTTGGCTGCAATACCAAGCCCCTTGGTTCAGCGGCTCTTCCTGACACCAAACGAAATCATGCACATGAGCAAATTGTTCCAACACCGCTTGCACCGCTTGATGTGGGAACGGATAAAGCTGCTCGATACGCACGATAGCAACATCGGTTTGCCCATTTTTGCGGCGCTGTTCCAGCAAATCATAATAAACTTTGCCAGAGCACATCACGACGCGTTTAACGCCTTTCGGATCCAGCTCGTCAATTTCACCAATCGCCGGCAAGAAGCTGCCATTAGCCAATTCATCCAGTGATGATACCGCCAATGGATGACGCAACAATGACTTAGGTGACATGACCACCAGCGGACGGCGCATACCACGTAATGCCTGACGGCGAATCATGTGGTAAACCTGTGCTGGTGTTGATGGGATACACACCTGCATATTTTGTTCGGCACAAAGTTGCAGATAGCGCTCCAGGCGAGCAGAGGAGTGCTCTGGACCTTGCCCTTCATAACCGTGCGGCAACAACATGACCAAGCCACACATCCGGCCCCATTTCTGTTCGCCAGAACTGATAAATTGGTCAATAACAACTTGAGCGCCGTTGGCAAAGTCACCGAACTGCGCTTCCCAGATAGTCAGAGTGCGCGGTTCTGCTGTAGCATAGCCATATTCAAACGCCAAAACAGCCTCTTCCGACAACACTGAGTCCCATACCTGGAAATCACCTTGTCCACTGTGTACGTTAGCCAGCGGCACGTAAACTGAGCCATTTTTCTGGTTATGAATCACCGCGTGGCGATGGAAGAAAGTACCGCGCCCGGCATCTTCACCCGATAAACGAATCGGGATGCCCTCGTCGACCAAGGTGGCATAGGCCAATGTTTCCGCACCGCCCCAGTCAAATAGCTTCTCGCCGCTGGCCATCAAGGCGCGATCGCCATAGATTTTGGCAACCCGAGATTGCATTTCAATGGCTTCTGGCGCATGGCTGATACGGCGCGCCAGATCTTGCAGCCGCTTCATATCAACTTTGCTAGGATACTCTTCATCCCATTCATGGTTCAGATACGGTGACCAAGTAAAGGATTGCAGATTCATCGGACGCCATTCTTCCACGACACAATCGCCGTGATCCAGTGCATCGCGATACAGGTTGACCATTTCCGTGGCATCTTCCAGGCTGGCGATATTTTGCTCGGTCAGCTTGTCAGCATAGATTTTGCGCGGCGTCGGGTGTTTTTTGATCTTCTGATACATCACTGGCTGTGTTGCACTAGGCTCATCGGCTTCGTTATGCCCATGGCGACGGTAGCAAACCAGGTCAATCATCACGTCACGTTTAAAGGTGTTACGGAAATCCAACGCCAGACGGGTAACAAACGCTACAGCTTCAGGATCATCAGCATTCACGTGGAAAATCGGTGCCTGCACCATTTTAGCAATATCGGTACAGTATTGAGTCGAACGTGCATCCAGTGGATTCGAGGTGGTGAAACCAATCTGGTTATTGATAACGATGCGCACTGTCCCGCCCACTTCATAGCCACGGGCCTGAGACATGTTCAAGGTTTCTTGTACGACACCCTGCCCAGCAATCGCCGCATCACCATGAATGGTGATTGGCAGCACCATATTGCTGCGCGCCTCATCTAAACGGTCACGACGAGCTCGCACTGAGCCAATAACAACTGGGCTGACAATTTCTAGATGTGATGGGTTAAAGGCCAGCGCCAGGTGAACCAAGCCGCCTTCGGTTTCCACATCAGAAGAGAAACCTTGGTGATATTTAACATCACCCGTGCCTAAATGCTCTTTATGCTTGCCGGCGAATTCATCGAACAAATCTTCCGGCTTTTTACCCAACACGTTAATTAATACGTTCAAGCGGCCACGGTGCGCCATTCCCAGAACCACTTCACGTGTTCCATTTTTACCGGCATGGCGAATCATTTCTTTCAGCATGGTGACCAGCGAATCGCCGCCCTCCAGAGAGAAACGCTTAGCACCAGGGAATTTGGCCCCTAAATAACGCTCCAAACCTTCAGCTGCAGTCAGTTCACTCAGGAAACGGCGCTTCTCTTCATCGCTGAATATGGGTTTCCCGACCACCGACTCAATACGCTGCTGGAGCCAACGTTTTTCTTCGGTGTTGGTGATGTGCATGTATTCAGCGCCAATAGAACCACAGTAGGTCTGTTTCAGAGCTGCATACAGGTCAGACAGCTTCATGGTTTCTTTGCCTATAGCAAAAGAACCGACATTGAAGGTGTTCTGGAAATCGGCTTCGGTCAGATGGTGATAGGCAGGATCAAGGTCTGGAACAGACTCCTGCTTCCACAAACCGAGTGGGTCAAGGTTGGCATGTTGATGACCGCGGAAGCGGAAGGCGTTGATTAACTGCAACACCTTGACTTGCTTGGCATCATTTTCAGGATCGCTGATAGATGTGTTGTAACGAGAGGGATCCTTCGCCAAGCGACGGAAATACTCACGTGTTTGAGAGTGGAACTGATCAGGTTTTACACCCGTTGTAGGTAGTTGTAGAAAAATTGAACGCCAACTATCATCAACGGAACCAGGATCGGTTAAAAAGTCTTCATAGAGCTGCTCTATGTAGGACTGGTTCGCGCCCGCCAGATAGGAGGAATCCAGCCAGGCCTTCATTGCGCCGTTCTGCATCATGATCCCTTAAGCTTTGAAGCTTCAGTTTTCGCCGTGGTTAACATATACACCGTAATATCAACGGTTTGCCGTAAAAACGGTTCACTCGATGTGCTCAATGCACATTCTGTTATGGACCTTAACGGTCCCGTTCAAGGAACCTCTAAAAACTGACCGCTCGCCCGTTTTTAGAGATTCCCTACCTTATGTAACCCGGGAAACACATTCCCCGGGTTAATAAACTCACATCATGCACTACGTTGCAACAACATAGATTTAATGTGGCCAATGGCTTTGGTCGGGTTAAGGCCTTTAGGACAAACACTGACACAATTCATGATGCTATGGCAGCGGAAAACACTAAAAGCGTCGTCCAGATCATCCAAACGTGCTGTTGTCTCAGTATCACGGCTGTCTATCAGGAAGCGATAGGCCGCCAGTAACCCTGCCGGGCCAACAAATTTATCCGGATTCCACCAGAATGACGGACAAGATGTTGAGCAACAGGCGCATAGGATGCATTCATACAGGCCATCCAGTTTTTCGCGCTGTTCCGGAGACTGTAAATGCTCACGTGCCGGCGGATTTTTGCCATCATTCAATAGGTAAGGTTTAATTTTCTCGTACTGAGTATAAAACTGCCCCATATCGACCACTAAATCCCGCACCACCGGTAACCCCGGCAATGGGCGAATCACAATCTTTTTATTGCCCTTTTGCAATGCCGACACTGGCGTAATACATGCCAAGCCATTTTTGCCATTCATATTCAAACCGTCAGAGCCACAAACCCCTTCACGGCATGAACGACGAAACGATAGCGTCGGATCTTTTTCTTTTAACTGGATAAGGGCATCCAGCAACATCATATCCCGACCTTCTTCCGCCTCTAACGTGTAATCCTGCATATGCGGCGCGTTATCGACATCCGGGTTGTAGCGATAAATTGAGAACTCAAGTTTCATGACTTTTTCCTCCGCAACGGGTTAGGTTTCACCCTATCAACACAACACATGCCTTAGTAAGAACGCACTTTCGGCGGGAATGCCGCGCGTAGCTTAGGTTGCATGTTTACCTCACGGCGGGTCATGCTTTCAGTGCCTGGCAAATACAGCGAGTGACACAGCCAGTTCGCATCATCACGTTCCGGGAAGTCAAAGCGGCTATGTGCGCCACGGCTTTCGGTACGGAAATTTGCAGACACTGCGGTGGAAAACGCCGTCTCCATCAAGTTATCCAACTCCAGGCATTCAATACGCTGGGTATTGAACTCGCTAGAAGTGTCATCCAGGCGGGCATGGTGTAGACGTTCACGGATAGTTTTCAGCTCCTCCAACCCTTTAGCCATCGCGTCCCCCTCACGGAACACCGAGAAGTTATGCTGCATACAGGATTGTAATGCTTTACGGATTTCAACCGGATCTTCACCTGAACGGGTGTTATTCCAACGGTTCATACGATCCAAGGAAGCTTCAATGTCTGAATCACTGGCATCGCGGCTGGTACCCTGCTCCATCAATGACTCTTGCAGATGCATACCGGCGGCACGACCAAATACCACCAAGTCTAGCAATGAGTTACCACCCAAGCGGTTTGCGCCATGGACGGAAACACAGGCAATTTCACCTACCGCAAACAGACCAGGGATGACAACATCTTCACCCTTTTCATTGACGGTGATGGCCTGGCCGGTCACTTTGGTTGGAATTCCACCCATCATGTAATGGCACGTTGGGATAACCGGAATAGGTTCTTTGATTGGGTCAACATGCGCAAAGGTACGAGATAGCTCAAGAATACCCGGCAGGCGGGACTCCAGCACATCTTTACCCAAGTGATCCAATTTCAGTTTGGCATGAGGCCCCCACGGGCCATCACAACCGCGGCCTTCACGGATTTCAATCATAATGGAACGCGCAACAACATCACGACCCGCCAAATCTTTGGCGTTCGGAGCATAACGTTCCATAAAGCGCTCACCGTGTTTATTCAGCAGATAACCGCCCTCACCACGACAGCCCTCGGTGACCAATACACCCGCCCCGGCAATGCCGGTCGGGTGGAACTGCCACATTTCCATGTCCTGCACCGGAACGCCGGCACGCAAGGCCATACCTACCCCGTCGCCGGTATTAATGTGCGCATTGGTAGTTGATTGATAAATACGCCCAGCACCACCGGTCGCCAGCACCGTGGCGCTTGCTTTAAAATAAACTACTTCACCGGTTTCAATGCAGATGGCAGTACAGCCGACAAAAGCGCCGTCCTGATTCTTCACTAAATCCAGCGCATACCATTCGGAGAAAATGGTAGTGTGATTTTTTAGATTTTGCTGATAAAGGGTGTGTAGCAGCGCATGCCCGGTACGATCGGCTGCTGCCGCAGTACGCGCCGCTTGCTCGCCACCAAAGTTGAGTGACTGCCCACCGAATGGCCGCTGATAAATGCTGCCATCTTCTAAGCGCGAAAACGGCAAACCCATGTGTTCCAGC
The DNA here is from genome assembly GCF_004124235.1 of Yersinia hibernica. Taxonomy (NCBI): domain Bacteria; kingdom Pseudomonadati; phylum Pseudomonadota; class Gammaproteobacteria; order Enterobacterales; family Yersiniaceae; genus Yersinia; species Yersinia hibernica. The sequence goes on from NZ_CP032487.1 coordinate 2,671,254, forward strand.
TCAAGCACCGCTTCAGGGCCAGTTTTACACATATACTCGATGGCATCCTGGTCACCGATATAGTCGGAACCCTTTACCGTGTCATACATGTGCCATTCCCAGTTATCTTCATGGGTATTGCCCAATGCGACCGTGATGCCACCTTGCGCAGATACGGTATGAGAACGGGTTGGAAATACTTTCGATATCAGGGCACAAGACAGCCCCATTTGTGAAATTTGCAGTGCTGCGCGCATACCCGCACCACCCGCACCGATAACAACAGCATCAAACTCTCTGACTGGCAGTTTCATTTAAGCACCCCACACCACAATTGTTCCATACAATAGGTAGACCAGCAGCGTAATCACCACGGCCAGTTGTAACACCAGTCGTACCGCTAGCGGCTTGATATAGTCCGTTAATACCTGCCACAGACCAATCCAGGCATGAGCCAGAATCGACAGCAAGGTCAGCAGGGTAAATACTTTTGTGATGTGCGAAGCAAAGAAGCCACGCCAGATTTCGTAGGTAATGTCTGGGACAATGACAACAAAGCCCAGAATATAGAGAACATACAGAGTGATGACGATCGCAGAAGCACGTAGTAACAGCCAGTCGTGTACTCCATTACGCCCTAACGCAGAAGCATTGCTTACCATACCAGGACTCCAGCTAAAACTGACAGCACCAAGGTTAACACCATTGCTACTTGGGCGGAGCGGGTCCCCGCGGCCAAGCTCTCTTCGATATAGCCGAAATCCATTAACAAGTGACGGATGCCACCGCAAATGTGATAGGCCAGCGCAGTGAGTATTCCCCAGAAGATGAATTTAACAAAAAAGCTATTCATGACAGCCGCCGCTTGCATGAATCCTTCTTGCGAGGAGACAGACAAACCTAACAGCCAAAGGAGGATACCAACGGCAACGAAAGTTATTACGCCAGAGACTCGGTGTAAAATGGACGCTATCGCAGTAACAGGAAATCGAATCGTTTGCAGATCCAAATTGACAGGTCTTTGTTTTTTCACGGTTTTGCCCACACAGCTCTTATTATTTTCCTTCCTCCGGGCCTGGGTGGGGATCAGACAGCGTTAAGAGCCGAAACCCTTCACACCGCACACTTAAACATAACATCCTGCATGCTTAAATGACGTGTTTGATATAACGCTGGGTGCTCCTACTTCAGGGTAATCCGGAGACCTGGCGGCAGTATAGGGGGTTCACATTCTTATTACAATTCCCACACAAACTGATTGGTAACATTTCCCCTGAACAGTGATTAGGATCACGATTTACACAATTTATATAAAATTAATTATCTGATTTGACAAAGAATAAACATTTCCATTACAACTAGGGTAGAAATAAGCCCTATGATGCACTAAAGGTCTGCGGATACACTTCCCCATAAGCTTAAGTTATGCAACAGTGTACTGAGTCAATATCCCCATAGATATCGTAGGCAATGAACCATAAACTATAAGCATCTGACAAATCGTTAACAACTTTGTAACGTCGCCATCAATCTAACCCTTCGGATTGCAGGCCGCATTGGCGAGACACTCTGTACCCTAAATCATGTTGTTACAGTGAATAAAACAGAGCAGTGCTGATGAGAAGATGGCCCCCGGGCCTCTAAGACATTTCAGTTGTTAGGGGTTTTAAAATAAGCGCTAAGGAGACTGTAAATGGCTGACAAAAAAGCGACGCTGAATCTGACAGGCGAAGCTGCGATCGAACTGGGGGTTCTATCCCCAACTCTCGGCACTGACGTGATCGACGTCCGCACCTTAGGTTCCAAAGGGTATTTTACCTATGACCCCGGGTTTACCTCTACCGCATCCTGCGAATCAAAAATCACGTTTATCGACGGTGATGAAGGGATCCTACTGCACCGTGGCTATCCTATTGATCAATTAGCAAAAAATTCTACTTATCTGGAAGTTTGCTACATTCTTTTATACGGCGAAACCCCCACCGCTGAAGAATATGAAACCTTCAAAGCAACAGTGACCCGCCACACCATGATCCACGAGCAGATAACCAGTCTGTTCCGCGGATTCCGCCGTGACTCACATCCGATGGCGGTATTATGTGGGGTGACAGGCGCGCTGGCGGCTTTCTACCACGATGCGCTGGATGTCAATAACGAGCGGCATCGTGAAATCACCGCCTTCCGTCTGCTGTCCAAAATGCCGACGGTCGCCGCGATGTGTTACAAATATTCCATCGGCCAGCCGTTTGTGTATCCGCGCAATGACCTGTCCTATGCCGGCAACTTCCTGCGCATGATGTTCTCTACCCCTTGCGAGGAATATGAAGTTAACCCGGTACTGGAACGCGCGATGGATCGTATTTTCATCCTGCACGCCGACCATGAGCAAAACGCCTCAACCTCTACCGTGCGTACTGCCGGTTCTTCTGGTGCGAACCCATTTGCTTGTATCGCCGCAGGTATTGCATCCCTGTGGGGCCCTGCCCATGGTGGTGCAAACGAAGCTTGCTTGAAGATGCTGGAAGAGATTAAAACCGTTGAGCACATTCCAGAATTCATCCGCCGCGCGAAAGATAAAAACGATTCGTTCCGCTTGATGGGCTTCGGGCACCGTGTGTATAAAAACCACGACCCGCGCGCCACTGTCATGCGCGAAACCTGCCATGAAGTATTGAAAGAGTTAAAACTGGAAGACGATCTGCTGAAAGTGGCGATGGAGTTGGAGCATATTGCGCTGAATGACCCTTACTTCATCGAGAGAAAGTTATATCCAAACGTCGATTTCTATTCAGGTATCATCCTGAAAGCACTGGGTATTCCGTCCTCCATGTTCACCGTCATCTTCGCCATCGCCCGCACCATCGGCTGGATTGCTCACTGGAATGAAATGCACGATGACGGCATCAAAATTGCCCGTCCGCGTCAGCTTTACACCGGTTATGCCGAACGTGATTTTAAGAGCCAATTGAAGAAATAAGCCAATTTAGTCTGCTGCTTAATTCGCAAAACGCCACCTTCTTGGTGGCGTTTTTTATTTTAAAATCAGTGGATTGCGCCACCAGAAATATGCAAATCATGATCAATTTGCAATGCAATCGAGATTGCCAATTCCAATGCTATCATCACAGAGTGCTCTGACATACTTGGCGCTCCGGGGTGATTGACTGCTTGTTCCGGTAAATAAGGGATATGAATAAAACCGCCCTTAACTTCGTCATTAACCTGATGTAACCGATGCAATAACCCATACATAACATGGTTACAAACATAGGTTCCGGCCGTCTGGGACACCGACGCAGGGATACCGGCCTCGCGAATAGCCTGCACCATGGCCTTGATAGGCAAACGGGTAAAGTAAGCCGCGGGGCCATCTTCTACAATTGGCTGGTCTACAGGCTGATTACCCAGATTATCCGCAATGCGGGCATCATCGATATTAATCGCCACCCGTTCGAGACTAATATCAGCCCGCCCACCCGCCTGACCAATGGCCAGCACCAGTACCGGCTGAATATCATCCATAGCGGCATTCAAAGCGGTCAATGCTGCGCCAAAAGCACAAGGTAACTGACGGGCGACCACTTTGACGCCACCGAGCATCAGGTCATTAAGTTTTTTGACCACTTCCCAAGAGGGATTCACTCTTTCGCCGTCAAAGGGCTCAAACCCGGTGATTAATACACTTCTCATCGCCCCTCCTAGAGAAACATCAGGAAATAAAGTAAAAATACGTTAACAATCAAAAGAGTCAGCCCAGTTGGGATCTGAACTTTGATAACCGCATGTTTGTCCGGCAGCTCCAATAATGCAGCCGGAACAATGTTAAAGTTGGCGGCCATGGGGGTCATTAGAGTACCGCAGTAGCCAGAGAACATGCCGATAGCCGCCATAACTGCCGGGTTACCACCATGCTGCAACACCAAAATGGGGATACCAATACCGGCGGTGACGATCGGGAAAGCTGCAAAGGCATTCCCCATGATCATGGTTAACACCGCCATGCCAATAGCATAGACAGCCACGGCAATAAAGCGATGATTTACCGCCAGATATTCCTGCGTCAAATGGGCAATCGCCGTGCCAACACCGGCGGAGGTAAACAACAGGCCAAGAGTCGCCAAAATCTGCGGCAAGATAAATGCCCAGCCAATAGAATCCAACAGACGCCGAGCTTCCTGCACCGGTTGCGCAGCAGTTTCGCGGGTCATCACCACCGCAATCAGCAAGCCCAGCACACAGCCGACAGTCATTGAGAATAAGGTCACCAAAGTGGCATGGTTGCCGCTACCAAATAACCACAGATCCAGCGCAGGAATATTATTAAACAGCAGTACGCCGATAACCGTCACGATCGGAATAGTCAGTGCGGGAATAAACAGCTTGTTCCCCAGGCGCTTAGCGCTCACTTCGCGTTCTTGCTCAGTACGCTGATGATAACTGCCCAGTTTTACCCCGCCAAAACCGGCGATTAACGCCATGATGATGACCACCACGCCGACCGCGATATGTAGAATCCGTTTCTCATCCGGCCCCTCACCCGCCAATGTGTTAGCCAGGCGGTAAGTCCAGTCTCCGACCAGGAAAATCAGGCCGTACAACCCCCAAAATAACCCGGTGGTGATGCGGCGCGGGTTGGCTTTATCTCGAAATGACATTCCGGCCACTATCAGTAAAACGACGCCAGCCAACCAGTATAAATATTGCTGTTGAAAAATCATTGGCCGTCTCCCTTGCTTGCCAAGGCAGACTGATTCAGCGCCGTTAATTCAGCGGCAAGATGTTTATCCAAACGTTGTAAGCGGTAGGCATGAATAAGGAACGCGCAAATCGCCGTCGGAATGCCCCACAGCGCGATATGCAACGGCTCGGTTTGGATACCGCCGGACTCCAGCATAAAGTTGTGCATAAAAATGATGGCACCGAAAGCAACAAAAATATCTTCACCAAAGAACAAGCCAACGTTATCTGTCGCCGCTGACATCGCCCGCAGGCGATAACGTACTTTCTCCGGCAACTCGCCATAACGGGTTTTGGCCGCCCCCTCCGCCATTGGCGCTAATAGCGGGCGCACCATCTGCGCTTGCCCCCCGAGGCTGGTTAAACCCAGCGCCGCCGTGGCTTCACGCACAAACAGATACACAATCAGCAGACGGCCTGAGGTGGCGCTTTTAATGCGCGAAATCCAGGCCTGTGCCCGCTCTTTCAAACCATGGCGTTCAAGCAGACCAATCACCGCCAGGGGCAGTAACAGAATCAAGGGCAGATTGCGGGTGTTCAGAAAACCCTCGCCCAGTTTTTCCAAAATGGTGGCCAGTGGCATAAGTGCCGCCAGCCCCGTGATTATCCCGGCACTGATCACCACCAAAACTGCGTTAATGCGCAGTAAGAATCCGATTATAATCGCCGCGATCCCAATCAGCGGCCAAAGATTTACCGTTTGTTCCAAGATGACTCTCCTGTCCTAAAATAGAGTAAAAAACTGCTATCGATAGATTTTTATCGCAATGCTATTCCACCCGGGCCAGGCGGTTATGATTTTTTGTTGTCCTAACATGTTGTTATTGTTTAACTATTGCGCAGTGATCGTAATATTTTCCTGCTGAAAACTGTCTCGTAAACGGCGGGCGAAATTCAATGCATGGGCACCATCACCATGGACACATACTGTGTCGGCTTGCACCGGCACCCAACTGCCATCACGAGCCTGAACCCGATGGCGCTGCACCATGGCTAGGGTTTGTGACAAAGCCAAATCGTCACTTTCGATAAGTGCATCGGGCTGACTACGAGGAACTAACGTGCCATCGCCTTGATAGCGGCGGTCGGCAAACACTTCCTGCCGGGTGACTAAACCCGCGCGATCACCGGCGCGAATCAATTCACTCCCCGCCAGCCCCACTAGGCGCAATAGCGGGTTGACGGCCTTAACCGCCAGAGCAATAGCATCCGCCAGCAACGGATCACGTGCCGCTTGGTTATACAACATGCCGTGAGGTTTCACATGTTGCATAACCCCCCCTTCGGCTTTCACGATGGCCGCCAAAGCCCCCAGTTGGTAAACCACTTGGGCATAAACTGTTTCAGGCGGTAACTGCATGATTGTACGGCCAAAATTCTCACGATCTGGAAAGCTCGGATGTGCGCCGATAGCCACCCCATACTCAATAGCCCAGCGCACTGACTGGCGCATAGTTGCTGCGTCTCCGGCATGAAAACCGCAAGCAATATTGGCTGAACTGACTAATTGCAGCAGCGCCTGATCATTGGCACAGCCTTCGCCCAAATCGGCATTTAAATCAACTTTCATTGGGCCTCCGTGGCATCAAACCCTTGCTCTAAGCCCCATTCGATCTGTTGCAAAAAATGTTGTTGTTCTAACTTGGCGCGCAGCGCCTCTTCGACGGTACAGGGCACGAAATGGACGGACTCCCCGAGTCGAAGTTGCGCCAAGTGGTACAGATCCGCTTCAATCACGCAAGCAATACGCGGATAACCGCCGGTCGTTTGTGCATCCGCCATCAGCACGATGGGTTGCCCGTTATGCGGCACTTGCACCACTCCGGGTAACAAACCATGGGACAACATCTCGCGTGATGTCGTGCGCGCGAGCTCACGCCCCGTCAGGCGATAACCCATTCGGTTACTTTGTGGGCTAAGTTGCCAGGCTTCACGCCAGAATGCCCCCTGTGACACATCATCAAACTCATGATATTCCGGCCCCTGAACAGCTCGCACACGGTTACCAAATAACAATTGTTTGATACCAACTGATTCACGCGGTAAACGTGTCGGCTTCCCTAGTGGTAGGCAGTCACCCTCTCTAATCAACCGCCCCTGATAGCCACCAAAACCCGCTTTCAAATCGGTGCTGCGCGAACCCAGCATTTCCGGCACATCAATCCCGCCAGAAATCGCCAAATAACTGCGCATTCCACGATGCGGAACACTGAGTTTTAACTGTTGGCCCGGTTTGACTGGATAACGCCATCCAGTCCAAAGCAATTGGTTATCCAGCATCGCCTCACACCCTGCACCAGTGACCGCAATCCAGCCCGGTTGGCTAAATTCAGCCGCAAATTGGCCCAGGGTAATTTCCAGACCCGCAGCACCGGCAGCATTGCCTACCAGCATATTTGCCATATTTAACGCCGGTGAATCGAGAGCACCACCCTGACTGATACCTAACCGACGAAAACCGCCGCGCCCGCTATCTTGTATCGTGGTATAAATTCCGGAACGAATAATCTTCAGCATATGCCCTCCTTTAAGGGCAGGAAGCGCACATTGTCACCAGGCCGCAGCAAAGTTGGCGGCATTTCTAGCGGGTTAAATAGTGCCAGTGATGTGCGGCCAATCAGCTGCCAGCCACCGGGAGTGGCCAACGGATAGATGCCAGTTTGGCTGCCACCAATGCCGACAGTGCCCGGTGGAACCACCAAACGTGGCTCAGCGCGGCGGGGGGTTGCCAGTGGTTCGGGCATCCCACCTAAATATGAAAAACCGGGCTGGAACCCGAGAAAATAGACGATATAATTCGCCTGTGCATGGCACTCCACCACCTGGCGTTCAGTCATCCCGGTATGACGCGCCACCTCAGCCAAATCAGGCCCGGCTTCACCGCCATAAATCACCGGAATGGTGATATCGCGCGATTCAGGGATAAGTGACTCACTCTCTTCCCACCAGTGTTGTAGCCGCTCAATAGCATCCAGCGCGGTATTGTGTGGGTCTGTCAGCAATAAAGTCAGGTTATTCATGCCGGGGATGGCTTCAAGGATATCGGGATGGTGAATTAGACGATCAGCTAAACCCCAAATCCGCTGCTGACTTGCTAATGTTATTGGCGGTTCTAACTCCAAAACCACCGCACTTTCTCCCAATAAATAGCATCTCGCTCGTTGCACTCCTGTCCCCTATTATTTTTATATAAATACTCGTTATAAGTTTATATTTATGCGTTAGCACCTAGCTGCTGTCAATAGAACTGAATTAACCAATAGCTGCCAATAATCATTAAGCCCGGTGAAAAGGTGAAAATTAACCACTATAATTGCTTATTTTTATGGGTTTTTAGCAATAACAGCGCAGGCTACGCGATTTTTTCTTATTTAGAATCAGCATAAAACAGAGGAATATTTTGGGAAATTGCTGTTTTATCATCGCACTGCGTTTAGATGAGTATTTCAGATGGCCGCGCAGTGACAAAACCTTGTTTTAAGTAAGGTTTAATGCGTGTTTGTGGCGAGAGTTTTGACTGCGAATTATGCAACTAAATTTATCATCAGTGCATAATTCGCATTGGATTAAGCTGGGTTAGGAATATCAATAAAGATAACGTCAAGTTGATGATGGGTGGCGAGCCATTCACCCAATGCTTTGATACCATAGCGCTCCGTCGCATGGTGTCCTGCCGCATAAAAATTCACCCCCATTTCACGGGCGATATGAATTGTCTGCTCCGAAACCTCGCCGGTTATGAATGCATCAACACCAAACTCAGCCGCTTGCTGAATGTAACCTTGCCCCCCCCCAGTGCACCAAGCTATACGGCGCACATCAGTTGGCGCGCGATCACCGCAATGCAAAACTGGGCGCTCCAATAATGTTTCCAGCCGCTCACGTAAAATCACTGCGTTTAACGGCACATCAAATTCACCAAAGGGCAGCAGAGATTCAATGTCCCCCAAGACCCGGATACCCAGTAATTTAGCCAGTTGCGCGTTATTGCCTAATTCGGGATGGGCATCCAGCGGCAAATGGTAGCCATACAGATTGATATCATTAGTGAGCAATGTTTTCAGGCGGTTACGTTTCATTCCCCGCACCGCTACCGGTTCATTTTTCCAAAAATAGCCGTGATGCACCAAAATGGCATCGGCTTGTAGCCCCACGGCAGCATCCAGCAGCGCCTGACTGGCTGTCACGCCGGTGACAATGCGCTTGACCTGCTCGCGCCCCTCAACCTGCAAACCATTGGGTGCATAGTCTTGAAAAGCTGAGATATTCAGCTGATTACTCAGTAGAGTTTCGAGTTCAGTATTACGCATTATTTAACTCTCATTAATCTGTGTGTTATAACACTCAAATATCATCAGAACTTCTGGCTATCGCCTTGTTCCATCAGGATAAAATTAACCCCCATATCATTGCCTTGGGCTAACTCGCTAGCAATCACTTTGCGCACATCCAACCCCTGCTGGAGTGAGGGTTTAATGTGGCTAATGACCACCGGCAAATCTTTTAGCGGCTGGCCCTCGCCACTGTATTTCTCAAGATTTTTCAATTCCTTCAGCAACCACTTTGGCGTCATATGGCCATACAACTTGCTATCATCCAGCTCATTCGGGTACGAAACTTCAATTATGATCCCTTTCAATTGCTGCTGTTTGACCTTCTCTGCCAATTTACGCCACACCGTATCCAAATGTTTCGATTTCTCGATTTCATCCGGGCCGGTATCGCCAAAATAGGCAAAAGCGGCATTGTTACTGCTGATAAGCAACATGGAAGATGGCGATTTATCATGACTCAAAGGGTACATTTCACCCGTTAAGTGGGTCAGTCCCAAGCTCAATGATTGAGCCGGGCGCACCAATTGCATCCGGTAAGTGCCCAAACGCGCGCCACTGCCACTGTCAGTAAAATTGGGCCATACGCGCCAGTTAAAATAGTAGTTTCTCAGCACATCAATAGTATCGGCTGATGCATAAAGCGTTTTTTTGCTGTCTTCCGGTGACCCAATAATCAGGCCGGAGACATGGTCAAGATGGGCGTGACTAATAAAATAGCTGTTAATCCGCTGGCGAAAAATATATCCCTGCCGTGTTAGCGGCGCGGCGATGCTATCCGTAACATCGGAAAAATTGCCTTTTTCCAATGCCTTAGCTATGCCCGGCAGCACAGAGCCAGCGTCGAGTGCCAAATAGAGCGGCTGGCTATCATCACGGATCAGATATGATGTCAGGTTACCATCACTGACACCGCCATCAACCCCTAGCGCCACCACTTCAAAACCCGCGGCTGCCGATGCACTATAGAGGCTAAAAGAAACAACCAACCCGGCGCTAAGCAACCCGTGACGATATTTTTGGCGGTGAATGCTGCTGTCAGAGAGTGCCGGTTGAGTCGAAATATAGGTCAAAAACATGAAGGCTCCTGGTGATTAGGGATCCTTGCTGCCATCCCGCTTAGCGGCGTCAAATGCCGCGAGTGTAGCCAATCTGGCCTGCTTATGGTCCACCAGCGGTGGTGGGTAATCCAATGGTTGCTGTTGTCGCTGCGCCCAACGCCACGGCTGGTGAATATCACTGTCGGGTACCGCCGCCAATTCTGGCAACCAGCGGCGAATAAAAACGCCGTCTTTATCAAAACGCTCGCCCTGCGTGGTGGGATTAAAAATACGAAAATAGGGCGCGGCATCTGTCCCGGTTGATGCTGCCCATTGCCAGCCACCATTATTAGCGGCTAAATCACCGTCTAATAATTGCGACATAAAATAACGCTCGCCTTTGCGCCAGTCGATCAGCAAGTCTTTCACCAAAAAACTGGCGCTAATCATCCGCAAACGGTTATGCATCCAACCTGTTTCATTTAGCTGCCGCATTGCTGCGTCGACAATAGGATAACCTGTCCGCCCCTGCTGCCAGGCGATTAATTGCTGTTCTGAGTGATTCCATAATACTGCATCAGTCCAGCCAATAAAGGGATGATGCTGGCATAACCGAGGATAAGCTACCAATAAATGACGATAAAATTCACGCCAAATCAATTCATTAAGCCAAGTAAATGCCCCGCCCTCAGCATTTTCCACCCAATCTGGGCATTCAGCACGTAGGCGATTAACACATTGACGGGGCGAAAGAATCCCCAACGCCAGATAAGGTGACAGGCAACTGGTGCCCGCCACGGCAGGGAAATCGCGTTGTTGTTGATAGTCTTGCACATCCTCGCGGCAGAAACTGCGCAGGCGCTGTAGCGCCGCCTCTTCACCCGCCGGGAATAACTGATTGTCTACTGGCTGTTGCGGATAATCGAAGGGGGCCAAAAGCGGCGAAGTGGCCACGGCCGGGGTGGTCCGAGGTTTCGGTGCCGGTACACTTCGGCAATCACTCATCAGTAAACGCTGAATGAATGCCCGGCGAAATGGGGTAAAAACTTTGTACATTTCATGATTACCGGTCAGGACACTGCCCGGTGGCAATAACACACTGTCATGAAAACGGTGGCAAGTAATAGCTCGGCGACTCAGTCGCGCCACCAATGCTTCATCGCGTAGCTGTTCATTCAACTCATACTGTTGGTTATAAAACAGCGCATCCACTTGTTGTTGTTGGCAAAAATCATCCAGCCAGATAATAGAATCCTGAAAATCATCACACTGATGATAATAAAACGCAATTTCCCGCGCGCTGAGTGCATCGCGCAGCAGCTGTAGATTTTGCAGTAAAAATGCCGCCTGGCGCGGTGCCATATCATGCTTAGCCCATTGCACGGGGGTCGCAATAAACACTGCAATTACGGTCGCTTGCGGATCCTGGCATGCTGCATGCAGCGCCAGATTATCGGTTAGGCGTAAATCATTACGAAACCAAATAAGATGTGTTGCCATGCCCTATTCTTGCTCCGAGTAAAAAGTAAAATAGTGCTGCCCGGCCAAATAATCATTTGGAAATTCATGCAAATATGCAGTTATCTGGGCGATAGGTACACTCAGTGGTAATTCACCTAAGCGGTATTGGCCAATCAGTCGCGCCAATGCTTGGCGCTGGGGGGAGGTGAGATAAGGCCGAAAATAGCCCTGCACATGCATTAACACATTGGTGTGATTAGCTGGCGTGGGTGAGTGCGCGAGTATATGCAGCAGACGCTGACGATACTCAGCAGTAAACTCAATAAGTGATGAGCATTTATCCATTCCCGCAATAAAAGGCCCTATTTCTCGGTATTCCGGCTGTGAATGCGCTAATAACACCAATTTATATCGGCTATGAAACTCCATCAATTTGCCACGGGTTATCCCCGCTGCACACAGCGCATCAAGTTCATCACGTGCGCGGCAATATGCAAAACTTGGCATCACCTGATTGCTTTGCGGCATTTTATTCTCCATCGGCCCATAAAAAAGGCCCACGAGCATTCACTCATGGGCCTTTCACTTTACTGCAATTTACCGTTGCAAACCTGATAGTTTAGCAATCAATAAAAATCTTGTGGCGCCATTTCAGACTGTGCCAACCACACCGGTTTATCACTGGTTTTTATCCAGACACGGTGTAGGTAGCTGTAAAAGCGGGCGCGATCGCGGCGAAAAAGCATGACAGGCAGCGCCAATAACCCCACCAGAATCACGGTGATACGCCGCAAAATAACCTGATGTAATGGATATGCATTGTACATGGACATAATAATCCTCCTTTAAAACGCCTTTATGTGGCCAGCCACTTTAATTAATGGTGCCCGATGGCTGCGTGGCGTTGAAAATAAACAAAATTGTAAATTGAGCAAAATTTTACCGTATTGCTTGCCGACTTGCCACTCATCCGACCACTAAATCACATAAAAAGTAGAAAAAAAATACCAATTCCGTAATTTTGTTACAGAGAAGTTAAGTCAACTCTGTCATGTGTTGCGCGATGGTTGCTGGGTATTTATGAATTAGAAAACTAAATGCATTCCCCCCCAAAATACCCATCTGGCTAAAGCAATTTAATACTATCCACTCTGACTGGTTAATTTACATGCACTTTTTGCTTATATTTTGAGCGTTTTTATACTTTTTTTACACCTCCCGGCATTTTTTTATCAAGAACTTTTCTTACAACTTCCTAAGCTGTTGTTAACAAAAACCTGATTATCAAACTTGGTCAGCAAAAGCTGAGTTAGCAAAAATAATGCCTGTGGAGGTATATCGTGAGTGTCAGCATCATTTGTGGTGCGCTACTGGTTCTGCTGCTGTTGGGCTATCTGGTTTATGCCTTGTTTAATGCGGAGGACTTTTAAATGGCGGCATCAGGATTTCTGCTTATCGCCAGCTTCATGCTGGTGTTATTGGTGCTGTCCCGTCCGTTGGGGAGCTTTTTGGCGCGCCTTATTGAAGGCGAACCTTTCATGCCACTGCAACAAATCGAGGCCGCTTTATGGCGTTGCAGCGGGGTAAAAAATGAAGAAATGAATGGCTGGCAATATGCGCTGGCCATTCTCCTGTTCAATGTGCTGGGCATTGTGCTGCTGTTCGCACTGTTAATGATGCAGGGCTCACTCCCCTTGAATCCGGAAAATATGCCCGGAATGTCATGGCATCTGGCGCTGAATACCGCAGTGAGCTTTGTCACTAACACCAACTGGCAAGCATACAGCGGGGAAAATACCCTCAGCTATCTCAGCCAAATGGCCGGCCTGACAGTGCAGAATTTCCTCTCGGCGGCGACCGGCATTGCGGTTGCTTTTGCCCTTATCCGAGCATTTTCCCGCCATTCAGCCAACACTTTGGGCAATGCTTGGGTTGATTTGGTGCGTATCACCTTATATGTCTTATTGCCGATTGCCCTGGTCATCGCCCTGATTTTCGTCAGTCAGGGAGTACTACAAAATCTGGATGGCTACCTACATATCACCACATTGGAGGGGGTAAAACAGACCTTACCGATGGGGCCGGTGGCATCACAAGAAGCCATTAAAATGCTGGGCACCAATGGCGGCGGCTTCTTTGGGGCTAACTCAGCCCATCCCTTTGAAAACCCGACAGCATTTAGCAATTTTGTGCAAATGCTAGCCATCTTCCTGATCCCCTGCGCCCTCTGTTTTGCATTTGGTCACGTGGTCGGCGATAACCGCCAGGGCCACGCGCTTATCTGGGCTATGTCACTGATTTTTGTGGTGGCGGTAGTGGTGGTGATGTACGCCGAACTGGCCGGTAATCCGCATTTAATGCCATTGGATGCGGACAGCAATATCAATATGGAGGGCAAGGAATCGCGCTTCGGTATTCTGGCGAGCAGCATGTATGCCGTGGTCACGACAGCAGCATCTTGCGGTGCGGTTAATGCGATGCATGACTCCTTTACGGCGCTGGGGGGCATGGTGCCGATGTGGTTAATGCAGATTGGTGAGGTGGTGTTTGGCGGCGTCGGCTCCGGTTTGTACGGCATGCTGCTGTTTGTGCTGCTGACGGTCTTTATTGCCGGGCTGATGATTGGCCGCACTCCTGAATACCTGGGCAAGAAAATTGACGTATTTGATATGAAAATGACCGCACTGGCCATTCTGGTCACCCCCGCTATCGTGCTGTTGGGTACTGCACTGGCGCTGGGTACCGATGCTGGTCGCGCCGGAATACTCAATCCCGGAGCGCATGGCTTTAGTGAAGTGCTCTACGCCCTCTCATCCGCGGCCAACAACAACGGCAGCGCTTTTGCTGGCCTGAGTGTCAATACGCCATTTTACAACCTGTTACTGGCGGCGGCGATGTTCTTGGGTCGATTTGGGGTAATTCTGCCGGTGTTGGCGATTGCCAGTTCACTGGTGGCGAAGAAACGGCAACCGGCTGGCAACGGCACCCTTCCAACCTCTGGCCCGCTGTTCATCGGCTTGTTGGTGGGCACCGTGTTATTGGTGGGCGCATTGACCTTTATCCCAGCGTTGGCCTTAGGGCCGGTCGCCGAACATCTGCAAGTTTGGTTAACACATTAACGAGAGAATGACTATGACTCGCAAACAACGCGCCATTTTTGAGCCTGCACTGGTTCGTACTGCGCTTCTTGACGCTGTGAAAAAACTGGACCCGCGGGTTCAGTGGCGCAACCCGGTGATGTTCGTGGTGTATCTGGGCAGCGGGCTAACCACCCTAATTTGGCTGGCCATATTAAGCGGCCAAACAGCTGGCAGTGCCATATTTACCGGCAGTGTCGCGCTGTGGCTGTGGTTTACAGTGCTGTTTGCCAACTTTGCCGAAGCACTGGCCGAGGGGCGCAGTAAAGCACAGGCCGAAAGTCTGCGCGGAGTGAAGAAAACCAGTTGGGCAAAAAAACTCGCAGAAGCCCGCGTTGATGCACCACAGCAGAAAGTCGCAGCCGACAGTTTGCGTAAAGGTGACCTGGTGCTCATCGAAGCGGGTGATACCGTGCCGTGCGATGGTGAAGTCCTAGAGGGCGGCGCATCGGTGGATGAAAGTGCCATTACCGGTGAATCTGCGCCGGTTATCCGTGAGTCCGGTGGTGACTTCTCCTCCGTGACCGGCGGCACCCGGGTGCTATCTGACTGGCTAGTGGTCGAGTGCAGTGTTAACCCCGGCGAAACTTTCCTTGACCGCATGATAGCCATGGTCGAAGGCGCGAAACGCCGCAAAACGCCAAATGAAGTCGCCTTGACCATTTTACTGGTGGCGCTGACCATCGTCTTTTTACTGGCAACCGCGACTTTATACCCCTTTTCGGTTTTCAGTGTTGCAGCGAATCAGGCCGGTTCACCCGTCACCATCACCGTGTTGGTCGCGTTGCTGGTTTGCCTGATCCCCACCACCATCGGCGGGTTGTTATCTGCCATTGGCGTGGCCGGGATGAGCCGCATGCTAGGGGCCAATGTCATCGCCACCAGCGGGCGCGCCGTCGAAGCCGCCGGTGATGTTGATGTGCTGCTGCTGGATAAAACCGGCACCATCACACTGGGCAACCGCCAGGCATCAGAATTTTTGCCGGCCCCGGGGGTTAGCGAACAACAACTGGCCGATGCCGCGCAACTCTCATCGCTGGCCGACGAAACCCCGGAGGGCCGCAGTATCGTGGTGCTGGCTAAACAGCGTTTTAATTTGCGCGAGCGCGATTTACACAGCCTAAACGCCACTTTCGTGCCCTTCTCAGCACAAACACGGATGAGCGGCGTCAGTGTACAAGACCGGATGATTCGTAAAGGCGCCGTCGATGCTATTCGCCGCCATGTGGAGTCCAATCAGGGCCATTTCCCACGGGCGGTAGAAGAGGCGGTAGAAAGTGTAGCCCGCACCGGGGGCACGCCATTAGTCGTTGCCGATGGCCCGCGCGTATTAGGGGTGGTCGCCCTGAAAGATATTGTTAAAGGCGGCATTAAAGAACGTTTTGCTGAACTGCGCAAAATGGGCATTAAGACCGTGATGATAACCGGTGACAACCGCCTGACCGCAGCGGCGATTGCCGCCGAAGCTGGGGTCGATGATTTTCTGGCCGAAGCCACCCCGGAAGCCAAATTGGCCTTAATTCGTCAATATCAGGCCGAAGGCCGACTGGTGGCAATGACCGGCGATGGCACCAACGACGCGCCAGCACTGGCGCAGGCTGATGTCGCAGTGGCGATGAACTCAGGGACCCAAGCCGCCAAAGAGGCGGGTAATATGGTGGATTTGGACTCAAACCCGACCAAATTGATTGAAGTGGTGCATATCGGCAAGCAAATGCTGATGACCCGTGGCTCGCTGACCACCTTCAGTATCGCCAACGACGTCGCCAAATATTTTGCCATTATCCCGGCTGCATTTGCCGCCACTTACCCACAGCTCAACGCCTTGAATGTTATGCAATTACATTCACCGGCCTCGGCAATATTGTCCGCCGTTATCTTTAATGCGCTGGTGATTGTGTTTCTGATTCCATTGGCCCTCAAAGGGGTCAGTTACAAAGCAATGAGCGCCGCCGCTCTGCTGCGCCGCAATCTGTGGATTTACGGCTTGGGCGGCTTACTGGTGCCCTTTGTCGGTATCAAGCTCATCGACCTGGTACTAACCGCGTTGATAATGAGTTAATCGCTCGATAAACAACCTTAGCCACGGCCACTGCCGCCTTGGGTAGTGGCCGGTTATCCGCTCTAAATTGAGGTAATAAAAGATGTCAGCAACCACCAACATGTCATCAACAGCTCGCATGTCCTACCTGCGCCCTGCATTGGTTTTACTGATATTACTGACACTTATCACCGGAATAGCTTATCCTTTGCTGACCACCGGGTTGGCAAAACTGATGTTTTCATCACAAGCGAATGGCTCACTGGTGATGTTGGGTGATGAAGTGGTCGGCTCCAGCTTAATCGGCCAAAACTTTACTCAACCGGGTTATTTTGCCAGTCGCCCATCGGCAACCTCCGATATGCCTTATAATCCAATGGCTTCCGGTGGTAGCAATTTGGCTATCAGCAACCCGAATCTGGATAAAATCATCAGTGAGCGCGTTAAATTAGTGCGCCAAGCAAATCCGAGCCAAACTGGGCCAGTACCTGTTGACTTGGTCACCACATCCGCCAGTGGTCTTGACCCGCAAATTTCACTGGAAGCGGCCTATTATCAAGCGCCGCGCATTGCCAACATTCGCCAGATGCCGCTGTCTGAGGTAAAGCAGTTAATTGATAGCAACATACAAAAAGCGACGCCTAATTTCTTTGGTGAATCCGTGGTCAACGTGCTGAATCTGAATATGGCGCTGGATGCCCAAAGTCACGTGAAAGTTCCGGCGAGTCCGGCAAAATCTTAAGGACATAACATGGTGGATGCAGAACCAACCCGCCCAAACCCCGACAGCCTGCTTGCGGTGGCGAATGAAAAATCCCGTGGTCGGCTAAAAGTCTTTTTTGGGGCTTGCGCGGGGGTGGGTAAAACCTACGCCATGCTACAAGAAGCCCAGCGCCTGCGGGCACAGGGGCTGGATGTATTAGTTGGAGTGGTGGAAACCCACGGGCGCAGTGAAACCGCCGCATTGCTGGCAGGGCTGGCCATGTTGCCGCCAAAGCGCATTCATCACCGTAATCGCCAAGTGCGCGAATTTGATTTGGATGCCGCCCTCGCCCGCCATCCGGCCTTGATCCTTATGGATGAACTGGCGCACAGTAATGCCCATGGCTCGCGCCATCCCAAACGCTGGCAAGATGTCGAAGAGCTGCTGGATGCCGGCATTGATGTACTGACCACGGTCAATGTACAGCATTTGGAAAGCCTGAATGATGTGGTCGGGGGCGTAACCGGAATTCGGGTGCGGGAAACGGTACCCGACCATATGTTTGATGAGGCCACGGAAGTGGTCTTGGTCGACCTCCCCCCCGATGACCTACGCCAGCGCCTCAATGAGGGGAAAGTGTATATCCCGGGGCAAGCCGAACGCGCTATTGAGCATTTTTTCCGCAAAGGTAACTTGATTGCCCTGCGCGAGTTGGCGCTGCGCCGTACTGCTGACCGGGTTGACGACCAGATGCGCGCTTTTCGTGACACTCAAGGGCGCGAACGTGTCTGGCATACCCGCGATGCCATCTTATTGTGTATCGGCCACAATAGTGGCAATGAAAAACTGGTGCGCACAGCCGCCCGGCTGGCGGCGCGGCTGGGCTGTATCTGGCACGCGGTATATGTTGAAACGCCCCGGCTACACCGCTTACCCGAAGCCAAGCGCCGCGCAATATTGCGCAGCCTCAAACTGGCACAAGAGTTGGGGGCTGAAACCGCGACCTTATCGGAGCCCTGTGAAGAACAAGCAATATTACGCTACGCGCGCGAACACAATTTGGGCAAAATTATTATTGGCCGCCGCACAGAGAAACATTGGAAATTACGTGGCAGTTTTGCTGACCGCTTGGGTAAACTTGGGCCGGATTTAGATTTGGTGATTATTGCACTGGAGGGCGATACCCCCAGCAGTGTTGTCAAGGAGACAGACTCGCGCACCTTCACCGAAAAATGGCGGATGCAATTACGCGGCTGTGCCGCCGCCATCGGCCTGTGCGCGCTGATCACGATATTATCACAGTGGCTAATACCGGGCTTCGACCAAGCCAACCTAGTGATGGTTTATCTGCTCGGCGTGGTCATTATTGCACTGTTTTATGGCCGCTGGCCTTCGGTGTTGGCAGCATTTATCAATGTTGCCAGTTTTGATCTATTTTTTGTCCAACCGCACTGGTCACTGGCGGTCACTGATGTGCAATATCTGCTGACATTTGCCGTCATGCTGATTGTCGGTATCGTGGTGGGTAACTTAACCGCCGGTGTGCGTTATCAGGCCAGAATTGCCCGCTATCGAGAGCAACGCGCCCGCCATCTGTATGAAATGTCTCGCGGTTTAAGCCGCACCCTCACCGCGGCGGATATCGCCAAAACCAGCCGCCATTTTCTTTCCAGCAGTTTCCAAGCTAAAACCGACTTGCTGTTGCCACAAGAAGATGGGCGTTTACAACAAATCACCACCGACGAGGGCGGCGCGCTTTCTGTGAATGAGGCCATTGCCCGCTGGAGCTTTGACCGAGGCGCGCCAGCTGGCGCGGGTACCGATACCTTGCCGGGAGTGCCCTACCAATTACTGCCGCTCACTGCATCACAGCAAACTTACGGCGTGCTGGCGATTGAACCGGCCAACCTACGCCAGTTAATGGTGCCTGAGCAACAGCGCTTGCTGCAAACCTTTACCAGCTTGATTGCCAATGCCTTGGAAAGGTTACATTTGGCCCGCAGCGCCGAATTGGCAAAACTGGATGCGGAACGCGAGCAACTGCGCAACTCCTTGCTGGCCGCACTTTCCCATGATTTACGTACACCGCTGACAGTGCTATTTGGCCAGGCTGAAATCCTGACACTCGATTTGGCCGCCGAAGGTTCGCGCCATGCGCCACAAGCCAACCAAATTCGCCAGCAAGTATTAAGCACCACCCGGCTGGTTAACAATTTGCTGGACATGGCCCGTATCCAATCTGGTGGTTTTAATCTGCGCAAAGAATGGCAGTCACTGGAAGAAATCGTCGGCAGCGCCTTGCATATGCTGGAAACAACACTGAGTCACCACC
Source organism: Yersinia hibernica (assembly GCF_004124235.1). NCBI lineage: Bacteria > Pseudomonadati > Pseudomonadota > Gammaproteobacteria > Enterobacterales > Yersiniaceae > Yersinia > Yersinia hibernica. The sequence goes on from NZ_CP032487.1 coordinate 2,691,015, forward strand.
AGATTCGTGTCGAGCTACCCGGTGACATGGTATTGATTAATTGTGATGGCAGCTTGCTGGAGCGAGTGTTTATTAACTTACTGGAAAATGCCCATAAATACGCCGGTTATGATGCATTGTTGGGGATCCGCGCCACCGTGCAAGGTGAGTGGCTGAATGTTGAAGTTTGGGACAACGGCCCCGGTGTCACGGCTGGGCAGGAGCAACTGATTTTTGATAAATTTTCTCGTGGTAACAAAGAGTCAGCAATTCCTGGGGTGGGCTTGGGTTTAGCCATATGCCGTGCCATTATTGATGTACACGGCGGGCGTATCTGGGTGGAAAAGGGTCAAGACGGCGGCGCGAGTTTCCACTTTACCTTACCCCTGGAAAAACCCCCGGAAATTGATGGTGAAAATATTGATACTGAAAAGTGATATATCCTAAATAATTCAAATTGCCGCCAGGCGGCCAACGCGCCAGCAGTTTGCCGTGTGACAAGCCAGAGGAGAATTGACCATATCCCCGACTAACATCCTGATTGTTGAAGATGAAAAAGAGATCCGGCGCTTTGTTCGCATTGCACTGGAGAGTGAGGGCTGGCGTGTATTTGAGAGTGATACACTGCAACGCGGCCTGATTGAAGCTGGAACACGCAAGCCGGATCTCATTATTTTAGATTTGGGCCTGCCGGATGGTGATGGCCTGAGTTATATTCAAGATCTACGTCAGTGGAGCGCTATCCCGATTATTGTGTTATCTGCACGCAACAGTGAAGAGGACAAGGTCGCGGCACTGGATGCCGGTGCGGATGATTATTTGAGTAAACCCTTTGGTATCAGTGAATTACTCGCGCGAGTGCGTGTTGCCCTGCGCCGCCACAGTGGCGGAAGTCAGGAGAGCCCATTAATCAATTTTTCGGATATCAGTGTGGATTTGATTAACCGCCAGGTCACCCGCGCGGGAGTTGACCTCCATCTGACGCCGATTGAATTTCGTTTACTTTCGGCATTATTAGCGAATGCCGGCAAGGTCATTACCCAACGCCAGTTACTCAGCCAAGTTTGGGGGCCAAATTATGTCGAACACAACCATTACTTGCGTATTTATATGGGCCATCTTCGCCAAAAATTAGAAACCGACCCGACCCGACCTAAGCATCTGTTAACCGAAACAGGTGTCGGCTATCGCTTTATTCCGTAGCCGCGATTAATCACCAGATTGGGGATTGATAGTGGGAAAAAACCGCCCAGCGGAGTAGCATCAGGTTTTTTAATGATAATGGGTTTTATTTATTATGAGCACCTGGTTAATTTATGCCCTCCTGTCTGCCCTGTCGGCCTCTTTAGTCGCCATCTTCGGTAAAATTGGCCTACAACATTTGGATGCCAATACAGCAACCGCGGTGCGTGCGGTGGTCATGGCACTCTTCTTAGTCGGCGTCGTGATTATTCAGGGAAAATTTAATCTGGTCGGCACAGTATTAGCCGATAAAAAAGCACTGCTTTTTGTGGTACTCAGTGGTGTTGCCGGTGCATTATCCTGGCTATTCTATTTTATGGCGATCAAAAACGGGAATGTCTCGCAAGTGGCCCCAATTGATAAACTCAGTGTAGTTTTCGCCGTCATTTTGGCCTTTATTCTGTTTGGCGAAAAAATCTCTTTGGTTGCAGGGTTAGGGGTCGCCCTGATTACGGCGGGTGCGTTGATGGTTGCCTTGGGATAATCTCGGGCAAAACAGATTATTCACTGTGGTTTTGGCGAGTCAGAATCAAACGGCAATAAGCTCTCCGCTTGATTCTGCTGCATTATAGCCAGCGATACGACGTTACTGTTTACCGGCTAATACGTCACTGACAATATCGACGGCTTCCTGCTCAATCTTCTCGCGGTGCTCAGCGCCCAAGAAACTTTCACAGTAAATTTTGTAAGCATCTTCGGTACCCGATGGGCGCGCGGCAAACCAACCGTGCTCGGTCATGACTTTCAGCCCACCAATAGAGGCACCATTACCCGGAGCGGTGGTTAAACGCGCGGTGATAGGGTCACCGGCTAAAGTGCTGGCTTTCACCATCTCAGGCGACAACTTGGCCAGCGCATTTTTCTGTGCCTGCGTGGCCGGAGCCTGGATCCGATTATAACTTGGTGCGCCAAAACGCTGTGCCAAATCATCATAATGGTGCTGTGGATTTCGGCCGGTAACCGCAGTGATTTCAGCCGCTAACAGACACATAATAATGCCGTCTTTATCCGTCGACCAAGGTTTACCGTTGAAGCGCAGGAAAGAGGCTCCAGCGCTCTCTTCACCACCAAAGCCAAAGCTGCCATCGTGCAACCCATCAACAAACCATTTGAAACCGACCGGGACTTCCACCAGCTGGCGGCCCAAATCAGCCACCACTCTGTCAATCATCGCACTGGAGACTAACGTCTTACCCACCGCCACATCAGCGCCCCACAATGGGCGATGCTGGAACAGATAATTGATGGCTACCGCCAGATAATGATTCGGATTCATCAACCCGGCTGGCGTCACAATACCGTGGCGGTCATAATCAGGATCATTGGCAAAAGCTAAATCAAATTTATCCCGCAACGCCAGCAGGCCCGCCATCGCGCATTCTGATGAGCAATCCATGCGGATAACCCCGTCGTGATCCAGATGCATAAAGCGGAAAGTCTGATCAATAGCATCATTCACCAGCGTCAGATCCAACTTATAATGCTCGCCAATGCGCTGCCAGTAGGCAATGCCAGAACCGCCGAGTGGATCGACACCGAGCTTCAGGCCCGCATGTTGAATGGCTGGGATATCAACAACATCGACCAAACCCTCCACATACGGCTGAATCAAATCCTGCTCCCGCAGATGATTGCCACGCCAAGCTTTATCCAGCGTCTGGCGTTTGACGCCCTCTAATTTCAGGCTGAGTAATTGGTTAGCACGCTTTTCAATCACCGAAGTCAAATTGGTATCGGCCGGGCCGCCATTGGGTGGATTGTACTTAATGCCGCCATCTTCCGGTGGGTTGTGTGATGGGGTGATGACAATACCATCCGCCAAATCTTTACCCTGCGCGTTGTAGCAAAGAATGGCATGGGAAATCGCCGGCGTTGGGGTGAAGCCGTTATCCTGCTGCACCACCACATCCACACCATTCGCCGTCAGCACTTCCAACACCGAAATAAAAGCCGGTTCAGACAGCGCGTGGGTATCTTTACCCACATAACACGGGCCAGTAATCCCGTGCTGATGGCGCACTTCGGCGATAGCTTGAGCAATCGCCAGAATATGAGTTTCATTAAAACTGTGGCGCAATGAGCTGCCACGATGGCCCGACGTGCCAAACTTAACCGCATGGGCTGGGTTTTCAGCCTCAGGTTGCAATACATAATATTGCGATGTGAGTTGAGCAACATTAATCAAATCGCTTTGCTGAGCAGCTTGCCCAGCACGAGGGTGATTAGCCACAGTCACGACTCCCTATCAGCTTGCACTTTTACCCTAATGGCGCATTCAAAGCCAACAACGGTAAAAGAGGATGGTTAAATGAAATCAGATAGTCCCGCAGACTTTCTCAGCCAGCTCCGGCGGGAACTGCATTGTCAACATGATATGTTGCACCATGCTGCGCTTACGCTCAGTATTGGTATTGGTTATCACCCAGTATGGCGTACCAGGCACATGTTTAGGCTTGGTATGCGTCCCATTTTGCAACAAAGTCTGTTGATCACCGGCAAAATAAACACGGGTACGGCCATGTAAAGATTCAGTCGCTTCGGCAAATGCCAGAGCATCCAAAGTATATAATGTCGACAGCACCAACATAAAACGGTTCACCGCCCGGTTTTGCTCAGCATACTCATCAGATAACAATAATTCACGCACGGCACGCACCCGATCCCGTGGCGCGGCAGCCGCTACCGTTTGAGCGACATCATGGCGGCTATCTGAGTGATGGGGAGATACGCTAGGTTCCGGCTGACCGGCAGTAAATTTCAGCATGCGCCGTAAAATGTCGGATGCGCTCTCACCAATGTGCTGGGTATGGCTGGCGATGTAGCGATAAAGTTCTTCGTCGAGTTCAATAGTTTTCATCTTTATCCAGTACGGTTTTCTACTTTCTTATGTATATCTTAGGATTATAAAGTCAAAGCGCGCTAACGAGTACCTTTATCATGGCTTTATCCGCGATAAATCCCCATCACATCAACCACAACTGAATAATCCGCATGAACCCTAATGGTGGAGCAGCACACACTTGCTCAGTCATGATACCCTAACCGCAATATCTCTCAGTATGAACTTCACCATGAAATTAAATTTCCGCTTACAAAAAGCACAGTCTCCCACACCGTCCCTGCCGATAATCCTGATCCATGGGTTGTTTGGCAATCTTGATAACCTCGGGGTGCTGGCTCGCGACTTACATAAAGACCATGATGTGATTCAGGTCGATTTACGTGACCACGGTTTATCCCCCCGCACGCCGGAAGTGAATTATCCCGCGATGGCGCAGGATGTGCTAGAACTGATGGATAATCTCGCGCTAGAAAAAGCGATAATTATCGGCCATTCCATGGGGGGAAAAGTGGCGATGGCAATGACCGCCATTGCCCCCGATCGCATTGAAAAACTGATCGCCATAGATATCGCCCCCATCAATTATCAAGTCCGCCGTCATGACCAGATTTTCGCCGCAATTAATGCTGTCAGTGCCGCAGGGGTGACTCAGCGCCAGGAAGCCGCTCAACTGATGCGCGCATTAATCAAGGAAGAGGGCGTTATTCAATTCTTATTGAAATCATTCCACCACGGCGAGTGGCGTTTTAATGCTCCGGCATTATGGGAGCAATACGAAAATATTGTCGGCTGGCAACCTATTGCACCCTCGCCCCACCCTATTTTGTTTATTCGCGGTGAGTTATCGCCCTATATTCAGGATAGTTATCGCGCTGAGATTGCCCGTCAATTTCCACAAGCCCGTGCCTATGTTGTTGCCGGAACCGGTCACTGGGTCCATGCAGAAAAACCAGATTCGGTATTACGTGCAATTCACCGTTTTATTGATGATGACAATGCTGGCGAAAAATAGCGCAGAATAAAAAACGTCCTTGCGCGCTGGATGTTGATTAAAAATCATACCCTGGGGAAAAGAAATGTATTTCCTGTGGAAAAATTGTGCAAAAAAGAATGAATTAGCCCAATCTAATCGCAGTAAACCATTGTCGTTGCTCGGTTGGCTGGGGTATTATGGCGCGCTATAAATTTGCTGCGCAGTGTGGTGGCAAATGCAAATTCAGGCTGTTGGTTCATACCCTAATGGATTGGAGTCGCGGTGTTATTCGCCGCTTCAAATCAGAAAACTACCGGCCTGAAACGTGTAAACCGAATCGTCAGAAATTTCTGATGTAAATCCCTTGTAGTACCGCTACCTATGGCAAAAGAACAAACGGACCGCACGACGCTGGATCTGTTCGCAGATGAACGCCGTCCGGGGCGCCCGAAAACAAACCCATTATCCCGTGATGAACAGCTTAGAATTAATAAGCGAAATCAACTACGGCGCGATAAAGTACGTGGCTTACGACGCGTGGAACTGAAGATTAATGCCGATGCCGTCGATGCTCTCAACAGCCTTGCTGAGCAGCGTAACATCAGCCGCAGTGAACTGATTGAACAGATGTTGCTGGCTCAATTAGCGCACTCACAAGAAGGGTTTTAACCCTACCGGTTATCACGACGGCGTGGCGTAAGTGATTGCGCCACGCCAATATCCTCACCCTAAATTTAAACACACCGGATTAGAACGTTTCCCAGTTGGCATGGTTATCCACCTTGGTCACCGGCGTCGCCACCAGTATCTTGACCCGCGGCTTAACCGTCGCTTTTGCCTGCGCATCTTCTGCGCGCAATTTAAACACCGCCACCGCTTGGTTTAGCTGAGTCGCTTGTTCCTCAAGTGAAGCCGCCGCACGGGAAGCTTCTTGTACTAATGCGGCATTTTGCTGAGTCACACTGTCCATTTCAGCCACCGCCTGCCCGACCTGAGCTATCCCTTTACTTTGCTCATCAGAGGCAGAAGCAATTTCCCCCATCAGATCAGTAACATTAGTGATGGAGCGGACAATTTCATCCATCGTTACCCCAGCACTTTCTACCAATGCGGAACCGCTGCTCACCCGGTTCACTGACTCCGTGATTAAACTATCAATCTCTTTTGCCGCCTGCGCACTACGCTGGGCAAGATTGCGTACTTCACTGGCGACCACGGCGAAACCACGACCTTGCTCCCCCGCCCGGGCCGCTTCCACAGCAGCATTCAGCGCCAGAATATTAGTCTGGAAAGCTATACTGTTAATCACAGTTGTGATTTCCGCGATTTTGCGTGAACTGGCCGAAATCTCATCCATGGTATGCACCACATCGGCCACCAGCGCTCCGCCTTTTTTCGCCGTAATAGAAGCATTTGCCGCCAATTGGCTGGCATGATGGGCATTATCTGCATTGTGTTTTACCGTGGCGGTTAACTGCTCCATGCTGGCAGCCGTCTGTTCCAATGCCGCCGCCTGCTGCTCCGTGCGTGATGATAAATCCGTATTGCCAGCAGAAATTTCTGCCGCCCCGTGATAAATCCCATCAGTGCTGTTACGGATAGCTTTGACCGTATTCACCAAGCTGCCTTGCACATCACGCAGCAGCGGAAATAATTGCCCGACACAGTTGCGGCCAAAATCAGCAATGGGCTGACCCAGTTGGCCTGAAGCAATCACCCGAAAATGGGCGCGGATATCATCCAATGGGCGAACCATGTTGACGAGCAGATAGCGGTCTGTTGCCAATAAAATCACTAATCCTGCCACCAAAGCAGCAATTAATATCATGCTGCTCACTTTTGTCAGATGCGTAAATTGCTCTTTAGCCACCCCAATGGCCTTTGATGCCGCCTGATTAAAACTCTCCGCCACAGAACCATATTGGCGGCTCAGCGCGGGGACGGTCTTTTTCGCTACATCTTGATAAACCGCACTATTATTATCCATCGCCGCCTGATAAAGCGGCATAACACCTTGCTCAATTAATCCACTCCACCCATTAATCACGGCACTGACTAACGCGGGGTCAAGCTGTGCATGGTCAATGGCTTTAAACTGCGCTAGCGCTTTTTTCAGATTCTCAAGTGCTACATTGGATGATTTAAGTTCTTTATCGGCATCGGTCAGGTTACCGCTCTGACGATAATCCACTGCACGGGCAAGGCGTGTCACCATCCGAAAGTATTGTTCCGTCCCCTGATTCACCAAATTCATGTTTTCCACCAACACGCTATTAGCATTAGAGGATTGTGTCAGTTGGTTCAGTGATAACAATGTATAAGCGGATACCCCACCCCATAGCAGGCAAAATGCCCCAAGTACCCAAAGTAGTGCGGCTCTGATAGTAATATTTCTTAACAACTGCATGCTCGTTCCCCTTATATATCGGATAGTTACCGTTAGACGCTCGGGTGTTATTTGATGACCGAAAAGCAATAAAGGACGCTCCATACAGCTCACGACAACTCCTTTCCCAGCAGACTTTCATCTGATGGTTCTCCCCCTGGCACCGCAAATTGCAACCTTTCAGTTACACGAAGGTTATCGGCAATGGTGTTATAAGGTTGAGCGACTCACAAAAATTTAATATCGCATAAACTTGATATCGGCATGGCGAGATTTTCTGGCATTATATCGCCCTATACATGTGTTATATTATCGGGCAGAGTGCTTGGTAATTTTCACAATTATTTGAATTTAAAAGGTATTAAGTTATATGGCAACTGTAGGCATTTTCTTTGGCAGCGATACTGGCAATACCGAAAACATTGCCAAGATGATCCAAAAGCAACTGGGCAAAGAGGTTGCTGAGGTTCACGACATTGCCAAAAGCAGCAAAGAAGATTTGGAAGGCTTCGATATTTTGCTGATCGGGATCCCAACCTGGTATTACGGTGAAGCCCAGTGCGATTGGGATGATTTCTTCCCGACACTGGAAGAGATTGATTTCAATGGCAAACTGGTCGCCTTGTTTGGTTGTGGTGATCAGGAAGACTATGCAGAATATTTCTGTGATGCGATGGGAACCGTGCGCGATATTATTGAACCGCGCGGTGCTGCAATCGTCGGCCACTGGCCAACCGCCGGCTATCACTTCGAAGCCTCCAAAGGCTTAGCGGATGATGATCACTTTATTGGTTTAGCCATTGATGAAGACAGACAACCAGAACTGACCAATGAACGTGTGCAAGCTTGGGTAAAACAAATCAGTGAAGAACTGAATTTGGCCGAGATCGCAGGCTAATTTGTCATGCCCGCTAAATCCTTCAAGAAGCAGCCAGGCAACCAACGCCTTGCCGCTTGAAGTGTAACGGGTAAATCGGAAACGCGAGGTTGATGTTCTACATTGCCGCGCGTTTTCGTTACCGCCCCACACTCGCCATACTCTGTTAAGCCACCCACAAATCCGCATCTTCATCCGCGCAAAATGAAAATAAACCGCTACAAATTTGTAACGTTACGTCTGGCGGCCATATACTTAAATGATGCAACAATCCCATTCATCAATACATTGCATGATTAATCTGACAAAGTGTGCAATTATACCTTTGTTAACAACCACGGTTTTCATTTGGGGCTAGCAGTTCTATAATGAGACGCAATTGTAATTATTGCGCCACGGATGTCATAGGCTGAACAGCCTTAATTTGAATCGATAGTAACAGGACTGAATCCGCATGACTGACAACAACAAAGCCTTAAAAAACGCTGGCCTTAAAGTAACACTGCCCCGGCTTAAGATTCTGGAAGTGTTGCAAGACCCGGCATGCCACCACGTCAGCGCGGAAGATCTTTATAAAAAGCTGATCGATATCGGTGAAGAAATTGGTTTGGCGACGGTGTATCGAGTCCTAAATCAATTTGATGATGCCGGTATTGTTACCCGCCATAATTTCGAGGGCGGCAAATCAGTCTTTGAGCTGACGCAGCAGCATCATCACGATCACCTGATTTGCCTGGATTGCGGTAAAGTGATTGAGTTTAGTAATGAATCCATTGAGTCACTTCAACGTGAAATTGCTAAACAGCATGGTATCAAGCTGACCAATCACAGCCTGTATCTGTACGGCCACTGTGAAACCGGCGATTGCCGTGAAAATGAGTCTGCGCACGATAAAGTATAGAGATTTTAAGCACTGAGATTTTAAGTACCCAATAGCCTTAGGGTGTGTTTTTAATCCGGACCAGAACATACCCCATCCGCAAGATGGCCGCCTTTCCCGCCCAGCTATCCGAGATAACCTCGGTCGGGAGTCAGGTGGTCATTATTATTTATACCCTCCGCCCACAATTCCCTGCATAAAATAAATCTAACGCAAAAAAAAACCCCGGACTTGCCGGGGGAAAACCATCAACTCAACTTCACTTAATAATGTTTACCTAAAAATCGGATAAACAGGAGTTAACATCAGACACAGCGGTTTAAAACAAAAATCAAACTTTAACCGGCTCCGCGCGGCTACTACGTTTACCATCCGGGCTGCTCGAGCGGATCAGCATGTCACCGCTGATTTTAGGCTGAACCTTGGCATCATATTTGTGCCATTGCTGGCCGCCATCAGTGGAATACTCAATAATCAGCCCCGGCAAGGAGATATTGGCTTCCAATACACCGTTGACAACACGCGCCCCCGGCACCGGCAAGCGGTATGCAATACCGGCTTTATCCAATTTTGCCAGTTCGCGTTGACCCATGAGATTAGCAAATAGCTGCCAATCGGCATTTAACGCTTTGGTATCAACCATGTGCGTTGCGCCGCTGTACTCGCGACCCGCTTTATAATCCTGCTCCCAAGAAGCACGATGCCAGGCCCGTTCAGCCAGAGGTAATACCCGTGGGAAAATCATGTACTCCATTTGCTCATCCGTCCGCACGGTTTCATTCCACGATTGCCCAGAAATACCGTGCACACCCGGCCATGGCTTATCACTCTTCGCACTGAAGTGATTACCGTCGCGGTCAACCGAAGTTTCAGCATTTTGTGGCATGTTATCGGGGGCGAAACTAAAGACTTTAGCTTCATCATTAAAACGAGTGGCCCAGTAGTAACCGCGTTCATTTGGGTTAACTTCATACGGCATATCGAAATAAACGTAATCCGGATTTGAGGCCACCACTTCATAACCTTTGTTGGCCCAATCATTGATGGAATCGGCACCGCCCCAATAGAGAGTATCCCAGAAGTTAACGCCAACCCGTTTGGTGGCAAAGGCTTTGGCATCTTTGGCATCTTTCAAACCATCTTGCCAGGCTTGCATTTTTTCGATGCCATGGGCATTAACCAGCTTGCTGACTTCAATGGCAAAGTGGCTGGAAAGGTGCTCAACATCCTGAACTTTGCCTTGCTTGACCCAATCCTGACATACCTGTGATTTGGCCCACGGCTTATCTTCCACACTCTTATCAATGATGCCTTTACCCGGCTCAAGCGGGCTATTTTTATCCTGGAACCCGGCACCCAGACGAATGTTTTTCGCCTCATCACCGCCGAAATGCCAGGTGGTCAGCGGCATCCCCGCTTCTTTGTGCATCTGGGCCATTTCGCCAATCACTTTGTCGACAAAGCGTTTTGAAGAATCCAAGCATGGGTTCAGATAACTTTTACGCTCATAGAACTGAACCGAAGTGGTGTTAGAGTCATCTGTCGGGTCAACCAAGCGGAATTCGTTAGCTTCTTGCTCTTTGCCCTGCTTCATCAAATTGTTGTAACGCGCCTCCATCGATACCACTGCCGCACGAGCATGAGCGGGCATATCAATTTCAGGAATGACTTCAATCTGGCGAGCTTTGGCGTATTTCAGAATTTCAATATAATCATCACGGGTAAAATGGCCGGAACCCAGATTATTGCTCTCTGGGCCAGAACCCAATTGCGGCAGTAAACAGGTGTTTTCCGTCAAATCGTGGCAGCGCTTGCTCCCCACATCTGTCAATTCTGGCAGCCCTGGGATCTCAATGCGCCAGCCTTCATCATCACTCAAGTGGAAGTGGAATTTGTTCAGCTTATATGCCGCCATCTGGTCCAGTAAACGCAGCACCGCATCTTTAGTTTTGAAGTTACGGCCGACATCAAGGAAAACACCACGATATTCAAAACGCGGCGCATCTTTTGCTTCCAATGTCGCTATTTTCTGGCTGCCATCCGTCGGCACTAAAGAAAGAATCGATTGCAAACCATAGAACACCCCGGCGGGGTCAAAACCAATAACTTGCGCCCCCTGCTCGCCGATTTTCAGCTCATAGGCACCGGAAACGGCTAATTCGCCATTAAAGGCCGCCGGCTGGATTGAGGTTTTAATCGGGAACCCGGCAGAGTTGGCCGTCAGGCCGAGTAATTCAAAACGCTGCTGGGCAGCCTCGGCCGCGGGCTTGGGTAATGCACTCAAATCCAGAGCCACACCTTTAGTTAAATCAGCATCTTGGGCGTGAATCTTCACTTCCATAGGGGTGGGGATAATCTGCCCGCGCAGGTTTGCCGCCGCCAATGTTTTTACCGCTTCATTTTTGCTAAAGCGCGATTGCGGTGTCATCAGCACATTATTATCGTCTTTGGTGCGCTTCCATTGATCGCCGGTAAATTGAGTCAAATACTCGTTAATATCCTCAGTATCAGTGCTTTTTAGCACTTTTGGCTGCGCATCACCTGAAGTGGCATACCAACGCGGCATAAAGTCGGTGGCAAATAACTGCCAGTATTCGCCAGTGATAGGGATTTCAACCGCTTGATTCGCCGGGAAGCCGGTAAATTTGGCGCTAGGCTCAATTTTGTGTAGGTCACCGGTCAGGTGAGTAATGGTAAATTGGTCGTTATCTACCGTCAGGATCTGACGAATGCTATGGAAGTAAATGGCCCAGTCCTGGCCTTTTATCTCATCCCCGGTGTTGGTCAGAGTAATTAATACCTTATTACATGAGGCCCAGTCAGCACCCAATTTAGCGCAATCCACGCCATTTTCAGCAGCACGGTTATCCAGCACTTTATAGTTAACTTTCAACGTGCTGAGCTGATCAACAATCTGCTGATTGGTGGTGTCCGCATGTGCGTACCCCATCAAGCCAAAGGTTGCGGTTATCGCCGCTAACGCATTTAATCTGAATTTGTTCATCACTAACCTCATCCTTAATAAATAACCGTTGCCAAAGCCACTACTGAAGTATTGTCGCTGACAGAATTATTGTTAGTTCAACTGCCTGATATGGATTAATTTTTGTTGTGGATTAATTGTTGTGGATTAATTATTGCTGCGAATTTCTTGCCAAAGCTTGCCACACTGCGCGTCATAAGCCTGGCCATTGCCCGTATGGGCCGCATCAATACAGCGCTGATAATCCAATACGCGGACAGTCTCTTTGTCGGTAAAGGCTTGGTGCGCTTTCTCTTGTTTCAAAACATTCAGCACCGCTTTGCAGGGAATTAATCTTTCCGGCTGGCCTTCGCTAGCATTGATACAGGCGCTGTATGCTTGCTTCAGTTTACTGTCTTCTGGCTGAACCGGGCCAGGTGTGGCACAAGCAGTTAATCCCATCACCGCGGTAATAATAAAAAGTATTTTTTTCATGCTGACACTCCATTATGACCCCGGCACACCGGCCGGGGTTGGCAATCAAACGGGTAAAATCAGAAGATGGTAAATGGCGCAATCACGATAAATTTAACGTCTTTTTCATCTTGGAAGATGTTGCCGAAACCACCGCCATAGCTTGGGATATTGGTGTGATTGTCATACATGGTGTAATGCAGTTTGAATAATGTGCCTTTCGCCCGGCCCTCTTGCAGGGTGTAGAGAATATCAAAGTTCCAGGCGGATTCTTTCAAACGCACACTCTGGTCAAAGATTGGATTGGTGCTGGGTTTTGCATCCCAGCCATAAGCATAGGAAGTCCCGACTGACCAACCGGCCATATTCCAGTTTTTCAGGTCATACATCACGCCGCCGAACAGCGCTTTTTCGCCATTGGCATTGAAGTCAGAGCGGGAATCCCACCACACATCCAAACGGCCATTTGAAGTCGCGTAACCTGGCGTCATCCGCTGTAGGAAGTAACCTTGGTTACCATCAGCTTTGGCCCAAGTCCCCTCTAAACGCCAGTCAAATGGACCGGTGGTGTAGCCCAAGGTCAGTGCTTGTAACCAAGCCAGGCCGTCATAGACGTCATTAACATCTTTAAAACCGCCGTCAACTTTGTCTTTTGCCCCGTAGAACTGGTAGGAAGTGCGCAAATCATTGCCGGCAACTGGGAAAGCATAAGATGCCTTGGCAAAGTATTGATCCATATAATCTTTGGCCTGACCGAATGCCGCTTCCAGTACCAATTTATTTTTGAAGTCGTATTTGGCACCAAATGAATGCAGGTAGCTCACACCGGTTTTACCATCGGCCTGCCTGAAGTTGTACATATTCTGATACCACGGCGCTTTATATTCATCAGTCCACATGTAAGACATGGACAGAGCACCGGCGGTATCGAAATCAAATTTCGCGCCGCCCTCGGCACCACGGTAAGTGCCCGGCATAAAGCTCCAATGTGGTGCCAACAGTGTTTGGCCCGTTGGTTGGATATAACCGCCACGCGCCCAGAAATCGCCTAACTTGAATTTGGCGGCCGCCTTGTAAACACTGACGCCACTCTTATCACCCGTCCATTTTTCGTCCCAGCGCGTTTTGGCATCACTGAAACCAATTTCGTTTGGTGCCGCCGGGCCACTGTTAGTCATTTCCACTGCGCCGAAAGCGGCTAAGTCGATGCCGAACATCTCTGCGGCATAACCGGAAGAGAAGTCCAAATTGGCATTAAATGTCGAGTGGTGCAGGTTCGCGACGTACTTGCCATACTCTGCGCTACCTGGCTTTAAATCCTTACGGTCACGCTGACGCTGCCAATAGTAAATCCCCCCCGTCAGGGTTGAATCATCAACAAAGCCTTCAGCCTTAGCCTCTGGGGTCGCCATAAACCCCGTACCTAACAATGCACCCGCGACTGCGAGCGCTAACGTTTTACGTTTAGCACCGTGCGTAACCATATGAAAAAATTCCTCTTTGACATCACATTTAAAGTGCCGCCCTGTGTCCACCACAGCTCACAGGTTTAGCCTCAAAAAAACCCTAGTGGGTAAAATTTTGCTGGAGAGAAATCTCCACCAGCAGTTACTCATAAAAAACAAACTTCACTGTCGAAATACACACTCGCGAAGATTGCTGCTGGAATACAGACTATTTTTCGCGACGCGAATTATCAATCAAAAATGGAGCTAATTATTCAAAGTATGACAATGAGCACATAACTGTGAAAAAATATTACAGAGTTCACAAAAGCTTAAAAAACAATGCATAACATGCTATTTTAAAGGCGAAATCGTCTCATATTGACATCTTGAATGGTTTCAGCTTAACCAATAAAACATAAGATTTATGCGAGTAAAATCGTGATTTTTTCTTAGTTAATTCGTAAAGCGAATATTTAAGAAAGACTTACGGAGAGCAGCTTAAGGGAGAGAAAGGAATGCAATCAGTCGACATTGACCAAAGAATAGGATGGCGAGCGGGAAAATAGACAGCATCAGGTCATGTTTAGTAAAACGAACAATACTCGGATAACAGAGATAAAAAAGGCGTGGACTTAGCCACGCCAATTGAGGTGAGTCTGAGGACTAAAATCAGTTAGTGACTTTAGCAGCCCACGTATCACGCAGACCGACAGTGCGGTTAAAGACCAGAGCTTCTGGGCGCGAATAGCGGCTATCTGCACAGAAATAACCTTCACGTTCAAACTGATAGGTTTTTTCTGGTGCGGCATCAGCCAGGCTAGGTTCAACAAAGCCCTGACGGATAATCAAAGACTCAGGGTTGATGGTTGACAAGAAGTCTTCCGCCGCCGCCGGGTTTGGTACATTAAACAAACGGTCATATAAGCGAATTTCAGCAGGCAGCGCATGTTTAACCGAAACCCAATGGATAACACCTTTCACTTTACGGCCGTCGGCAGGGTCTTTGTTCAAGGTTTCTGGGTCGTAGCTGCAATAAAGCGTGGTGACATTACCTTGCGCATCTTTCTCAACACGTTCAGCTTTGACAACATAGGCATTACGCAGGCGCACTTCTTTGCCCAAAACTAAACGCTTATATTGCTTATTAGCTTCTTCGCGAAAATCAGCGCGATCGATATAAATTTCGCTATCGAATGGGACTTGACGGGTGCCCATTTCTGGATTGTTCGGGTGATTTGGCATCGTCAGCCACTCTTCCCCGGCCGCACGATTTTCAATAACGACTTTGATAGGGTCGAGAACAGCCATAGCCCGCGGCGCATTTTCGTTCAAATCGTCACGAATGCAAGACTCCAGCGCCATCATCTCAACGTTATTATCCTGCTTGGTCACACCAATACGGCGGCAGAACTCGCGGATGGATGCGGCGGTATAACCACGGCGGCGTAAGCCGGAGATAGTTGGCATACGTGGGTCATCCCAGCCCTCGACAACCTTTTCAGTCACCAACAGGTTCAGCTTGCGCTTCGACATAATGGCGTATTCGAGATTCAGGCGAGAGAATTCATACTGACGCGGATGACATTCAATGGAGATATTATCCAGAACCCAATCATACAAGCGACGGTTATCCTGGAACTCTAATGTACAGAGTGAATGCGTAATGCCTTCGATCGCATCAGAAATACAATGGGTAAAGTCATACATCGGGTAGATGCACCACTTATTACCAGACTGATGATGTTCGGCAAACTTGATGCGATACAGCACCGGGTCGCGCATAACAATAAACGGTGACGCCATGTCAATTTTAGCACGCAAGCAAGCGGTACCCTCAGCAAAGCCACCGGCACGCATTTTTTCAAACAGCGCCAGATTCTCTGCCACACTACGGTCACGATACGGGCTGTTTTTACCCGGTGCCGTCAGAGTGCCGCGATATTCGCGCATCTGCTCGGCGGTCAGTTCATCCACATATGCTAGGCCCTTGTTAATCAGCTCTACAGCATACTGGTACAATTGATCAAAATAGTCTGAGGAGTAACGTACATCACCGCTCCAGGTGAAACCTAGCCACTCTACGTCGTGCTTAATTGACTCCACGAACTCCACGTCTTCTTTCACCGGGTTGGTGTCGTCAAAACGCAAATTACATTGCCCTTGGTAGTCTTGTGCAATACCAAAGTTCAGGCAAATAGACTTCGCATGACCAATATGCAGGTAGCCATTTGGCTCCGGCGGGAAGCGGGTATGAACCGACGTGTGTTTGCCGCTCGCTAAATCTTCGTCAATAATCTGACGGATAAAATTACTCGGGCGGGCTTCTGCCTCACTCATTGTTCTATTCCTCAATGCAAACGCAACAAATATAACCGCATATAATCCAACAAGCCCGGCCCGGAAACAACCGTTTGTTACAGTAAACAAAACAAAAAAACGGGAAGAGATTGCTCTCTTCCCGCTGCTTAGACTAAAACTTAAACTGGTTATTCAGAACCTCAGTCCCTTTTAACCGCACGTCTTAAGCCCGTTATTTGCCCTGAATCTCAAACAGTTGGCTTTGACCGGCAACAACAGAGTCACCCGCCAACAGCGTGATACCGGCATAATCATCAATATTACTGACGACAACTGGACTAATCATTGAGCGCGCATTAGCGTTGAGATAAGCCAAGTCCAGCTCCAGCACCGGTTGACCCGCCACCACAGTGGCACCCTCTTCAACCAAGCGCGTGAAGCCCTGGCCGTTAAGTTTCACGGTATCAATCCCGATATGAACCACAATTTCAGCGCCGGTTTCAGTTTCCAGGCAGAAGGCATGGTCGGTATTGAAGATTTTTACGATAGTGCCGTTCGCCGGAGAAACCACCGTTTTATCGGTTGGACGAATAGCGATGCCCTCACCGACGGCTTTGCTGGCAAAGGCTTCATCAGGAACCTGATCCAGAGCCACAACATCACCGGTAATAGGGGAAACCAAGACCAAAGAAGCTGTTTTCGCTGTGTTAATGACCGCCTGAGGTTTAGCCGCAGCAGGAGCAGAACTCGTCGCCGCAGGAACTGCCCCACCCGCCAATACTGTGCGCATGGCTGAAGCAATCAACTCGGCACGAGTACCAACAATAACTTGCACACTTTGTTTGTTCAGACGAATAACACCTGAAGCGCCCAGGCGTTTAGCTGCGCTGTCATTGACCAATGCCGAATCTTTCACATTCAAACGCAGGCGCGTAATGCAAGCATCAATACCGGTCAAGTTATCTGAACCGCCGATGGCACCAATATAACGACGGGCCAACCCATTAATTTCGCTTTCGTTCACTTCTGGCGTTTTATCAACATTCACGTCATAACCATCTTCTTCACTGCCCTCAACGGCCAGTTCACGCCCTGGAGTCAGTAAATTGAATTTCTTGATAGTGAAACGGAATACCAAATAGTAAATAACAAAGAACACCAAACCTTGCGGGATAAGCATGTACCAATGCGTCGCCAGCGGGTTGCGGGAAGACAGCACCATATCCACCAGGCCGGCACTGAAACCAAAACCGGCAATCCAATGCATGCTGGCGGCAATGAACACCGAAATCCCAGTCAACACGGCGTGGATGAAATACAGCACCGGTGCAACGAACATGAAGGAGAACTCAAGGGGTTCAGTGATACCGGTGAAGAAGGCTGCAAATGCCCCCGCCAACATGATACCCGCCACTTTCGCTCTATTTTCCGGGCGGGCGCAGTGATAAATCGCCAGTGCCGCACCGGGTAAACCGAACATCATAATAGGGAAGAAACCTGCCTGATAACGGCCAGTGATACCCACCACCGCTTTGCCGCTATCGATAGACTGCTGGCCACCGAGGAAGTTAGGAATATCGTTAATACCAGCAACGTCAAACCAGAACACCGAGTTGAGGGCGTGGTGCAGACCAACAGGAATCAGCAGGCGGTTGAAGAAGGCATAGATACCCGCCCCCACAGAACCCATATCTTTAATGTATTCGCCGAAAGTAACCAATGCGTTATAAATCAATGGCCAAACGTACATCAAGATGAAGGCAACTACGATCATCAGGAAAGACGTCAGGATCGGCACCAGACGACGACCGCTGAAGAAGGAAAGCGCTTTTGGCAATTCAACGCCGCTGAAGCGGTTGTACAGCTCAGCAGAGATAATCCCCACCAGGATACCGACAAACTGGTTGTTAATTTTGCCGAAAGCAGCAGGAACTTGGTCAACCGGGATCTTTTGAATCATCGAAACCGCGGCCGGCGAACACAATGTCGTTAATACCAAGAAGCCAACAAAGCCGGTCAGTGCAGCAGCACCGTCTTTGTCTTTTGACATACCATAAGCCACACCAATGGCAAACAGCACGGACATATTATCGATGATGGCGGCACCGGACTTGATAAACAATGCCGCGAGCGCATTATCACCCCCCCAGCTGACCGGGTCTATCCAGTAGCCCACACCCATCAGTATCGCGGCTGCAGGCAGTGTGGCCACTGGGACCATCAGAGCCCGACCCACTTTTTGCAAGTAACTAAGAATATTCACCTTTCCCCCTATTCGTCCGATATCGGACCCTTTAAGTAGTTTATTTATTTGACTCACTACCTTTTTGAAAAACGCATGGCACACTTTCTATTTATTCATGGCACGTATTACTCATTGCGGAGTGTAAAAAATTTATTTCGTAACGCAAATTAAAACCCCCTATTCTGTGATAAATGTCACCAAAAACCAGTGAAAAAGCACCAATACACTAGCTATGATATAAAACTTATTTTATCATCCGAAAAATGAACAAAGCATCGTACCAACGCATGAGTCAAAATCTGAGTTACGCTTATCTGAATGATTCAATCCGCGTAGAGTATAGCCACTATTAGCAATCAAAGAGGTGCAAGATGAGACTTATCCCACTGAAAAACACCACAGAAGTTGGTAAATGGGCCGCACGTTATATCGTTAACCGTATCAATGCATTTAAACCGACCGCTGACCGCCCATTTGTTCTGGGGCTGCCAACAGGTGGTACGCCGATGGAAGCGTACAAGCACTTGGTTACACTGTATAAAGCCGGGGAAGTGAGCTTCAAAAACGTCGTTACTTTCAACATGGACGAATATGTTGGGCTGCCGCAAGAACACCCGGAAAGCTATTACA